>JANNQX010000068.1:0-7984 GCA_031400975.1 Gemmatimonadota bacterium
GTTCGAGCAAGGAACGGCTGTCACAATCGTGGTTCCCCGCGGGTTCCTTGGGCATCCTCAACAGGGTGATCCCGTGCTGGTTCGAACCCGACTCACAGCCGCTGTGCTGGCCTCGCTCCTTGCCGCGCCAGCATGGGCGCAATCCCCGGCCGCTACCGGGTCGATCCTTGGCGATCTGGTCGATGCCTCCTCAGGCAGTCCAGTGGCCCAGGCCCAGGTGTCCCTCCGGGGCACGATCCTCCAGGCCACGACCGACCTCAGGGGACACTTCATCCTGCGGGCGGTACCGGCAGGATCCTACACCCTCGATGCCCGGCGGATCGGCTACCAACCGGTGGTTCGTGACAGCCTCGTCGTCGCTGCGGGCGACACCATTCGCCTCGCGTTGTCGATCAGCCCGGCGCCGTTCCAGCTTGCCGAAATCACCGTCACGCCCGGTTCCTTCTCGATCCTCGATGCCGGTCCGGCCAGCCGGCAAACCTTATCGCGGGCCGAACTCCAAGGGGCCCCGTTCGGCGAAGACCTCTTTCGGGCGGTCAACCGCTTGCCCGGTCTGACATCAGGAGACTACGGGGCGCATTTCTCGATCCGCGGCGGTCGCGCCGACGAAACGCTCATTCTTCTCGATGGGCTCGAGATCTACGAGCCGTTTCACTTGAAGGACTTCGACGGCGGCGCGCTCAGCATCATCGATGTCCACGCGATCGACGGGGTCGAACTCCTGACCGGCGGGTTTCCGGCCCATTACGGCGACAAACGAAGCGGCGTGATGAACATTTCGTCCCGGACCCCGAAGCAGGACGGAACTCGGCTCACCCTGGGGGCGAGTTTCTCGAACGCCCATGCCCTCGCCGAGGGGACGTTTGGCGGCAAGAAGGGGTCGTGGTTGGTGTCCGGCCGCCGCGGATTCGTCGATCTCTTGCTTGGACTCATCAACAAGAAGGAGACCAAGGCGCCGACGTATTACGATGTCTTCGGGACGGCGCGGTATCAGATTCATCCGAACCACACCCTCGCGTTCAGCCTCCTCCGCGCCGACGACAACTACCGCTTTACCATCAAGGGCACGACCGGGTTCAACGATTCGATTCCCACGGTGGAAACCGCCAACAACGGCTATGGGAACTCCTATGCTTGGTTGACGCTCCGGTCGTTGCTCGGCCCCCATGTCACTGTCCGGACGCTGGCCTCCGTCGGGTCGGTTACCGCCTCGCGCGTGGGCGACGAGGTGGCGGTCAGGGGTCCGGTTGAACTCTATGGGGTGAACGGCAAACGCAATTTCTCGCTCGTCGGGTTCAAGCAGGACTTCGAGTTTCAGCCCTCGAACCGGGTGATTGTCGATTGGGGTTACGACGTCCGATCGTTGGACGCGACCTTCGATTGGACCAACCGGGTCACCCAGAACCCCGACGATCCGACGCCCGATACCACGGGCTACTACCCCCGGGTGACCCGACGCTCGAAGACGGGCACCGGCACCACCGTTGGCGCCTATGTCAGCAACCGCCTCCAGGACCTCGATCCGCTTACGCTGGAGCTCGGGCTTCGATACGACGGGGCCGACTACAGCCACGACCGGGACCTGAGTCCCCGCCTTCACGCCCTCGCTCGGCTTTCGGCGCGGAGTTCGCTAAGGGCAGGTTGGGGCCTCTACCGCCAGCGCCAGGGCATCGCGGACGAGAATGCCTTCGATCGGTTGAATCGGTACTTCCCCTCGGAGCGGACGTCGCAATGGACCGTCGGGTTCGAGCATCGGTACGACGGCGGATCGTTCCGAGCTGAGGCCTACTATAAGAGCGGGTCGAAGCTTCGTCCGGTCCTTCGGAACTGGAAGAGCGGCCTCAACGTGTTTCCGGAGTCGGCCGAGGACCGGATCCTCGTCTATCCCGACTCGTCGACGTCCAAGGGCATAGAACTGTTTCACGAGGGCAAGATCGGGCGGCGGGTGAACCTGCGGGCAAGCTATTCGCTGGCGTTCGTCGAAGAACATGTGAGCCGGATCGACCACGTGAATGATCCCCTGAAGCCGCCGTTCAACCCAACCCACCCCGGGCCGCAGGATCAGCGCCACGCGCTCAATCTCGATCTGAGTTACCGGCTGTTCCGGAACTGGACCGCCACCGGGGCGGTCACCTTTCACTCCGGTTGGCCGTTCACGGACGAATTCGGGGTCCCGGTTACCCGGCGCAACGGGACGAAAGATCTGGTCGTCCGGCCCGACACCCTCTACGGCGGCCGGTTGCCGTCCTATACGCGGATGGACCTCCGAATGACTCGGCGGCTGCAAACCCCGAAGACCGAGTTCCGTTTCTTCGTCGAGGTCATCAATCTGACCAATCACGAGAACGTGTTAGGCTACGACGTCTTCCGGGTCCGCGACCCAGCAGGCGCCCTGAGCCTTCAACGCGACCCCGAAACCTGGTTCTCGATCCTTCCATCGCTTGGGGTGAGTTGGAGCAGGCGGTTCTGAGCCCGATCTCCCCACCACCGGCCAAGGGGTCTGATCGTCAAACGGCTGGCGGCCGTCGCCTCCCGGGGTATTCTGGACTGGCGGGCCACTCCCTTTCGCCAGGATACGGGATGTACGGAGTCCTTGCGTCAGCTCGGCCGGTGTGGGCGGCGGCGGTCATCGCGCTCGCGACCGTCGGCTGTAGCGAGCCGGTCGAACCGGTGGCGGCGATGCTCGAGCCGGGCCGGTATGTCCTCAGTACGATCGACGGCGCACCGCCACCGTTCCTCCTGACCCGGCTCGAGCGGGAGGGGCAGGCAACCGTGTTGACCGCGACCTCCTACGATACCGTCACCGTGATCGACGACTCGACAGCCCGGCAGCACGTGCGGCAGGCGACCCAAGAGCAAATCGGCAACGCGGCCCCGGTCGAAGTGGCCGCCTCGGAGATCGACGCGGTGAAGCGGATGCTTCGGCGCGACGACGAGATCGTGCTCGTGGCCTTTGGCGCCGAAGGCCCGGTCTATCTCGTGCCCCGCGAAGGCGGCTTGATTCGGCGGGTCCAGATCATTCAGGCTCGTTGTTCCGCGACCGGGGCGTGTTCGACCCTTTCGAATCGAATCGTCGAGGCCCGCTATGTCCGCCGGTAGGCTGCTGGCCGCGGGGGCGCTGGTCCTGGCCGGATGCGGGGCGGAAACGGGGCCGGCCCCGGCCGGCCTCAATGGGAGTTTCGGAGGCCGGATGTTCGGCCTAACTGACTTCTTCGGATTGTCGCTCCGGGAGTCGGGCGGCGTCATCACCGGCTCCGCCTGGTCCGGCATCTCGGGGACCCTGGATCGAAGTGCGCGAGTCACCGGATCATTGGCTGGGAAGACCGTCGCGCTTCGGCTCGAAGGGCCGGCCGGCCAGCCCGACTGGTTCTTCAACGGCACCTGGGACGCGGACTCCCTTCGGGGCGAAGTGGCGTTGGTGGTGGGGCGGGGCTTCAACGTCGAGTTGGGCCGAGTCGATACGATCCCGAGCGGGAACGCCTCGATCGCCGTTCGCGGTGCCGAGACGAGCGACGCCTCCGGGCGGGCCTTGTTCGGCTATGAGCAGAATGACGATTACGCCCCCGTGCTGGCCATCGAGACCGGCCCGCCGTTTGCCGCGCTCGTGTCTATCAAGTGGCCCGGGCGAGTCCGGCCCGGCGTCGGTGATGTCCCACTTGGGAAATCGTCGCGCCCGACCGTCTTCTTCCTCCGCGACCAGAACAGTGGCAATCCGATCGGCTACACCGTCACCGGGGGGACGCTCCGGATCGAGCATGCGAACCGGTTCACTCTGGCCGGCCGGATCGAGTTGACCGCGCGAAGCCCGTCCGGCGGTGTCGTGACCGTGACCGGGACCTACAGCGCCGGTTGCGTCTTCGGATACTGCTGATCCTGTGCCCGCGACGACCAACGCCGCCCGGCTCTGAATCCCAAGCGCCTGGGCATCCGTCAGGAGAAAGGCATTGCCCTAGAACCTGAGTCCGATGACCTCGACCCCCCGCTTAGGGAGGCCCATGCTTCGTTCGTCACGCCAGGCCCGCGCTTCGCTTTTCGTGGTGCCGACCCGGGCCGCCTTCGGGCAGGGAAGGGGGACAGTCGCCTTCCGCGACGTCAACCTGATGCCGATGACCTGCCAGTGCATCCTGCCCCACCAGGTCGTGGTCGTATCAGGCGGGACGATCGGACGAGTTGGCCCGCTCGGCGAGGTGGCTATCCCCCGCGAGGCCCGGATCATCGAGGGCCGGGGGAAGACCTGGCTCCTTCCCGGCCTCGCCGACATGCACGTCCACACCGCCGACGCCGAGGAACTGCCGCTCTACCTCGCGAACGCCGTCACCACCATTCTCAACCTCGGCGATGGCGCCGGGCAGAACGTCTGGGAGAGTCTCTGTGAGGGGTACCAGGCGATCGCCGACACCGCGCGGGCCAAGCTGAGCTGCGAGAAGGCGCTGGAGCTCGATCCGTGGAACCAGGACGCCCAGGGCGTGTTGGTTCGCCTGGTGGGGCCGTCGCCTCCGAAGTGAACACATGAAGCGACGGACCGCTATCCGTCACCTCGAAGCGAGATCCCCGGGTCGATCCCCATACTGACCTGGGCCGGAATCAGACTGGCGACCGTCGCGACGCCGAGGATCAGCGTCGTCGCGAGGCCGAGGGTGACGAGATCCGATGGGCCGACCTCGAAGAGCAGGTCGGTGAGGAGGCGGCTCGTCACCAAGGCCCCCCCGATCCCCGTCACCGTTGGGATCTTGGACCCAGATGGTGCCCTCGACGCCTTGGATCATGCCGGTGGCGCCGACGAATTCGCCGGGCCCGCTCCCGCGTCGGCCCACGGTGCGAACGAACCTGCCCGTCGAATCAAACACCCGGATAACCTGGGCGGTCACGTCGATGACCCAGAGTTGTCCCTGACGATCGACCAGGATCGAGTTGATCAGCCCGAACTCCTCGGGCCCGTCCTCCCTGGTACCGACCCGCCATTCTTCTACCAGACGCCATTGGGCGGGTGGTGCCGAGTCGGGTGCCCCGCCACAACCGGCCATCAGCCCGGAGGCAAGAATCGCGATCAAGGCCGGGGTGAATGTGGGTTGCGGCATCCAGCTAGTTCGCCACTCGGAGTGAAACGCGACTCGACTCCTGCCTGAGCTGTCGCGTCCCGTGGATGATGACGCCGATCGAATAGTCGCCGTTCGGAGACGTCGGCCGGCCGTTCGCCGCCAGGGCCGTATCCCACAACAGGTTGATCACCGCCGACTGAGCCAGCCCTGGCGCCCAGTTCTGCTCCGCCACGACCGCATCGCCGAACGGACCGGTGACCACCATTTGGATGCTCGTGATCTCGGCGCACAACAACGCCGGGCTGGTGCTGACGGTGACCTCAATCGAGCCCGCCACTCGTCCGAGGTCGACCGGCAGACGATCGGTGGCTCGATTGATGGCCTGGATCTGAACCAAGGCAATCGCCGGCACGACCACGGTGATCCCGGCGTTGGCGTGGGTTGCGGTGTCCCGGGCGAGTGTTGGATCGTCTGGTTTGGGCCCGTCACGATCGAGGCCGGTTGCAACGAGAGGGTTTGGACCGGGGCGAGCGGTACCGTGCCGGACGTCGGGCTCGGTGAGGTGCAGCCCAGGAGGACCAGGGTGCCGATCCCGATCAGGGCCAAGGACTGCCGATTGATGCGCATCCGGAAGGCCAGCCTATTCAGCCGTTTGCCGGTGTGTCGGTTGTCACAAATTCGGTCGCCGCCGGTTCCTCGGTCACGCCCCAACAGGGCGAGAAACTCATCTTCTTGGCCCTGACCTTAGGAACAGCCACGGCGGCCGCTCAGATGGTGTCCGGAACGATCGTGGGCGACCACGCCAAAAGACGCCAGAACCGGCAAGATGCTAGCCGTCTTGTCCCCCAACCGTAACGTCCGATTGCCGCGAGACCCAAGCATAGCACGCCGCGATCGTCACGGCGAACAAACCGGCACCGACCCACCGCGAGGCGTTCGCGAACTCCGCTCCCACGAGCCCGAGCGGCGCCGGATTGTTGGTGGCCACGATCAGGCCCGCGTTCATCACGCCGAGCAAGCTTTCCCCGACGATCAGGCCCGACGCGAGCAGGACGCCAAACCGTTCGGCCATGTTCGCGTTAGGCCGGGCCGCCATCGCCCGGTTGTAGAGCCAGCCGATCACCGCGCCGAGGACCACCGGCTGGGTCGCGTCCATTGGCAGGTAGATCCCGATCCCGATCGCCAACGGCGACAGCCGCAGCAGCTTGAAGAACCCGAGGAGCTCGTCGACCACGATGGCCGCCACCCCGACCAGCGCTCCGATCCCGATCAGGTTCCAGTCGAGCTCAGAGTTGAGGACGCCTCGCGCCAAGGTCGAAATCAAGGCTGCCTGCGGGGCCGGCAAGGGGTTGGCGGCAATGGCGGCCCGATTCGGATCACCCGGGAAGCCGTACGCTTGGTTGAGCAGATCGAGGATCGGCGGAATGACCAGCGAGCCCGCAATGACGCCGATGATCAACGCGACCTGTTGCCGCCATGGGGTGGCGCCGACCAGTTGGCCGGTCTTGAGGTCCTGGAGATTGTCGTTCGAAATCGTGGCAATCGAGAACACGATCGCGACGGCGAACAAGGCAAAAGCCACCAGCGAATTGGTCGCGCCACTGCCCAGGACCGGTTGCACAAACACCGAGAGGAGCAGCGCCGCCGAGACGGTCGCCAGAATGCCGATCCCGGATACCGGGCTGTTCGAAGCCCCGATCAATCCCGCCATGTATCCCGCGACCGTCGCGACAAAGGCACCCATCAGGAGCGTGAAGAGTACCCCGGTCATCACCAACGGCCACTTGAGGGGGCTCAACGGGCCGGTCCCAATGAAGTCCGCGAAGAGCCAGCCGATCAGAAGCAGACACCCGGCGCTCAACCCGCCGATCAAGCTGAGCGGAAGGTCGCGGTCATCGGCGGCACCGGTCTTCGCGGCCGAGCCGGCTCGCGCGGTCGCGATGATCCCGCTCATCACCGGGCGAACCAGTCGCACCAAGCTCCAGATCGCCGCGACGCCGATCGTACCGGCACCGATGAACCGAACCTGGGTCCGCCAGACCGTCTGGGCAATCTCCGCCGCTGACCCGTCCAATCCGGCACTGAGGAGCGGTGTGGCCACCCCCCACGCGATGATCAGGCCGGTGAGCATCGCCATCCCGACGGACAGACCGACCAAGTGTCCGGCGCCTAACAGCGCCAGCGAAAATCCAAGATGGATGCCGGTCGCGCCGGTGCCAACCCGGAAGAATTGGACCAGATTGGCCGCCGCGATACCGGTCGCGCTGACGATCTGAGCTCCGGCGGCGACCAATGCCCCAACTAGGACGATCATCGGCCCGCGTTTTCGTTCGATCGCATTCGGCGAGGCTTCGTCCCCCGTGGCGCCGACCTTCAGGACCTCGGCGGCCGCGACGCCCTCAGGGTAGGGAAGGGTCGTGTTGACGACCAATGCCCGCCGAAGTGGGATCGAAAACAGCACGCCGAGGATGCCGCCGAGGGCGCAAATCAGGAAGGTGACGATGAAGGGAAAGCCCCGCCACCATCCGATCATGATCAGGCCCGGCAGCACGAAAATAATCGCCGAGAGGGTCCCGCCGGCCGAGGCCACGGTCTGGACGATGTTGTTCTCTTTGATGGTACCGGTCCGGAAGGCCCGGAGGATGCCCATCGAGATGACCGCAGCTGGGATCGACGAAGCGATGGTGAGGCCGACCCGGAGGCCGAGGTACACATTGGCGGCGGTAAACACGGCCGCGATGATGGCACCGAGAATCAAGCCGCGGATCGTCAGTTCGGATTCAGTTTTCGCCATGAGGTCTCACACGAGGGATTAGTCCGAGCACCCAGAAGCATAGCGTCGCATTGCGGGCGACGTTAGGAGCCGGGTTTCACTCCGGAACGTGGCGAGATAGCCCTGAAACCATCCGGGGGCTTCACGCGTCCAATCCTGATCCACCCTGACA
>JANNQX010000069.1:0-4599 GCA_031400975.1 Gemmatimonadota bacterium
GTCAACCGCTCCAGCGCGACCGGATGCCGAGCGCAGTACCGCGCCAGCCGGAGCGCGAAGGCGCGATCGCCTGCCGGCACCCCGACCCCGGCGTGGACGTGAAACCCCGAGTGAGGCCACTGGAGCATGCCCTCGGCTTGATCGGGGTCGAAGAGACCGCGGCGCACGAAGAGCCGGAGCACCGCCCGCCGGAACGCCTCCGTGAGCAGGGCCGTGTCGTGCCCTGGCCACCCCGGCCAGCGCACGAAGGTCCCGTCCGGCCGGAACCCGCCATCGGTGACGATCAAGTGGAGATGGGGATGCCAATTGGCGAGGGACCCATGGGTCTGGAGGCAGGCGATGAGCCCGACCGACAGATCCGCCTCGCCGGTGGTGGCGCGGACCGCGGCAGTCACGGTCCGCGCGGCCACCCGAGCGAGATCGCCTAACAGGCCCCGGCGGAACAGGCAATACGCGCGGAGCCGTTTGGGGATCGTCAGCACCACCTGCCGGTGGGGCACCGGGGCCAGCAGGGTCTCGTCGAGCCACTGGCTCCATTGGCCGCAAGACCTGGCCGCGGGTCGCGCCGATCGCGGCCCGGACCGCGACTTCGCGGGCGCGTGCCAATCCGCGGACGATCAGCAGATTGGCGACGTTGATGCAGGTGATGAAGAGGAGGAGACCGGCCGCCGCCGCGAACGCGATCACCGCGGGTCGCACCTCGCCGATTACCAAGCGAGGAAGGCTGGTCGCCACCCCGCGGAGGCTCCGCTCCCACGAGGTGCCGCCCGGGCGCTGAAGGAATCGGGTGACGTCGTCCGCGCGGCGCCGCTCGGGGGCAGGCCGGGCCGCAGGCGACCGACGAGGTTCACATAGGCCGAGCTCGAATCGCCCCGCGCCGCGGTCGCGGGCCCGATCGGGACCCAGAGATCGGTGCCGCGAGGGAAATCGAGGCCTCGCGGCATCACTCCGACGACGATGTAGCTCGCCCCGTTCACGTGCAACTGGAGGGTCCGGCCGATCACCTCGGCTCGGCCCCCGAAATGGCGGACCCACGCGGCGTGGCTCAGCACCGCAACCAGCCCCCCGCCGACCACATCGTCCTCCGCTCGAAGCGCGCGGCCCAGCTCGGGCCGGGTGCCCAAGACGTCGAAGAACCGGCCGGACACCAGCGCCAGTGCCATCGGCGTTAGGCGGTCTCCGTCGCGCACCGGCGTCGGCCACGCCCCCTCGTAGCCGTACCAGGCGACCGATTCCAGGGTCGGGGCCTCGGCGGCGATCGCGCGGGCGTCGGTGAGCGATACCGGCCAATCGAACACCTGGCCGCGGGCCTCGGTCCAGAGAGTGACCAGGCGATCCTGGGCCCGCACCGGCAATTGGCGGATCAGCAGCGTGTGGGCGACGCTGAACACCGCGGTAGCCAGGCCGATGCCGAGCCCGAGGATGAGCACGGCGCCGAGCGCGAAGCGAGGCGATCGAAAGGCGCCGCGGAGTCCATCGCGGACCAGGTCCGCAACTCGGTTCGCCAGTCGTCTCACGGTACCGGACCAGTTGAGAGCAGCGGAGCCTGCGCCGGGGAGAGGGCAGGGAACCAACCCATGGGCCCATTCTAACCCGGGACCGCGGGGCCGGCCATGGCCCCGTGCGGGGAGACGCTCGCCTGGGGCTTGTGTCCACCGCTCGGACCCGTTAGGTTGATGGCTGGAATAAGCATAGCCTTCGGGCCCCGGAGAACGCCGAACAGACCGGGTGATCAAACTGCTCAGGCACCGCCCCCGGCCCGAGTTCGCTCGGCCGGGTGTCTTGCGTCAGGGACCCCGCCCAGGCGAGTTCCGCGAACTCTGGCGATGTTACCGGGCCGCTATCCCCAAATCGGACCAGGCCATACATTCCCGGGCCATGGTCGAGATCCCACCGCCGCGCATCGCCGATCGCTACGAAGTGCTTCGCACCCTGGGACAGGGCGCCTTCGGGCGCACCTTCCTGGCTCGGGACCATCAGTCCAGTCGCGACGTGGCGATCAAGATGCTCGACACCAGGACGGTCGAGACTTGGAAGGGCTTCGAGCTCTTCGAGCGGGAGGCGGCGGTGCTCCGGTCGGTCCGCCATCATGGCGTGCCGGAGATCTACGACTCCATCCGAGCCGAATGGGAAGGACGGGAAGCCGCCTTCCTGGTGATGGAGTACGTGGCGGGGATGCCCCTGGCCACACTGATCGAGGAACGCCGCCACCTCGACCCGGCCGAGGCGAGTCATCTCCTCCTCGAGCTCCTCGGTGTGCTCGACTACCTTCACGGCCGAGTGCCGCCGATCCTCCACCGCGACATCAAGCCGGCCAACATCATCCTCCGCCCCGACGGTTTCCCGACCCTGGTGGACTTCGGCGCGGTGCGCACGGCCATTCACCCTCCGGGGCAGGGTGGCTCCACCATCGTCGGCACCTACGGGTACATGCCGTACGAGCAGCACATGGGGCAAGCCTCGCCGGCCAGCGACCTGTACGCGCTTGCCGCGACTTACCTCCATCTGTTGACGGGGCGGGCCCCGCCCGAGTTCATGAACCCGGAAGGCCGGATCGAAGTGCCTAACGGTCTCCCGGGTGGTGATCGTCAGCGACAGGTGCTGACCAAGATGCTGCGGCCTTCGCCCCCCGAGCGCTATCAGAGCGCGCGGGAGGTCCGTCAGGCACTCCTCGCCACGGAGGATGTGGCGACAGGCCGAGGGTTGGCGCCGGCGCCCCCCCGGACCGTGCCAGCCGTTCCGGACCTCCCCCCGGCGCCGCGCAAGATCGAGGGTCCGACGGCGGCGCTGCTTCGCGAGTTGGTGCCCTCGGCGGTCCGCGTCATGTCCGCATCCAAGACCCCGGGCGAGCCGATCGGCTTCGCGACGGGGATGGCGCTGATCGCGGTCGGTCTGGTGACGTTCGGCATTGTGCCCGCGATCTACCTGGCGAGCTCGCGGATACGACGCCAGCGCGTCCTTCGGTTTCTCCGTGACGGCGTGCCGGCGATCGCGGAAATCATCACGATGCAGGATGCCAAGAACGACATGGGTGTCAAGATCAGTCGGATCCGGTATCAATGGCAGGTCGACGGCCGGCTCCACCGTGACTCGGACGAGGTTCTGGCCATCTACAGCGACAAATGGGCGGTTGGCGAACCGATTCGGATCCTCTATTTGCCGGACCAGGGATTCAACAGCCTGGTGATCAGCACGGCCTGATGTCGGGATCATGAAGCTCTGGCTCGACGCCGATGCGGCCCCGCGGGACGTGAAGGAGGTCTGCTACCGGGCGTCGCAGCGGTTGTCCCTGGTCACCATTCTCGTGGCCAACCAACGGCTCTCCGTTCCCGCGGCGTACCAGCACGTCTGCACCGTCCGAGTCGATGGCGGGTCGGATGTGGCCGACGCCTACATCGCCGAGCACGCCGCCGCCGGTGACGTGGCCGTGACGGCCGACGTTCCGCTGGCGGCGATCCTCGTCCCCAAAGGCGTCGTCACGATCGATCCGCGGGGTGAGGAGTACTCCGACGAGAACATCGGCGAACGGCTCTCGATCAGGAACTTCATGGATGGGCTTCGCGGTGCCGGGGTGGAGACGGGCGGACCGTCTCAATACGGCGCTCGCGACAAGCAGGCGTTCGCCAACGCCCTGGACCGGATATTGGCGAGAGTGGCGCGACAGGATCGTCGTACCTGACCCCTACGTCCGCTCGACGAAACGGTAACTCGCGTGGCAATCGTAGTCGATGCCGTGCTTCGCCTTGAGGGCCTGGATGTGCCGCAGGGTGGCGGCGGTGTGCGGGCTGGCCACGCCGTCGCCCAACGGCTCGCAGGTGTGGAGCAGGATCTCCTCGAGACAGCTCGCCACACTCATCCGCTTGTGCTCGGCCAAATCGACCAGCAACGCCGCCAACCGCTTCTCGAGCCGAACCGGGACCTCCACCCGTTCGATCTCGAGCGGCGGTCCGCCGCTGTAGACGTGGTGACCGAAAGTGAGCTCGTTACCGTCGAGGTCGCGGATGGAGTAGTCGCGGAGCCCATACGCCCGATCCCCGGGAGGCACCAGGTCCTCGACGCCATTGGCGCGATGGAAGTCGTGAAGCTGATCCGCGTCGCCCACGACGAAGTAGACCGAGCCCGCGCCGGGTTGCTTGGCGCTCTGCAGAAAGATCTGGACGGCGCCGAGATTGACGCCGGCGAGCTCCGGTGGTGAGCCCCAGGTGAAGCCGGGTTTGAACCCGAGCTTGGTGAGATAGAACTCGGTGGCGGCGGCGACGTCCCGGACCGGCAGGCCAGGATGGTGGCGATCGCATTCGACGTCGGGGTGCGGGTTGGTCGTCATGGACGGTCTCGTTCAGGTGTGGCGAGTCGGAATGCCAGGCTCATCGCGGTACCCGCTCTTCAGGGGTTGGGCCGCGGTTGAGGGATACTCGGGCTAGCGAAGCACCCCGACGGTCACAGAATAGGAATTTGCTTCCCCCCCCAACCTATCCCGTGAGGGGCGGACGGTCCAGGCGGGCCCCCGCGCCCGGGAGAGCCGACCCGCGGAGCCGATCCGGTCCGTCCGGTCCGTCCGCCGACCGGCGTGGCGGGGTGGCGCGCCGTCGGCGGGATCCG
>JANNQX010000070.1:0-2585 GCA_031400975.1 Gemmatimonadota bacterium
GTTCCGCGCATCGGTGCCCGGCCCGCTCAGGACCGTGTCACCCTGCTTCAGCCCGACCGGGTGGAGAATGTACCGCTTCTCGCCGTCGGCATAGTGCAGCAAGGCGATCCGGGCGGTCCGGTTCGGATCGTATTCGATGTGGGCGACCGTGGCCGGAATCCCGAACTTGTTCCGCTTGAAGTCGATGATCCGGTAGTGCTGCCGGTGTCCGCCGCCAATCGCCCGCATGGTGACGTGACCCTTGTTGTTCCGGCCGCCGGTCTTCCGCAACGGCGTGAGCAACGACTTTTCCGGCGTGTCGCGGGTAATCTCCGCGAAGTCGGACACCGAGCGGAACCGCGTCCCCGCCGTCATCGGACGATATTGACGAATGGCCATGTTAACCCTCGAACACGGCGATCGAGTCGCCGTCCTTCAAAGTCACCAACGCCTTCTTCCACGCCTCGGTCTTGCCCCGGGTCCGGCCGCGCATTACCTCAATGCGACGCATTTGCATCGTCCGGACTCGGGTCACCGTCACGCCGAAGAGCTTCTCCAACGCCGCCTTGACATCGCGCTTGGTCGCCCGCGTCGCCACCTGGAAGGCGTATTCCTTCCGATTTTGGTAGGCCGCCGAGCTCTTCTCAGTGACCAACGGCTTCACGATCACCTCATGAAGGGCAGCCATTATTTACCGTCCTTCTTCTTTGGGGCAGCCTTCTTGGCCGGGGCCGTCTTCTCAGCGGCAGGCTTCGCGGCCTTGGCCGTTGCGGGAGCCTTGGCAGCCTTCGGGGCCGCGGCGACCTTCGGCGCCTTCGGAGCCTTGGCAGCCTTCGGGGCAGACTTCTTTTTCGGGGTCGGCGCCGCGGACTCGGCGTTGTCGGCCTCGATCGCTTCCCCGGTCAGCGCTCCGCGCTCGACCACGACCGCGTCCGACCAGAGCACGTTGTAGGTCGCCACATCGCCGTAGGGCATCACCTCGAGCGACGGAATGTTCCGGCCGCTCAAGTACACGTTTCGCTTAATGCCGTGAGTCAGCAACAAGACCTTCTTGCCGCTCAACCCCATGGCCTCAAGCAAGCCGGCCAACTGGGCGGTCTTGGGTCCCTTGAAGTCGAGACTCTCAACCAAACTGAGAAACCCCTCACGCGCCCGGGCATTCAGCGAGGAGCGGCGGGCCAACTGCCGGACCTTCTTCGGGATGTCCTGGGTGTAATCGCGCGGATGGGGACCGAACACGGTACCGCCGCCAGGCCACAACGGCGACCGCGTCGAACCGGCGCGGGCTCGCCCGGTTCCCTTTTGCTTCCAGGGCTTCTGGTTGCCACCGGTAACCCACCGACGGGTTTTGGTGGCGTGGGTACCCTGCCGCTGATTGGCCAGGAACGCCTTGACAGCCTGGTGCATGACCGGCTCATTGACCGTGCCGTCGAAATAATCAGCCGGAAGCGCAAAGCTTCCGCTCTTCTTCCCGTTGGCTTGGAACAGCGGGGCCTCAATCATGGCGGCTCCTCCCTCCCTGCTTCGCGACGGTCACAATCCCGTTCTTGGCCCCGGGGACCGCCCCGCGGACGAACAACAGATTGCGGTCGGCATCGACCCGCACGACCTGAAGGCCGAGCTCGGTGTGGCGATGGTCGCCCATATGACCAGGCATCCGCTTGCCCTTGATGACTCGCGACGGATCGGTACCGGCGCCGACTGAGCCCGGCTTCCGATGCTTGGTGTTGCCGTGGGAGCCTGGACCGCCACCGATCCCGTATCGGTGCACGACCCCTTGGAACCCGCGACCCTTGGTCGTGCCGGTCACCTTGACCGTCTCGCCGGCCGCGAACATCCCAACGGTCACGGTATCGCCCGCTTTCGGGGCGTCGCCGGCGAGGTCAAAGGTCCGAACGACCCCGGGCGCCACATCAAGGCCGGCCGCTTTCGCGTGGCCGAGTTCCGCCTTGAGCGTCCGCTGCTTCCGCTTCTGACCGAAGCCGAGTTGCACGCCGCTCCCACGAACCTGGAGGACCCGACAGGGGCCTGCTTCGATGACGGTCACCGGAACCGATGAACCGTCGTCGATGAAGACCCGCATCATCCCCACTTTGCGTCCAATCAATCCAGCCGTCATCGTGCTACTCAACCTTGATTTCAACGTCGACGCCAGCCGGCAAATCGAGCTTGGTCAACGCATCCATCGTCTGAGGACGAGAGTCATTGATGTCCAAGAGCCGCTTGTGGGTCCGGAGCTCGAATTGCTCCCGGCTCTTCTTATCGATATGGGGACTCCGAAGAACCGTCCACCGCTCGATCTTCGTCGGCAACGGGATCGGCCCTGACACCATCGCCCCGGTCTTCTGGACCGAACGCACGATGTCAGCGGCGGCCTGATCCAGCACCGCGTGATCGAATGCCTTGAGACGGATCCGAATTCTACTTGCCATACAAACTCCTTCTGCCCGCCGCGTTACTTCAGAATCTTGGTGACAACGCCGGCGCCGACCGTCCGGCCGCCTTCCCGAATCGCGAACCGCAACCCCTCATCCATCGCGATCGGGGTGATCAAATCAATCTTCATCTGGATGTTGTCCCCCGGCATCACCATCTCCACCCCCGCC
>JANNQX010000071.1:0-7498 GCA_031400975.1 Gemmatimonadota bacterium
CTCGCTCCTTGGGGTCGGTGCCCCGCGATGAACGCCCGGGTTCCCACGATCCGCACGAACTGAAATGGAAACACCATGCCGGCCGGCGCCTCGACCGCCGGCGGGAGGACCAGGCCAAGGGCGGCCAGTCGTTGTTCGATCGTTGCCATATCGCCTCCGAAATCAAGTTATCCGAGACCCTTCGCGAATTCCCGTGAGCATTCGGCAAGCCGGTCGAGCCCGTACCCACCCTCCTGAACGAAGCAGAGCGGGCGGGTGGTGGCCTTGAACAGTCGTGCCACCTTTTGGAAGAAGCCGGGCGTCATCGTCCACCCGCCGTGTGGATCCCCGAGGACCGGATCGTAGCCGAGCGATACCACGATCGCGTCGACCTTCGCGAGCGGCCCGAGGTGCTCGGCCAATCGTGAGAGATAGGCCTCCTCCGAAGGCGGCTCGTCGAATGCCACGAACACCTGGTTCGCCGCTCGCGGCCTGGTCTCCTGGTAGGGGAAGGCCGTGATCGTCGACGCGTGGAGGGACAGGAACGGAACGTCGTCCTCCGCGCTCAGGATGTCCGCCGTGCCGTTGCCGTGGTGGTAGTCGATGTCGACGACTCCGACTCGTTTGCCGGCATCCCGCAAGACCCGCGCGGCGGCGCAGGCGTTGTTCAAGAAGCAATAGCCGCCCATGAACCCACGCCCGGCGTGGTGGCCTGGTGGACGGCACAGCGCGTAGGCCTGGCTCTCGCCCCGGACCAGCTCGTTCGCCGCCGCAACGGCTGCGGCCACCGCCCGGAGGGCAGCAGCGTACGCCCCGCTCGTCACGGGGGTATCGGGCAGGACTCCCGCTTCGGCGAATCGGGCGTCGATCGCCTCGCCGTCACGGCCCTCGCTCGCCGAAGCCAGAAATCGGAGATACTCCTCTGAATGGACCCGGCCGACCACCTCGACCGCCTGGTCGTACGCTCCGGCGGCGCTCGACCAGCGGACCTGCTCGCACGAGCGGAGACCCGCGACGATCCGCTCGATCCGCGCCTCGGTCTCGAGGATCGGGGCGGCCCCGCCGACTCGGTCCCGGAAGGAAGACAGAACGAAGTCGCTGGCGTCGTACACAACCGGCAGGGTGGCGCTCACGGGCGCCCCGCTTCCGGGTGCCGTCCGGTGCGAACCGTCGCGACCCCGGCGAAGATCAACGCCGCCACGGCCAAGGCGGCGATCTCCGAACGGGATGCGCTCATGATGATGGCGAGATTGGCGCCGATGGCCACGACGGCCGCGAGGGGGGTCAGCCGCCACTCCGTGACTCGGCCGGCCTCCGCCACGCCGCGCCTCCGGAGGACCAGCGCCGCGACGCATCCCAAGACGTAGACCGCCATCGACGCCAGCGAAGACGCGATCACGAGCGGTTTGAATTCGCCGGAGGCGGCCAGGGCCGCGACCAAGATCCCGTGCGCCGCGATCGCCACGTTCGGGGTCTGCCGGACGGGGTGCAGTCGGGCCAGGGCGCCCGGCATCAGACCGTCGCGCGTCAACGCGAAGATCATTCGGGGTATGGCGGAGGCCAGCCCGGCGGCGCTTCCGAGCATCGAGACGATGGCCGCGGCCGCCATGACCGGGGGAAACCACGAGCCGACTCGGGCGGCCGCGTCCACGAGGGGCGCCTTCGAGCCTGCCAACGAGGCGCCTAACGCGTGGCCGGCGGCCACCTGGATCGCGACCGCCAGGACCGAGTACGCCGCCAAGGCGCTGAACAGCCCGGCCGGAAGCGTCCGGACCGGGTCGCGCACCTCGCCGCTCATGACCGTGCCGCTCTCCACCCCGGCGCAGAGGTAGATGCCGAGGATGAGAAGCGGCGCGGCCACGTTGAGATCGAGGGCCGCCGTCGGGGCCGCGGGGGCCGCGGGAAGCATCGCGGCCAGGCCGATGAACAGCAGCAGCGGCGCGATCTTGATCGCGGTCGTCACTTCGCTCGCGAGGGCGCTCTGCCGCGCCCCGCGCATCGGAATCCACATGAAGACCGCACAGACGGCGGCGATCACGGCGCTTCGGGTTCCGGGACGTCCGAGGCCTGGCACGAACGGGGTGATCTGATCGATCGCCGCCGCGAGGATCCCGGCCGCCGCCAGGGTGCCCGACAACCAGATCATGCCCCCAACGACCGCTCCCGCGCCGGACCCGAGCGCCACCCGCACCACACCGTAAATACCCCCGGCTCTCGGAACCCGGCTCGAGGCCTCGGCAAAGCAAAGTGTCACGGCGCCCATCACCAGGGCGCAGACCGCGATCGCGACCGGTGCCCAGGCGCCGAGGGCACCCATCGCGGCCGGGATCACGAAGAGTCCCGACCCCATGATAATGTTGATGGTCAGCGCGGCAACGCCGAGTGCGCCGATGTCGCGCCGGAGTTCGGCCTGCGGTGCGGTCACAACTCGGCCGTGGCCCGGTCCACCGCCCGGCCCACCATGCCGACGATCAGGTCGGCGTCTTCCCGGTTCAGGATCAGGGGTGGCGCCAAGCCGACGATGTCGTTGACCGGCATCGGCCGCGCCAGCACGCCCTCCTCGAGACAGAGCGCCGACACCCGGCTGGAGAACTTGGCCTCCTTCGGCAAGTGCCGCCGGGGCGAACCCTCGGCCACGAACTCAACCGCCGCCAGCATGCCGACACCGCGAATCTCGCCGACCAGCTTGTGGCCGCCGAGCCGGGCCGCAAGGCCGGCGCGAAGATAGGCGCCAACGTCGCGGGCATTGTCAGAGAGATGTTCGTTCTCGATGATCGCGATATTGGCGAGGGCCGCCGCGGCGCACATCGGGTGGGCGGAATACGTGTAACCATGCCCGAAAATCCCGTGCTTGGCGCCGCCCGCCTGGAGCGCATCCCAGACCTTGCCGCCGACCAACACGGCTGAGAGGGGCGCGTACCCGCTGGTGAGTCCCTTGGCCACGGTGATCAGATCGGGTTCGATGCCCCAGACCGAGCAGCCGAACATTGCCCCAACCCGGCCGAAGGCCGTGATCACTTCGTCGGCGATCAGCAATACATCGTGACGCCGGAGCACCTCCTGGATCGCCGCCCAGTAGCCGGGCGGCGGCGGGACGATCCCACCCGTCCCGATCATCGGCTCGGCGATGAAGGCGCCGACCGTCTCCGGGCCCTCCTCGATGATCAGCCGGTCGAGGTCGTCGGCGCACTGTTGGGCAAAGGCGGCGGGGTCCAGGCCGTCGGCCCAGAACGGATCGGGGGCGGTGGTGTGCTTGACCAGGGCGAACGGGAGATCGAACGCTTCGTGGTAAAGCGGGAGGCCCGTCATGCTCCCGGACATGATCGTTGCCCCGTGATAGGCGCGCCGCCGGGCGATGATTTTCTTCTTGGCCGGCCTGCCGAGGATGTTGTTGTAGTACCAGACCAGCTTGACTTGGGTCTCGTTGGCGTCGGAGCCCGAGAGTCCGAAGAACACCCGCCGCATCGAGGGTCCGGCGAGCGCCAGGAGCTTGGCGCCGAGTACGATGGCCGGCCCGTGGGTCGCCCCCGCGAAGACATGGTAGAACGCCAGCGTCCGGGACTGCTCGGCCATCGCATCGACGATCGCGTCCCGCCCATACCCGACGTTCACGCAGTAGAGCCCCGAAAAGCCGTCGATCACCGAACGGCCCCGGCTGTCGGTGACCCGGACGCCGTCGCCGCTGGCGACGATCCGGTGCGCCCCCTTACCGGCCGCGTAGTCGCCGACCATGGTGAGGGGATGGAGGAGCGACTGACGATCGAGCTCCTCGGCACTCAAGCCAGTGGTCATGCCGTACCTCCCGGCTGGGCCGCCATATGCTTCGCGGCCAAGTGACCGAAGACCATGGCCGGTCCAATCGACGTGCCCGCGCCGGGATAGGTGCCGCCCATGAAGGCGCCGGCGTCGTTGCCGGCAACGTAAAGCCCGTCGATCACTTGGCCGTTGCCGTCGAGCGCCCGGGCCGAAGCGTCCGCCTTGAGTCCCGCGAAGGTCCCGATGTCGCCCGGGACCAACTTCACCGCATAAAACGGCGCCTGAATGATCGGGGCCAGGCAGGGGTTCGGGGTGTGGCCCAAGGTGCCGTTGAACCGCTCGTACACGTCGGTGCCCTTGCCGAACTCCGAGTCCTGTCCGCGCGCGGCGTCGGCGTTGAAGCGCTCGATGGTTGCCTGCAGCCCGGCCGGATCGATACCGCACTGACGGGCGAGGTCGGCGATGGTGTCCGCCTTCTGGAGGTACCCCGACTTCACGTGAGGGCCGAGGCGGCCCGGCGCGGGCGGCGCGCGTCCAATGCCGTGTCGTCGGATCGCGCGGGCGTCGCAGATCACATGGCAGCTTACTTCAGCGTCGTTCTTGCAGGCTTCGATCATGGCGGGAACGAAGTCATGATAGGACCGGGCCTCGCTGATGAACCGGCGGCCACCGCGGTCGACCGAGATGTAGCCGGCCTTGCCGCGGTCGTTGAAGTGCGGGAAGGGAATGACCGAGCCATCAGGCTGGGGCACCAGGGATACCGGGGTCCAGGCGGCCGGGCTCACCTGATCGCCGATCACGCCGACGCCCGCCTGGGTTCCGACGCGGAAGCCGTCGCCGCTGTTGGTCGCCGGAGTGAGCGTGCGATGATTCTTTCCCGCCGCGACGTGCCCGAAGAAGCGGCGCCGGAGTTCGTCATCGCCCGGGAACCCGCCGCAGGCGAGCACCACGCCGCGCCGGGCCCGGATCGTCCGTTCGCCGGCGGCCGTGGTCACCACCGCGCCGGCCACCCGGTCGCCGTCCCGGATCAGTCGGGCCATGGGCGTCTCGAGCAGCAGTTCGACCCCCTGGTCGAACGCCGTCCGGGCCAGCATGGCGATCAACGCGTTGCCGTTCGACAGCCGGGTACCCCGCGGGTAGCGGAGTCGGTCCTTGAGATAGCGGAGGTAAAGGCGGCCCACATGGGCGGCCGAGCGCCAGGAGCGGGTGATCGAGTAGAACTTCGGCAGATCCTCACGGCCCACCATCATCCCGCCGAACAACATCGTGGTGGCGAGCGGGGGCCGGAGCTGGCGGAACCGGTCGCCTAACGTCCGTCCGTCGAATGGCGCCGGGCCCAGGGACCGCCCGCCGGGTGAGCTACCGGGGAACGCGGGGTGGTAGTCGGGCCAAGCGGGCGAGAGTTGGTACCGGACATGGGTGTGGTCCTCGAACCAGGCCAGAATGTCAGCCCCCTGGTTGACGTAGACCTCGGCGCTGGCCCGGTCGAGCCGGTCGCCGGCTTCCGCCGCCAGGTAGGCAAGGGCCAGGTCGGGGCTGTCCTTGATCCCCGCGGCCCGGGCCTGTCGGCTGCCCGGGATCCAGACCATTCCGGCCGAGAAGCAGGTGGATCCGCCAAACCAGCCGGTCTTCTCGACCATGACGACCTTCTGGCCGTTGGCTGCGGCGGTGACGGCGGCGGCAAAGCCGGCGGCGCCGGTGCCGGCCACCAACACGTCACAGGTGATCTCCGATGTGCTCATCTCCGGGTCCTCGGTTTGGGGCCGCGAATCGTCTTGAGGTGTTTGAAAACCGTGGCGCGCCCCATATCGAGGAGCCGGGCCACGTAGTCGGCGGCGCTCCGGCCTTCGAACGCGCCGTGACGGTGAAGGGCCACCACCAGTGCCTGCTTCTGTTCCCGGGTGAGGTTGCCGAGGGTGAGCTGCCGCTCCGCGAGCCAGGGATGGAGAAACGTGAGGATCCGCTCCTGCCAGTCGTCCCGGAACAGCTTTTCAGGTTGCGGGGCCACCTGCACGCCGCGAACGAACAGCTCGAGGGTCTGCCGGGCCTGCTCGAAGGCCGAGATGGTGAGGTTCACGCAAGCCACTCCGATCGGGCGGCCGGCAACGTCCCGGATCAGGACGCTGATGGCCCGCATCCGGCTCCCGTCCCAGTTGCGCTTCTCGTAGGGCCCGATCACGCTTTCCGAGGCATCGAAGTCGATGTCGTCGAGCGCGGTGGCATCGCCCACTTCGCGGCGGGAGAGGCTGTTGACGATATGGACGATGGTCTGGGTCTCGAGGTCGTGGATCACGACCTCGGCGAACGGAAACAGGAGGGCGGCAATGCCGTCGGCGAGCGGCCGGGTGCGTGCCAGGAGGAGGCGTTGGGCCAGGGTCTGGCCGGTGCGGGTACGGGTCCCCTTGGGGGCTTTGGACATTGGAAGTCTAATATAGACTTTTCAGTCCAGTTCCGTCCAGGCCCCGGGAGGCTCGTCACTCTCTCGGTGTCGGCGGCGGACCTGTAGGGCCGCCGCTGCTATCGCCAAACCCCATGGCACGCGCCAAGAGGCGCCCCAAGTGCTCGGGACGAGAAGGCGGTCTCTTGGCGGGGGCCATCGTGGTCTCGGTGACCACCGCTGCCTTCGCCAAGGCGACGCCTGGAGCCGCGAACGACGAGGCTCCCGGTGCCGAAGTGCGCAGGACTGTTGGCCCCCATTTGCAACGGCCCGTTGGACCGACCCGACTCAGTCTTGGGGAGTAATCAACTTTCTGAACGCGGGGTGCTCCCGGAGGGAAGTGAAGTCCGGCTCCTCGTGGAGCCCGTCGCTGCCGGCGAACCACCCAGCCCAGCCCTGTTGCATCGCCACCGCCAAATGCCTCGATGGCGTCGTCGGCTCGGCCAATCCGCGCCAGAATCCGAGCCCGCCAGAACTGATTCCAGCCGAGCAGATAGGGTCCCCGCTCGCGCCGCAACGAGTCAGCGAACTCGGCGGCCGCCACCCTGTTTCCCTCGAGCGCCGCAACTAGCCCGTGATAGCCGAGCCACTGGGTGGGACCAACGGCCGTGGCACTATCGAGCTGTCGGAGTGCGGTCAAGGTCGGTTGGGACTGACCGACGGTGTACAGCAAGCCCACTCGATTGATCCGGGCCTGTGCGCTAGTGTCGGTTGTGGTAGCAGCGGCAATGGCCCGAAGGGTATCGATCATCCGCTGAGCGGCCGCGGCGTGCCCGTGAGGACGATGTCGTTGACGTCGAGCACCTTGAGCTCCAAGATCTGCTGGCGGCTGAAGGCCAGCAGTTGGCGGGTGAGGTCGCGGGCCCGGAGCGCGGCGTCCACGATCAGTGCCAGGTCGCTCTGGGCCGAGTCGTTCAGCGCCTGATCCTCTTGGAGGAGTTCGGCCGACCCGAGGACCGCCGTCAGCAGGTTGTTGAAATCGTGGGCGACGCCGCCGGCCAGCCGCCCCACCGCCTCCATCTTCTGCGCTTGAAGAAATTGGACTTCGAGCTGCTTGCGCTCCGTGACGTCGGTCCGGACCACCAATAAGTGACGACGTGAGTCGGAGGTCACCGCAAACGGGACGTGGGCGGTGTGGAACCAGTGTTTGGTGCCGCTGGTCTCGTGGAGGAGCGGCTCTTCGAACGAGACGATCCCTTGGCTGTCGTTTCGTTCGGGGCGTTCGCCGGACCGCGGATCGACCTCGATGACCTGCTTGCCTTCGAGCTCCGACGGGGTTCGGCCGGACCAGTCGGCCATCGCCCGATTGACGAGGGTGAACCGGCC
>JANNQX010000072.1:0-9335 GCA_031400975.1 Gemmatimonadota bacterium
ACCAAAGACGCGTACGACGTGACCGAGTGGCTGGCGGCCCAGAGCTGGTCCACCGGCTCCGTGGGGATGACGGGGCGGTCGTACCTCGGCATTACCCAGTTGTTTGCCGCCAGCCAAGCCCCGCCACACTTGAAAGCGATCTTTCCCGAGATGTACGTGTTCGAGTGGTATCCGATGATCTATCCGGGTGGCGTCTATCGCGATGACTTCTTCACCAAGTGGCAGTTCCTGACCCATAACCTCGACAACGCCGCGAAGTTCACCTGGGGGCCGCTGACCTTCGGCGGCGTGGCACCGGTCGACGGCCCCCAAGGCATGGCGCAGCGCGACTCGGCTATTGCCGGGCACGCGGTCAACCGGGACATGTTCGCGATGTGGAATGGCGTCCCGTTCCGGAATAGTGTCGACCCGATTTCGGGGAAAGAGATCCACACCGAACGGGGCCCGGCCACCTATCTCGACCAGATCAACAAGTCCGGGATTCCGGTCTATGGGCTGGCCGGCTGGTTCGATGCTTTTCCACGGGACGCCTTCCTCTGGTTTCGAAACTTGAAGGTGCCCCAGAAGCTGATCGTCGGGCCGTGGTTCCACGGTGGCAACCAAGGCTTCGATCTGGCGGTCGAGCGGCACCGGTGGTTCGACCGTTGGCTCAAGGGCGTGGACAACGGGATCGACCGCGAGCCCCCGATCAGGTACTACGTGATCGACGCTCCGGCCGGGGCCGAGTGGCGGACGGCCACCACATGGCCGATACCAGAGGCGGTCGCCACCGATTTCTTTTTTCGGGAAGGGAAGGCTGGGAGTATCGCCTCCTCGAACGACGGCCGGTTGCTGCAGGTGGCGCCGGCCGACCGGGAGGCCTCGGATACCCGAGTCGTCGATACCACGGCCACGCTTGGGCCAAGCAACCGATGGGCCGCCACCTACGGTGGGCCTGGTGATTATCCCGACCTTGCCGCCAATGACGCAAAGGGGCTCACGTTTTCGACGGCACCCCTGGCCACCCCGGTCGAGGTCGTTGGGCACCCGATCGTCCATCTCTGGGTTAAGTCGTCGACCGGCAATGTCGACGCCATGGTGTACCTGGAAGATGTCGACTCGGCCGGCCGCTCGACCTATGTGACCGAAGGCGTGCTCCGCGCATCCCACCGAACGCTCGCGGCTCCCCCGTTTGAAAACTTCGGACTGCCTTGGCCGCGAAGCTACCAGGAGGACGTGACCCCGCTGCCGAACGAGCCGGCTGAGTTGGTGTTCGACCTCCTCCCGACGGCCAAACGAATTCGCGCGGGTCACCGGATTCGGGTGACGATCCAGGGCGCGGATCGGCAGACGCACATGGCGGTGGCTCGACGGATGCCGCCCAAGGTGACGATTTTTCGGGATCTGACCCGCCCGTCGCGAATCGTACTACCGATGGTGCCGGTCAAGTAGCGAAAAACGAACGGCGGCGCGGTCTCAACAACAGGCCGCGCCGCCGGTCATTCTTCGTCGTTACTTCTTCAGTGCGTCGCGAATCTCTCGCAGTAGCACCACATCCTCTGGGGTCGGGGCCGGCGCCGCCGGTGGCTCAGCCTTTTTCAGCCGATTGATCTGCCGGACCATCATGAAGATGATGAAGGTCAGGATCGTGAAGTTGACAGCCACCGTCAGGAAGTTGCCGTAGGCGAACAGCGGCACCCCTGCTTTCGACAGGGCGTCGTAGGTCATCGGCCCGGTGTATCCCGCCGGCGGACTGCCCAATGACACGAAGTAGTTGCTGAAGTCGAGGCCGCCGAAGATCTTGCCGACGATCGGCATGATCATGTCTTTGACTAACGAGTCGACGATCTTGCCGAACGCGCCGCCGATGATCACGCCGACCGCGAGATCCATCACACTGCCCTTGAGGGCAAATTCCTTGAATTCTGACGACATACTCATCGTGCGAGGCCCTTTGGATGGAAGTGAAGAGGTGTCGGGAAGACAACCCGGATCTTCTCCGGGTCGGTCGAGAGAATATCGCCCAGCCCAAGGGCCGTCAAGAGCGGGACCGCTAACGCTCCACCGGCAGAGAAGCCATGTTGATCAATCGGGGCCAACGCCCTAACGAGCGACGTTGACCACCTGGATGGTGGTGTATTCCTTCAACCCATCGACATTGAATTCGACCCCAACCCCGGAACACTTCACTCCGCCGAACGGCGCCAACGGGTGGAGCCCACCGTGCTGGTTGACCCAGGCCGTTCCGCACTCGAGTTGCCCCGCGAGTGCCGCGGCCTCGCCTTCATCGTTGCCCCACACCGAGCCGCCGAGCCCAACGTCGAGGGAGTTGGCGCGGGTCAATGCCTCATCGACCGTCCGGTACTTGATGATTGGAATCGCCGGACCGAATTGCTCTTCCTTTACGAGCAGCATATCGTCGGTGGCGTCGGCCACCACCGTCAACGGGTAGAAAAACCCCGGCCCTGCGGGCTCCGCACCGCCGGTTACGACCCGAGCGCCCTTTGCCCGCGCTTCGTCGACGTACGCCTTGACCTTGGCCCGTTGCATTTCGTTGGTGAGCGGGCCGATGAGGTTCTTGGGATCCATCCCGTCACCGACCGGGATGGTTGCCACGAAGGCGGCGAACTTCGCGACCACTTCTTCGTATTGGCTCTCATGGACGTAGAGACGCTTCAGCGCCGCGCAGGTCTGGCCCCCGTTGAGAAAACAGCCCCAAAATAGCTTCTCGAGGAGCGGGTCGATGTTGGTGCCCGGCAGGATGATGCCGGCGTCGTTGCCACCGAGCTCCAGGGTGAGGCGCTTCAAGGTGTCCGAGGCGCCGCCCATCACACTCTTTCCGGTCTTGATTGAACCAGTGAAGACGATCTTGTTGATCCCCGGATGGGTCACCATCCGGCTCCCAACCTCCGCGTCGCCGGTGACCACGTTCACGACCCCGGGCGGAAGAACCTGGTTCATCAGCTCGACCAAGCGAAGCGTCGAGAGCGGGGTGTAGGGTGAAGGTTTGATGACCACAGTGCAGCCGACTCGGACGGCCGGCATCACGTGCCAGGTCGCGATCATCAGGGGCCAGTTCCAGGGCGTGATCGAGCCGACGACGCCGACCGGCTTACGGCGGATCACGATTCGGCCCTTGGCGTCGTCCTGGATCGTTTCTTCGGGAAGGGTCAGGCCCGCGGTGACCCGGGTCCAGGCCACGCACCCGCCGGCTTCGAGGTTAGCGCCGGGCCCGGTTTGGGTCTTGCCCTGCTCGCGGGTCACCAACTCGGCGAGTTCGCCGGCGTGTTGCTCGAGCAGGGCGGCCACCTTGGTGAGGGCCGCCGCGCGGTCCGCGTCGGGCAGGCCGGACCAACCGGGGAGGGCCCGGCGAGCCGCCTCGACCGCTAGATCGAGGAGGTCGACATCACCCTCTGGACAGACGGCGACCAAAGCGCCGGTGGCAGGGTTCTGAATGTTGGTCGTGCGCCGAGTCCTGGCCGGCTTGCCATCAATCGTGAGGGAGTAGGTCGGCATGGTCGTCGTCCGTTAGAAAATGATGGAGTCGGGTCGGTTAGAGCCGGGGCCGGGTTTTCCGGGGCGCCTTGCCACAATTCGCGGGCCAATCCGCCGGCCAGGTACCGGGCGACTTGTCGCGGGCGATGAACTCGGGGTCTTCCGACGCGAGATAGGCCATCATCGCCAATAGGGTAGCGTTGTGCTTCAGGTCGTCGAACACCACTTTGTCGTAAGTGTCCCGGCCGGTGTGCCAGGTATAGGTGCCATAGTTCCACGGCACGGCGCCCAATCCGAACGATGGGGTCCCGTAGCAGGCAAACACGGCTCCGTCAGTGCCACCCGGATTCCCAGTCGGCACATCGTTGAAATTCCACGACACCACGTTCGGGCTCAGGCTGTCGGTAAAAAACGACGGCAGCTGGCCATACCAGGTCCTGAGGTGCCGACCCATGTCCGACAAACCCCCGCCGGAAAGAGACTGAACCCGGCCGGTGCCGTTGTCTTGGTTGAAGAGGGCTTGGAGACCCTTCATCACTTCCGGATGGTCCTCAGTAAAGGCCCGCGAGCCATTGAGCCCCTGCTCCTCGCTGGCCCAGTGGCCGACCATGATGGTCCGCTTGGGATTGGGGTAGGCGGCTTTCAGAATCCGCATCGCCTCCATCGCCATCAGGGTGCCGGTGCCGTTGTCGGTGGCGCCGGAGCCACCGTCCCACGAATCGAAGTGGGCCGAGAGCATGACGTATTCGTCGGGCTTCTCGGTGCCCTTGATCGTGGCAATGGCATTGAAGGCGGGCTGCTCGCCCCGAAGTTCGGCGTCGAGGTTGAGCGCCAGAACCGGCTTCTGGCTGTTCTCGGCCAGTCGAAACACCAACCCGTAGTCTTCACAGGTGAGGGTGACGGCAGGGGCGACGGTGTTATAGGTCTCGAAGATCTCGGTCACGCCCCAGCCGCCGGTTCCATTGCCGGCCCGGAGTGTCGCGGTGGCCGCGGCCAAACTCGCCGCCGGGCCGCCGCCCCGGGCCGAGGCCGGGCCCGGGGTGCCGGTTCCGCCCGGCCCGCCCGGTCCTCCTCCAGGTCCGGGCCGGCCTGGGCTGGGTGGGAAGGGGTTTGGGAAGCCGCCGAGTTTGGTCCGGGAGGACACGACCCCGGCCACGCCGGCTTGCTCGAGCCGAGTGCCGAGGCTGCCGGTGCCTAACGCGAGTGTGTAGCCGGTACCGCGATAGAGCTTGGTGCTGTCGGGACGACCGTCCGGGGTGTTCATCACGGCCCAATCCCGCTGCATTACGGCCACCGCCGTATCCATGCGGGCCTTCGACTCAGGCGTCGCCCACTTGATCCAGTCTTCCGAAGGCCGGCAAGTCGGCCAGGCCGGCGACACTAGCACGATCTTTCCCTTGGCCCTGGGGAGCCAGGCGACGAATTCGGTGCTATCGGCGAACTTCGGCAGCACGATCGCCTCGGCACGCACTGACTTGCCCTTGGTGCCGGGGCTCCACGCCAGCATGGTGCCTTCGAGCGAACGGACCCGGGGCTCTACCAGGTCGATGTGCGACACCCCTCGCCGCCAGCCCCGCCAGGTGCCGTAGCTTTCCTTCCGGGCCTCGATCCCCCAGGTCTGATAGGTCTTGATGGCCCAGTCGCCCGCCGCGGAGTAGCCGGGGCTACCGGTCAGTCGCGGTCCGATCGAGTCGAAGAGGACTTGAGCAAGCCCTTGGACATGGGAGCTATCCATCCCAAGGTGCCAGATCCGCATCAGGGCCGGGTTGTTTCCCGGAAAGGCCGGGGTTCGTTGGGCCGCGGCCGGAGCCGCGGAGAGCAAAATCAGGGCTGAACAAGCGGAGCGGCGGCGCATCAGGTATCGTCGGCTTAAAGGTGACCGAACAATAACCCTAGGGCCGCCGGATCGGCTGCCTCGACCAGCGCCTAACGACTGAGGACGACCTCAAGCGACTGCGCTGAGCGTCCGGCGACAGGAAGGGCAGATCGTGAATCTCAGGCGAGGGGTCGCTGGATGTCGAAAGAGCGACAGGACGCTAACATCTTCGAGTTCAAACCAGCCGATCGACGGGAGGGCGACTTGGGCGCACTGGCTGCAGCAGTCCCACTGGCTGCAGCAGTCCCACTGAGTGATCTCGGCCGACCCCGAACGGCCCCAACCGGGCTGGCCCGAGCGGGTCGCACTATGGATGTGCCGGGTCGCGAAATGAAGCTGGTCCGCTGGACCCGGTCGAACGACCAGCAAGTAGAGACGGCGCAGGAGGTTGGTGTCGCAGCGGTAGATCCACCGGACCGGCCGTTGAACTCGGCGGATGCGCTGGAGGAGGCCAGCATACAAGTCGGCGAAGCCAGGGTCCGAAAAGACAGAAAGCAGCGGCCGGCCGAGGAGGCGGGTCGGCGCTAACCCCTCGCGGTCACCTACCGGTGTGCCAGCCAACCACGCTGGGCCGAACCGACAGAGTCGGTCCTGGGCGTCGATGTCCCAGGAGATGATGCTCAGTGTCTCCCCCTTGCACAGTACAACGCCAGGTAAAGTTACCGCCGATTTTCCCCCTTCGCCTCCCCCGCTTCGCCTCCCCCGGTTCCCGGGGTTACCTTCGCCAAGCCGCGACCCGCGGACTCGAAACTACTGCCCCGACTGGAGGCCCTCGTGAAGAACGTGTTCGATCCCAACGACGTGAAAGAGATCCTCGGCCGCATCGACAAGCTTAGCCCCGCCGCCCAGCCACAGTGGGGCAAGATGAACGTCGCCCAGATGCTGGCCCACTGCAACGTCACCTATGAGATGGCGTACGAAACCAAACATCCGAAGCCGAATCCGGTCGTCCGGTTGCTCCTCAAACTGTTTGTGAAGCAGGCGGTGGTGAGCGAAAAGCCGTACGGACACAACGGACGGACCGCGCCGGCATTCGTGATCACCGACCAGAAGAACTTCGCCGCCGAGAAGGGGCGCCTGGTCGGTTACATTAATAGGACGCTCGATCTCGGTGGCCGCCACTTCGACAATCGGGAGTCGCTTTCGTTCGGAGCTCTCAGTACGGCCGAATGGAACAACATGCTCTATAAGCACCTCGACCACCACCTCCGGCAATTCGGGGTCTGAATGTCCATCCGCCCGTGCTCCGCCAGGCTCCTGGTCTCCCTGCTGCTAACCCTCCCTTCCCAGTCGGCATCCGCGCCGGCGCAAGCGGCCCGGGACGACGGTCAGTGGACCATGCCGGGGAAAGACTACGGGGCCACCCGTTACAGCGGTCTCGCCCAGATTACCGCCGCCAATGCCGCCGGGCTCAAGCCGGTCTGGACCTTTTCCACCGGTGTTCTCCGAGGGCACGAAGGCCAGCCGCTGGTGGTGGACAACCTGATGTATGTGGTCACCCCGTTCCCGAACGTGCTCTATGCATTCGACTTGAGCGAGCCGGGGTTTCCGCTCAAGTGGAAATACCGCCCCGATGTCGATGAGAACGCGTTAGGCATGGCCTGTTGCGACGCCATCAACCGGGGGGCGTTCTACGCCCAGGGCAAAGTGGTCTACAATACCCTCGACGGGCACACCATTGCCGTCGATGCCAAAACCGGGCGCGAGATCTGGAACGTCAAAGTCGGCGACCTGGCCGGCGGTGAGACGATGCCGATGGCGCCCATGATCGTCGGCAACCGGGTCATCGTCGGGCCGTCGGGCGGGGAATTCGGAATCCGGGGTTGGACCAAGGCGCTCGATCTGGCCACCGGGGCCCCGGCTTGGACCGGGTACAACGTGGGCTCCGACGCCGACATGTTGGCGTCGTCCGCGACCTTCAAGCCGTTCTACGACAAAGGCCCCGATCTCGGGCTGACGAGTTGGCCCAAGGATGTTTGGAAACAAGCCGGTGCGCCGGTCTGGGGGTGGCTCTCCTACGACCCAGCGCTTGACCTCGCTTACTTCGGAGTGGGAAATCCAGGGCCGTACAACTCGGAGCAGCGAGCCGGCGACAACAAGTGGACCAACAGCGTGCTGGCCCGACGGCCCGAAGACGGGTCCTTGATCTGGGCGTACCAGTTCACGCCCAATGACAACTGGGACTACGACTCCAACGCGGAAATGATCCTGGCCGACCTGACGATCAAAGGGGTTCGCCGGAAGACGTTGGTCCACTTCGACAAGAATGGCTTCGCCTATACCATGGACCGGACCAACGGGGAAGTGCTGGTGGCGGAGCCTTACGTGTTTCTGAATTGGGCCAAACGGATCGATCTCAAGACCGGGCGCCCGGTGCTCGATAGCACCAAGCTGACCGGCGCCTCCCGGGGCGAGGCCAAGTACATCTGCCCGAGTCTCGAGGGCGGGAAGAGTCCGGCGTCGCCGGCGGCCTATTCACCCCGAACCGGGTTGTTCTACCTCTCGACCGTCAATCTCTGCATGAACTACCAGACTGAAGTCACCACCCGGTTTCGGGGCACCCCGTACATCGGAGCGACCACTCCCTATCAGGCCGGCCCGGGGGGGCATCTTGGGGCCTTCGTGGCGTGGGATGCCACGACCGGCCGCCGGGTCTGGGAGATCAAGGAGAAGTTTCCGGTCTGGAGCGGTGTGGTCACCACGGCCGGCGATGTCGTGTTCTACGGGACCCTCGACGGCTGGTTCCGGGCCGCCAACGCCCGGACCGGCAAGGTGCTCTGGAGCTTCAAGGTCGGCTCGGGTGTCGTGGCCGCGCCGATCACATTCAAGGCCCCAGATGGGAAACAGTACGTGGCGGTCTACTCCGGTATCGGCGGCGACTGGGCTCTGCTGGCCGGCGACGTGAGATCCGACGATCCGAAGGACATCCGCGATCCGGCCGACTACGTTCGCGAGTTGGGGCGCCATACCAGCCAAGGCGGCATGGTGTGGGTGTTTGCCCTATGAAGACACTTGGAGTCGGATCGCTCTGGTTGCTCCTTGCCGCCTGCGGGCCAGCTCCAGCTCCAGACCCGGCCCCGACCCTGCCGGCAGCGATCCGGACTGGCCAAGCCATCGCGGTCGAGGGGAGGCTCCCACCGGGTGACGAGCCCACCAACCCGTTTGCGGGTGATCCGAAGTCAGCCGCCGAAGGAGCCAAGTTGTTTACCTCGATGAATTGCGACGGCTGTCATGGCGGTGGTGCCACCGGGTTCATTGCCCCAAGCCTCAGCGACGGTCGGTGGCGCTATGGGTCGAGCGACGGCGCGCTCTATCAGTCGATCTACTATGGCCGTCCCCAGGGAATGCCGGCCTTCGGTGGCATACTCGAGAAGCCGATTGTGTGGAAGCTGGTGACGTACCTGAAGTCGCTACCGGTGCCGGCGGCTGTGCCGACCCAGGCCTGGTAACCAATGCAAACACCGGAGGATGAAACCAGGCCGTCTGCCCTGTCACGATGGACCCCTCATCTCGGAACCGGGCTGACCGTCGGCTACTTGGCGTTGATTGCGATCGGGATGTTTCACAACTTCGCCTTCTATAGAAGGTTTGGCGTCAACATTCTTGATTTTGCCGAGCCGAGCGACTTCCTGCTGGCGCCGGTCCGCGACCCCCTTGTGATGGTGGCGACTGTCGTCCCCGTCTTGCTCATTTGGGCTTACTTTGCCGCAGTCGAAAGAGTCGGTGAACGAAACCGGCTGCGCCGGCGGGCCGCCGGGATTCCACTCGCCTGGTGGGAAACGAAGGAAAAAAACCTGGCCATGGTACGCCGGGTAGGGCCGTGGGCTCGGGCGGCAACGGCGCTGACCTGGATTTGGGCGAGCGGTCTGTGGTACCAACTGTACGTCACGAATCAGATCATGCTTGGCCGTGGGTTCAAAGTCTCGGTCGAGACAACCGCCAACACCACCGAAGCGGGAACCGACCGGCGGCCGCTGATGCTGAT
>JANNQX010000073.1:0-3841 GCA_031400975.1 Gemmatimonadota bacterium
TGCCTTGAGGATCACCACTTGGGCCGGGCCGGCGAGGGCCGCGAACGAGGTCGTGCCGGGGTGGCGGCGGGCAACGTCCTGGCGGAGTTCGGCCAGGCCTTTGGTGATGACCGGCCGCTCCGACTTGGCAAATGTGGCGAGAGCCCGGTCGATAAAGCCGACGACCCGCGCCTCGCGCGCGCCTGGGGTATCGTCGGTGGGAACGATCTGTGCGGCAACGGCCTCGAGTTCGGCGGCCTCGCCTGGGTCAGGATTTGGAACCGAGTCGGTTGGTCAGGCTCGGGGGGGGCGGCGGCCGCCAGCAGATCCGGCCAGGGAGCCGAAAGCCAGACCGCGGTGGCTCCGCCGACAGCGCCGAGAAAACCGCGGCGGGAGTGGGGTCGTTGAGCATGGGGTGCCGTTTGTCGGACCATGACGTCGGGAGTGCCTAGCGAACAGTCTACGAGAGAAGGATTTGAAGCGCAACTCCGCCATGGGTACCGCCTTGCTCCGACCTTTCGCCATTACCTTTCGCCCAATCTACTCGCCGCTCTCGGGGAATCCATGTCGCCAGTCCGCCTCAGGCTCGCTGTTTCCGCCCTCCTGTCAGTCTCCGCTTGCCGGAGCAACGAACCAATGGCGGCGGCAGGCGATCAGATGACCTACGCACTAGGCGCGATCGGCGGATTCGGAGAAATGGTAAACTCCGGCGTCAAGAAATTGGCTCTGACCGAGGTGTTGGGACGGGCGGACATGGACCGTCTCCTTCCCGAGGCTCTGAAAGTGGCCGGCCGTAACAAGGTCGAGCTCTATCGCGAGACCAGCCTCCTGGTGACTGACTTGTTTCCCGCTGATGTGGCCAAGGGCAAGGAGGTGCTCCTGATCTACCAGGGTACCACGAAGGACGAGTACCTCGAGCTCAAGGCCGAGGCGGTTGCCTTGGAGAAAGTGGGTCAGTACACCGGCCTGGCGCGGGAGGCGATTGCCCGTCGGTTCGGACGGATGCTCAGCTACCCGTCGTGGCGGATCAATCAACTGTTGGCCGAACAGACCAGCTTCCGTACCCTCCGTGACTTCGGGATCAGAGCCAGCAACCTGTTTCTCTACTACCGCGACCTCGATCGGGCGACGGCCTTCTACCAGAACACCCTCGGCATGGAGTTGGTGGCCGACTATCAGATGGCGCGGATCTTCCGGATGACGGAGGACTCGTATCTGATTCTGGTCGACGCCACCAAGGGGATGCACACCGCCGATGAACCCAAATCGGTAGCGGTCGCGCTGATCACCGACCAACTGGAGGCATGGCACGGGTATCTCGCCACCAAAGGAATCGCGCCCCGGTCTCCCTTCCTGCCGAAACCCGGACGGGCGCATGACGGGTTCGTCATCCAGGATCCGGAGGGGTATCTCCTCGAGTTCGAGCGGTTCAATCCGCACCGGGAAAACGAGACCCTCGTTCCCCTGCTCGCGGGGGCCCCGACGATTCGCGCTCCAGGGAGCACCCTGCCGGCGGGGCTTGGTTTCCGGGCGACGGTTACCTGGCTCTACTACCAGGATATCGCGAAGATGGAAACGTTCTACGAAGAGGTCATGGGTTTCCGGCAGGTGGTCGACCAGGGATGGGCCAAGGTGTACCAAGGGTCCCGCACCGGCTACATCGGCTTGGTCGACGAGCGCCGCGGGATGAACCGATGGTCTGAGAAGAAGGCTGTGAATGTGTCGTTCATCATCGACGACATCGACGGCTGGTTCAACCTCGTCAAGCAGCGGGGGGCGTTTCCGCTCCGCGGCACTGAGGTGAGCGACGACGAGGCCGGACGGTACCGGGCGTTCGTCGGGTACGACCCGGAGGGGTACTTCATGGAGTTCGATCTGTTTCGCGACCATCCACAGAACCAGGTCCTGATGCGGTACCTGGGTGCGGTGCCGGTAAAATAGAATGGAACAGGTCGATGTCCTGATCGTCGGCGCCGGCATCTCCGGCATCGGGATGGCCTGTCACCTAAGGGAGCAGTGTCCGTCCCGGACCTATGCGATCCTCGAGGGTCGCGACGACATCGGCGGCACCTGGGACCTCTTCCGCTATCCCGGCGTCCGGTCCGACAGCGACATGCAGACCCTCGGCTTCGGCTTCAAGCCGTGGACCGCGGCCAAGTCGATTGCCGACGGCCCCTCGATCCTTCAATACCTTCGTGACACCGTGGCGGAGTCCGGTGTTGGCCGGCAGATCCGGTTCGGCCACTTGGCCAAGAAAGCGGCGTGGTCGAGCGACGAAGCCCGATGGACGGTGAGGGCTCTGCGGCGGGACACCGGCGAGACCGTCACCATCACGTGCACGTACCTGTTCATGGGGTCGGGCTACTACAGCTATCGGGGCGGATACACGCCCGAGTTTCCCGGGCGGGAACGGTTTCACGGCCGGGTGGTTCATCCCCAATCGTGGCCGGAGGATCTCGACTACGCGGGCAAGAAGGTCGTGGTGATCGGCTCCGGCGCCACCGCGGTGACGCTGGTCCCGGCCATGGCGGGGACGGCCGGCCACGTGACGATGCTGCAGCGTTCGCCGACCTACGTCTGGGCCATGCCGGACACCGACATCATCGCCAATGGGCTCCGGAAGGTACTGCCCGACCGGCTGGCGTACCGGATTACCCGATGGAAGAACACGAATCTGCAGCAGCTCTTCTACCGGCGGGCCCGCCGCGCGCCGGAAAGGGTCAAGGCGTGGCTGCTTCGCCAAGTCCAGCGCGCGCTCGGTCCCGACTACGACGTCGGGAAGCACTTCACCCCGACGTACAACCCGTGGGACCAGCGGCTCTGCTTGGTGCCGAACGGCGACCTCTTCACGGCGATCAGGTCCGGCCGGGCCTCGGTGGCTACCGATACGATCGCGACCTGGGACGAACGGGGGATTCAACTCGATTCGGGCGCGCGCCTCGACGCCGACATCATCGTCACCGCCACCGGTCTCCAACTCGTGACGCTGGGCGAAGTGGAGTTCACGGTGGATGGCGCGCCGGTCGACTTTTCGAAGACCTGGACCTACAAAGGCTTTGCCTTCTCGGACGTGCCGAACCTGGGCTCGGCGTTCGGGTACATCAATGCGTCGTGGACCCTCCGCGCCGACTTGATTTCGGAGTACGTCGGCCGGCTGCTCAACTGGATGGAACAGACCGGCACGAAACAATGCATCCCGCGACTCCGGCCGCCGGACCAGTCGATGACCGCTCGGCCGTGGATCGAGCACTTTTCCTCCGGGTACGTGCAGCGGGTCATCGACCAACTCCCCAAACAGGGCGACCGGGAGCCGTGGGTCAATCCCCAGAACTACGGTCGCGACCGGAAGAGTTTCCGCCAGTCACCGGTTGACGACGGGGTGATGCGGTTCACCTAGTTCTGGAACCACTTGAGCACCCTGAGCGCTCTCAGCGTGTTCCAGCGGCTCGGCTTCCCGACCGTTTCCATCTCGAAGAACGTCGCGCCACCGAGGCGGGAACGAGAATCGGGTGAACCGGGGTTCCACGATCCGGGCGGTCCGAGGTGAGCGGTACTACCTGGAGTGGTCCGCCTCCGCGACTGACCTACCGGCCCCCGGACCGACCATCCGATCTTGATCCGGGATCCTAACGACGGCGTGTTCAAGCGCTCGTCTCCGAGTGGATTGGCTCTCTCCTTCCAGCCCACCCCTGGAACGGTGTTCTTCGCTGGATATGGAGGGAGTCTGGCCGAGGAGGAAGCGTTTCGGTTTCGGGGGCTGGCCCGAACCCGGGACGGGTTCTTCACGAAGTTGAGCTACCTGTTCCGAATCTGAGGGCACCGATGGCTCGCCTCCGGTCCAACCCGCCGGTAGATTGATCCG
>JANNQX010000074.1:0-8206 GCA_031400975.1 Gemmatimonadota bacterium
TTGTGGCGCCGGAGCAGCCGGTACGCCTCATCCATGTCGCGGACCACGATCGCGATATGCTGGAACCAATGATCGTTGCTCCGCGAATCGGCCGGGATCGGCCGTCCCTCGGGGGCCAGGTATTGCGTCAGCTCGATCTGCTCTTCGCCGAGCCGGAGCCGTGCGACTCGGAGCCGGACCCCAAACACGCCGGTCAGTCGCTCATAGGCGGCCCCGTCCACTTCCGTCTCACTCAGCTTCTCGAAACCGAGGACCTGGGTGAAGAACTCGACCGAGCGGTCGAGATCCCCGACCGTGATCCCGACGGCCGTGACCGCCTCGGCCTCGACCGCCTGGTTGCCGCGGCTCTGCGCGTCCAGAACCTGGCAGGCCGCCAGGCTCAGCGCTGCCCCCGCCGACCACGCCAGCCAGGCTCGGCGGTTCATGCCAGACGCTCGGCCAGATGATCACCAACCCGCAGGGCGTTGGCCATGATGGTGAGCGCCGGATTCACCGCGCCGCTCGACGGGAAGAAACTCCCATCGACCACGTAGAGATTGTCGACCTCATGCGCCTTGCAATCCCGGTCCAGGGCCGACGTCCTGGGATCGGTGCCGAACCGGATGGTGCCGTTCTGGTGGGCAACCCCGGCCAGCGGAATCCGCTGCCCGACGAAGAGACTCCTGCCGAACAGTCCCACGTGGCAGCCGGGCCCGTGAATGGCGCACTTGGTGCGCTGCTGCATCAGGCTCTTGAGCTTCGTGATCAGGCGCTGGTGGCCTTCCTCGTTGTTCGGCCGATACGCGAGCACGATGTCGCCGTTCTGGTCGAGGGTGACCCGGTTTTCGGGATCGGGCAGGTCCTCGGAGGTCAGCCAGAAATCGAGCGAATGCTTGGCCATCAAGTCGAGCGTGAACCCGGGCGCGATGGCCGGCGCGCCGGCCGACAAGGTGGTCCCGTCGAGTTTGCCGACGAAGGAAATGTGCCCCATCGGGAACTTCCATTCGGGCGACCCCAGGTAGAAGTCGTTTACGCCAAGAGTCTTCTGGAACACGGTCGGGTTGGGGCATTTGGAGATGGCCATCACGACCGAGTTGAGATGGCCCATGTAGTGGCGTCCGACCACGTCGGAGCCGTTGGCCAGGCCCCGGGGGTGTTGGGCGTTGGCCGACCGCAGCAGGAGCGCGGCCGAGTTGATGGCCCCCGCGGAGACGACGACGATGGTGCCGGTGTAGACCTCGGTCCGGCCGCCGCGCTCGACGTGGACGCCGTCGACCCGGCGTCCGCTCGGGTCGGTGGTGAGCCGGGTGACCTTCGCCCCGGTCATCAGGGTCGCGTTCGGATATTTGGCGAGGGCCGGATCGACGCAGATGGTCTGAGCATCGCACTTGGCGTCGACCAGGCACGGAAATCCATCGCAGGTGCCGCAGCGAATGCAGGCGCTCCGGCGGCGATTGCCCTCATTGAGCCGGACGCCCAACGGGACCGAAAACGGCTTCAACCCGAGTGCGGTGAAGTCGTCGTGGAGGGCTTGAATCACGGGCTCGTGGCTGACGGCCGGAAACGGGTAGGGCGCCGAGGCGGGCGGTTCGGTCGGGTCGGACCCCCGCTGGCCGTGCACTTCATACAACCGCTCGGCCCGGGTGTAGTAGGGCTCGAGCTCCTCGTACGAAATCGGCCAGGCCGGCGAAACGCCGCCGTGATGGGTCAGGGCCCCAAAGTCTTCCCGGCGGAGCCGAAACAGGGCAGCGCCGTAGAACTTGGTGTTACCGCCGACATAGTAGTTGGTGTGGGGGTGGAGCGGCTTGCCGGTGCCGTCGTGCCAGACTTCCTTGGCGTTGTACTTCGTCTGGACGTTGACGGCTTCGGGGTCCCAATTGTCCTTTTCGCGGGGAACATAGTCGCCCCGCTCGAGGAGCAAGATCCGCTTGCCGGTGGCGGCCAAACGATGGAAGAGGGTGCCGCCGCCGGCACCCGATCCAACGATGATGACGTCGTAGGGTTGGGTCATCCGAGCTCCGGCAGGCCGCGCCAGTTGGTTCCGGTCACGATGAAGTCGCTCCGTGAGATGGTTTGCATGGAGGTTCAATGCGGGAACCCACCCGTTGGTTCCCCGCCGGGGTTCCCAGCCCCTGGTGGTCGGCTCCGTGGGCGGCCTGTCTCATGGCGAGCGGCCTCCGGCCCCGAACCGATTGAACGCGCCCGTTCCCTGGGCGTTGAGCCGAATCCGGTAGAGGCCGGTGGATGCCGTGAGGTAGAGCGTCCGGAAGTCGGCGTCACCCCAGGCAAAGTTTGCCACGTGCTCCGGCAGGGCGATGGTGCCGAGGTGCTTGCCGGCCGGGGTCAGAACGTAGACGCCCTCGGGCCCCGCCGCGTAGACGTTCCCGTTGGTATCGATCTTGAGACCGTCCCACGCGTCGTCGCCGGCCACCGACCTCGTGATGTCGAAGAACACCGCGCCCGGTTCGAGGGTGCCGTCCGCCTTGACCGGATAGCGCATGATCACCTTCTTCGCCGGATCCCAGTTGTCGACGTAGAGGTACTTCTCGTCCGGCGAGAAGGCGATCCCGTTCGGACCGGTGAGGTCGGCCGTGAGGAGGGTGATGTCGCCGTCCTTCCACCGGTAGACGCCGGAAACGGTGGTCTCCTTGGCGGGGTCGCCGAACCCCTTGGGAAGACCGAACGGCGGGTCGGTGAAATAGAGCGACCCGTCCGATTTGTAGACCAGGTCGTTGGGGCTGTTGAGCCGCTTCCCTTGAAAGGCGTTGGCCAGCACCGTCACGACGCCATTGGGCTCGACTCGAACGACGCGGCGGTTGCCGTGTTGGACGAAAGTCACCCGGCCCATCGCGTCGAGGGTAATCCCGTTCGATCCGGGTTGCTTGTACGCGGCGATGTCGGAGCCGGCGTAGCCGCTCTTGGTCCGCCACACCGACACCTGGCCGTCCGGGGTCCACCGATAAATACTGTTTGCGTTCGGGTCGCTGAAGAGCAGGAATCCGCCTTCAGGGATCCACACCGGACCCTCGAGGAATTCAAATCCGCCGGCCAGTTTCTCGAGCATCGCGCCGCTCGGAACAACGGCGTCGAGCGCGGGATCATGACTGACGACCTTCGCTGCCATGGCCACCATCCCGGCCGGTGCCTGGTAAAAGTCGAGGGTTGCCGAGCGGACCCAGACGAAGTTCACCGGCGGTTCGGAGAGCGGACCGTTGATTCCGAAGACCGCCAACTGGATTCGTTGGCCCGGTTCGACGTTGCGTCCGATCACGACCCGGTTCGGCGCGTTCCAACCCTTGATGAGCTGTCCGCCCGTTTGGCCAAGCACCGGGGTCAATTTGCCATCGACCCAGATCTCGGCATAGTCGTCGACCACGACCTCGAAAACCACCGTCGAGCCGCGCGTCGAGAACGGCCCGACCTTTTCAGGTACCGTGACATTGAGACGGTACCACCCGAACGCCAGCCGGCCGTTGGTGCGCCGCTTGGTCAGGTCTGGCCCGTCGAACGTTTCCCAATCGGTGTCGTCGAAACCGCCGGCCCCCGCCTTCGGGGTAATGTCGCGGGTTCGGTTGGGGGCGCCGGAAGGCCGAAGGTCGGGCCCGGGGCTCCGATGATCGACCTCGATGATCTGGGCGTCGCGATACTTCCACACGCCGTTGACCGAGCGGACGCCGTCGGTCGTCATCAAGTCAACGATGGCGTGGGCCCGGCCGGCCGGGACATCGGTGGTGGTCTGCGCCGCCGCGGCCGGTCCGGCGAGCGCGATGGCGACCACAGCAAGCAGCGCCTGGCGTCGCATCGGGCTACCGGGCCTTGACGGCGAAGTAGGTCACCGGTCCGTCGATCGACTTGAACCAGTGGGGTGTCCCGGCCGGGATGACGATGACGTCGCCTTTGGCGATCCTCCGGCTGTCGCCGCCTTGGATTTCGGTGCCGCGCCACTCGTTCGGCGCGGTTTCCTTCCCGCCCACCATCGTACCGCCGGTGACGAGCGTCGCGGATCCCGACAGCACTTGGAACACGTCGGTGTCGAGCGTGTGGACCTCGACGACGCCGGGCTCGTTGCGCCGACTGGTGTGAACCTGGTAACCCCGGTCGGGCATCTCGCCGATCAGAATACCGCCCTTGGCGAAGCCGGCATCGACCTCCATCCTCGGGAAGACACTCACGGGCGCCGTCGCTTGTCTCATGGCGGCGAGCGCCTTGGCGCCGACCAGAGCCAGCTCCTCGTCTTGCGCGGCGCTCGCGGCCCCGCTCACCCCGACGGCGCCGACGATGTGGCCGTCGACTTCGACCGGAATGCCGCCCTGGAGGGGTGTGAAGTCGTTGAGCGCGATCATCGGGGTCCGGCCGCTCTTGATCAGGTTCTCGAACACGGAGGTCGGCCGCTTGAAGAGCGCCGCGGTCCGGGCCTTCCCGTAGGAAATCAGCGCCCCGGCCGCAAAGGAACCGTCGACCCGCTCGAGGTACATCAGGTTGCCGCCGTCATCGACGACCGCGACGACGCCGGTGGTGTTGAGGCGCTTGGCCTCAGCGACGACGGCGTCGGCAATCTGCTTGGCGCCGTCCATGGTAAGCTGCTTCTTGGTGGCGACTTGGGCTTGGAGCATGACGGCCGGAAGGGCTATCACGAACGCGCTCGCGAGCATGGTTCTCTTGATCATGACGATCCGATCTCCTCACGATGGTGGAATGAGTCGGGCCGGCAAGGTGGTCGAATGATGGCAGCCTATTGTTCGCGCCAGGTCGATTCGACCACCCGCGGGCCAAGCCCCGTATGGGGGAGCTGTTTCGAGGGGCCGTTAGAAGGAGGCTTCGCCGAGGTTGGCCACGGCATAGGCGCACCAGATCACGACCTTCTGGACATCCTTGATGTAGTCGGGCAGGGTGATCGACTGAATCAACTTGTCATCCTTGATCGTCATCTTGTCGAGGAGATAGACCCGGCCTTTGGAATCGACGACCTGCCAGTGGGCGTCGGGGGTCTTGGGATCCTTGACCTCGGGCGAGAGCGTCAGGGTGATCTTGCCGCCGTCGTTGTTCATGGTGACGGTGCCGCCATTCACCTTGGCGCCGGCAAACGGCTTGCTGACCTTGACGGTGGGGGCGGGCTTGAAGGCCGCGGTGGAGAGCACCGCCAAGGCGGCGAACGACGCGATGAGCCAGGTACGCATAACGTTACTCCTCATTGAGTGTAAGGCATCGGGTGATGACATTCGTCATCGCGAGCGGCGTGCCGGTCCGTCTCGCTCGCCCCAATGAACGCCGAGGCATTAGGGTAAGTTCCCGCAAAAAATGCAGCGATACCGGACGTCGTGATGCAGCTTGGCGCAATGGCGGTCGCGCCGGCGGCGGCGGAGCACGGCGGCGGCCAGCATGCCGAGGGGTGGCGCGGTGAAGTAGATCCAGAGCCCCGTCCACGACCCGGCCGGGACCGCCGATGCCAGCGTCCGAGCCGGATTCATGCTCATGCCCGAAAGGGGGGCCTCGAACGGGATGTACAATGCGATCAGGGCGGCCGCCGCGAGGCCGGTGTAGGGCGCGGTCTTTGGACGGGCTGCGCACGCCAGGACCACGGTCATCAGAATGAAGGCGATGACGGCTTCGCCCCCAAAGGCCGCCGCGAGCCCGACGGGTCCCGGCACGGTCACCACGTAGTTCACCGCCGGATGGCTGATCCACGGAGACAACACCACGCCGGCGACCAGCATTCCGAGCAGTCCGCCGACAAATTGACCGGCGACGTAGCCGGCCAGATCGGTCGGTGTCACCTTGCCTAACGTGTAGAACGTCAGTGTGACGGCGGGATTCAGATGAGCGCCCGACCGGCGGCCCCACGGCGAATAGGTGTTGAGGATGGCGGTGCCGCCCATGGCCAGGCCCATCAAGGCATTCCGGGCCAACGGGTGGGGAATCGCGGCCACCGCCGGGGATGCCGGATGAAAGAGCCCCACACCGAACGCCGAGGCCGAGATCATGAAAAGGCCGAGCCCGAACGCCTCGAGGCCGTATTCGACCCAGTTCAGCTTCATCGGGCGTTCGAGCGCCGCTTCGGGGCCGCCTTGTTTGGCTCGGCCAGGAGCCGCTCGATCCGGATCGCCTCCCCGACCGACCAGGCCTGGAACGGGCAGCCGCGGGCAATGTGGGGAGCCTCGGCATCCGCGATTTCGGACACGTGGCCGATTCCCGCTTCGCGGAGGTGGGCCAGCAGCGGCGGGAGGAACCGGGTCCGGCCTTCCTGTCGCGTGCCGGGGGTATTTCCCCGGACCCGGAGCCAGGCTTCGACGAACGGCCCGAGCAACCAGGGCCAGACCGTGCCTTGATGGTAGGCACCGTCGCGTTCTCGGGGCCCGCCTTGGTAACGGGGGATATGGGCCGGATCGCTCGGAGCGAGGGTCCGCAACCCAAGAGGGGTCAGCAGCTCGCGCTCGACCGTTGTGACGACCGCCATGGCCCGGTCTCCGCTCAGCAGCGCGTTGGGGAGGCCGCCCACCGCGAAGATCTGATTCGGGCGCACCGACGGATCGACCCGGCCCGCCACTCCGTCGCAATCGACGACATCGTAAAGGCACCCTCGATCCGGATTCCAGAACCGCGCCGCGAAGGCTTCGCGAACCTGGTTGGCGAGGAGGCGCCACCGGCGATCTCGGGTCTCTCTGGTCATCAGTGCCGCGAGCCAGAGCGCCTGGATCTCCACCGGCTTCCCGATCCGCGGCGTCACCACCCAGTCACCCAGTTTGGCATCCATCCAGGTCAATTGGACGCCGGCCACGCCGGCCGCGAGCAGGCCGTCGTGGTCGGCCCGGATTCCGTAGCGGGTCCCGCCCGCGTAGCCCTCGAGGATTGCCTGGGCGGCGTCCTCCATGCGACCGCGGTCGCGCCCGGTCAGTCGCTTGCCGGCGGCGGCAAAGGCCTCCAGCAGTTCGCCGACGACGGTGACGTACCAGAGGGAGGCATCGACCGAGTTGAATTCGGGGGCGTCGCCCTGATCGACGAACCGGTTGGGGAGCATCCCTTCCGACACGGTATCGGCCCAGGCCAGCAGGACCGCCCTCGCGTCATCGAGACGGCCGGTGGCAAGGCCGAGTCCCCTGACCGAGATAAAGGTGTCGCGCCCCCAGTCGGTGAACCAGGGATACCCCGCGATGATGGTCTTGCCGGTGCCCCGCCGGACGAAGTAGCTGTCGGCCGCCCGGTAGAGGGCGCTCCCCAGCCGGCCGCGGCGGAGCCGCTCCCGTTTTCGGAGCCGGGCGGCCGCCTTCACGGCCTCGAGCGCCAGGTCGTCGGCGTTCTCGGCCAGTTCGGTGGCGAGGATCAGCACGGCCTCGCCGGCCGAGAGATCCCAGCTCACCACACCCGGCGCGGCGGCGTCCTCCAGAAAATCGAACCCGCGGGCCCGCTCCTCGTCGAGCTGGAAGCCCCGGTACCAGGTCGGGTCGGGTTGATACCGGCCGTTATGGACGCCGACGATACCCGGAAGGCTGTGATACGGTTGCCACCGGACTCGGTCGGGCGAGACCTCCGCGTCAAAACGGAAGTCGGCGTTCTCGTGGTGGAGCGCATGGATGTCCCGGCCCGTGAGCAGCGGACGGACGACCAGCCGCTTGCCGGCAACCGGGTGGACCAGCCGCCACCGGAGCACGACCATCGAGCGGTCCTTCGGGACGAACAGCTCGTGCTCGATTTCGGTGCCGTCGGGGAGCCGGTAGTTCCACGTCGGCCACGGATCGGCGGAGAACCCCGCCAGGTGGTCGAACGAGCGGCTTTGGACATCGGGCCTATAGCGTTGCACCGTGAGGTATTCCACCGCTTCACCGGACTCGATCCGGGCGTCGAATCCGGCCACCAGCGTTTGGCGCCCGGTCGGAGGTGTCGCAGCCACCATCAACAGCCCGTGATAGCGCCGGGTCCGCGGACCGGCGACCGAGCCGCTGGCAAATGCGCCGAGCCCATCGGCCTCGAGCCACTCGGCGGAGGGGTCGGTGATCGAGCCGTCGTTCAGTTCCAAGAATCCCCCCGAGCCGCCCCGATCGAGGCCAGCACCCAGGCCTCCAGTTCGGGCGGGAGGTTCGCGCTCGTCAAGCGGACCCGAATCCGAGCGAGAACCGCGCGGTCGAACTCGTATTTCCGGAGGCAGCGAGCACATTCATCGAGGTGCTCCCGGAGCTCCGCCATTCTGATCGTGGCGAGCTCGCGGTCGAGGAAATCGGGCAGCTCCCGAACC
>JANNQX010000075.1:0-1778 GCA_031400975.1 Gemmatimonadota bacterium
AAGTGGGCGTCGGACGCCTCGGGACGGATCCACCGGCGATAAAAATCGATCACGGTGGCGGTCGAAAGCGAATTCAGTTCCGCGGCGATGCTCGACATGGCCGCGGCCAGAATCGCGGCGAGAAATGCCCCCGCCAAGCCCAAGGGCAGTTGATCGAGCGCGAATCGAGGGATGATGTAGTTGATGTCCTTCGCCGGTTCCCCAGTGACCCGCTCGGCCAGCGCTAAGGCCTCGTGACGAACCGCTCCGACTTCCGCGTCGGCCGTCCGAAACGCCTCACCGGAGTCCTCCCGACCATCGGCGATGGCTTGGGCCGCCGAGCGCCGGACCTCACTCCGGTCGGCGAACCGGGCCTCCAGTTGATGGAGCTCCGCCGGGGCGGCTGTCCGAACAGCGGCCTCGTGAGCGGGGTTGAACAGCAACGGCGGGGCCTGGAACAGGTAGAACACGAACACCAAAACGCCGATCAGCAGGACCAGCGCCTGGAGCGGGATCTTCCAGTAGGCACTCATCAGCAACGAACTGCGGGCTTCTTCCACCGAACGAGCGGTGAGGTAGCGCTGAACCTGGCTTTGGTCGGTTCCGAAATACGACAGCATGAGAAACGTGCCACCGAGCATGCCGGACCAAAAGGTGTAGGTCTTGCTCAGATCGAATGAAAAGTCGAAAACCTGAAGCCGACCCGCGGCCCCGGCAATCCGGAGGGCCGCGTCCGGCCCGACCGGCAACCGGACCAACAGCACGACCACGATCGCGAGGAGCGAAAAAACGATCAGCACCATCTGCTTCACGTCGGCCCAGGTCACTGCCTGAACCCCACCCACCATGGTATAGAGAACCGTCGGGAGCCCGATGATTGCAACCGACCAGCCAAGCGGCCACCCGAACATGGCCGAGAAAACAACCGCCGGGGCCGCGATGATGGTGCCGCAGGCCATTCCCCGGGACAACAAGAACAAGAAACTGGTCAGCGACCGAGTCCGCGCGTCAAACCGGCGCTCGAGATATTCATAGGCCGTGAAGACCCGGGCCCGGTGAAGGAACGGGACCAAGGTCACCCCAAGGATGAGCATGGCCACGGGAAGCCCGAAGTAAAACTGAACGAACCGCATCCCATCGGTCGCGCCCTGACCCGTCGTCCCGATCATCGTCACCGCGGACAGCTGGGTTGCCATGACCGACAGCCCGACCGCCCACCACGGCAGATTCCGATTGGCGAGGAAATAGCCCTCGATCTCGGTGGTCCCCTTGGAGCGACGGAGGCCGTCGACCACCACATAGACGAGATACCCAATGACGATGGCCCAGTTCAGCGGGTGCATCTAGCGACCATAGTGGGCTTGGAGGTACCACAGGGCCAGGAGCGTCAGGCCCTGGACGGTCAAGACCCGAATCAAGTTGCGGCGGAACGGCGGGGTTGAGGTTCCGGGATCCATGGTCGGCAAAGATCGACTGAGCCGCGCCGCCGGGCAACCCGGCCGGCGGGAGTTGCCGAGCGGCGCCGGGAGCGACACCTTACACTAGCTCAACTTCCTGGACGCCCCAACTCATGCGATTCATCGTTGCCCGAGCCGTGACGCTCGCCCTGCTGGCCGTGGCCGACCTCTCGGCCCAGTCCAAAACCACCTCCCCGAAACAGCAATTCGGATTCGACATCGGCGACGACTATCAGCTCGCCACCTACTCCCAACTGACCGACTACTGGAAGAAACTCGACGCCGAGTCGGACCGGATGACGGTGATGTCGATCGGGAAAACCGCCGAAGGGCGGGACCAAT
>JANNQX010000076.1:0-2466 GCA_031400975.1 Gemmatimonadota bacterium
GGCCTCCGATGCTCGAGGCCCAGCACGAGCTCGGCGTGAAGTTGTCGGCCCAGCCGTTCCGCCTCCTTGCGATCGGCGGTCAATAAGGCCTTCCGATTGGGGCCGTAAGTGGGGACCCAAATCTCCCGGTAGTACTGCCCGTTCCTACATTTTTGAAAGAGCCGGACCCGATTGCCGTGACTGCCAATCGAGAGGGTCCGTGTACCGTCCCTACGTTGCTGCCAGCCTGCTCGGCCTTTGCTATTCATCTCGTGCTCCTCTGTGCCGGCTGAGGAGTTGACGAGCGTCGGTAACGGGATCATACGCCTTGAGGGGGCCCGCCGCTACCCGACCGCCGGGCTTTCGCGGGAGGTCGGCCCGGCGGATGCGAGGGGCCCGTTTGCGGCCTTGGTTAGGAATCAGGCCTTGGCGTACCATCCGGGCTACATGCTCGGCGCTATACCCGGACTCGGCCGACGCCTGGGCGATCGTTAAGGGTTCCTCCGACTCGCCCCGCTGCAATGCCTGCAAGTCAGCTACGAACTCCCGACAGAGCACCTCGCCGCGAATCAGGATGCCCCGCCGCTCCATGGCTGCAGCCTCGGCCTCCCATTTGTTGACCAGGTTAGCAAAGTTCACCTCAGTTCATCCTGGTGGCCGGGGTCTTCCCCCCGGCTGCCACTGCCAACTTGCTGCCATGGCACTGCCACGGGCTCTGGTGACATGACTGCCACTGCCACCCCACACGTAGTGGGGGTGGCTGGCAGTAACCCGGCACCCGGCAGGGCGGTCAGCTTGGTTCGACCAAGCTGGGTGAGGCCGTAGAGCTTCCCGTCCTTCTGGACCAGCTGCCGTTCGACCAGCCCGGTGCGGACGCGATAGAACGACCGGGACGCAATGGCGGGACTGGTCGAGGCGAGCCAGACAGCGGCGGTGATCGGGCCGACGACGGTCACCGCGGCTAGGGTCTGGAGCGCGTTCAGTTGGTGGGCCGAGAGGTGGGTCTCGGCGGCGGTCGCCGTTTTGGGGCTGGTCACGACAAAGCTTGAACCGACGGCCAGGAATCCGAACGGGATGGGCTCCCACGGGTCGCCGTCCCGCATTTTCGTCAACCTGATGTCGCGGTGGTCGTCGTCGCGGGCGACGCGCATCATGACATCCATGGCCCCCCGCCAGACCGAGGTGCCCCGCTCGAGGTCGCCGGCCTTTTGGCTGTGGTGGATCAGGACGACGGCCCCGCCGGTTTGCTTGCTCAGGAAGTCCACGGAGTGCATGACAGTGGTGCCGTCGCGGTCGCTGTTGCCCTCCATGCCGGGCGTGTTGGCCGCCAGCGTGTCGATCACGAGGAGGTCGATCGGGTCCCCCCGGGTGGCGGTGCGCAAGGCGGTGAGGAAGGCCCCGGCATCTGCCGGTTCAAGCAGCTGCAGGGCGTCGGGCACGAACCAGATGTGGGGATCGGCCCCTGGGTTGGTGGCGAGCCAGGCGTTGACCCGGCCCCGCAGGCCGCCGAGTCCCTCAGGCGTCACATAGACGACGCGGCCGGATCGCAACGCGCGTCCAAACCACGTCGCCTGGCCTGCGGCGATCCCCAGCGCCAAGGACAGGACTACGGCCGTCTTCCCGTCGCCGGGTGCCCCGTACACCATGACTTTGCCGCCGACTGGAATGAGGCCGTCCGCGAGCCATTCCAAGTCCGGCAGCTGGGCAAGATCCACGGGAGTGAGGAACCGGAATGCGGGCCGGCCAGTCATCGGTGCCACCGGGGAATTAACGGGGCTCGGGGCTGACTTCTCGACCCAACCCGGGTGCGAAGCGGCGTTGCACCCACTGCGATCCGGGCAGCATCCGTTGCCCCAGTTGGCAAAGCCTCGAGGTGAGCCGAGACTGCCACCTCCACCTCCGCGATTGGATCGCCATTGACGATCTCATCCGCCCGTTCGAGACACCTGCGGGCCCGCTCCAGTCGGCCCTGCGCCAATGCTTCAAGTGCTGCCGATTGCCATGCGGCCGCGGACGAGATCGCGTCGTATTGACCGGGCTGGCGGCGGCGTCGCCAAACGTCCAGCGCAGTTGTCGCAGGGTTCCGCGTCTTTGCCCTTGTTGTCGCCGCTGGCTCGCGTAGATTCATTCGTCGCTCCTTAAAGCGATGTCGTGCCCTTGCCCCGGTTCGCCGCCGGGGCCAAGGTGTTTCAGGCCACTTCGTCCAGCCGATCCTCAGTCCGTCCCCGTGCCGTTCCTTTTACGGACTGCCAGGCACGTGAAGCTCGTTCGATTCCCCACTTCTTGAGCGTGCTTGAGCTCGGGTTCCCGTGTTCGAACCGAGTTCTGGGGCCGGCGCGGCGCTGAACCCCCCGCCATCCACTATGAGGGCGAGCCGCTCGGCGTGGATCCGCACTTGCCGCCCGATTTGCACCGCTGGAAGGCGACCGTCACGAACGAGGCGGTACACGCGGGCTCGACTCACACCAAGCAACGCCGCCACGTCGA
>JANNQX010000077.1:0-24172 GCA_031400975.1 Gemmatimonadota bacterium
TCCAACCCACACCGCAACCGTAAATCGCTCGGTGGTGGCTGCGGCCCAATTGTCGGTGAAATGCCGGCTGGTGCCGGTCTTGGCCGCGGCCCGGAACGGGAAGTCGAGCGGCGTCACCGGCCCGAAGCCGGGAATCCGCGCGACCGGATCGGCCAAAACATCGAGCACCTGCGCGGCCGCCCGAGCCGAAACGACCCGGACGCCCTCGTCCAGCTTGCCGCCTTCGCCAACGGCCGTCCATCGAGCCGGGCGCCAAACACCCAAATTGGCCAAGGCCCGGTACCCATTGGCGAGTTCGAGCAGGGTGACCTCGCCATTGCCGAGGGCCAGTCCCAACCCGTAGTGGTCGGCGCGCCGGTCGAGGCTCGCGAACCCGGCCCGGTGGAGCACGCCGAGCAAACGGGCCACGCCCACCTTCGAGGCCAGTTCGACCGCCGGAACGTTGAGACTGCTGCCTAACGCCTCACGCATCCGGACCGGACCTCGAAACTGCCGGTCATAGTTTCGGGGGGCGTATGGGCCTGAGGCGGTCGGATAGACCGTGGCCACGTCGTGGAGCACCGATGCGGGGGTAAACCCTTGATCGAACCCGGCTCCGTAGAGGAAGGGTTTCAAGGTCGACCCTGGTTGCCGCCGCGACACCACCATGTCGACCTGCCCGTTGCCGGCTCCAAAGAAATCCGGTGACCCGACCCAGCTGAGGATTTCCCCGCTCCGATTGTCGAGCACCACCGCCGCCGCGTGCTCCGCCCCCGACGATCGCATGTCCGCCACCGTGTGCCGGACCTCGGCCTCGATGACGCGCTGGAGGGTCCGGTCGATCGAGGTCCGGACCACACCCCGGACCCGGGCGCTGTCCGACCGGCCCAAGACCCAGCTGGTGAAGTGCGGCGCCAGAAACTGGGGCGCCCCGGCGCCAAGCGCCGGTTCGAGCCGAGCCGCGCCTAACACCTCGCCGGACTCGACCCCCGCCGCTTCAAGCCGATCAAGAATCCGGTTCCGCCGGACCGTTGCCCGCTCGAGGGAAACCAAGGGGTTGTCGCGACTCGGCGCGTGGGCCAGCCCCGCCAGCATCGCGGCCTCCGCCAAACTGACATCGGCGGCCGACTTGCCGAAATAGAGCCTGGTAGCCGCCTCGACCCCCTCGGCGTTGCCGCCTAACGGGACCCGGTTCAAGTACTGCTCGAGAATCGCTTGCTTGCTGAGCTGCCGGTCGAGCCGGAGCGCCCAGGCCGCCTGCGCCAGCTTCCCGCCCCAGGTCCGCCGGTTGCCTCGGACCAATCGGGCCACCTGCATCGAAATGGTCGAGGCGCCCGAGACGACTCGGCCGGCCGCGACGTTTTGACGAAGCGCCCGAGCCAGCGCCACCGGATCGACCCCAGGGTGATCGTAGAACCGATGATCCTCCGCCGCGACGAAGGCCGCCATCAGATCCGGATCGATATCGGCCAACGGGAGCCACTGGTGGCGGCCGCCGTCGGCGCTCCGAGTAGACCGTAACAACCCACCGGTCCGGTCGAGCAGGACAACGCCGTGATCAGCCGGCGGCAGCCACAACGCCGGATCGATCGGCACCGCCATCCAGGCGGTGAAGGCCAACCCGGCCACCAGGCCGAGTCGGAAGATCCGGCTCGACCACCGAGGTCGTACTGAGCGCGAGTAGCTCATCGGGACTTCGGCTTGACCTCGAATACCCCGGCGTCGCTCCGGCCGTACACCGCCGGATTGTACATCTCCTCCGCGTGGGCCTGGGGCTTCACGAACTTGCCTGGCGTCGTAGCCCGTGCCAGGTAGGTCGCGGTGTACGCCCCCTGCCAGAGGCTCCGAGCCGAATAAATGACCCGGTCGTCACGGAGTTCCCGATGATCGAACGGCGACCACCAGCCCGAATCCCAGGACCCAAACATCCACTGGGTACTATTGTTGCCCTCGGCCGCTTCGCCTTCGGGCGGCTCGGGCGTGATGCTCCCCTGTCCACCGGCAATGCGGAGACTCAAGTCGACGGCTTCGAGGCCGGCCGGCAGTGGGTCGTCGACCACCACGAAGGAGCGATCGGCCGGGAGGGTCACCTTGATGCGGACTCGCACGAGGTCACCCTCAGTCGCCGAGGTAATCGGACGCCCGGTTTCAAAGTTCTCGTACCACCGCTCGACCTGAATGCCCTGGTCGGTCGGATTGACCGGGTTGGTTCGAGGCGTTTCCGACAGCGTGAGATAGAAGAACCCGGCCGCACCGACGCCGGTGGCTCGGATGTCCAGCGACACCGGGCCAGGTGCCGCATTGCCTAACAGGCCCGCCAAGGTCAAGGTCGAGTCGCCTAACACTTTTGTCGGGGCGGTCGCGAACACCATCCGGCCGCCGGCCCAAATTTCGAGCCCGCGCCGCTCGGTCGGCGGGAACCGGCGCTGCCAGGCATCGACGGCCCGAGCCGCCATCGCATAATCCTGGGTATTCCACCACCACTGGCGGCCGACCGCCTGCCCTCGCGACACCACGGTTTCGAGCAACGGGGCCGCGATCGGGTTGGCCGCATCAACCAGCAACGTAGCCATCAAGAGCAATGCCGGCGTCCGGTTGGCCGAACTCCAATAGCCCCGGCTCCGGGATGAATCCGGCAACACGGCGGTCCGGCCCTCGACCTTGACCGTTCCCCACACCGGCTCGAGAATCCGCCGGGCGGTCCGGGCATCGCCGCCCCGGGCCAAGGTGATCGCGAATTGGAGCCGGTCGTCCGGCGCCATTTGGCCCAATTGGCGGGAGAGATCGTTCTCGAGGGGACGGTTCCGTTTGCCGGCGCGGCTCAGGAACTCCGCGACCGACACCCGTTCGGCCAGTCCGGCGCGAACCTCCGAGTCCCAGATCGACACCGAGAGCGCCATGTTCTCCCGGCGCTCGAGGGCCGTCGTTAGGTATCCCGCAATCGCGGCGATGACCGTATCGCGAACCGGGAATCCGGCGGCTTTGGCCTCCAGGAGCACGGCGCCCGCGTGCGCCGTCAACGACGGGGACGACCAATCCCGAGCGCCCCACAACCCGATGGCACCGTCGTCTCGCTGCCGACGGGTCAACATCCCGACCGCCCGGTCGATATCGGCCTTCAGCTTGACGGTATCGCCGGCCTCGGGGCCGGCCTGTTTCCGGGCTCGGTAGAGTGCCACGATCGGCAGGGCCACGCTACTGACCTGCTCGCTACATAAGTAAGGATAGACCCGGAGGTCCTCGGAGTACCCCTTGAGCAGCGCCCCCGGCGAACTGCCAAGATTCAAGGTCACCTTCGATCGGGCCACGTCGGCGTCGGCGGAGATGTCGAGGGTCACTCGGGTTGAGTCGATCACGACACCGGCTACGGTGGCCAACCGAGGCCGGAAGGCGGGCCGAATCGGAATCGCGAGCCGGACCGCGTCTTGGTCGCCGGCACCCGAGACGTCGAACCGAAAGGCGGCGCTGTCTCCGGGCTCGGCTCGGAAGTCGAACCGGACTTCCCGGCCCCGGCCGGCTTCGAGGGTGGCCGATTTCGACTTGTCCCCGGCGAGCCGGATGCCCGTGGCGGTGGCCGAGACATCCACGTTAGGCGTGCCGCCGATTCGGTGATTGACCACCACGCCGGCAATGAACTCATCGCCCGGGCGGACGAACCGGGGCAAGGCGGGCCGGGCCACCAGAGGCCGGGTGACGAGCATCGACGATTGGCCGCTGCCGTAGCGGTCGCCGGCGGTCACGGCCACCGCCATGACCCGGAACGTCGTCAAGTTATCGGGAAGTTTGACCGTGGCCTTGCCGGTGCCGGCCGAGTCGGTCACGACCGAGCCGAGGAAGAAGGCGGTGGTCCGAAACCGCGACCGAAGAATATCGGTATTGCCCTCGCCGCCGCCGCCGCCGGGATTGCGGCCCTTGTCGCCCGGGGCCACTTGGGGCGCCACGGTCGAGAGGTTGCTGCCTAACCGCATCCCGAGCCCGCGGGGCCGATAGATCAGCTCCACGGGATCAGGGAGTTTGTAACCAGTGAGCGACAACACGCCCTCGTCGACCGCCCACAGGGTCACTTCGCTTCGGGCACCCTTCGCTCCGTCTTTGACCGAGGCGGTGACGACGGCTGATTCGCCGGGGCGGTATTCGGTCTTGTCGGCCGCCAGGGTCAGGCCGAGCCGCTTCCGCTCGGGGGTGACCCGGACTTCGGCGTAGCCGACCCGGATCGTCGGCCGGCCGGGGTCGTCGAGCGCACCGGGCTTGGCGCTCCGGCCCCGGGCAACCACGATCGACACGAACGCGTTAGGCACCCACGCTTCGGTGACCGGGAGCTTGAGGGTGGTGGCGCCGTCTTTGATCGTAAACCGGCGCTGGTCGAGCACTCCTTCGCGTTCGATCGTGACCCAGGCCTCGGCATTGGTGAACGGAGCGGCGAACAGCACCGTGGCCGTGTCGCCCACGGCATACCGGCTCTTATCGGGCACCACGTCCATCTTGAACTGCGACTCATCGGCCCAGGGAACCCAGCCAGGCCCGATGACCCAGCGGTAGAAACTGGTCGACACCGGGCGACCCTTGTCGTCGGCGGCATCGAAGGCCACGATGTAGCTGCCGGCGGCCTTCGGCGTTAGGCGGCAGGAGGCCGCGGCCGCCGCGGTTTGGACCGAGCAGCGATCGACCGTATCGGAAACCCATTCGGCCACCAGTTCGACCAAGCCGTCATTTTCCCGGCGGACCTGGTGCCACTCCCGGCGGATCAGCCAGCCTTGGACCGGCACGGACGCCACCCGCCGCCCGTCGGGCCGCACGGCGATGACGTCGACCTGTTCTGAGGTATTCGCGTTCCAGAAGTAGGTCTTCGAGGTCGGCTTGGCGCCGACGTAGTAGCTCGTGGGGTGCACCGTCACCGAGGCGGAGCCCGAGACCGATTGCCGATTGACGTCGGTCACCACGGCGTCGACGCTGACGATGGCGGGGAGCTTGGGATTCGACAGGGCCAATGGGGCCCGAAGCGATAGGTGACCGGTGGCGTCGAGCGAGTCGACTTGGCTCTGGCCCACTGAGGTGGAGCTCCGGCCGCTCCACTCCTCCCACCACCAACCGCGTTCAGCGACGTAGTAGCCGTCGGTGTTCGGCACCGAGAGGTCCCAGGCCTCGATCCGTCGCTCCCGGATCGTCCACGACACTCTGGCGCGCGCCATCGGAGCGCCGAAGAGATATCGAGCCGAGACGGTGGCCGCGACGGTTTCGCCGTTCATTCGCGAGGCCGTATCGGCGGTTACGTCGACCGAGAACTCCGGGGCCCGATATTCAGCCACCTTATAGTTGGCCCGGGCGATTTCCTTCCAATTGCCCTCCCGGCGGAGGCTGGCCACGACCGCATAGCTACCTAACGGCGCGTCGTTGGGGAGCCGAAGCACCGGGGTCGCCGTGCCGAAGGGCGAGAGGATGACCGTTCGCTCCCGAAGCGTGCCGCCCTCTCGGTCTTCGAATACCAGGCGGACCGAATCAGCCCGGGCCGGCACCTTGAGCGCGCCCAACGGCCCGGTTCGGACAATCGCCTTGGCAAAGACCGAATCGCCGGGGCGGTAGATCCCGCGTTCGGTGAAGACGGCGGCCGCCATCGGAAACCGATCCGTATCCCAGGCCGCCGACACATTGAACTGCCATGGGCTTAAATCGGGATCGTATTGGGTGATGCCGACAACCGCCCGATCGCCCGCCAAAGTGGCCTCGACATAGCCCTCGAACGCATCACCCTCGCCGTCGCCCTCCTCGCCGGCCGACCCGGCGCCCTTGCGCCGGACCCCGGTGAACCGAAACACGCCATGCGGATCGGCGATCCCTTGGGCCAGCAAGCGGCGTTTAGAGTCCCGGACCTTGATGGCGACGCCGGGCCGGGACTTGCCGTCGCCGACCCCGGTGACCCAAACAACCCCTTCCTCGCGGCCAATCTTGGCATGAACGCCCAGATCGGTGACTTGAATCAGGGCGATCGGCTGGTAGTCGGATGGTCCCTCCTGGCTGCCGTCCCGCGCCGGGGTTGGGAGCGCCCGGCTTACCACCTTGATCGCGTAGAGGCTCGGGCCGCCGGCCGCCGCCGGGGTAAACGGAATCCCGTAGACCCCATGACGGTCGCGGGTCGACTTGACCGCAAATTTCCGCCGGGTGGCCCGCTTTTCGAGACCGGCCCAATCCTCGTTCCAGGAGTACCACGACCGGGAGAGGAGCTTGGCCTCGAGCGACTCGGGAATCGCCGCTTGAATCACCTCGAGGGTATCGACGTTGACGTAAGTGACGGGAAGGGTTCGCGGACCATTCCGTTCGACGGTCAGCCGGCCGCTTTGATAGGACACACTGGGTCCAAACCCGGTGGTGACCACGGTGTGGCGGCTGTTACCCGTTAGGCTCTGCCCGAAGCCGTCGGTGAGCGTGGGGTCAACCTCGATCAGGTAGCCGGCCCTTGGCTTCAGGTCGGCCCACAGGGTCCAGGTCTCACTGACCTCGTTCGAGTCGGCCACCGTGAAGGTGGTTCTTGGCGACACTCGGACGTGGCGGAGTACCTCGGCCCCCCGGACGGGGGTAGTGAACCGGATCCGAATCGGGCCGGCGGGGCAATTCCGGTCGCCGTCGCCGCAGGTGGTGGTGTCGACGGCGAACGGGCCGTAGGTCGAGAACGCCCAACGCCGGGCCGGGCCGGGCGCGGTCCGGTCGACGAAGCTGGGGGCGACCAGATCCGCGGTACATCCGAGCGGCAGCCGTTCGGCAGACTGGAGAGTGATCATCCGGCGAAGCCCGTCGGCCGACCGGTCCCGGTCCCACCCGCCGGCTTCCCGCAGCTGCCACGGCGCGGAATCGGAAATGGCCCGTTGACCAGCCGCCACCAGCCGGATCCTGCCTTGCCGGTGACAGCTTGCCCCCGGCTCGACGTAGACGAAATTGGACAGGGTGACGAGGTCAACCGGCGAGCTGGTGACCAGCGTGAAGACTTGGTTATCCACCACGAACTTGGGCGATTGGTTCGGGCCGACCGGCGTGCCGGCCAGGATCGCCGGCCCCGCGACCCGAAACCCGAATCGGAACGGCTGGGCCAGCTTTGACCCGTCAAGTGCCTTGAAGGCCGGGTTGATGGTCACGGCATAGTTGATACCGGCGGGCAAAGGGGCGGCTGGTTTGAGCCTGAGAGTGACTGGATCCCGCCACTCAAGCGTCCCCAGCACCGCGGGAACGATCGTGAAGATCTTGGCGGGATCGACCGAGCGATCGAGTGAGCCGGCCACCGGCCGATCGAAGGTTACGGTAATCGTCGCGGTCGGAGCTGCCTCGGCCGCTGGGGTCGTCCGGATCACTCTGAGGGCCGACGGCGGGTCGAGGGCCACCATGGCGACTGAAACGGCGGCAAGAGCGCGGAACGACAGCATGGTTGGTCCGGAGCGATGTGGTTTGCAAATAAACCAGGAACGAGGGCGCCAAGCCAGGGCGGGGCTATGCACCCGAGGCGCACCCTTCTATATTGTGACGCTGCAACTGCTTATGCCGAAGCGAGCCACGAAAACCTCTGATGGAGTGATCACTGATGCGAACAGTCCTACTGGTAATGGGAGCTTTGGCGCTGAACGCGCTCCCGACCATGGCGCAGGAAAAGGGCACCATTGAGTTGGGCGGCTTCGGCCGGTACACCAAATACGACGGCAGCTTCAGCACCTCCCGAAAGAGCCAGAACAGCTACGGCGCCGGCGGACGGATTGGCTACTTCCTGTCGCCGAAGTTTTCGCTCGAAGCGGACGGGTCCTTCAACGCGACCGACCTCAAGAACTACTTCACGGGCCAGATCAGCTCACCGATCCGACATTGGCCGATTCACCTTCGCGGCCTCTACAACGCGCCGTTAGGAAACAAGGCCGCTTTCCTGATCGGTGCCGGCCCGATGGTCAACCATTACGGCAAGTCGAACAATGCTTCGGTCAAGACGATCTTCGGCAACGATTTTGGGATCGGCGGGTTGGTCGGTCTTCGCTACAAGGTCAACAACTGGCTGTCGCTCCGGGGCGACGGGACCCTCGACTTCACACCGAGCCCCCGGAATGGGAGCACGGAGGTCCAAGCGCTAGGGCCGGCTGCCGCGGTCGGCGATCCGTCCAAGAACACCCACTTGGCCGCCCAGATTGGCTTCTCGATCTTCCCGAACTCCAAGTGCACTAAACGGCTCGAAGGGATCGACCTGACGCCGAACACCGCCAGCGTCCAGACCGGCCAGTCGGTCAACTTCAACGTGTCCGGGCGGCTCTGCGATGGGTCCTCAACCACCCCGCAGGTTACCTATGCGGTAATGCCGGGCGGCACGATCGGACCGAACGGCACCTTCAGCTCCAACACCGCCGGGACCTACCGGGTCATTGCCTCGACCTTGAATGGTAAATACGCGGATACCTCGACCGTCACGGTCACCGCGCCGCCGCCACCGCCCCCGCCGCCGCGGTTGTCCCGGATCGAAATCAGCCCGAAGACCTCGACCCTAAAGCTCGGGGAATCGGCGACCTATGGGATCACCGGGTATTGGTCGGACGGCAACACCCGGGCAATGAGGGCGGATGAGTGCACCGTTGCCGCCGACGGCAACCCGACCGGTTCAGGCTGGACCTACAGCTGGAGCCGAAGCGGCGATTACCCGGTCACCGCAACCTGTTCCGGTTCCTCGGACAAGGCCACGGCCACCGTCCGCGGGCTCTCGGTCGTGCTCCGGGCCATGTTCGGCACCAACAAGTACAACGAGGCCGCCGGCGTCGACCGGATGTCGCTCGATCAAGTGGCGGAGAACATGAAGACCGATCAGTCGATCCGGGTCTACATCGACGGCCACACCGATTGGCGGAACAGCGTCAAGTACAATGCCTGGTTGTCGCAGAAGCGGGGCGAGTTCATTCAGCGCGAGTTGGTCAAGCGCGGAATCGACAAGAGCCGCACGACGGTCCGGGCCTTCGGCGAGTGCAAGCCCAGCGCGGACAACAGCACTGCGGACGGGATGAGTCAGAATCGTCGGGTCGAACTCAATCAGATCGAAACGGCCGCTGGCGAGCCGGCGGCGACCTGCGCGGAAACCGGCCCAAAAGGCGCCAGCAAAGTCGGTCGTCCGGGCGAGTGATTCGTCCGGCATGACATGAGAAACGGCCGCCCTCGGTAAGGGCGGCCGTTTTGCTTTATGACCCGTGCGTCGGCTACCGGCCCCGGGCTAGTCGCGCCCGAGTTGAGCCCGAGGCCGGCTCAGCCGAGATCGGGGCCATAATCCGATACAATGATTGTATCGGATTACCCTCCGAAGTTCGGCAGGGGGGAACCCCAGGATTCAAATCGAACTTTTTCGCGCCGCGAGCCACCCGGCACCAGTTACGATCGGATATGGAAAACCGCCGTTTCCTAGTCGCGCTACAGGTCGCCGTCATCTTAAGCGAGAGTCGGAGCGAAACCGTCGATTCCTACCTCCTCGCCACTCGATTACGAATCACGCCCTCGGTCCTCCGACGATCCCTCGGGCCATTGACGAGGGCCGGGCTGATTTGCACTCGATCAGGCCCAGGCGGCGGAGCCCGGCTAGCCCGCTGCCCTGCTGCGATCACCCTGGCGGAGCTCTGGCGCACAACGATGACGACGAGGCGGCTGGGCAATACCGGCGGCCAAGGGGCAATGGCGACCCGACCGGACTACCAGGTCGACCTGGTCGCCACGGAGGCCGAGCCGCTGCTGGCCCGAGCCGCCGTTGCCTGGGAACTCTGCCTGGGGCAAACCTCCCTGGCCGAGTTTGCCGGCGCGGTGCGCCGGGCTACTCAACTCGCCGCGGTACGGGGAACTCGCCGGTTTCGAGGGTGCCCACCTCGTCTTCCAACGGCTCCGGAACCCGACGAACCGGGAGCCCAATCAGCACCACACCGCCAAGGCTGATCACCGCGCCAACGAGCATTTTGGCCGTCACGGTTTCGCTCGCCAAACTCCAGCCCAGGAACACCGCGACTAGCGGGTTGACGTACGAGGCGGTGCCGACCATTTGCGGAGTGGTGACCCGGAGGAGGTAGGCAAAGGCGGTAAAACCGATAATGCTGCCGAAGGTCACGAGATAGACGAACGCCGCCCACGACTCCGCCGACACCTGGCCGAGGGAGAAGGTCCGGGTTTCCCCGGCCACCAGCGCGACCAGGGCGAGTTGGGCCCCACCACCGAGCATTTTCATGCCGGTGGCCATAACCGGGCTGGCCGGCAGGTGATGCCGATGGGCAAAGACCGACCCCGCAGCCCAAGCGATTGAGGCAACGAGGAGGGCGAGAATGCCCCCAACCGACACGGCCCCGCTCGCTTCGCCCACGTTCGGCGATGCCAGGAGCGCGAGGCCGACCATCCCGAGCCCGATGCCCGCCAGAACCCGGACCGGAGGCCAGCGCCACCGATCGAGGGCACTCTCGAGAACGACGACCCAGATCGGCGAGGTCGACGCCAGAAGCGCGGTCCGGCCCGAAGGGACGTGCTGTTCGGCCCACACCACCAGGCCGTTGCCTAACACAAAGAACAAGGCCCCCAGAATGGCGGCGGTCCGCCACGAGGCCCAATCCGGAAGGGCCTCGCCTTGAAACCGCGCCCAGGCCACCAGCATTGCGCCGGCCAGCAGGAACCGCGCGGCCGCCAAGAGAAAGGGCGGCATGGTTTCGATCGCGATCTGAATCCCGAGGTAGGTCGAGCCCCAGATGAGATAGATCGCGGCAAAGGCCCAAAAAACCAGGGCGCGGTTCGGAGCTGGCTTCACGAAAGCGGCGGCGTCGGAACGGTCGAAATTTCCTCGGTGAATCCGCTGGCGGTGCCCGGCCGGACGAACTCGTCCCGGTACATCTGGAGGATCTCAAAGAAATACGACAGGGCCAGCGGGCCGACCAAGAGGCCCAGCAATCCGAAGTAGCTTACCCCGGCCACCGCGCCGATCAGGGTAATTAACGGATGCACCTGAGCAAACCGATTGAAGATGAGCGGCCGAAACCCGTAGTCGATCAACCCAGTCGTGGCCACGCTCCACACCGCCAGAAAACCAGCCGCCCCGAAGCGGCCGTCAAACAGGAGGACCAGCACGCCTGGACCCCAAATCATTCCGCTTCCGACGACCGGAAGGATCGCGAACACCACGGTCACGACGCCCCAAAACAGCGGGTCCGGAATCCCGGTAAATAGGAAGCCGAGGGCGGCCGCAATTCCTTGTGCTCCCGCGGTCAGGCCCGTCCCGACCACCGTCGACACCGCCACGGCTCGGAATCGCTCCCGAAGGAGGTCGGTGTTGGCCGGCGAAAATGGGATGTAGGGGCGGACCGCCTGCCAGACAGCCCCCGGCTGAAGGAGGAGATAAAAGAGGCCAAACAAGGCCAACAAGATATTGAGCGCCAGCCGGGTCACCGTGCCCAGCAAGGAGAACGCGTTGCTCCCAAGCCACCCGACGACGGTCTGACCCAGCTTGACCATTTCGGCGCCGACGTTGAAGGGGCCGATTTGGAGGACTCGAATTCGGTCAAGAATGGGACCCGCCATCACCTTCCCAGCCATGTCCTGCGCTTGCCCCACAATCAGACTGAGCAGCGTCACTCCGGGAATCACGATCAACAGGATCGTCAACACGATGACGACCCCTGCGGCCTTGGCCGGGGTGAGCCACCGGGTCAGCCATCGGTGGACTGGTTCCAGGATGACGAACAACACCGGAACGGCGATCAAGCCCGTGGCGTAGGGGGCCAGGGCGATCGCCAAGCCAACCATGAGGAGCCCGAGCACCATGGCGGCCCGCTGATGCCGCGAATCGAAAAAAGCCATAGACTCAAGATAAGGCACAAACCAAGACGCTGGTCAACCGGTTGGGGCACCTCTATCCTTCAGTACCAGCGCAAACCCGGGCCGATGAACCCAGAGCCGAACCTCCCATCCCAATTGGCCGCCCAGTTCGCGACCGAGCCCCTACTCGTGACCGATCGAGACCGGATTCGGTTTGCCAATCAGGCGTTTGCCGACCTCGTGGGAGTTCCGCTTTCCGACCTCGAGGGAAAGGGGGTCGATCAGCTCATCACGATCCTCGACGAGCCCTTGGTCGTTGGACGGCTCCGGAGCGCCCTTCATCAAGGCCAGCCGTTCCGGGGCGAGGCCGCCTGCCATACCGCCAGTGGCGGGACCATCCCCGTTGATCTCTCAGTCATCCCGGTCGAGGCCGATGCGGAGGTCCTATACGTCGTCTCGGCCCTCGATCTCCGACACCGGAAGCAACTCGAGCATCACCTCTGGCATTCCCAGCGGCTCGACGCGGTGACCCAACTCGCCGATGGGATTTCCCACGAAATCAACAACGCGATCCAGGTCATCGGGGGATTCACAACGATGGCCAGCCCCGCGGACCTCCCCACCATCGATCGGGCGGCCCGACGGGCTGGTTCGCTGTTTCAGGAGCTGCTCGAATTCTCCCGCCGGCGACCGACGACCCGCGGACCGCTCGATCTCAACGCGGTGATCAGCCACTGGCACGGACTCCTGGAGGCGCTCCTCGGTCCCGAGCTGTTCCTGAACCTCGAACTCTCGGAGAACCTCCCGCCGGTCCACGCCGACCGGGTCGAACTCCAGCACATCCTCATCAACTTGGTGGTCAACGCTCGTGACGCCATGCCCGATGGCGGAACCCTCACCATTGCCAGCCACCCAGTCCGGGCCGACCAACGGCTCGACGACGGCGATCTCGACGAGCGGTTAGGCGAGTTCGTGGTCCTGACAGTCAGCGATACCGGGATCGGAATGGACGCCGAAACTAAAGCCCAGCTGTTCCAGCCGTTCTTTACGACCAAGGGCTCCCATGGCCCGCGCGGCCTGGGCTTGGCCACCGTTCAGCAAATCGTTCGCGAAACCGGCGGACTCCTCTGGGTCCGGAGCCAGCCCAAGAACGGGACGTCGGTCGAAGTGCATTTCCAGGCCCTTCGCGATGAAGCGGCTTTGGCCGGTTCGGATCCGGCGGACCCGTCGGCCCCACGCCGGGGATCGGAAACGATTCTCCTGGTTGATGACGACCCCGACGTGCTCGAAGTCGCTCGACGCGGGCTCGAGTTTTTTGGGTATCGGGTGGTGGCCGCCGGCAGCGCCGCGGAGGCCACAACCATCGCGGCCGCCCGGGGGGAAGAGATCGCCGTCTTGGTCACCGACGTGATCCTGCCCGGCCAGCGCGGAACCGGGCTCGCCAAGGAACTGATCGCGGACTGGCCCCATCTCAGGATTCTGTTCATTTCCGGCGCCCCCAACCGGGGGGAGACCCTCGCACCTCGGGCCGCCCACCTGACCAAGCCCTTTAGCCCGGACCAGTTGGCCCAGGCAGTTCAGGCTCTCCTCGATGCCTAACACTTTACGGTGGGCCGGCGTGGCCGTACTCATCGGGGCCCTCGCGGGCGGTTGCCAGGAGCCACTGGAACAACCGGGCGACTATCCAGCCAACCTCCAACTGACGCCGACGGTCGAAACGACGGCGGCGCCGGTGCCCCCGATCGACCAAGTCCGGATCCGGATTGGGCGGCCCCCCGCCGAGACGGTGCTCGATACCACCGTGGCCTTCCCGGCCGGCACCGCCCCTCTCAGCCTGCGCCTTCGGGTCGCGCTCAAGGCCCGCTCCGAACGGCTTGGCGTCACCGTCGATCTCCTGAGCGGCGGCCAAGTGTATTACTCCGGATCGGATACGGTGCTGGTGGTTGCCTTGGGCTCCGGGCCGGCCGCCGCCCCGAACCTGGTCCTCCGCTACGTCGGACCGGGGGCCAATATCCGGAGCCTCCGGATTGCCCCGCGCGATTCGGCCCTGACCCTCGGCGACCCGCTCAACTTCCGGCTGACCGCTCGCGACGCCCAGGGGGTTGCGGTCACCGGTTTCCCGGTCACCTGGTCGACGACCGACCTCCAAGTCCCGGTGTCCCAAAATGGAGCCCTAGTCGCCCCGCTTCGCCGGGTCACGATCAAAGTGGCCGTCGCGATCCCAACCGGCCTGGTTGACACGGTCGCCATAACCTTCGTCCCCAAGCCGGTCACGCTCGCACCGGTCAGCGGCGGAGGGCAGACCGGACGAACCTCCAGCCTGCTCTCAGTCCCGTTTGCGGTCGTGGTGAAAGCCGCCGATTCGCTGCCGATGGCCGGCGTGACGGTCCGGTTCAGAACAACGGCAGGCGGCGGATCGGTCCGGGACTCGGTCGTGGCAACCAACAGCCAGGGCCAGGCCGCCACCTCGATTTCGTTAGGCAATCTGCTCGGCCTCAATCGATACGAGGCGACCGTTCAAGGCCTGGCGACAGTGCCGATCACTGCGGTCGCGACGGCGGGCCCGGCGGCCCGATTGGTCTACCAGAGCGGCGGCGGGCAAATCGCCAGGGTCGGCGCCACACAAGCCCAGCCGCTGGTGGTCCTGGTCACCGACAGCGACGGATTTCCGGCCAGTGGCGAGAAGGTCTCTTGGTCAGTGGTTGCCGGTGGAGGCCTAGTCAGCGCGAACACGTCCTCCACCGACGCCCAGGGTTTGGCCTCAATGACCTCCACGGCTGGTCCGCTCCGCGGGCTCACCTTGGTCCAGGCCGCTATTCCCGTTGGCCCGAGCTCCGCATCAGTCAGGTTTGCCTCATTCGGAAGAACCGGTCCCGCCGCCACGCTCCAGATCTTCAGCGGCGACGGAGGCTCGCCATTCTTCTCGAACACCCTGCGGGTCCGGCTCAGCGACGCCCAAGGAAACCCCGTCGCAGCGCAGACCATCGGATGGACTATTACCCAAGGCCTCGGCTTCGGGAGCCTCAACGCCTCTGCCACCATCACCGGGGCCGACGGATTGGCATCGGTCAACTACGACGTTGTCGGTACTGGCAGTGGCCCCGCGGGAGCCGGTTCAAGGACCTCCACGACGACGGGGGCAGTCGACGTCCAAATCCAGGCGACGACCGCCCCAAGTCTCAGTGCCACCTTCACCCTCCCGGAATTGAGCAATATCCAATTCCAACCGATCGGCGGCATTGACCAGACCGGCCGGGTGGGTCAGCTCCTCGGGCAGCCCCTGTCGGCCATCTTAGGAGGGCTGCAAGTTGTCATTGCCGGGGCGACGGTAACGTGGCAGATCCGCGAGGGCGGCGGCAGTCTGTCGACGACCACCTCCCTGACCAACTCCGACGGTGCCGCTTCGGTCCGCTACACGGCGGGAACCCGCGCCGGGATCGCTCGGGTCGAGGCCCGGCGGCCGGCATCCGGGCTTCTCGCGAATTTCTCAGCGACCATCGAGCCGGGAGATCCCACCGCCCTGCTCCATGCCAGCGGCGACAATCAGTCCGCGCTAGCCGGGGCGAGTCCGGCGTTGCCCCTTCGGGCCGTGGTGGTCGACGCCTTCAACAATCCGATTCCCGGCGTGCCGGTGGCCTGGCTGGCGCTCGATGGCGGCACCGTGGGGGGCTCTTCGACGACCGATCCATTCGGGGTGGCCACGACGACGGTGCAGCTCGGACCAGGCCTCGGCCCCCGACGATTCCAGGCCCGTTATCCAGATGGACTCGGTCCGATCTCGGTAACCTTCACTGTGACGGCGCGGTAAGGAGCGGCTTGATCGCCCTCCAAACCGTGGCTGCCACAATTTCCTGACCCTGGGCGGTTGGATGAATCCCGTCGGCCTGGTTCAACGAATCAACCCCGGCGACACCAACGAGTAGGAACGGAATGAAGGCCAGGTTGTTGGCCTTGGCCAAATCGGAGTAGAGCGCCCGAAACCGAGCGGTGTAGGCCTGGCCGAGATTCGGCATCGCCTCCATCCCGGTCAGAACCAATTGCGGTACCGGATCAAGCTGCCGGGCCCGGTCGAAGATGCCTTGGATGTTCGCCCGGGTACTGTCCGGATCCTGCCCGCGAAGGCCGTCGTTGGCGCCGGTCTCGACCATCACCACCGCGATGTTCCCTCGATCCAACAGCCAGTTGATCCGCCGAAGGGCCCCCGCCGAGGTTTCCCCGCTGACGCCGGCGTTGACGGCCCGGTAGCCCAGCTTAAGGGAGTCGATTTTTTGCTGAATCAAGGCCGGATAGGCCAATTTGGGATCTGGTAGCCCGTAGCCGGCTGTCAAGCTGGTCCCCACAAAGACGATCAGAGGGGTCGAATCCTCCGGGACTCCAACCAATGTCGGGGCCGCCGTCCCGGGCGCGGGCGGCGGGGTTGACGGCGGAGGAGGTGGGGCATTCCGGCAGGCAAGAGCTCCACCCGCGATTAGGGCGCCGGCAATGAAACCTAGGGGGTATCTCACTATCATTGATCCACGTATGAACTTGTCTACCGAGCCAATGCTGCAGTGCCAGGGCCTGACCCAGACCTACTTGTCGGGTGGCCGCAACCTAACCGTCTTGAACAATATCAGCTTCACGCTCGAACGCGGGGGGTTCCTGGCCATCGTCGGGCCTTCCGGGAGCGGTAAGACGACGTTGCTCGGACTCCTGGCCGGATTGGACCGGCCGACCTCCGGCACGATCCAGCTCGACGGCCACGACCTTGGGTCGATGACCGAGGACCAACGAGCCATCCTCCGGTCTCAGAAAGTCGGGTTCGTCTTCCAGTCCTTCCATCTGATCCCGACCCTGACGGCCCGGGAAAACGTCCAGGTCCCGCTCGAGCTGCGCGACGAACCCGCCGAAGCCAGGGCCCAGGACCTTCTCAACCGGGTTGGGCTCGGCGACCGCGGCCATCACTACCCGACGCAGCTCTCCGGCGGCGAGCAGCAGCGGGTGGCCCTGGCCCGGGCGTTCGCCTCCCGGCCTCAAATTCTCTTTGCCGATGAGCCGACCGGCAACCTCGACGCCAAGAACGGGGCCGGCATCATCGATCTGATGATGGGACTCAATCGGGAGTTGGGCACCACCCTGGTCCTGGTGACCCACGACCGCGAGCTGGCCGCGATGGCCCATCGGGTCATCCGCTTGGCTGACGGCAACGTCGTCGAAGACGTCACCCCGTCATGAACCTCAAATTCGTCTTCAAATTGGCGTGGCGAGAAACTCGGGCGTCGCGACGCCGCTTGAGCCTGCTGGTCGGGTCGGTGGCCGCCGGGGTGGCCGCCTTGGTCGCGATCAACGGGTTTACCGAGAATCTTCGCACCTCGGTCAGCACCCAGGCCAGAGCGCTCCTCGGCGCCGACCTCGCGATCTCGGGCCGGAAGGAGTTCACCGACCCGGTCAAGCGCCTGGTTGATACCCTGATCCAGGGCGACTCGGCATCCGGGCGTGGAGCGGTCGCCCAGGTCACCAGCTTTGCCGGGATGGCCTATGTTGCCCGGACCTCGGGGGTTCGGCTGGTGCAAGTGAAGGCGGTCCAGCCCGGCTACCCGTACTACGGCACCATCGTGACCTCGCCGGCAGCTCGCTGGGGTTCGGTCACGGCCGGCGGCCGGGCAGTCGTCGATCCCGCCTTGCTCACGGCCCTTCGGGCTGAGGTCGGGGATACCTTGACCCTCGGCCAAGGCCGGTTCGTCATCGACGCCACCGTCAGCAATATCCCCGGGGACATCGGTGTGGCGACCTCAATCGGGCCCCGGGTTTTCATCGCCGCCGGAGACCTGGCCGCAACGAACTTGCTCCAGTTCGGGTCGCGAGCGGAGTACGAGTTGTTCGTCAAACTCCCCGATCCGAGCCTGGCCCAATCGATCGCCGACTCGCGCCGGCCCTCCCTTCGAGCCACCCGCAACGGGATCCGGACGGTCGAGGATGACCGCCAAGATCTAACCGATTCGCTGACCCGCCTGGGCAACTACTTGGGCCTGGTCGCCTTGGTGGCCCTGCTCCTCGGCGGGTTGGGGGTGGCCAGCGCCACCCACCTGTTCATCCGAAAGAAACTCGACACGATTGCCGTCCTTCGGTGCCTCGGGGCCACCTCCGGCCAGGTCTTCTTGGCATACCTGGCCCAAGCACTCGCCATGGGAGCGTTGGGTAGCCTCGTGGGGGCGACGCTCGGGGTCGGGATCCAACGGATCCTCCCGCTGTTGGTCAAGGATTTCCTTCCGGTCGACGTCCAGGTCGCCATGGCGCCCCAGGCATTGATCGTCGGGATCGGACTCGGGCTCTGGGTGGCGTTGGTCTTCGCGCTCCTGCCGTTGCTTGGGGTCCGGCGGGTGTCTCCGTTGGTCACCCTGCGGAGCGCCTATGAGGCGGCGCCGGGCCGGACCGACCCGCTGGCCTGGGCCGCGTTTGCCGTACTGGCGTTGAGCGTCATCGGCCTTTCGGCGGTCCAAGTGCGGAACCTCCGGGACGGGGCCATTTTCGCCGCGGCCATCGGCGTCGTCGTCCTGGTGCTCTGGCTCGCGTCGTTGGGGCTGATCGGCGCCCTCCGGCGATGGTTCCCCCGGCGCCTTCCCTATCTCTACCGCCAGGGCTTGGCCAATTTGTACCGGCCGTCGAACCAGACCGCCACGGTGGTTTTGGCGTTAGGCTTTGGTGCCTTTCTCTTGGCCACGCTGTTTTTGGTGCAGCACAATCTCCTCCGGGAGTTTCGGGTCGGCGGCGACAGCGGGGCCGGGCGGCCCAACCTGCTGTTCTTCGACATTCAGCGCGACCAGGCCGGCGGCGTCAACGGTATTCTCGAAGCGGCCGGTCTCGGGGCCGACCCCGCGGTCCCCATTGTGCCGATGCGAGTGGCGTCGCTCAAGGGCGTCGTCGTCGTCCCCGACACGATTCGGCGCGATACCACGGAGGCCCTGGGCGGGCAGCAACAACGAACCCGGCGCCAGGGCGGCTGGGCGGTCCGCCGGGAGTACCGGTCGACCTATCGCGACTCGATGACTACCAGCGAGAAGCTGGTGGCGGGCACCTGGTGGTCGGGTCCTCGCTCCGCCGACGGACCGGCCCGGATTTCCGTCGACGCCGACCTGGCCGACGAACTCGGCGTGACGATTGGCGACGACATCGTCTGGGACGTCCAGGGAACCAAGATCCCGAGCCGGGTAACCAGTCTCAGGCAAATCGATTGGGGCCGGTTCCAAACCAACTTCTTCGTTGTCTTTGAGTCGGGCTTCCTCGAAGAGGCCCCTCAATCCCTCGTCACCCTGGCCCGGGTCGATAGCGCCGCCACCCGCGGGCTGGTGCAGCGTCAAGTCGCCGAGCGGTTCCCCAACGTGTCCGCCATCGACCTGTCGCAGATCCAGGAGGCCATCGAGGGCGTCCTGGCCAAAGCCGCACTCGCGGTTCGCTTTCTGGCCCTGTTCAGCCTGGCGGCCGGGACGATCGTGCTGATCGGTGCGGTGACCACGGCCCGGCTCCAGCGCCTCCGCGAAGGGGTTTTACTCAAGACCCTCGGCGCCACCCGCCGCCAGGTCCTCAGGATTTTGGTCGCCGAATATGTCGCTCTCGGTTTGTTGGCGGCCGCGGTGGCCATCGTGCTCTCGGCGGTGGCGGGGTGGGCGTTGGCGAAATGGGTCTTCGAGGCCCGCTTTGACCTACCCCTCGCCTCGCTGACCGGGTTGACCGGGTTGCTCGTCTTGCTGACGTTGCTGGTCGGATTGTGGAGTAGCGCTGAGGTCCTCAAGCGGCCGCCGCTGGCGGTGCTTCGGTCTGATACTTAGGAGCTGACATGCTGGCGATCGATCTTCGGGGCAAGCGGGCGTTCGTCGCGGGCGTCGCCGATGACGGCGGATTTGGGTTCGCCATTGCCAAGGCGCTGGCCGAAGCCGGAGCGACGGTGTGCGTCGGCACCTGGCCGCCGGCCATGGGCATCTTTGAGAAGATGCTCGACCGCGGCAAAATGGATGAATCCATGGTCCTCGCCGATGGCTCCAAGCTGGTTTTTGAACGAATTTATCCGCTCGATGCCGCCTTCGACGTCTTGGGGGACGCCCCTGCCGACATCCGCGAGAACAAACGGTACAAGGAACGGGGCGACTTCTCGATCCGCGGCGTGACCGACCGGGTCGCCGCTGATTTCGGTCCCGGTTGCCTCGACGTGGTCATCCACAGCCTTGCCAACGGGCCCGAGGTCAGGTCGCCGCTGCTCGACACCAGCCGTCAGGGCTATTTGGCGGCCATCAGTGTCAGTGCCTACAGCAACATCTCATTGGTCCGGCATTTGGCGCCGCTGATGCGGCCGAATGGATCGTTCCTGTCCTTGACCTACATGGCAAGCGAGCGAGTCATCCCGGGCTACGGCGGCGGGATGTCGTCGGCCAAAGCGGCCCTCGAATCCGACACCCGGACCTTGGCCTTCGAAGCAGGGCGTCGGTTCGGGGTCCGGGTCAATACCATTTCGGCCGGCCCGTATGCCTCGCGGGCCGCGAGTGCAATCGGGCTGATCGACCGGATGATCCGCTACACTAAGGAACACAGCCCGCTGACTCGGGAATTCGAAGCCACCGACGTCGGAAACGCCGCGGCGTTCTTGGCCAGCCCGTTGGCGGCCGGAATCACCGGCACGGTCATGTACGTCGACAATGGCTACCACGCCATGGGCATGGGCGTGGAGACACCGAGCCCGACCCCGACCGAATGACCGGCCAGCGGTGGCTGGGGGCCATCACGCCGCTCGGCGGCGTATCGCTGATCGTCGGATGGCTCCTGGTATTCGCCGAGGGCGCGTGAACCCTCCGCGGTACCTGCCGCTCCTCAATCTGCTCGATCAGTGGCAGGCGGCCGCCCAGGGCCGCCATGGCGGGGTGATCCCCTGCCGGTCGGGATGCAATGCCTGCTGCCGAGGGCCGTTCGACATTTCGGTCGCTGACGCCGCTCTCGTGGCGCTGGCGGCAAGCGGGCTTGAGCCCAGCGTACGAGCTGGGGTGGTCGCTCGAGCTCTGGCCCAGGTTGCGGCGATGGCCAAGATCGAGCCCGCCTGGAGCTCCCCGTACGACGTGGCCGCCATCGGCGAGGCCCGGTTCGATCGACTCACCGACGCCCTGGCCGATCTACCCTGCCCCGCCCTCGACGGCCAGGGTGCCTGCACGATCTACGAGCACCGGCCGTTCGTCTGCCGGGTCATGGGACTCGGCATGGTCATCGAATCCGGCGATGTGATCGAGAATGGCTGCCCGATCCAGGACCGGTTTCCAACCTACGCTGCCCTTCCCCCGGAGCCGTTCCATTTGGAAGCGTTCGAGGTCGGTGAGGATGAGGCCAAGCTGCTGGCGGCCCGCCACTTATTCGGCGACGAGTCCCGCCATGGATACGAGACAACGATTGCGGCGGCCATCGTGACCTGGCGCGAAGCCGGTCGGGCTGACAGCTTGTAAGTCATGAACGCCCTGATGGAATTGATCCACGGGAAAGGCTCCCACGTCGACCCCGCAGCGGTCGTCGACGACCTGGCCTGGGAGCTTGCGGGGCGGCGGGTGACCCACCTGCCGCACACCATCTGGCAGCAACTCGGCCACCTCAATTTCTGGATCGACTTCGGCCTCAAGGCCATTGAGGGCACCCGGCCGAAACAGCCCGAGCACGACTATCAGAGTTGGCCCAACGCCGATGGTCCGGCCGACGAACTGGTCTGGCAGCATGAGACGGCCCTCCTCGGGACCAACCTCGACCAGATGAGCACCCTGGCCGACGCCCGCGCCTCAACGCTGAGCCGGATCGTCAATGCCAAGGTTGGCTCGACGGTCGAGAGCGTGCTGTGGCAACTGGTGACCCATAACAGCTACCACTGCGGTCAGATTGTCACCGTGCGACAGGCGCTGGGTGCCTGGCCGCCGGCCGCCGGCGGCCTAACGTGGTAGCAGGGCCCGCCGGGCGATATCCGGGAAGTCCGTAAAGAACCCGTCCACCCCAAGCTCGACCATCCGCCGGACTTCGGCCTCGGGATCGCCGCGGTAGCCCTTCGGCAGAAACGACGGGTCGGCCCGCAGAGTCCAGACATGAACGAAGAGCCCGGCGGCGTGGGCATCGGCCACCAGCGAAGTCGGCGGCCCAAAACTGCTGTCGGCCGCGATCGGCTGGACCAAGTCTTTCGAAGGCCCGATCCCATCGGCGAACCTGGCGATGTCACGGAGTCCCGCCGGGGTGATCTCCGGCCCGGCCGCTTCAATCAACCGAACCAGTCGAAGTTTGGTCTTCGGGCGAGCGGTTCGGAGGTTTTCCGATTCGAATGATTGAATGAAGACCGGCTCCGAAGCGTCACGATAGCCGTGGCGGGCCAGGACCGAGAGCAACGAGTCGGTGATCGGAAGCCCGAGCGACTCGTGGTAACTCGGGTGCTTGGTTTCGGGGTAGATCCCAATTCGCCGGCCCAACCGCCGCTCCTCCTGGCGCACGAAGGCCAAGATCTCCTCCAGCGTCGGGACCTCGAACTGCCCATCGAACCGGTGGGAGCGGAACGCGAGCCGTTCGCGGGCCCGGAGTTGCTTCAGTTCAGCCAGGGTGAAGTCCTCGACAAACCAGCCGGTCGTCGACTGGGCGTCGATCGTCTTGGTCCGTTGCCGGTCCGGGAACTTGATCGCGGCATCGGTGGTCGCACCGATCTCGTTCTCGTGACGAGCCACCAAAATCCGGTCCTTGGTCATGACCAGATCCGGCTCGATCACATCGGCGCCCTGCTCGATGGCAAGCCGATACGACTCGATGGTGTGCTCAGGCCGGTAGCCGCTCGCGCCCCGGTGTGCGATGATGAGGAGGGCGGCCGCCTGGACCATCTCAGCTCACTCCAGGGCGGGTAATGCTCTTGACCAGCCGAAACATGAATTCGAGACCCTGGTAGAACGCCTCGGCTCCGATCTTCTCATTCATCCCATGGGCGTTCGGATCGGTGTAGAAGAGCCCCGAGACCCCGTAGGTCGGAATCCCGGCGGTCCGGAGGTACACCCCATCGGTGGCCCCCGTGCTCATCGTCGGGATGACCGGGACGCCCGGCCACATCTGGCCCGACACTCGCTCGACCTGACTCATCAGATCGGCCGTCAGCGGTGACGGAGGCGAATTGCGGGCGGTGCCCTGCTGAGTCACCGTCACCTTCGGATTGCTGATGACTCGCTCCAGGGTGCGGTGGACGTCATCCGGCGATTCGTCGGGCAGCACTCGGCAGTTGACGTGCGCCCGGGCTCGTTGCGGCAGGGCGTTCCTGGCGTGTCCGCCCTCCAGCATCGTCGCGACACAGGTGGTCCGGAGCTGCGAGTTGTACCGGGGGTCTTCGGACAGGATCCGGGCCGCCTCCGCGTCGGCCGGATTGGCGGCAATCGCCTTCATCGCGGCGGACACCGGTCCGGTGGCGACCGCCGCCGAGCGGGCAAAATACGCCTTGGTGATCTCGTTTAAGTGGACCGGAAAGTCGAATCCGCCCAGCTTGATGAGGGCCTCGGCCAGATGGGTAATCGCGTTGTCTTTAACCGGCACCGAGCTATGCCCGCCGGGGTTGGTGCTCTCGAAGACGAAACTGGCGACTTTCTTTTCGCTCGCCTGAACATCATTGGACAGTTTGACGCCGTCACGGACCCGGCCGCCGCCGCCTTCGTTGAACGCGAATTCAGCATCGATCAGCTCCCGCCGATTCTGGACCAGCCACTCGACCCCGTTGGCCGGGCCACCTTCCTCGTCGGCGGTCAGAGCCACGATGATATCCCGATCCGGCACCAGGCCCTCGGCCTTCATCCGCATGATCAAGGTCAGGTGCATCGCCCCTTCGTCCTTGTCGTCGGCCACCCCCCGGCCGAAGAAGGTGCCGTCCTTCTCGATGAACGTGAAGGGCGGGAGGGTCCAGTCTTCCGGCTTGGCCTCGACGACGTCGATATGGGACAACAGCAGGATGGGCTTCTTGCCGGTCGGCCGGCCGCGAAGCCGGACCACCAGATTGCCTTTCCTCGGGGCGTTTTCCACGACGACGACATCGGATTCTGGGAACCCAGCCGCCTTGAGCCTCGCGGCCATCGCATGAGCCGCTTTGGCGGTACTCCCGGCGCTTTCAGAGGTGTTGATCTCCACCAGTTCCTTGAGCAGCTCCCGGGCGGTCCGTTCCCACTGAGTCAGCTCCCGCGGTGCTTGGCTCACGCCGCGGCTGGAGGCAAGAACGACCAACGCGGTCACGAGAGCGGTCCCTCGGTATTGACTCATGGTGCGCCTCCGGGGTGTGGTCGACAGAGCCGTGCGGGTGGGGGAACGACGGGGCGGGCCGAAGCCCGCCCTTTTCAAAGCCGGTCAGCTAGTAGGTTGCCTTGAACCAGAGGATCTTGAGAACGATCAAGGCGATGATGATCACCCC
>JANNQX010000078.1:0-7708 GCA_031400975.1 Gemmatimonadota bacterium
TGGGGACCCGCTTCATCGCGACCCGCGAGGCGCCGGTGCATCAACGGGTGAAAGACGCCATCGTCGCGGCCACCGAGTTGGATACCCGACTGATCATGCGATCGCTCCGGAACACCGAGCGGGTCCTGATGAACGAAGGGGTCCGGCGGGTCCTCGAGATCGAGCGCGAGAAGGGCGCGGCCTTGACGATTGGCGATATTCACGATCAGGTCGCGGGTGTCTATCCGAAGATCATGACCGAGGGCGACATGGACGCCGGCGCCTGGAGTTGCGGGATGGTGGCGGGGTTGATCCACGACATCCCGACTTGCCGCGAGTTGATCGATCGGATCATGGCGGAGGCCGAAGCCCTGATCGCGAAGCGGCTCCCCGCTACCCTGTAATGCTTCCGCTTCCTCGTCGCGCCGTGCTCTGTGATCGCGCGTTCACCCTCCATCCATCGAACCGGCTCATGACTCATCGGACCGTGCCCATGCTCGTTGCCTTTCAGACCATCACCCTCGCCGTCGTCGCGCCGCTCGCGCAGGCCCAGGCTCCTCGTGCTGACCTCGTACTGATGAACGGCGCGGTGGTCACCGTGGACGACGCGCGGCCGCGGGCCGAAGCGGTGGCCGTCCGTGGAGACCGGATCATGGCCGTCGGGACCACCGCCGAGATCCGCCGGCTGGCCGGTCCCGCCACCCGGATCGTAGACCTCAAGGGACGGCTCCTGATCCCAGGCTTCATCGAGGGCCACGGTCACTACACCGGGCTCGGCGGGTCCAAGCTGATGCTCGACCTGACCACCGCGACGACCTGGGACGAGATCGTGGCGATGGTGGGACGGGCGGCCAAGGCCGCACAGCCCGGCGAGTGGATCGTGGGACGCGGCTGGCACCAGGAGAAATGGAGCCGGACGCCGGAGCCGAACGTGCAGGGTGTCCCGCTCCACGCCTCGATCGACGCGGTCAGTGGCGACCATCCGGTGATCCTCAGCCACGCCAGCGGTCATGCCGGCTTCGCCAACGGCCGGGCGCTCGCGCTGGCTGGCATCACCCGGGCCACGCCGGATCCCGACGGCGGGGAAATCGTCAAGGATGGGAACGGCGAGCCGACCGGGTTCCTGAAAGAAACCGCGCAGCGAGCCGTGGGGGCGGCCCGTGCCCGTGACGACCAGATGAGCCCCGCCGACCGCGACAAACGGTTCCGGCAACTGGTCCAGTTGGCCGGCGAAGAGGCGCTCCGCCATGGCGTCACCAGCTTTCACGATGCCGGCTCGGACTTCGCGACCATCGATGGTTTCAAGCGCCTCGCGGATGAGGGGAAGCTCCCAGTTCGCCTTTATGTGATGGTGCGGCGCGAGAGCAACGCCCGGATGGACTCACTCCTGCCACGCTACCGGATGCAGGGCTACGGCAATCACTTCCTGACCGTGCGCTCGATCAAACGGCAGATCGACGGCGCCCTCGGCCCCCGGGGGGCATGGCTGCTGGAGCCGTACACCGACCTCCCGACGAGCCGGGGCCTGGCCCTCGAGAGCCCCGCGCACATCGAAGAAACGGCGCGCATCGCCATCAAACACGGCTTCCAGGTGAACACCCACGCCATCGGCGACCGCGCCAACCGCGAGGTGCTCGACATCTACGAGCGCACCTTCAAGGCGAATCCGGGGAAGACGGATCTTCGGTGGCGCGACGAACACGCGCAGCACATCGAGGCGTCGGACATCGCGCGCTTCAAACGATTGGGGCTCATCGCCTCGATGCAGGGCATCCATACCATCTCCGACGGCCCCTGGGTGGCCAAGCGACTGGGCCCGGAACGGGCGCAGCGCACGTCGTACCTCTGGCGCACCCTCTGGGACGCCGGGGTGATCATCACCAACGGCAGCGATGTGCCGGTGGAGGCCATCGATCCGATCCCGAGTTTCTGGGGGAGCGTGGCCCGGAAAACGAGCGATGGCAGCGTCTTCCTCCCCGACCAGCGGGTTACTCGCGAGGAAGGGCTTCGGGCCTACACCATCAACAACGCCTTCGCCGCCTTCGAGGAGAAAGAGAAGGGCTCCATCCAGGTGGGAAAGCTCGCCGACCTCGTGGTGCTCACGAAGAACATCATGACGGTTCCCGAAGCCGAGATCCCGACGGCCCGGGTAGCGATGACGGTCCTGGGCGGAAAAGTCGTGTACGAACTGAAGTAGTGGGGGCGGGCGGACGGTTAGGCGAGGAGTTCGCCCCGCACACAGGTAACGCATTGGCCCCCGACATGGATCTGGCCGTCCTCGATCCGTACCCGGATTTCGCCGGCGCGGCCGATCTGCTGTCCCTGCCGCGCCAGATACCGGTCGCCGTCCCGGATCGTGCCAGCCCGCAAGCGATGCGCGGCCACCGCAGCGTTGCCGCTCCCGCACACCGGATCCTCGACCATCCAATCGGTAAAGAAAAAGGTCCGGACGGCAATCTCGCCGGGCGCGGTGTCGGAATAGGCTGTCAGGCCGCTTGCCCGGTTGGCGTTGATCCGGGCTTTGAGGCCTTGGGCGTCCGGGGACATCGTCGCGACGTCCTCGACCCGCGCGACCAGCCAGTGCGGCCCCGTGTCGATCGTCTCGGCCTGACCGATGATGGACCCAACACCGAGGTCACCAGGCAGCCACTCGGCCCCGAGGGCGGCCCTCGGCACCGCCCACGGCAGGCGGAACGAGAGGCCGGTGGCTTCGACAGAGACCTCGACCAGTCCGGCTCCGCATTGCATGACCAGTTTGCCGTTCGTTGCCGAGGCGATCCCGGCCTCGAGGACGGCATGAGCGGTGCCGAGTGTCGGATGGCCGGCGAAGGGGAACTCTTCCTTTGATCCGAAGATCCGCACCTGATAGTCCGCGCCCGCCGCGGACGGCGCCAGAACGAAGGTCGTCTCCGACAGGTTGGTCCATCGGGCGAGTCGCTGCATCTCGGCGGCGGAGAGTCCCTCCGCATCGAGGACCACGGCCACCCGATTGCCGAGAAACGGCCGCGCCGTGAACACATCGACTTGCGCGAAACGGCGCCGATTCAACATTAGGAATCTCCTCGAAGCTCGGATGGCCCTGCGGGGTGGATCACCGTCAAGTCCGGAGCGCGACCTCTCCCTCGATCTCCACCGGAATGTCGAACGGCAGTTCCGCCATTCCCACGGCGCTCCGCGAGTGCGCCCCGATCTCGGGCCCAAACACCTGGAGGATCAGATCGGAGCAGCCGTTGATGACCGCCGGATGGCGGTTGAACCCCGGAGCGGAGTTGACCATGCCGAAGACCCGGCCCCAGGCGGTGATCCGATCGAGGTCGCCCAGGGCTCGCTTGAGGCTCCCGATCATCGACAGGCCGGTCAGCCGCGCGGCGTGATATCCCTGCTCGATCGTGAGGTCCCGTCCCACTTTGCCAAACGGCTCCACGTCGCCGCCGTCGGCCCCTTGGGGTCCGTGCCCCGCGATGAACGCCCGGGTTCCCACGATCCGCACGAACTGAAATGGAAACACCATGCCGGCCGGCGCCTCGACCGCCGGCGGGAGGACCAGGCCAAGGGCGGCCAGTCGTTGCTCGATCTTTGCCATATCGCCTCCGAAATAAAGTTATCCGAGACCCTTCGCGAATTCCCGCGAGCATTCGGCGAGCCGCTCGAGCCCGTGACCACCCTCCTGAACGAAGCAGAGCGGGCGGGTGGTGGCCTTGAACAGTCGGGCCACCTTTTGAAAGAAGCCGGGCGTCATCGTGCAGGTAGAGACGCTCGGTGCCTCGCTGGATCAGGACGTTGGCAGGCTTTACATCCCGATGGACCAGGCCGTGTCGATGGGCGGCGGCGAGAGCGCCGGCCAGCGAGCCAATGATCCGCCGCGCTTCCGGTTCCCGGACCGGCATCGCCGCGTCGATCACATCACGCAACGACTTTCCCTCGACGTACTCCATCACGATGTAGGGGAGCCGGAGCTCGCGGGTGACTCCGACCCGGTATACCTGAGCCACATTCGGGTGCGAGACCAGCGCCGCCGCCCGGGCCTCCCGTTCGAAGCGGAGGCGGAGCTCCGGCATTGCCGCGAGGTGCGAGGCAATGATCTTGACCGCGACGAGGCGCCGAAGACTGGGCTCCGCGGCGAGGTACACCGAGCCCATACCCCCGGCGCCAAGGACGCTCTGAAGCCGGTAATCGGGGAGGAGTGAGTCGGCCAGATCGCGGGTCGCGGGATCCGCGGGAAGCGCACTATCCGTCCCGGTGGCTTCCAATCAGGAGGCTCCCACCAGCTGGAATGCCGCCCAGAACCGGGGGTGTTCGAAGCCCGGCGTCTTCCGGACTTCCTCCTGGGCCCGTCGTAACGCTTCCGCCTTGCTAGTCCGGCTCGAGTTCCCGAGCCAGTGCCGGTAGAAGGCTTCCATCAGCCGGCGGGTCGCTTCGTCCGACACATTCCACAGGCTCACCAGCACGCTCCGGGCGCCCCTGGCAAGGAAGGCGCGCTGAAGCCCCACGGTGCCCTCGGCCTGCTTGAGGTCACCGAGGCCGGTCTGGCAGGCGCTCAGCACCACCAGTTCCGCGGTCAGGCGGAGGGACGGATCGTCCAGCAACTCGCCGACGGTCAGCGCGCCGTCGTGAACACTGTCGGGGGCGAGCGCGACGAACGAGGCGAGGGCCCTCGCTTCCGCGGAGTAGGCGAAACCGTGGGTGGCGAGATGGACCACAGGCGCCCGGACCAGTCGCTTGCGAACCTCGCTCTCGGAAGCACGCGCCCCGATCAACGCCTCAGCCCCGAGTTGGGCGGCAACCGCCCGGCTCTCCTGCTCGGCCCCCGGCAGCGGCGCGAGAGCGCCCCGCTCGCCTCCCGCCGCCGCCATCTCCGGCATCAGCGGATTCCCCACAACCACGGCGAGTGGGGCTCGCCCCCGAGCCAGGGCCGGCCTGGGTCTTCGCTCGGCCTGCTCCAGCGTCGCCAGCGAAGGCGAGTAGCGCAGCGCTCGGGACATGCCGAACGGCTCACCCAAGGAACCGGCCGGAAGGACCGTGAACGGGACCAGGGCGAGCGGCCCTTGCGGAACGATCACCACCTCTCGCACGGAGCCCAGATGTACGAGGGATTCCGTGAGGCGAAGAGTCCGGGATAGGGTCCCGCCCGCGAGGGCGAGCGGAGCTCCGCCAACCGGCCGCGCAGTTCGACCCTCCAGTGTCCCGCCCCGCGCGGCGAGTAGAGCCACGGAGCCGTCCGCACCGAGCGCGGTGAGGAACTCACCGATTTGCGCGGAGAGCGTATCCCGCGCGACCGGATTTCGGAGCAGGATCACGCCGCGGGTGGGAGACGCTACCCAAATCAGCAGGGTGTCTCGGGTCGCGAGATAGAAGAGTCCCCCCGCCCCGCTCCGTGTGGCAGCGGCGATCAGACGAGCGCCCTCGGCCTCGAGATCGGCGCCGGCGGCGACGCCACGGGTCGAGTCACGCATCAGGTCGAGCAGCGCCTGGGCTCTTCCCCGCTCCGTCGCGGCGAGCGACGCCAGCGGCCGGGCGGTCGACTGACCTTGATCGGCCCACGCGAGCGACCATTGCTCGAAGAGAGAGGTATTCCGTTCCGCCAGGGTCATTCGAGCAAAGTCGGCGCCGGCCCGGCGACCGAGCGCGCTCCGAATCGCCGCCGCCGTGTCGAATGCGGCGAGCGCCCCGGCCAGGTTTCCGGTCGAACTGCGGAGATTGGCGATCTGCTGCATCGCCTTGGCCTCGGTGCCAGGATCGCGTACCTCCTGCGCCACCCGCCTTCCCTCCCCCGCATAGAACAGCGCGGAATCGCGCCGGCCGAGCAGCCCGAAGATGTCGCTGATGTTGACGAGGCGGCTGGCTTCTGTCATCCGATGGCGGGTTTCTCTCGCAATCGCGAGCGATCCCCGGAGGAGGGCGAGGGCGGAATCCCGCTCTCCGCGGCGGGCCTGCACCACGGAAAGTGCCTCCAGCGTGTACCCCTCGCCCTGGCGGTCGCGCGCGTTTCGCCGGGCAGCAATGGCGAGCTCGCCATAAGCGGCGGCGCTGTCGAGCTGCCGCCGGTCGACGTACACGTTGATGAGGTTGTTGAGCACGGCGCCTTCGTTGCGCCGGTCGCGCAATTGGCGCAGGATCGCCAGCGATTCCTGGTCGTAGGCGAGCGCGGAATCGGGAAGGCCGAGCTCCTGATAGACGATGCCCAGCATTAGCGCGGACTGAGCAACTCCCGGCACGTCGCCGACCCCACGCAGGATGTCCTTCGACGCACGGAGATACACCAGCGCTGAGTCCTTGGCACCAGCATCGTTGAAGACATTGCCAATGCTCCCGATGGTGCGGCCTTCACCGTACAGGTCGCCGAGCCGCTTCCGAATTGCCTGGGAGAGCCGCAGGTAGGCCAGTGCGGAATCGGGAAGGCCGAGGCGGCGATAGGTGTTGCCGAGGTTTTGAAGGCCGGTCGCCTCCGGTCCGGCCGACCCGAGCTTGCGCGCCAATGCGACCGCACGGTGACCGTAGTGAACCGCAGAATCCAGCAGACCCATGGTTTCGAAGTTGCTGGCGAGGTTGACCAGGATCTGGGCATGAACGACCTGGTCTGATGCCGGGGCCGCAAACGCAAGCGCCGCACGAAGCCCCGCGATGGCCGAGTCGGCTCTTCCGGCGCTGGCATGCAGGCCGGCGAGGTTGGCCAGGAGCCGTGCGGTCAGCACCGTGTCGGATACGCGCTCTGCGATGCTCCTGGCCTGGAGCAAGTACGCCAGGGCCGAATCTCCGCGCCCCATCCGAGCGTGCACCGACCCGATATTGGCGAGTTGGCCGGCCTGGCCCGTGGAATTGTCGACCAACCGTTCGATCTCGAGCGCGGCCTGGAAACTCGAGAGTGCTGCCTGAAACTGGCTTAGGCCGATCTGTGCGCGTCCGGCGCGCTGCAGGACACGGCTGGCCGCCGGCAGATCCTTTGCCTGGCGGTAGAGACTGACCGCCTCCAGCCACCGTTCGATCGACCAACGCGTTGCCTCCGCGCGGTTGGTGGCGTAGGCGCTGTCGGCGCGCGCCGCCAGCCGGGCCGCACTGTCTGCCGGAGTCGACTGCGCGGCGGCAACATCGATGAGAGGGGAACCAATCAAGGCCAGCAGAAGGGCCGGATACCGGGTGTTCGGCATCAAGTAACCCAATTCCGGGTGAGGGAGTTTCGAGACTGATTATCGGCAGAGTATAGGGCGAAAGCGGAGCGCGCGCCAACGCGGCCGGCCCCGCGTTCCGGCCTTGGGGTGGCCCCTTACTTCGTCAGCAACACGAAGACCAACGCCGCAATCGCCACCACCGCCAGCGCCGCGACCCCGATCAGCAGCCGCTGACTGCGCCGCCATCCGCTCCTTCTCACCCGCCGGCATGGAACGCTCCAGCGTTGTGGCCGCCGCCACCACCCGGAGCGCCTCCAGCATCTCGTCAGCGGTCTGATAGCGATTGGCCCGATCCTTGGCCAGCCCCTTGCCGATAATCCGATCGAGCGCTTCGGGCGACTCAGCCCGCAGCTCCTTGAGCGACGGAATCGGCGCCTGCATGTGCTGCATGATGACCTTGCCGATCGAGTTGCCGACATACGCAGAATAGGAATTTGCTTCGCCCCCCCCAACCTATCCCGTGAGGGGCGGACGGTCCAGGCGGGCCCCCGCGCCCGGGAGGGCCGACCCGCGGAGCCGATCCGGTCCGTCCGGTCCGTCCGCCGACCGGCGTGGCGGGGTGG
>JANNQX010000079.1:0-2521 GCA_031400975.1 Gemmatimonadota bacterium
GCGGCGAGTCCGGCGGCCGCCGCCTCGGTTCCAGCCGGCTTGCCCATCCCGCGGAGCAGGTCCGGCGCGATGAACGGCGTGCCCCCGATGCTCCCGTCGCCCAAGAGAAACCGGGCGAAGGTCGCCATGTCGGCGGCCGTCGTGGTGAATTGGCCGGCCGGCCGAAGGACCGACGGGACGGCGGCCTGGGTAACGCCCCGTTCGAAGTGCCCCATGGCGAGGGTCGGATCCGCGTCCGGTCCGGTTTGCGAGACGAACTCGAAGGTGCTCCTCGTCATGCCAAGTGGCCCGAGGAGATGGCGGTCGAGCCAGGCCTCGTAGCGTTCGCCGGTGGCCGCCTCGACGACCAGCCCGAGCAGGGTGAAGCCCAAGTTCGAATAGGAGAAGCGGAGGCCGGGCGGGTACCGCACCCGGAGTGACCGATCGTTGGCGACAACGGCCAAGAGTGGCGTGTTCCGGGTGGGCTCGAGGCTGAAGACGTCATGGAGCCGGGCATCGTCGAGGCCGGCCGTGTGGTCGAGGAGGTGGCGGAGCCGGAGCGGGTGGGTCGCGTTCCACGGGTTGTCGAGCCGGATCCCGGGCAACAGATCGGCGACCTTCGCGTCGAGCGACAGGCGGCCCGTCGTAACGAGTCGAAGCACCCCGGCAGCGAGCAGCGTCTTCGTCACTGACCCGATTTGGACCCGGTCGGTGTCGGCGAGGACTCGGCCGAGGGCGGCGTCGGCCCGGCCCGCGGCGCCGGTGGCCCCCGCTCCGCTCGGCCCAACGGTTGCCCAGACGGCGCCAACGAGGCCCTCCTCCGTGAGGGCCCGGGCCATCTCGGCCGGAAGGCCTTGGGCCGCCGCTGAACGCACGATCATCAGGAGCATCGTACTCGCAACGATTGTCGGCATTGCCATGGCGCAATATCGGCTTGCCGCTGGATCGCAGGCAACTTGACCCCTTCCGCCCACTCATGTTTGACAAGGCGCGGCCTTGCCCCTGATGTTGATTCGTGAGATCCATCAAACCAACCGTCAAGGTCGGCCTCGTTGCGGGCGGATTTGTCGCCTCCTTCCTCGTCGCGTCCGCCGCCGTCGCCATCCGGGTCGCGAGCACGAGCGGCCCTGACGCGCAGGCGTCGAGCGGTATGTACTCCTTCGGCGACTCCGCGCTCTTTGTCACGGTCTTTGGTGTGGCTGCGCTCGTCCCCACCGCTGGAGCCCTGTACCTCCTAAGGCCCTACCGCCGGTTCTGGACTGTGCTTTCTGGGTTCGCAGTGCTGGTCGCGGTTAGCGGTGCGGTTGCCGCCATTCTGTTCGTCGTTGGGCGCCATGCCGTCGGGCCTTCCACGCTTGCCACGTGGGCGTCGTTATCGGTGCTCAGGATTCTGGTTGCGCCCCTGCTGGCGTTGGTCTTCCTGCTGGCCGGAGAGGCGGCACCGCATCGCTCCCCTCGGCTCGCCTTGCTGGCGGCAGCGTTCGTGGAGGTCGCGGTGTGCGCCTGCGGCGGGTTTGTCTGGATCTTCTCCCGCTAGCTCGGTCGGCCGGCCGCCCTCTGGCAGAACCGCGCCGATAGCCCGATCTTCCACGCTGCCATGACCACTTCCTTGGACCGACTCGCCGGGGCGCTCGGTGACCGCTACCGGATCGAGCGCGAGGTCGGTGCGGGCGGCATGGCCACGGTCTACCTGGCCGAGGACCTGAAGCACCACCGCAAGGTCGCGGTCAAAGTGCTCCGGCCCGACCTCGCGGCGGCTCTTGGCCCCGAACGGTTCCTCCGCGAAGTCACCATTGCCGCCAACCTCCAGCACCCCCACATCCTGCCATTGCATGATTCCGGGGAGGCCGACGGCTTTCTCTATTACGTCATGCCGTACGTCGAGGGCGCCACGCTCCGCGAAAAGCTGGCTCGCGAAGGCGAACTCCCCATCGCCGAGGCGGTTCGGATCCTCCGCGACGTGGCCGACGCCATGGCCTACGCCCACCAGCGGGGCGTGGTCCATCGCGACATCAAACCGGAAAACGTGATGTTGTCCGGCCGCCACGCCTTGGTGACCGACTTCGGCGTGGCCAAGGCAGTGAGTGAGGCCACGGGACGGCAGACGTTGACGACGGCCGGGGTCGCGCTGGGCACGCCGACCTATATGTCGCCGGAGCAGGCCGCGGCGGACCCCAACGCCGATCATCGGGCGGACATCTACGCCTTCGGGGTGGTGGCCTACGAACTGTTGACCGGCCGGCCGCCGTTCACCGGCGCGACCCCGCAGGCGGTGATGGCGGCCCAGGTGACGACGCCGGCCGATCCGGTGACCCGGCACCGCGCCAGCATTCCGCCCGCCCTGGCGGCCCTGGTGATGAAGTGCCTGGAGAAGAAACCCGCCGACCGGTGGCAGAGCGCCGACGAACTGATTCCGGTGCTCGAGGCCGCGCTGACGCCGAGTGGGGGGATGGCGCCGGTGGCCGCCGCGCGGAGCTTGGTACCCCGGATCACTGCGGCGGTCGCGGTCGTGGTGCTCGGCGTGCTCGGCTGGCAGTGGGCG
>JANNQX010000080.1:0-3330 GCA_031400975.1 Gemmatimonadota bacterium
CGCCACCGAAATCGCGGACGGTCGTAAAGCCGGCGAGGACGGTCTTGCGGGGCGTTCTGGGCGGCGCTGAACGCGAGATCTGCTATCGTCAGGGTGACCGGGGCCGTAAATGAGGCGGCGGAAATTTCGCTGGACAGGTGGGTATGGAGGTCGATGAAGCCGGGCATCAGCGTGACGTCGCCCAAGTCCACGATCTTGGCGTCCTTTGGGACCGACGCCAGGCCCACAGCCACGATCCGGTTGCCTTGAATCACGATGACCGGGTTCGGTACCATCTGACCGGTGCCAGGTCGAGCATCCGGGCCGCTCGGACAGCGGTGGTAACCGGAGCGGTCTGGGCTCGAATCAGGCCGGGGGCCACCACGAGGGCGGCGAGAAACGCGAGGCGTCGCATCTTGGATTTCCTTTGAGGTGGAACAAAGGAAGGCGCCGGAAGGCCGCCGATCAAGTCCCCCGGCGGGCCGGCTCGGCCCAAATCCGCTACAATCATGAGAGCGGGTTCCCACTTTGAGGAGACGTCGTCATGACCGATGAAACGTTTGCCCTGAGCCGCCGAGACTTTCTCGGGGCGGCAACCCTGGCAGCGGCCGTGCCTTCGTACCGGGCCGAGCCGGCGGGACTGGCCGAATCGCCGAGCCGAACAGCGCCCGACCTCGAGAACAATGTGTACACGAAGCTGCTCGGGGTCCGGCCCCATCTTGGGGCCCACGAGCACATCTCGCGGTTAGGCGGCGGCCGGATGGCGCCCGAAGTGCTCCAGGCCATGGCGGAGGCCAACGAGTTCTTTGTCGATATCCATGAGCTGACCCTGGCGGCGGGGAAACGGGTTGCGGCCTTGGTCGGCGCGGAAGCGGCGCTGGTAACGGCGGGTGGGTTTTCTGGGCTGATCCTGGGCGCCGCGGCTTGCCTAACAGGCACCGACGAGAAGAAGATCGCCGCGCTGCCCCACCCGACCTGGGATCGGCGGGAGTGCCTGATCCAGTCGTGCCAGCGGTTCGACTACGATCGTGCCTATCGGGTCGCGGGCGCCACCATCGTCGAGGGGGCTACCCGAGAAGACCTTCGTCGCCAGATCAGTGGAAAGACCGCCTTCATTGCAGGCCTCTCCAATGCGGAACGCCAGGGGGTCTTTGCGCCGCCGTTGCCTGCCCGGCGGGCGCCCCCACCCGACGAGCGGCTGGTCAAGCAAGAAGAGTTGATTGCGATCGGCAAGAAGGCCGGAGTCCCTGTCTTGATCGATATGGCGTCCGACCTCCCGCCCTGGGGCAGCCTCCGCCGCTTTCTCGATGCCGGTGCCGACCTGGTCGTGATGTCCGGTGGCAAGGTGATCGGCGGCCCCCAGTCCTCCGGAATCCTCGCCGGCCGGAAGGACCTGATCGAGGCCGCTCGGATGAATGCCACCCCGTTCGACAATATCGGGCGGGGGATGAAGGTCGGGAAAGAGGAGGTCATCGGGTTGGTGGCGGCCTTAGAACGGTTCGTTCGTCAGGATCATCAGGCCGAGACCGAGCGGTGGAACGCGCGGGCCGCCCGGATCGTGGCCCTGCTTCAGGGCATTCCGGGCCTGACTTGCCAGCTCGATGTGAACACTGCCGGCTACTCCGATGCGGATCTGACCTGGAACGAGCGAGAGATCAAGCTGACCAAGGACTCGCTCCGGGCGGCGTTAGCCAAAGGGACGCCGCGGGTTGAGCTCGAGGTGATCGTGACCAAGGACCGCGACACCAGCGTTTGGCACGCCACGGCCCGGACCCGGGTTCTCCGCGACGGGGAGGAACTGCTGGTGGCCGACCGACTCCGGACCGTGTTTCTAGAGGCCGGCCGGGCTTGAGTTTGTCGAGGGCCTCGGTCGGTTGTGGAGGATCAACCGAGGCCCTAGCTTTCGCCCTCTATGTTAGCTGCGGATAAGGAATTACCCCTCGATGGCGGGGCCGAGAAGCGGGCCTACGTCCGGGGGATCTTCACGGCCATTGCGCCCCGTTACGACCTCCTCAATCACGTCCTCAGTCTGAACATCGACCGCCGGTGGCGGCGCGACGCGGTCCGAGCTTTGGGCTGGGAGCGGGTCCCGGGCGGGACCTACCTCGACCTCTGCGCGGGGACCCTCGATTTGGCAGCCACGTTGGGCAACGCTCCGGCATTCACCGGTCGGGTGGTCGGCGCCGATTTCGTCAAGCCGATGCTCGACCTCGGCCGGGGCAAGTCGGCGGCAGTCGTTCCGGTAGCCGCCGACGCCCTTGAACTGCCGTTCGCGAGCGAACAGTTCGATGGGGCTACCGTGGGTTTCGGGGTTCGGAATCTCATGGACTTGGACCGGGGGCTCCTTGAGGCTCGCCGGGTGCTTAAGCCGGGGGCCAAGCTGGTGGTGCTCGAGTTCACGACGCCGACATGGCAACCTTTGCGGGCGCTCTACTTTTTCTACTTTCGCAAGATGCTCCCGTTCATCGGCCGGCTGGTGTCGAAACACCGGAGCGCCTACACCTACTTGCCGGAGTCGGTCCTGGCCTTTCCCGGCCCCGACGAGCTCAAGGCGAAAATCGAGCGGGCCGGTTTTGCAGCGGTCGGATACCGGCTGCTGCTTGGCGGGATTTGCGCGATTCATGTCGGAACTGCTCGGCACTTGGCGCCCGGCGCTCGGCAATCGAACCTGGGAGATCGGTGATGGCGCTTGATAGTTTGCGGGAGTTTGTCCGGGCGATTGAGGACGCGGGCGAGTTGGTGCGGATCAAACATCCGGTGCGGACCCGGCTTGAGATCGCGGAGATTGCCGATCGGGTGATGAAAAGCCCGGGGGGCGGGCCGGCGTTGTTGTTTGAGAACCCGATCTCAGACGCCGGCACCAGCCATCCGATTCCGGTCGGAATCAATTTGTTTGGTTCGATGCGCCGGATGTGCATCGGGCTTGGGGTGGAGCGGCTTGATGACATCGGGGGGCGGATTTCGGAGCTGCTCAACCTCAAGGTCCCTGAGGGGATCTTCGGCAAGCTCGCGCTACTCCCGAAATTGGCCGAGGTGGCCAAGTTTCCTCCCAAGACTCGGAGTGGCCGGCCGTCGTGTCAGGATGTCGTCTGGAAGGGTGACGAGGTCGACCTCTCGAAGCTGCCGGTCTTGATCACCTGGCCGGGTGACGGCGGGCCGTACCTGACCTTGCCGATGGTCATTACCGAGGACCCAGCCCGGGGGATTCGCAACGTCGGGATGTACCGGGTCCAGATCATCGGCAAGAATACCGTGGCGATGCACTGGCAACGGCACAAGGTCGGGGCCGCCCACTGGCGGGAGATGGCCGAGAAAGGCGCCAAGATGCCGGTGGTCATTGCGTTAGGCGGC
>JANNQX010000081.1:0-6224 GCA_031400975.1 Gemmatimonadota bacterium
TCGGCTTCCTTGATGCGCCGGTGAGCGGCGGGCCTGAGGGAGCGGAGCAGGGAACCCTGACGATTATGGCGGGAGGCTCGGCTGCGACGTTTGAGCGGGCGGGGCCGGTCATGCGGGCGTACGGCAAAACGGTGGTCCGTATGGGCGAAGTCGGGGCCGGCTCGCTCACCAAGTTGGTGAACCAGTTGCTGACCTTCGTCCACGGTGCGGTGGCCGCAGAGGCGCTGGCCTTCGCTGAGCGAGCCGGACTCGACCTCGCGGCGGTGGGCGAAGTGGTGAAGGTGAGCTTCGGCCAGTCGAAGATGCTGGAGCGCACGTTAGGCAGAGTCCTGGCCGGGAACTTTGAGGCCGGCGCTCCGCTTCGGCTCTATGCGAAGGACCTCGGCCTGATCGACGACGTGGGGCGGGGAACCGAGGCGGTGTTGCCCCTGACGGGAGCGGCCGAGGGGCTGTTGGCGGAGGCGGCCGCGCGGGGCTGGTCGGACCGGGACATTGCTGCCTTGATCGGCCTGTTCCGCCGGAGCTAAACTTCTTCACCCCCGACCGCGAACCTGGCGTACCACCCCGGTGCGGATCTCGTCATCGTGAACTGGGCGCCGGGCACCAGCTTCGAAAACCTCTCGGTAGACGCCGGTGTGGCCTCGTCGAACTCTCCCGCCATAAACAGGGCCGGCACGGTGATCCCCTTGAGCCGCCGAGTGCCGTCCGCCGGGGACGGTGACGTAGCCCTCGATGGGCGGGGCGGGTGTGGTACAGCCGGCGAGGCCGGCCAGCAGCGCCAACGGGGCCAGGCGAATGCGGATCATGGTGCCTCGTCCTGCGTCACGTCTCCGAACTGTGAACTCGACACTCTGCGTGTCACCGAGGCAGGAACCTCTATGTGGGTTTGCCAAGCAGCCCAGTCCGGATCGTCCGCATTGACGCCAAAGTAGGCGGGAGCCTTGAAGAACGTTTCCTCCTCCCGCCTGGTCCAATCGTCGGCCCAGGTCCAACAACCGTGTTTCTTATAGATGGCGGCGGCCCGGTTTGCCGCAAGCGGGTCGATTGTTTTCCGGATCGATTGGCCGGTCCGGTCGACGCCAAATCGCCCCGCCAGGAGTGTCGATCGGGCGGAATAGTAGCACGAACCATACATCTCGAAGTCGATTTCCTTTCGAAGCGTGTCGACGGCTTGGAAAACGTGGACATGGTCTTCGTGCCCGTATTCACCCCACGGATTGTGGGTAAACACGGATCGGCTCTTGGTCAGCACACCCCGGAGACCTCTGACAACGGCGTGGTAGGTTCGTTCGTACTCGGCTTGAATGGCCGGCGTCGTGGATGTCGTGTTGAGCGCTAGACCGAACTGAGACGGTTGTGGGTCCTCCCAGTCCGCTCGCATAAGCGAGCCGGGCTCCGCGAGGGATAGGCTGGTCACTTCGTACGGCAGATCACCAATCGCACGACGCCGGCGGTTGCCTAGCTCCGGCTCCGGGTGATAATCCTCGTAGACTACTACGACGAAGTCGACCTCCGGCAGAAGGGAGGCAAACCAAAGCACCTCATCGTCAGGATGGGCTACCACTAGCACCGACGCCGAGCTACTCGTGGATTCGCGGCAGGGCCGGTGTCACGCGGCTGTCGGAAGGCGAACAATTGGGCCCGCTCACAGCCGAAAATGTGGCTCTTGTACCGTTCGTCTCCAACGGCAAAATCAAAGACAGTTCCACGAGCGACCGATCCTCTTCTCGATCGAATTGGACAACCGAGAATCAGCGCCGCGGTCGACCCACAGTTGAGTGCTGAACGTCGCGACCACCGGCAGGTGCATCCCGTGGGCGATCATCGCCAGCGCACGGCACCAGATCGAGTGGTTATAGTGCAAATGAACGAGGTCGTATTGCCGGCCATGCCGCAGCAGGTGACGAGCAGCCCCAAGAAACCAGGTGACAGGGAGACCGACGCATTGGACCTGCATCGACTGAAAATGTTTCGGGTAGAGTGGGTTGCCCGGCACCCGGATCGTCAGGACCGTTTGGTCAATGCCAATCCGATCAAGTTCCTCGGCAAGCCTCCAGACCTGCGTTTGCAAACCACCGACGGGGTCGAAGGGAACCGGCCCTTGTCGAAGGCGAAAGAAATGCGGAGTTATCCTCATGACTTTCATGGTCAGGGCGCAAGCCTCCTGGCATCAGTCCTTTCCATGCCTCGACACCCGACCAATCTATCCCGACCCAAGACGGATACAATGCCCGCGGCGGCCCGGGTACCGCGGGAGCAAGGGGATGGGCTGCCGTCGGTGAGCGAGAACTATGGGAAGGGTCGAGACGGATCGGCGATCTCCCGATCTCTGCCGAGTAACAAGACTTTCGCCATAAGGGCTGGGCCGGTTCGCGTCAGGGTGTCGGGTCCTCGGTCAGCGAAACTGTGGGCCTCGGCCCCGCGCTATCCGTTGCCACCCAATAGACGAATCGAACGTCCGGCTTGCCTGGGCGACGGATGGTCCAGGTTGTCTTGAGATCAATCGACTGCCGGTAGGGCGGCGTCTTGGTCAGATCGATCCGCCATTCACTGTCGTCGGTCAACGTCCCGCCCGGGACCGGGCGCTCCGACCGGCTGGTCGATCGATAGATCATTTTCCCCGCCGTCAGGTCGTTCTCGAGCCAGAACCGCTCCGCCTCGTCGGGCCTTGGCGGCCGGTCCCGCGGCGCCGAAAGCGGGATGTACGGCTCGGCGAGCGGCATCGCCCGGGCCGGAACGATCGGTAGCTCGATGAACGATCGGTCGCCGTCGGGGCTCTCAAACCGGATCTCGTTTCGGGCCGGCAGCGGGTTGGGCCAGTTCGATGGCCAGTCGCTCGAGGCGATCGTCACCCGGATTCGGTGCCCCGGTTGGAACTGGTAGGCGATGTTCTGGAGCGTCACCCGGTAGCGATAGACCTTGCCGGGGATGATCGGCGTGGGAGCCGCGACCTTCCAGTGTTCGGGCCGGGCTGGGTTCAGGTTCGATTCCCGGTACGACGAGTTGATCCACCCCCGAGTCACCAAGTCCGAGCGCCCGTCCGGCTGGACGTCGGAGAGCTTGATCGTGAAGTCGGTGTTCTTGGCCGAGGAGACGGCGTAGAAGCTGATGGCCGGCATCCCGGTCACTTCGGTCGGCGCCGCGAGGGGTTCGCTGGTGAAGGTGAGTGACTCGGCCTCATCGGGTCGTTGGTCGGGGAGCCCGATGTAGTCGGAGTAGCTGGCGTCGAACCAGGTTCCGTAGGGGCCCGCGGCACTGCCGACCCACGGGTGGTAGGTAAATCGTCGTGGCGGAGCCGCCGCGGGGCTCGGCGTCCTGGTCGTTAGGCTCCCGTTGGTGGTAAGGAAGTAGCGCGTGGGCTTGGTCCGGGCGATCGGCCAATCCTCTTCGGCCCGCCATCGGTTTTCTCGCATCACGAACACCGACACTGGCGGCTCCTCGGTGATCCCGGTATTGACTCCCTTCAGGAAGTGATCGAACCAGGCCAGCATGGTCTGCTCGAAGTCGATCACCTGAGTCGGTCCAAACGCGCCGTGGGTCCATGGTCCGGCGATTAGCTTCTGCGGCACCTTCTTGGACTTGAGCACCAGGTAGTTCTGGTAGGCCTCGTCATGATTCCGGGCATGGTCGAAGAAGTTGGCGACTTGGAGCGTCGGCACGTCGAAGGTGGCGTACTTGCTCCGGAGATCCTTCTCCTGCCAGTAGGCGTCGTAGGTGTCATGATCCCACTGGGGCCGGAAGAACCCCGCCCAACCGTTGTCGTTCAGGTGCCGCTTCCAGGTTTCGAGGTCGAGCGTTTTGCCGCCCTTGCCGTCGTCGTACACCGGCCCGCGAAGCATGGTGTAGAGCAGGTTCGGCGCCCCGTGCCAGACATACGGGTGGTTGCTCCGAACCCCGCCTGGGTACCAGTGGTCGCCATAGAAGTTGGCGTAGGCGCTGTTCACAGCCAGCGCCCTCAAGTGGGGGGGCCGGAGCGCCGCCACCCGGGTCGCGTTGATGGCGCCGAACGAAATCCCCCAGAGCCCGATCTTGCCATCGGACCAAGGCTGGCTCGCGGCCCACTCCACCAGGTCGTAGCCGTCCTGAAACGACTGGGCGTCGAAGTAGTCCTTCATCACGCCCTCGGACTGTCCGGTCCCCCGTTCCTCGGCGAAGATCGCCACGTAGCCGCGGACGGCGAAGTAGGAGGACGGGTCTTTTCCGTAGGGGATGTAATTGATGACCACCGGGTAGCGCCCCGGTTTGGTCGGCCGCACGATGTTGGCGGCCAGGCGGACCCCATCTCGCATCGGAACCATGACACTGAAGTCGGTGGTGACCGGGTGGGACGGGGCCGAAAGGTTGCGCCAGGCGGTGGGCGTCTGGGCCCAAGTCGCTGAAGCGGCCACCAGGCCGCCGATCATCCACTGTAACATCCGCATGTTCTCCTGGGTGGCCGGGAGTGAGAGTCTATCGGGTCGTCAGGATCGCCTCGAGTCGGTCGCGCGCGGCCTTGAGCTGGGCTCGCAGTGCGGGGATGGATGCGTCGGCGTAGCCGGCGGCGAGCCCGGTTTCGGCGGCGCCCAGGGCTCTGAGGAGATCGGTCGCGGCCGCGGTTCTCGCCTTGGGATCGGTACTGCCGACCTGACCGATCCACACCGGCGCGGTGTGGGCAAAGGCGTAGCTATCCATGGCCGGCCATCGGGCGATCGCCCCTCCCACCGCCCGAACCGCCACCCAACCACCAACCGGAAGCCGGAGGGTTCCGCGGAGCTCCTTTGAACCGGGCGCCGAGAGGCCGGGGCCCGACCAGACCACGGCGCCGTTCACCAACACTTCGACCTTGTCGAACGGCACGGCGGAATGGACGTTCAGTCTCCAGGCCACTGGCTGGCGGGTTGACTCGATCACTTCGCCCGCTTGCTTTCCGCCGATCGACCAGTCGAGCAGGGGGCCGTTGGTCACGAAGCTCCGTCCTGCTTTGAGCGCGGCCAAATAGCTAGTGAAGGTCGGATCGCCGTCGACCTTGACGTATACGCGAGTGGTCCCGATGGCCATGGTCCGATAGTAGTTGTTCATCACGTCGGTGCCCGCCTCGGGAACCATCGGGATGCCCAAGTTCAAGACCCGATGCCACATCTCCATGGAGCCGATCTCGTCGCTCCAGAGGCAGGCGATCTCGAGGGCGTCGAGCTGTCCGAGCACCGCATCCGCCACCAACTCGACCGGAATGCCCGCGAGTGCCTTCTCGGCGAATGGAGCCTGGTCCATGATCGGGTGCATGTAGGTCGCCATTCCTCCTTGGCGCCGGGCGAACTCGAGCACGGTTCGGTTCGGTCGGTCGTCCTGGCCATAGACCTCGTACCCCGGTCCCCAGACCCACGGCCAGAAGAGCGACTGCATTCCGATCAGTCCAATGTGGCCGAGAAAGTGGGACCGGACCTCCTGGCCCCAGTTAACGAAAGGCAGGGTGTCGAGCCGGCGGTACCCGAACGTGGACTGCTCCTCGAACCGAGTGTGGAGATTGGCGATCAGGGGGGTCAGGACGTCCATGTCTTCCCCAGCCGCCATGGGGAAGAGGTCGTCAGGTTTCAGGCGATAGGGACCGCCGTAATTGAGGTGGAAGTGGTGGTCCCCGGCATACCAGCCCGCCGCCCGCGGGTCCCAAACCGGGGTCAGGGCGATCGTGATCTCTTTGGTTTCTCCCGGTTGTAGTGTCGCATGGGCGGCCGCCAGCGGCGTCGCTAACCCGCGGACCGCCTCGACATCGACCGCCCCGGCTGGGACCGTCAGCTCGATCTGCCCGCTCGAATAGAAAAAGGCGATCCCATTCTGGCCGTCGAACCGGGTCTGGCCCGCATCCGGAACCAGCGGATGTCCGGAGCCGTCTCGAACCGTTAGGCGGCTTGGGATGAGTGCCCCGCCCGGTGTCGTCGTCCGAATCCGGAGCCGGGCCGTGGGCTTGGCACCGTCCCATCGGAGCACGGAGACCTCGGTGGCCGGTCCGCCTCGCCGGTCGATCCGGTAGAGGTGCATCTGTTGTTGGGCATCGGCCTCGCTGTAGTAGATCGAGGCACCATCCGCCGACCAGCGCGGTGTCAGTGGAAGGCCGTGGCCACGGCCGAGGAGGACACTGGTACCGGGGCGATTGTCAACCGCGCTCAATCGGAGCTCCCAACCGCCGGTATCGCCGCTGGGCATGGTGTACGCGAACAACTTGCCATCGGGGGCCACGCTGAACCGGA
>JANNQX010000082.1:0-10217 GCA_031400975.1 Gemmatimonadota bacterium
CTCGGCACTCACTCGGCACTCGGCACTCGGCACTCGGCACTCGGCACTCGGCACTCGGCACTCGGCACTCGGCACTCGGCACTCGGCACTCGGCACTCGGCGCTCGGCGCTCGGGCTCGGGCTCGGGCACTTGGGGACGGGCGAGCGCGGCGGGGCTGGTCTCGCTATTTTCTGGCGATCCGGTCCTAATGGCTACCACATCATCCGATCCGGTTCAGGATTAGGAGCGCGCCCTGCCTCTTTCCGCCGCCTCAGCAAACGAAACCGTTGCGTGGACCGTTATCAACACTATCAAGACTCTTTCGATGGATGCGGTCGAACAGGCTAACTCTGGCCACGTTGGGACTCCGATGGGGCTCGCACCGGTGGCCTACGTGCTGTGGACCAAGCACCTTCGCCATGCGCCGTCCCGACCCGACTGGATCGATCGGGACCGATTCGTGTTGTCTTGCGGCCATGCCTCGATGCTGCTGTACTCGCTTCTCCACCTGTCGGGGTACGACCTTTCCCTCGAGGAAATCAAACAATTCCGCCAGTGGGGATCCCGGACCCCCGGGCATCCCGAACGGGGCCATACGGCCGGCGTAGAGATCACGACCGGCCCGCTCGGGCAGGGTGTCGGCAACGCGGTCGGGATGGCCATGGCCGAACGGTTCCTGGCGAGCCACTTCAATCAGCCCGGCCACCCGATCATCGACCACCGCACCTGGGTCCTCGCCAGCGACGGCGACCTGATGGAAGGGGTCGCGAGCGAGGCCGCTTCTCTGGCCGGTCATTTGGGCCTCGGCAAACTCAAAGTGATCTACGATGACAACAAGATCACCATTGATGGCACCACGTCACTGTCGTTTTCCGAAGACGTTGGTCGCCGGTTTGAGGCCTATGGTTGGCATGTCCTCCACGTCGGCGACGGCAACGACCTGGCCGCCATCGATCAGGCGCTGTCGGCCGCGGCCGCGGAGTCGGCCCGACCCACGTTGGTGGTCCTCCGGACAATCATCGGCGACCCCGCTCCTACCAAGCGGAACACCCCGGAAGCGCACGGCGCCCCGTTCGGGAAAGACGAGATCGCCCGCACCAAAGCGATCCTCAAGTGGCCCGCCGATCCGTTCCACGTACCCGCCGATGCCGTTGCCCACATGGGTGAGGCGGTCGGCCGGGGTACCGCCTGGTCGGCCGATTGGGACGCCCGGCTCACCGCGTTCAAGGCAGCCCACCCCGAGGCGGCGGCCGAGTTCGAGGATTGGAATCAGTCCACCCTGCGAATCGATTGGGACACGGTGTTGCCGGCCTTCAAACCAACCGACTCGGTCGCGACGCGCGTGGCGTCCGGTTCGACCGTGAACGCCTTGGCCGGCCCAATTCCGAATCTGGTGGGCGGTTCCGCCGACCTAGCCGGAAGCACCGGGACTCACATCAAGGGCGCGGCCCATTTCAGCCGCGAGCATGCCGGTCGGATCGTGGCCTGGGGCATTCGCGAGCACGCCATGGGCTCGACGATGAACGGGATGGCGGCTCACGGAGGCATTCGGCCGTTCGGCAGCACGTTCCTGGTGTTTTCCGACTACATGAAGCCGGCCATTCGGCTGGCAGCCCTGATGCACCTGCCGACCATTTACGTGTTTACCCACGACTCGATCGGCGTCGGCGAAGATGGCCCGACCCACCAACCGATCGAGCATCTGGCCATGCTCCGAGGGATCCCGAACCTGGTGGTGCTCCGCCCCGGGAGCGGCGCCGAAACCGCGCAGTCCTGGCGGGCAGCCCTGGAACGGCGCGACGGCCCAACGGCCTTGATCTTGTCCCGCCAAAAGCTGCCGGCGATCGACCATAGCGCGGCCCCCGCCGACGGGATCCAAAGGGGGGGCTACGTTTTATTCGAACCCCCGACCCCGGCCGAGGCGATCGTCCTCGCCAACGGTTCGGAACTCGGGGTCGGCCTCGCCGCCGCCCAACAACTCACGGCCGGCGGTCTGCCAACCCGACTGGTATCTTTTGCGTCGTGGGAATTGTTCCGCGCCCAACCGGCTCACTACCGCGAGCGAGTCCTGCCGTCGGCCATTCGGGCCCGAGTCTCGATCGAGGCCGCAGCCACCTTCGGGTGGCTCACCTGGGTTACCGAACGGGGCGAATCGATCGGGATCGACCATTTCGGTGCCTCAGCCCCGGCCGAACGCCTCTTTCAAGAATTCGGACTCACCGTCGACCGGGTGGTCGAAGCGGTGCGTCGATCCCATCAGCGGAGCAATTGAATGACGAACCCACTCGCTCGCCTCGGTGCCTTGGGACAAAGCCCGTGGTATGACTTCATCACTCGCGACTTGATTGGATCGGGAGCCCTCGCCAAACTGATCGCGAACGACGGGCTCCTCGGCATGACCTCGAACCCGACCATCTTCGAAAAAGCGATTGCCTCGAGCGCCGACTACGACACCGACATTCGCCGCTACGCGGCCGCCGGCATGTCTCCGGCAGCCATCTTCGAACAGCTGGCGGTCGCGGACGTCCAATCGGCGTGCGACGCCTTCATCCCGGTCTTCCAGGCGACCCACGGTCGAGACGGGCTGGTCTCGCTGGAGGTATCGCCCACACTCGCCAATGACACGGCAGGCACCATCACCGAGGCGAAGCGACTCTGGGCCGCGGTAGGCCGGCCCAACGCGATGATCAAGATTCCAGGCACCTTGGCGGGGCTCCCGGCGATCACAGAGGCAATCGCGGCGGGCATCACCGTGAATGTCACCCTGTTGTTCGCGGTCGATCGGTACGAACAGGTCATCGATGCGTACCTCACGGGCCTCGAACGGCGGGTCGCGGCCGGCTTACCGATCGGGGAGATCAACTCGGTGGCGAGCTTCTTCGTCAGCCGGGTCGACGGCCAGGTCGACGGAATCCTCGACCGGCAGGGCGACCCCACGGGGCTCCGCGGCACGATCGCGATTGCCAACGCCGCCACAGCGTACGCTGCTTTCGAGCGTTCAATCGCCGGCGTCAGGTGGCAAGCCCTCGCCGCGAAGGGTGCTCGGAAGCAACGCCCGCTGTGGGCCTCGACGGGAACCAAGGACCCGAAGTATTCCGACATCTACTACGTCGAGGCGCTGGTGGCCAAAGACACCGTCAATACTCTCCCGCCTGATACCTACAACGCCTACCGGGACCATGGCGACCCGATCGTCCGGATTGACGGAGCGATGACCACGGCCCCAGCTCGACTGACGGCCCTCAAGGAAGCCGGCATCAGTTTGCGGGAGGTGACCGATTTCTTGGAAAGCGACGGCGTGGTGAAGTTCGCCGCCTCGTATCAATCGCTGGTGGGCGGGATCGAGTCCAAAATGGGGGCGTTAGCCGGCCGCTGAGTCGAGACGGCCTCGGGCTTCGGCTTTTTTTCTTTGGGACGGCGAGGGGGCGGCGGGCGGGTCCACAGCGCGATCACCCCGCAACGAGCTTGGGCGCTTTCGAGTTCAGGGGGCGTTTCCGCCGGCCCCGAGTAAACCTCAATGCCTTCGATTTCCCCGACCGGCGTCAGCCACAGCACGGCGGCGTCGGTCGGAATTCCATCCATGAAGTACGCCGGCGAGCAGCCCCGAGGCGCCCGGGCCATCCGAGCCACACACACCTGCGACCCTCGACACTCGATCCGAAGGCCCGGAATCATCCGGAGGGCGTCGGGGACGGTCGAGGCCCGGCGATCCTCGATGTATTGCCGGGTGACATAGCGACCCCGGCCTTCGGACTTCCGGCGAATCCAATCGGCCGGCCCGTGGTTGGCCCGTTCCTCGACCGTCAGCTCCGGTAGATTGACCGCCTCGGGATCGGCCTCGAATTCAATATCGAGGACCTCCGCTTCTTTGAGCATCAGGGGCGACGTCATCGTGGTGTAGCCGATGGCCGAGGCCTGGATGACGTACTTCCCGGGGTCGAGATCGGCGAACCGGAACTCGCCCCGAACGTCGCTCGAGACCACGTACGGAGTCCCGACCAGGCTGATTCGGGCGCCCTCGACTGGTTTCTTGGCCTTGATGTTCGTGATGACGCCGCGAATCGTGCCGGAGCGCGCTTGAGCTGTGACCGGCTCGACAACCCAGAGCGAAACGAGCAGGGTACCGAAGGCGAGCGCCCTCACGGCCGTTTGCCGCGCCGGGTCCAGATCGCGATCGCCCCGCCGCATCGGGCCGCCTCGTTGTTGAGCTCGGGAGGCGTTTCCGCTGCCCCGCGGTACACCTCGATCCCCTCGACGTCGCTCGGGGGGGTGATATCGAGGACCCCAATGCTGGTGCGCTGGTCGTCCACGAAAATCGCCGGCGGGCAGCCGCTCCGGTCACTGTTGAGCAAGACCAGGCACACTGAGCCCCGGCAATCGCTTCGGACGCCCGGAAGAAACCGGATCATGTCGATCAGGCGGAGCGGGTTCCGCTTGGCAATGTCGTCACGGGTCACGAATCGGCCGGTCCCAACCGCCATTCGCCGTTCGAAGGTCGTCGGTGCCCGTAGGGGGATAGGGTCCCGTTCCCCTTCGACAAAAATCGTCGGCAGCAGTTGCCCCAACGTGTCGGCGCGAAATTCGATCTCTTTGCGCTCGTTGGCAGCCAAGTCGACGACGGCCGACATCGGTCCGAACCCGATCAACCTGGCCTCGATTCGATAGGCCCCCGGCTTGAGATCCTCAAAAGCGAATCGGCCAACCGAGTCGGTCGTGACCCGTTTGCGGGCGTTGGTCAGGAAGATCCGGGCGCCCGGCACCGGCGTCCCTTCTTTCGACATGACGACCCGACCAGCGATGGCACTCTGGGACGATTGCGCCGCAACCCGTGGCACCCGTTGGGCGGCCGCGAACATGGAGAGACCAGCGACAGCGGAGATCACCAACCTGTTCAAGATACCTCCCCCTTATTTGAGAGGGGGTGAGAGGCGCCGGGCGGAATCGAACCGCCGCATGGAGGTTTTGCAGACCTCTGCCTTACCAGCTTGGCTACGGCGCCAGGGTCGAGGAAACTGGCACCGTACCCGGGTGGCCGCAAGTGAGAGAGGATCCCCTTGTCTCTACGAGGCGACCCCCGCGATCAGTTTCCGTCAGTTCCAACTTGAATCCTGGTCACCGGGTCGCCCCCAGAAATACCGCGTTCGCGAAAATCGGGAGAAGCCCCCGCCAAAGATCCCGGAAATTGGGATCGCCGGCGAACGCGATGACCCGGCCGCGGCCAACCCGCTCGTTCCAAAGGAATGGGGTCTCAGCCAATCGGGCCGGCGCTTCGGGCCAGAGGTATCCGGCCAAACGGAGTCGAGCCACGGGAGCAAAACGAATCACCGCTTCGCCCGGGGCCAGGTTCTTCGGTGTCGTGAGGACCAGGCCCCCGTTGGCCATCACGACCAAGTCCGGCGACCGAATTCCAGCCATCAGCAGCGAAAGCGTGTCGACCGTGGCTCGAACGATGGCGCCCGGCACCGAGGCCGGCAAAGGTGCCCCCCCGGAGCTATCGGCCCGCACCGAATCTTGCCGGACTCGAATCCTCACGAGGCCCACCCGATCCGTGGCCACCCATCCGGTTGCGCCCTCGAGCGTGATCAGGGTGCCCCCAGCCCGGACCCAGGCGCCGAGGCGTTCCCGGCCGGCGTCGCCCAAGGCCCGATCAAGGCCACCCGGCGAACCGCTGGGTACCACCAGCACCTCGAGCTCATCGAGCCCCCCCGCGGCCACCGCCTGGCCCTCAATCGACGCAATCGGGTACCGGATCCGCTGATCGAACACGAACCATGCAAAACCAAAGGAGTTACCCTGGACACCCGGCCCGCCGAGTAGCCCAACCCGAGGCCGCTTGATGAACACCACGCTATTGCTGCCTAAATCGGTGCCCTGGTCCACCGCCGCGGTACCAAGGGGGGTGACCCGGGCGCCGCTCTCGGTCGCCGCCTGGCTCACCAGGGCGTGCACCTGCTCGCCATTGGGTTCGACCCGAACGAGGAACGCCCCCCGCGGAAAATTCGCTCCGGCCACCACGAATGCCTTGGGGGCAAACCAGACTTTCGTCCCTGACGCCAAGAGTTGGGCAAGCATCCGAATGCTCGCCTCCGAGCCCGGTTCGAACGCATAGGCCGAGCTGGCGCGACCGATCGAAGAGACCGGGGACGCGATCCACTTGACCGCCTCGAGCCCCGCCGGTGGCGTCACCATGGTCCAGGCCCGAACCCGGTGGGTGTAGGGCAGCGACCAGGCGGTCAGGTCGTAGAACCGATCCGCTTGCCCCGTACGGCGGCTCTCCAGCTCTTGCCTCACAAAGGTGGAATCCAACTCGGCATCCGGCTCGAGCAGCGCCTTCGCCAACCGACCCTGGGGTTGAGCGAAATCGACCACATAGGTCCCACCGGAGAGTCGGGTCGGCCGGCCCACCGACTCGCCAAACAGCGTCGCCGACACGGTGACCTCGGCGGCCACCCGATGGACCACGATCCCGTTGGCGGCCAGCCGTTGGACCAGCGTGTCGGCCCGCCCGTCTGGGTCCCGTTCCAAGGCGACCACCCGAAACGGGAGCTTGGCCGCATCGGTTACCGCCGTTTGCCGAAACACCAAGTAGTCACGCACTCGCTCCCGGGCCCGCCGGGCCGAGGTGAGAACGGTGGCCCAACCAGCGGTGTAATGGTGCCAGGCCGCTTCACGAAGAGTGAGAACGGTGCCGTCCCGTCTGGCAATCGCGCCGCCAGCGCTCGAGGCCTGCTCGAACGTCATCCCGATGGCCCCGGTCAACGTCGGCCACGACACTCCGTAACCGGGGTAAAACCCGTCATACCCTTCCCGCCGGAAGTAGGCCCACCCCTGGCGGTCGAAGGCGGCTGCGTTGCCGGCCGCAAAGATGTCCCACCACTTCGTGATGGTCGAATGGACGTTCTTGTTGAGGGGCTCCATTGGCGGGGCAAAGAAATAGCTGGCCTCCGGGCCCTGCTCGTGGAGGTCCACTGCCACGTGAGGCCACCAGCGGAGGAAGGTGGCCGTTCGGCCCCGGGTCTCTGGATGAGAATTGAGGAACCAGTCTCGATTCAAATCGAAGTAGTAGTGGCTGGTCCGGGGCCCCGGCCAAGTGCCCGAGTGGATCATGGCCTGCGGGATTGAAGGCACCCCCATCACCGACCGCATCCGCATCACATCCTGGGCGTGACGTTCATGCCCGTCGGGATTCTCGACCGGATCGATCAACACGACGCTGCTATCCAGCACCATCCGAGTCGCCTCATCTTGACCGGCGGCCAGCTGGTACAGCAGACTGATCGAGGCCTCGACGCCTGAGGCCTCGCCCCCGTGGACGGAATGCCCGAGCCACACGATCACCGGCAGCCGGGCCGCAACCTCATCAACCTGACCCGGGGTCGCGCTGGCGGGGTCGGCCACGATGGCGGCGTCTTTCCGGATCGCCTCCAACCGGCCCTGATTCTGCTCGCTAGTCACGGTGACCAGCATCACTTCCCGCCCCTCGAAGCTCAGCGCGACGGTGTCGAGCCGGACCCGCCGACTCGTCGCCGCCAATCGTTCCAGATACCGCATGACCATGTGGTGCGGGGTAAATCGGTCGCCAACCTCATAGCCCAACACGGAACGAGGCGTTGGGACGGCCGGGTCAAACGCCCCCGTTGGGTTGAACGAGTGCTGGGCGGCGAGGCTCGAAACCCTCGCCACCATCATCAATGCCAGCAGTCTTGTCACGATTGCTAGGGCGTTGAGACGCGGACCGCGTCGACGAAGTACTTAGTCTCCCCGAAACAGCTGGTCGGGAGTCCATAGTGTTCGCTGTAATGGAGGACGACGGCCTTGCCGAGGGCGTCGTTGATCCGCTGGGCCACCTGGCCGTCGCGGACGGTGAATTTCCAGATCGTCGGCGCGGCCGCGCCGGGAGTGATATTGAGCTCTCCCTCCCACGTTTTGCAAAGCCACCCTTTGTGAGAAAACTTGAAGAGTTGGCCCGCCCGGTCGCCATCGGAATAGCTCCACGTCAGCGCCAACCAGGTGTAGAGCCCGAAGAGCAGGATGGGAACGAGAAGCACACCGAGGAGGATCAGTTTCCACCGGCGGCGGGAAGGGGCCTTGAGGGGCTCCGACTGGGCACTAAGGGGTTCGGTCATGCCCCAAACCTACGAGCGGATCGGTCAGCGGTCCAGCCGACCGGAGGTACTGAAAACGAACCCCTTGCCGAATGCCAGCCGCCAGCCGCTGGTGATCGGCGCCGTTCCCTTGGAATAGACCAGGTCGAGCCGGGCCGGCGACAAATCGCTCGCCACCGTGAGGCCGAACCGAAGCCCCACGCCCACCGAGTACCCGGTCCGGCGGGAAGTCCCAGCATACCAGGCGCCGCCATAGTCGGCCACCGCGGCCAGACCGAGACCGGCCGTGTTGAGGAAGTCGTTGCTGACGGTCAGTCGGTACTCCGCCGCCAGGAGGAAAGCCCGATCGCCGGTAAAGGCATGATCGTCGAATCCGCGAGGCCCGAGCCCGACCCCAAGGTCGAATTCACCGCCCGGCATTGGGTTCTTCTGCCATCCATGGGCTGCATGAAACACCGCCATCTGCGACGGCTTCGGCTTCAAGACGACCGTGGCGCCGAGGTGGACCGACCCGGAATCGACCCAGCCGGTCTCGGCAATCCGCGCCATCGCGGCCCCGCTCACCAAGGCGAAGCCATTTCGCCACCCAACCCCGGTCCGAGCGGACAGACCCGGCACAAACCCGTTGTCCCGGTAACCAAACGCCTTCGGGGTGATCCCCACGCCCGCTCGCACGACCGTACTCAAATCGACATCTTCCTGGCGACCGAACCCCTGAAAGTTGCGGCTGACCAGGAACCGCGCGGACCGCCATTCGACATAGCCGGTCACCGCCCCTGAGACCGAATGACCCAGGGTATCGACCCGGCTCTGGCGGGCAAAATCATCGCGGCGCAGTTGGCCCTCGAACCCAGCCCTGGTGTACCCAATGCTTGAGGCCTTGAGGGCCCACGCCGCGCCAATTTTTCCCATCCAAAATCGCCGTTGCAGGGTATCTCGGGCCTTCTCATTTCCGTCGAAAAACCGAAGAACGCGCTGGCGCCGCTCTTCGCCCGACACGAACCAGCTCGAGTTGGCCGCAAACGACCAGAACGGAAGCCACGTCGCCCCATAGAACGAGCGGCCGTCGGATCGGGCGTCGTAGTACCCGGTGATTCCAATCCGACTGTCGATCAATCGATCCCTCGAAAATGAGGTCGTGACCCCATCCTGATCGCGGTTCTTTCGATACCGAACCCCAACCCGGGCGGCGGTTCCGAGCAGGTTCAGTTCGTTGAGGCCCAACGCCCAGGTGTTGCTCTTGATCGAGCCTTTGAAAGTGCCTTCGATCAACGTGGTGAACGCGTCTTGGGTCGTGGCCTTGACCACTAATCCCGAATCGGTTCGAATCGAATCGACCCGGACCTGACGAAAGATCCGCATCGAACGAAGGGTCCGTTCGGACTCAGCGGCCCTCGCGGAGTCGAACACGTCGCCGGGCCGGATCAGCACCTCGCGACGCACGACCCCCGGCCGGGTCGTGAAATGGAGGCCGTTCAAGACTCGGGGCAGGAACCCTCGCGCCTGGTCAGGCCGGTAGACATCGGAGGTTTCGATCAGAACGGCTTTAACCCGTTGGCCGGCCGCGGTGGTGTCGGGAGTTGTTTGGGCCGCGAAACGACCCAGTGGGACCGCCAAGCAGACGGCCAGGGGAAGGAAACGAATCGGCATAGGACAGCGAAGAAAAACTCGCGGTCAGGCGAGACTCTCGAGCAGCCTCCACCATTCGATCGCGCTGAAATCCTGAAACCGGTGCAACAGCTCGGCCTCCGTCGGTTCGACAAAGATCCACCCGGTCGAACGGTGGCCCGCTTCCGTCACGAAATGGACTCGGCCCTTGACCGGTCTGGTAGTGAGCTGGGTCTCGAAATACACCTGCCAGTTGGTACCCCCGCGGGCCAAATCACCGAGATGCTGGGCTCCGGGAACTGGGGCCAGTTCGGAGGCCGAGGATTGGTTCATAAGTCCTTGGCAGAAGAAGGCATAGGATGGTAGCGGGACGCTCGGCCTGACACCAGTACCCCGGAGTCGACCGCCCCCCTAGTTTTAGCGCGCCATGACGAACCCGACCACCGCCTGCGCCTCCTGTCGCACCCCGATCAGCGGGCCGTTTTGCGGCCAGTGCGGCGCGCCAACCGGTCCTCGTCGGTGCC
>JANNQX010000083.1:0-4003 GCA_031400975.1 Gemmatimonadota bacterium
CGATCGCCCCGCTGATCGACTGCCGTTTCCTTCATCCCCTAACGGGCCCCTCACGCCGCGGTTGCCTCCGGCCCAGTCTCCGGCGCCTTCGTCACCGCCGGACCCGGCCACGCCACGTTGCGAGCGCTGATCCAGGCCCCGGCCAGCGCCGGTTGCTCCTGGATTCGGTACAACATCATCCCGTCGAGTTGCCTCACGATCCGGACCAGTTCGGAGCCGAGTCCCTCCAACTCCGCTCGCGCCCCGGTGTGTCCACGGCGGCCCGCATCGGCCAGGGCGGCGACCTGCTCATACCGCTCGGCCATCTCGGTCAACTCCGCGAGCAGGGTATCCCGCAGCCCGTGCTCGAGCAGCAGTTCCTGATGGGCCGCGACCCGGGTGAGGGTGGTCCGAAGGCCGGTTCGGAAATCCTGTTCGCTCGCGTTGGCGGCCGGGAGCTTGAACAGCTCGGCCAATTCGGGCTTGACCACCGCCGCGGCGTCGGCGATCCGCGCCAGGTGACGGAGCGGGTTGGTGCGGAGCTTCCGGCGGAGCCCCGACCGCGCGGCCCTCGACGTCCGGGCGAGGTCGCGTCCGTCGCCCTGTTGCTGGAGCAGCGTTTCCGCCCGGGCGAGCCGCTCCTCGAACTTCGCCGCGACGGCCTCGGCTTTCGGGGCGCCGAATGGATTGGCGCGGAGAAAGTGGCGGACCCGGACCGCCATGTCGACCTTCAAACGAACCACGGTGTTCATCCTGCACTCCCTTTCGCATCCGATCATCGGTCGGGGCGATGATCCATCGTGACCTGCACCAGGGACTCGTAGAGTGTCCCGACCATCACGAGTCGACTGGCATGGAATGCGAGGCACGTGCCAATGGCAACGGAGGTGTCGACAATCGCAACGGGGCTTGCTCCAATGAGATCGGGTTAGGGATCGGCTCAAGCGAACGTGTTATGGGGTTCGGCGGGTGTTCCGTTTGAGCCAACGGGGGAGTCGATAGGGCCGACGAGGTTCCGATTGAGCGTCTCCTGGCAGTGATCGAGCTCGTCGGCACACCGATCAAGGCTAACTCACGACTGATTCATGAGATCGCGGCTTCCGAAAGGGGCGTCGGGGATTGCGTCGACGCCGTCGGGCGAGCAGTTCGGAACGACGCGAGTCCGGGCAGGGATCGCGGACGATTTATCGGCGAGGTCGCGGTACCGAATCCATGCCGCGGATTAACGGAACGGGGCCGCGGAAGTCCGGAAAGGAACGACGGGGGCGCCGGCCTGGTTCGCGGAGGTGTCGGATCGGGTTGCGGAGATTGTCCTCGATTGAGGACAAGGGCGGAGGACGGTCAGGACAGGGCCGAACGGGCCCGTCCGGCGGGCCCGGCATCCGACAGGCGCCGAATCTATTACGGCTGCAAGGGCGGAAGCCACATTGGCGGGATCGGAACCGAAAGCCTGCGGGCGAGGCGGGTGTAAACCGCTGGATGGTTCTGCGTCGGCCTATGAAATCTGGCCCCGCCTCAGCTCGGAGGACGACCGAGCCGGTGGTTAACCGCCGCCCTTGGCCGGTCTAAGTTGTTTTGTGCCAAGGGAGTAGGGGCCAGGTGGAGCCGCGAGAGGAATCTGTCGTGGGGAGACTGGGGCGTTTGGCGGCCGGGGTACCCCGCCGCTGGAATAAAATGATATCTTGCATGGGGAGCGGTGTTTGGGGTGTGGGTTGGCACCGCCCGCCGCATACAACAAAGTTAGACCGCAGCCACGGAGGTCAGATGACATGGCGACAACGATTCCGAATGAACGCGCGGTTGGCCGCTACGTCCGCCTTTCTCTCGGGGTGTGCCACGGTGACCGAACCGGGCGCGGAGCTCCGCATCGAGAGTGTGCACCTTACGCATGGTGGCGGTGCAGCCCTTGAGATCGGAGCGACGGTGGTCAACGAAAGCAGGCGGCCACTCTTTGCCGAGGCTTGCGGCGGAGTCATTGCCCCGCTGGTCGAGCTGTATCGAGGTGGGACGCGGGCAGATACCTGGGGCAACCTTTGCCTCGCCGACCGCTCGATCAGCCCGGTGGCAATTCCGTCCGGCCGAGCCGTCCCAGTCACCCGAGCGATCCAGGCGTCCGCCGGAGCGACCTATCGGATTGGAATCCGCTTCACGACCGAACCGGGAACCGACCGATGGACCACGGTTTGGGCATCGGCAGTCGGGCTTCCGTAGCGGCTGCGGTCTAACCCAGCCTTGAACTGGACGGGCGCGCCAGGTTCAATTTGCGAAGTCGCGGCCGCGCCCCAATGTAATTGTAAGGACGGCGCGGCCGCTCAGTCCCGATGCCGCGCCCGCCAGTTAAGGCTAGGTCGTTAGGCCGCACCACGGCCAGCCGCGGCGGTACCTACGCTCGAAGAACGCCGCGCCGAGCCTGAGAGTCAACAGGGACAAGCGATGACCAATCTGCCGCGAACGTTTGTCAGCTTCAGTAGCGCAGACAAGAGCCGATACGATTTGATGTGTGCATGGAAGGCGCACGAGCACATCGACTTCAACTTCGCTGACTTCCAGCTTGACGAGGCGATCAACTCTCAGAGGCCGCAGTACATCAAGTCCGTCTGCGCTGCAAAGGTTCGCCTTACTGACACATTCGTCCTCTTAATCGGAAACGACACCTACACGAAGACCGTGTTCGTGAAGGCGGAGGTCGAGGCCGCGGCCGAGAAGGGCTGCCGCATGATCGGTGTGAACCTCAACAACTGTCGCTTCAGGGACGACCACTGCCCAAGCTTCTTCCAAAGCGTCGGCGCGATGTTCGTCCCATTCTCATCGCGTATACTGGCCGAAGCTCTTCGATGGCAGAAACGGGGTGCCTCCTCAGCGTACTACTTCTTCGATGAGGTCTTTACAGGGCTCGGGTACCAACTCATCGGCACAACTGCCGTCTTGCCGCCACCACCAAACCCGTTCGGTGGCGGACGCCGGCCTCCGTGGGCATAAAGTGCGGCCTAACCCGCCATTCAACCGGACCTGCCTTCGGCAGGCCGGTTAATGGCAACGTTAGACCGCAACCCCAGCATCGGACATCGGCATGCATGTAGTGAAGGCGGAGTTCATGCGTTTCGGTGAGGTCGCCCTACCTGCCTTGGTCGACGCCGTCGGCGTGTACGTCATTTGGGACTCCCAAGCGGTAGCTCGACCGTCGTACATCGGTGAAGGGGTGGTGTTGAAGCGACTCAGCGACCACGCCGGCCGGTTCGCCAAACCGTTTGACGGATATCTCGCTCTGCTCGGCGACCGGTCTGCCCGGACGGCGAAAGCCGAGGCTGAACTGGTCGAGGCTCTACTCCTTGAAGTCGCCTCGCAGACCGACAGACTTCCTCCAAACAACGTTGCGCCCGGCAAGACCAAGGGCCTCGATCGTCTCTTCCGATCGCATGGAGTAGTCCGAGTCTCGGTCTCGGGCTGGGATCCATTGGCAATTCCGTGGCAGTCCCGACGCATGCCTTCGCGGAAGACCATCCGCCTTGAGGACCTTGGCGGAGTCATTGGAATTGAGCACGATTGGCGCCTTCGACGGCTTCAGTCGTGAAGTTGCGGTCTAACACGGTATTGCAGCGGACAGCCGCACGCAGTCCCGATTTGACAAGTCGCGGCCGCGCCTCAATGTTGCTTTGAGGAAGGCGCGGCCGCTCAGCTCCCTAAGGCGGCTGCCGCTGAATACCAGGCCGTTGGGGCTGTAGGAAAACCCGCTTTTGATCCCAATCGGCTGATCGGCGCGTGGCGCATCCGTCGAGGAGCCAGCCGGGGCCGCCCGTTCGGTGCGGGGTGTCGGTGTTAGGTGGGAACCGTGACGCTGCGTACCCGTGATGGACGAGCTTCTCGATGTTGTGGACGAGGCAGCAGAGCTTCCATTGCCCGTCGACTTTGCGGCGGCCCCGGAGGGTGAAGCGATCGAGCCCTTTGTTGTGGCACAGGTTCCCAAACACCGGCTCCACCGTGGCGAAGCGCTGCCCGTATTGCGCGCGGCCCTCCGGGGCATCGA
>JANNQX010000084.1:0-10498 GCA_031400975.1 Gemmatimonadota bacterium
ACTCAGGATCAAGTTGGTCGAAATCGGGGCGACTTGATAGAGCCGGGTCTCCCGGAACTTCCGCTCGACATCATACTCGTTGGCAAAGCCGAAACCACCGTGGGTTTGGAGGCAGACATTGGCCGCCTGCCACGAGGCGTCCGCCGCCAGCATCTTCGCCAGGTTCGCCTCGGCGCCGCACGGTTCTCCAGCGTCGAACAGCCGGGCACCTTCGTAACGCATGAGGTCCGCCGCCCGGACGTTGGCGTAGGCCTCGGCAATCGGGAACTGGACCCCTTGGTTCCGGCCGATCGGCCGGTCGAACACGATTCGTTCAGTGGCGTACTTCCGGGCCCGGTCGACGAACCAGTATCCATCGCCCACGCACTCGGCGGCAATCAGGATCCGCTCGGCATTCATGCCGTCGAGGATGTACTTGAAGCCCCGGCCTTCCTCGCCGATCAGACTGTCGGCCGGAATTTCGTAGTTCTCGAAGAAGAGTTCGTTGGTCTCATGGTGGACCAGGTTCTCGATCGGGCGGACCGTGAGGCCCTTGCCGCCTCCTTCGCGGAGGTCGACCAGAAATACCGAGAGGCCGTCGGTTCGCTTCTTCACGTTCTCAAGCGCGGTGGTTCGAGCCAGCAGGATCATCAGGTCGGAGTGCTGGACCCGGGAAATCCAGACCTTCTGGCCGTTCACCAGATAGCGGTCACCCCGCCGCTCGGCGAAGGTTTTGATCTTGGTGGTGTCGGTGCCGGCGGTGGGCTCGGTAACGGCAAAAGATTGGAGCCGAAGCTCACCCGCGGCGATTGCCGGGAGATAGCGTTGCTTCTGCTCCGGCGATCCATGCCGCAGCACGGTCCCCATCACATACATCTGGGCATGACAAGCCCCGGAGTTGGCTCCGGATCGATTGATCTCCTCGAGGATGACCGAGGCCTCGGTGACCGACAGCCCGCCGCCGCCATATTCCTCCGGAATCAAGGCGGCGAGCCACCCGGCCCTGGTCAGCGCCGCGACAAACTCCTCCGGATATTCGGAGGCCCGGTCGACCCGCTGCCAGTAGACACTGTCGAACGGGGCGCAGACGTCGCGAACACCTTGGCGGATGTCGGCGTGTTCTTTGGCCCGGGGATTGATGTCACTCATGGGGCAAGGTCCGAGAATGCGGTTGCCATGTCGGAGCACTGCTCGAGCCCGTTCACGGCGAGGATGGCGTGTTCCGCTGTGCTCGGCCCGAGGCGGGGCACTACGAGATCGCGGAGCTTGGCTTCGAGCACGGCGGTTGATACCGGGTTTTCTGGATTGCCGCAAGGGAACGCGGCATTGAGTTGCACCGAGGAGCCGTCCCGCGCGGTGAACGTCGTTCGAGTTCCCCATTCGGCCGGATATCGGGCGGTTACCCCGGGGTCAACCACAACCCGAAGTCGTGCCAGCAAGGCCCGGACAGCTGGATCCGTCACCCCGTTCTGGTTGAATCGCTCACCGTTGAATTGATCGAGCCCGACTCGTCCCTCGAGAAGGGCCACCACGACACAGTAGGCCAGACTGAATTTGGCCTGATACGGCGTCCGGGGGTTCATCTCCTTGACGATCTCATAACCCGGGGCATAGGTGCGCACCTCGACCGACCCGAGGCCGTCGGGGCCCTGCCATGCTGAGCCGGCCCGGTAGTCGAGCGCCATGTCGATGGCGGTGTGGGTGTGGCCGCAGCAGGAGTGGAGCTTGTAGCAGTTCTCGCTGATCTTCCAGACGGCGCCCAGGCCGTCAGTGACCCGAGTGGCATCGAAGCCAGTCGAGGTGGCGCGGAAGAATCCCCGATCCCCCTCGAGAATCCGGCCCGCCCCGGTGAAACCTTCCCGGGCTAAGTCGGCGGCCAGGATGCCGTTCATGGCGGCTTTGCCGGGGTGGAGGTGCTTGCTCATGGTGCCGTCGGCGTTGAACTCCCACAGACCGGCAGCCTGGGTCCCCGCGCTGCCTAACGCGTCGGCCATGGCGGACTCGTCGAGGTTCATGAGCGAGCCCGCGGCGATGGCGGCGCCGAAAGTCGCGGCCGTGCCGGTCGGGTGCCAAAAACGGTAGTGGCTCGGGTTGACGGCCTCGCCAATCCGGAATGCCGCATCGTATCCTAACGCCACCGCGAGTAAAAACGCCGGGCCGCTCCGGTGCTCGCGTTCAGCCACCGCGAGCGCCGCCGGGATGATCGGGGCCGCGGCATGGAGGGTGGACCCTTTATGGACGTCATCGAGTTCGAGGATGTGGGAGGCTACCCCATTGGCCAACCCGGCTCCCACTGCGGAGGCTCGGCCCGCACTGAACACCGTTGCTTCGTCGGACCGGCCAAAGGTGGTCACGACCCGTTGGGCCATCCGGGCCGGCGGCTCAAGGGAACCGGCCAAAGCTGAGCCGAGCCAGTCGAGCACCGAACCGCGGGTGTCGGCCACCACCGAGGGAGGTAGATCGGCAAAACGGGCCCGGGCGGCGAAGCTGGAAAGAAGCCGGCTGACCGACTGATCAGGGATCATGGGGTCAGAATACCACCGGCGTACTGCGCCATCAAGCCATTTCTGGACTTTACGGTGCCCCTCGAGTCAGCGAGGGGTCGCGTTGAACTCTCCTTCGGTGACGCCCATTTTCGTGTGGGTCGCCTTCATGCTTCGGCCTGGGTACTCGCAGGGACCACCGGTCACTTTGCAGACCATGGCGACCAGCATCTTGCCCAGCCGGTCGGCCGCGGTCAGACGACTGGTCATGCGCCCAAGATCATGCCCGCCCCAACCGTGTTATTCGTCGCCTCATCGATCAAGATGAAGCTGCCGGTGGTTCGGTTCCGGCGATAGCCATCGAAGAACAGCGGCGTGGTGGTTCGGATCGCGACCCGTCCGATTTCGTTCATCCCGAGCTGTTGGGCCGATTCGTCGCGTGACAGGGAGTTGACGTCGAGCCGGTACCGGAGCGTCTTGACCATCCCTCGGGTCGAGCGGGTCGTATGCTTGATGGCATAGGTCGTTCGGAGAGTCAGGGGGCGCTCGCCGAACCAGCACACCATCGCGTCGAGGTCCTGGCTCGTTGTCGGGGCATTGGCTGGGCGGCAAATCATGTCGCCGCGACCGATATCCAGATTGTCGGCCAACCGAATCGTCACGGACTGCGGTGCGAAGGCCTCCGTTAAGGGCCGGTCCGCGAGATCGATGCCGACAATCCTGCTGGTGAATCCCGACGGGAGGGCCATCACCTCGTCGCCGATCCGGAAGATTCCCCCGACGACCTGGCCGGCAAGACCACGGTAGTCGTGATGGTCGTTCGACATGGGGCGGATCACATACTGGACCGGAAAACGCGCGTCGATCAGGTTCCGGTCGGATCCGACGTAGACGTTCTCGAGGTGCCAGAGCAGCGTCGGGCCCCCGAACCAGGTCATGTTGACCGATCGATCGGTTACGTTGTCGCCGTTCAAGGCCGAGACCGGCACGAATGTTAGGTCGGCAAAGTCGAGCTTGGCCGCGAACTCGGTGAATTCGGCGCGAATTCGCTCGAAGACCGCCTCGGAGTACTCCACCAAATCCATTTTGTTGACACAAACCACTAAGTGCCGGACTCTGAGGAGTGAAGCGATCACGGCATGACGCCGGGACTGCTCCAGCAGGCCCTTCCGGGCGTCGATCAGAATCAGCGCCAGATCGGCCGTTGATGCTCCGGTCACCATATTCCGGGTGTACTGCACGTGCCCCGGAGTGTCCGCGATGATGAACTTCCGACGGGGCGTGGAGAAATATCGGTAGGCCACGTCGATCGTGATCCCTTGTTCCCGTTCGGCTCGGAGCCCGTCCGTCACCAGCGCAAGATTCACGTAGTCGAAACCACGATCACGGCTGGTCTTTTCTACCGCCTCGAGTTGGTCCTCGAAGATCTGCTTGGAATCGAGGAGGAGCCGCCCGATCAGGGTGCTCTTTCCATCGTCCACCGAGCCGGCGGTAGCGAAGCGGAGAAGTTCCATCAGAAATAGCCTTCTCTCTTTCGGTCTTCCATGCCGGCTTCGCTGATCCGGTCGTCGGCGCGGGTGGCGCCCCGTTCGGTCACCCGCGACACGGCCACTTCCTCAATCACCGCTTCGATCGAAGCGGCCGCCGACTCCACCGCGCCGGTACAGGTCGCATCCCCGACGGTCCGAAACCGGACTTGCCGGTCCTCGACTCGCTCGGTCGCGATCGGCGTGACGAATCGCGTCGCGGCCAGCCACATGCCGTCCCGTTTGAAGACCGGCCGGCGATGGGCAAAGTAGATCGATGGGACCTCAATCGCCTCGCGCCCGATGTACATCCAGACGTCCATCTCCGTCCAGTTTGAAAGCGGGAAGATTCGGAGATGTTCGCCCGCCTTGTGCCGGCCATTGTAGAGTTGCCAGAGCTCGGGACGCTGATTCTTCGGATCCCATTGGCCGAATTCATCCCGGAAAGAGTAGACTCGCTCTTTGGCCCGCGCCTTCTCTTCATCTCGCCTGCCACCGCCGAACACCGCGTCGAAACGATGTTGCTCAATCGCGTCAAGGAGCGTCACCGTTTGGAGCCGGTTCCGGCTCGGTCGCGGACCAGTTTCCTCGACGGCCCGCCCCGAGTCGATTGAGGCCTGCACCGAAGCGATGACCAGCCGGACGCCGGTTTGCGACACTCGCCGATCCCGGTACTCGATCACTTCATCGAAATTATGGCCGGTGTCCACATGCATGATCGGGAACGGAATCCGAGCGGGGCCGAACGCCTTCGTCGCCAGGTGCAGCATGACAATGGAGTCCTTGCCGCCGGAGAAGAGCAGCACCGGGCGCTCGAACTCGGCGACCACCTCCCGAATAATGAATATTGATTCCGCTTCGAGGGCGTCGAGATGGGAAACACTTGCGGTCATTCGTCCTACGTCTTGATATGGGTTCGGGCTCGGCGTCTGGCGATTCTTTTCGCACCCCAATGGTGACGGGGTGCGCCCTTCAAGTCCAGGCGAGGGCGCCGACCGGAGCGTGACAGCCAAACCCCCTAGCGGAGCCGCCATTTCGCGAGCCCCGCCAGCTCACCCCGGATATCCATTCGGACGCCCAGAAGCCGCCGGTTTATGCCTTGAACTCCCCGGGCATGGTAGAGGAACGTAGCGGGAACCGAATCCCGGAACGCCGCCACCAGCTCTGGGCCTTGGCCGGCCACGGACAGACCGGCCACCTCTGCCAACGACCGGAGATACCCCAACTGCAGGTCGCCGGAGACGCCCATGACCGCGGCGTCGAAGTCGTGGCCGCTCCGGACCCGGGCAAGAAACGCCGACAACTCGACCTGGCGGATCGTGACGGTGAGCCCGATTCGGGCCAGCTGCTGCTGGATCATCTGTTCCATGGCCGCCTCGCCGCTCCCGACCGTCAGCAGCTCGAACGCTCGGGGCCGGTCGCCTATCAACGCCCGCCCCCGGCCGGGCGCGAACAGGGGCGGTACCGCGGTGCCGGACGTCAGCTCGGGCGGCAATGGCCCTGACGCCGGCACCCCAAAACCGAACAAGTACCCCGACACAATCGCGAGCCGGTCGATCGCCAATCCTATTGCGCGGCGGGTGGCGAGTTCATTGAACGGCGGCCTCCGGGTGTTGAACACGATCGCGTAGCTGAACAAGAGCGGGTAGTCGACCACCCGAAGCCGGTCATCCCGGCGCACAAACTCGGCATGGGCAGGCTGAATCCCCGCCAGGTCGAGTTCACCCGACACCAGGGCCGCCAGTTTGGTGGTCGGCTCGTCGACCACGGCAACCACCAAGCGCTGAATTGCCGGCGGCCCACCGAGCGACCTCGGGAAGGCCGGATTGGCCTCGAACACCCACCGCCGATTGGCCTCGTGGGCCAAGAACCGATACGGTCCGTTGCCGATGGGACGCTGGTTCCAACGAGCCCGTCTCATCTGGCTCGGCACCACATCTCGGAGGAGATGCCACGGCACCACGGCCAAGTCCGTCAACACGTCGGGAATTCGCGCTTGGGTCTCAGTAAAACGGAGTCGTACCACGCTATCGTTGAGCGCTACCACATCCAACAACCCGGCCAAGTCAGTTCGGCGGGGATAGCCGGTGGTCGAGTCGCGAGCCGTCTCGAGCGTAAAGACGACGTCACGCGACGTCGTCGGCTGGCCGTCATGCCACCGAAGCCCGGTCACCAAACTGAAGGTCAGCACTCGGTGATCCTCCGACCAGGCCCAGGTTCGAGCCAAATACGGCTCGACGGTGAGACTGCTGTCGTACCGAACCAGGGTGGTCAACAAGGCATACCGCTGGACCTGTTTGGCCAGGGGGTGCGACGTCACGACGGAGTTCATGGTCTCGAGATCAGCCCCGGACGCCAGGACGACCGTGCCATCCCGGCGGGCCTTGATGGGGCCGCAACCGGTCAGGACCAGCACAAGGAAACCCAGGGCGCGAATCGGCACGGCTGCAATTTAGATTCAATCATGCCGCAAGGCTTCATCTTCGGAATCATTCGGGCCCCGCTGGTCATCCTCGGCGTGGTCAGCCTGACGTTCCTGCTCCTCCATGCGGCGCCCGGGAGCCCCGCGTCGCACCTCCTCGGGCCAACCGCGTCCGCCGCGGATCTCGCGATGGTCGAGCGCTCGCTCGGCCTCGACCAGCCCCTGGGCGAGCAATACGTCCGGTGGATCGGCCAGGCGGTCCAGGGCCGCTTCGGGATTAGCATCGCCACCGGCCGGCCGGCTCTTCGGATCATTGCCGAAGCGTGGCCGGCCACCGTCATCCTGGTTGGATTGTCCATTCTCTTAGGCCACCTGTTCGGCATCGGCGTCGCCGCCATCCAGGCCACCACCCGCCGCCGCGGGGTGGACCGATTCTGGTCCGTTGTTTCGGTCGTGCTGGCGGCGCTGCCTGGCTACTGGCTGGCTTTCGTTCTGGTGATGGTCTTTACCTATACCCTGCGATGGCTGCCGGCGTTCGGCGCCGCGGGGATCGACTCGGATTTTCTCTCGCCCGGCGACCGGCTGGTCGATCGGCTCACCCATTTGGCAATGCCGCTCGCCACCCTGACCCTGATCGGGATCGGCACGACCGCACGGTATGCTCGAGGCACCCTCAAACGAGTTGGGCAGGATCCTTATCTCATGGTCGCCCGGGCCAAGGGACTCGGCCCGCTCCGGGTCCTTGTCTGGCACCATCTCCGGAACGGGCTGGTGCCGGTCGTGGCGCTCCTGGGCCTTTCTCTGCCGGCCCTCTTTTCCGGCGCGGTCTTCGTCGAGGGAGTGTTTGCCTGGCCCGGGGTGGGGAGCGTACTGATCCACGCGGTCCAGGCCCGCGACTATCCGGTCGTCATGGCGGCCGCCACCGTCAGTGCGATCATGGTCGTGTTAGGCAGCGTGCTCGCTGAGGCGGCCCTCCATCGAGTCGACCCGAGAACCCGGCCGTGACGAAATCCGGCCGTCTTGGGTTGGTGGTGCTGGGGCTCTTCGCCGCGGCAGCGATATTCGCGCCGTGGCTGGTACCCGTGGGGCCCGCGGACACCACTGATATCCTGCTGACTCGATTCCTGCCTCCCGGGGCGACTGATGATTTGGGAATCTTCCACCTGTTCGGCACCGATCGGTTGGGCCGCGACGTCTGGAGCCGGCTCGTGTTCGGAGCCAGAATCTCTTTAATGGTCGCCCTCGCAGCCACCGCCGGTGCGGTCGGCGTCGGGATCACCATCGGAGGATTGTCGGCCCTAAGCCCCCGGCCCGTCGCGACGCTCTTGCTTGGGATCACCGATTTTGCCTTGGCGCTTCCCCGGGTTGTGATCCTGCTCCTCCTGGCGGCCTTGTGGCAACCGAGTGCCGGGCTGGTCGTGCTGATTCTGAGCCTGACGGGCTGGATGCCGGTGGCCCGGCTGACCTACGCCGAAACGCTCGCCCAGTTGGGCCGCCCGTACGCCGAAGGGTCCCGGGCCTTGGGAGCCGGACCCGTTCGCCTGTTCCTCACTCACCTGCTGCCCAACGTCGCGCCGCCGCTCCTGGCCGCGGCCACGCTTGGGTTGGGCAACGCGATTACCCTCGAGGCTGGTTTGTCGTTCTTGGGGCTCGGGGTCCAGCCTCCGACTGCATCGTGGGGGACCCTGATCGCCTCGGGCCGCGACACCGTTATCAACGCCCCGTGGGTTGGGCTGGCGCCCGGCATAGCGCTCGTATCGGTGGTGATCGCCGCCACGGTCGTGGCCGACGGATTCGACTCAACGAAAGCGGGCCCGTCCTGACCTCATCACCTCAGCTGGCCAAGACCCTCACCCCGCTCCAGCTCTTTCTGATCGCCTTCGGTGCCGCGATCGGAGTCGGGTGGATCATCGTGGTCGGAGAGTGGCTCGGCAAGGCCGGGCCGATCGGGACCGCGATCGGGTTCGGAGCCGGCGCCCTCGTGATCAGTCTGGTTTGCCTCTGCTACGGCGAGCTGGCCGCCATGTTTCCGGTGGCCGGCGGCGAAATCGTCTATTGCTACGAGATCTATGGCCCTCGAACCGGATTTCTGATCGGCTGGTTCTTGGCGGCGGGCTATCTCGCGGTGATCACCTTCGAGACCATTTCAGTGGGCTGGGTGGCGGGTGCTCTGTTTCCCGGCCTAGAAGGACCGACGATCGCGGTCATCAACGGATCCCCGCTTCGGCTCGGCAGCGCGCTCATGGGCATCCTCGGCACCGGGCTCCTGGTCTGGGTGAACTATCGGGGCGTTCGCCAGGCCGCTCGGCTCCAAGACTGGATGACCTGGGGACTGGTCGTCACCTCGCTGGCCTTCATCACCGCCGGCCTGGTTCGCGGTAACGTGGCAAACCTCCAACCGTTGTTTCAGGTCAGTATGACCGGTTCCATCCTCCCGGGAATGGTGGCGGTATTCCTCGCGACCCCCAATTGGTTAGGCGGTTTCGCCTTCATCCCGCAGTTGATGGAAGAGCAGGCGCCGGGCAGCCGCCCGAGCCGCGCCGTCCTCGCGATGGTGATGCAAGTGGTGTTGGCTGCCGCGTTCTATTCACTCGTCACTATCGCAACGGCGATGACGGTCCCGTGGCCAACCCTGGTTGGCAAGGGCCTCCCCGTCGCGGAGGCGTTCCGGATGGCGTTTGGTTCGGAGCTCGCGGCCAGGCTGGTGCTGTTCACCGGTCTCCTCGGGCTGATCACGACCTGGAACGCGGTCTTGATCGCGGGATCGCGGGTCCTGTTCGCCCTCGGGCGGGCCCGAATGATCCACACCCGCTTCGGCACCGTCGATCCCGCGACCGGCGTGCCTGGCTTCGCCCTGCTCTTTGCCGGCGCTGTCAGTGTCGTCGGGATGGTCCTCGGCCGACGGGCCTTGCTGCCCCTCTTGACGGTCACGGCCATTTCCCAGGCCGCGGCATTCGTCTTGGTGTCCGTAGGCGTGGTCAAGCTCCGGCGGACTCAGCCTGGCTTGCGGCGGCCGTATCGGGTCCCAGGAGGAGTCCCGGTAGCGCTGTTGGCGGCGGTCGGGGCGAGTGCGGCGCTTTATCTAGCAATGGCGGAGCCATATCGGGCTCGGGCCAGCGGGATTCCGCTCGAGTGGTGGCTGCTGATCGGCTGGGGTGCCGTGGGGTTGGCGTTCTGGACGGCGGCGGGCCGGCACCGGATCGGCCTCACGGACGAAGAACGGCGGCGGTTGCTCCTCGGTGGCGATCCGGTGTCAAACAAACCGTTCCGTGTCGCGGAATGACCCCACTCCGCTGTCGCGGCGCCACACACCCCGCCATTCTTCCCCTGCAAGCGGCTGCACCACCCGTTTGACAGTTGCAAAAGAACCTGACAAACAAGGAATTGTCCGAACAGCCCGTCGGAGAACTGTTTCACAAGTATTGCCCCACAACGACTTAGGAGCCTCGTGGTCCGATGGTTGCTTTGAACACAGCCAGGAATCGCAGCCAGCTGTTTTCGACCACAACCAAGGAATGACTCAATGTTTCACCGGATCTCCCCGAAGTACCTGACCGCCCTCGCCGCGATCGCCCTGTTGGGCACTGCCGGTTGCAACGGCAACCAAGTCCTCCCTACCGATAGCGCGATGGACTCAAAACTGGCCACCCAACACCAGGCCAACCTGGCGGCGATCGAACTCGAGCGGAAGGCTTCTACCGCCCGGTACGACGCACTGCTCAAGTCCTGGAACAATCGGAGCATGGGTGAGAAGCCGATGATGGCGACGTCCCCTACGACCGTCAATTACGTCGCCTGCGCCCCGCTGCCGTTCGATGGTTCCGCTCAGGTGGTGGGCTCCGCCGGTGGCGTGTTCAACTTCGGCCCCCACAAACTGACTGTTCCGGCCGGGGCTCTTTCCGGTAACGTTTCGATCGGGGTCATGGTGATCACCGCGCTCCAAACTAAAGTCAAGTTGCTGCCCCACGGCACCCAGTTCTCGGTCCCGGTCAAACTCAAGCTGGCCTACTCGCAGTGCGAAACCGCTCCGACCCACCGGGTTGCGTACGTCGACGATAGCGGCACCCTGTTGGAATGGACCGCCGCGG
>JANNQX010000085.1:0-8201 GCA_031400975.1 Gemmatimonadota bacterium
ACGAGGGATTAGTCCGAGCACCCAGAAGCATAGCGTCGCATTGCGGGCGACGTTAGGAGCCGGGTTTCACTCCGGAACGTGGCGAGATAGCCCTGAAACCATCCGGGGGCTTCACGCGTCCAATCCTGATCCACCCTGACAAGCCGGCCTTCGATCCACAAAGGGCACCACATGCGACTACTTCGAACCCGTGGAGCGCTCCTCGCCGCTCTGGCAGCGGTCATTGTGGTGCCCGGGGCCTGGCTCCTAGCTCGCGACAAGACCAGCGACGACTCGCCGGTCATTGCCCGGGTCAAGCGGGGCGATTTCCGGGTGACGGTTACCACCTCGGGCGAACTGCGGGCGCTCAAGTTTGTCCAGATCGGCGTCCCCCCAAATGCCCAGCAGGCCGAGGCGTACCAGATGAAGATCGCCTCGATCGTGCCTGAGGGGACGGTGGTCAAAGCCGGGGACGTCGTCGCCGATCTCGACCGGTCGACGCTGGCCAACAAGCTGGCCGAGGTCGGACTGGCGCTCCAGAAGGCCGAGGCCGTCCACGAGCAGGCCCGGCTGGATTCGACCCTGAATCTCTCGAAAGCCCGCGAAGAGATGAAGACGATGGAGCTCGGCCTCGAAGAGAAACGGCTGGCCAAAGAGCAGGCGGTCTATGAGGCGCCAACGGTCAAGCGGCAGGCCGAAATCGACTACGAAAAGGCCGAACGGGCGCTGGCCCAGGCCAAGGTCGACTACAAGACCAAGACTGAGCAGGCCCAGGCCAAGATGCGGGAGGTTGGGGCCGACCTCGAGCGCCAGCGGAACAAGCTCACGGTGGTCCGGGAGGTCATGGAGGGGTTCACGATCAGGGCTCCAGCCCCAGGTATGGTGATCTACGTCAAGGAATGGAATGGAAAGAAGCGCACCACCGGTTCGCAGGTTTCCGCCTGGGACCCCGGGGTGGCCACGCTTCCGGATTTGACGAAAATGGAATCGGTTACCTACGTCAATGAAATCGATGTCCGGAAGATCGCGGTCGGGCAGCCGGCCTTTCTCACGCTCGACTCCGATCCATCGAAGAAGCTGTCCGGGACCGTGACCAGCGTCGCGAACGTCGGCGAACAACGACCGAACAACGATGCCAAGGTGTTCGAAGTGAAGATCGAGGTCTCCCAAGCCGACACGACGCTCCGGCCTGGGATGACCACGGCGAACGCGATTGAAACCCTCAAGGTTGACAGTGCCCTGTTCATCCCGTTGGAAGCGGTCAACAGCGAAGCCGGCGTCCCCTTTGTCTACAAACAGACCGGCAGCCGGATCACCAAACAGGAAATCGCCACTGGATCCTTGAACGACGATGAAGCGGTGGTCCTCGCCGGACTGTCGGTCGAAGACCGGGTGCTACTCTCGCCGCCGGCTGATCGCGATCGGCTCGCCATTGTGCGCTTGCCGGGCTCGACCGCCGGGCCGAAACCCGAGGGGGGCGACACCGCGGCGCCGGTGGTTCCGCTCGGGGCCGCGCCGGCCCCGCCGAAAAAGCCCTGAGCATGCGGCTCGATTGGGCGAACCTGAAGAGATGGCGGGCCCAGTTCGTCGCCCTGACGGTCTTCAGCGTGCGGATCGCTCTCGAGGCGGTCCAGCACAACAAACTCCGGGCGGCGCTGACCTCGCTTGGCATCTTGTTCGGGGTAGCCTCGGTGATTGCCATGCTCGCCATCGGCAAGGGTGCCGAGCAGGAGATCCTCGAACAAATGCGGCTCCTCGGTTCGAACAACGTCATGATTACGCCGTTGGTTGAACAGAAAGAAGAGCTCGCGAAGGAGCAACCGGAAAAGCAGGTCAAGAAATTCTCGCCCGGCCTCACCTACGCCGACGCTTTGGCACTGGCCCGGGTCATTCCGGGGGTCGAAACCACCAGTGCTGAGATCGTGGTCAATACCTCGCTGACTCGAGAAGGGCGGCGTCGCTCCGGTAAGTTGGTTGGAGTCGACACCTCGTATTTCCGCCTCACCAATCTCGAGCTGAGCCGCGGCAGCTGGTTCACGGCGATCCAAGTCGAACGGGGTCTTCCGGTGGCGATTGTCGGTTCCGGCGTCCGGACTCGGTTCTTCACGACCGAAAACCCGGTCGGACGCCCGCTCAAGGTCGGCGAAACCTGGGTCACCGTCGTCGGGGTGCTCGCGGACCGGCGCTTCAGCAACGCGACCGCCGACCGGCTCGGGATTCGCGACGCCAACATGGACGTGTACGTCCCCGTTCGCACCATGCTGATTCGGTTTCGGAATCGGGCTCAGTTGACCCAACGCGACATCGAGGCGGCCGCCCGGGCGGGGAATTTCACGCCCACCGACGAGACCGAGCCCGAAGAGCGGCGCAAGGAGCGAACCAACACCAATCAACTCGACCGGATCATTCTCCGGGTGGCTGATTCGAAACAGGTCCCGGTCATCGCGGAAATCGCCCAGCGAATGTTGGCCCGCAGGCACAACTCCGTCATCGACTTCGAAGTGGCCGTGCCCGAACTCCTCCTCAAACAGGAACAGCGGACCAAAACCATCTTCAATATCGTGCTGGGCGCCATCGCCTCGATTTCGCTGATCGTCGGCGGCATTGGGATCATGAATATCATGCTGGCCTCGATCCTCGAACGGATTCGGGAAATCGGGGTTCGCCGAGCGGTCGGGGCGACGCAAAATGAAATCCTGTTTCAATTCCTGAGCGAGGCCGTTCTGATTAGCGTTGCGGGCGGCGTGATTGGGATCTTGGTCGGGTTGGCCTTGAGCAGCGGGATCGAGCGGCTGGCCGACATCCGCACCATCGTATCGTATCCCTCCGTGTTCGTGGCGTTCGGGGTGTCCTTCGCCACCGGCCTCGTTTTCGGCATCGTTCCCGCCTATCGAGCGGCCAAGCAAGATCCCGTGGTGTGTCTCCGCTACGAATGAGGCCCATGTCCAAGTCGATCAGGTTCTCCGCCGGTCTGGCCGGCCTCCTTGTTTCTGGGGTTGTCACGGCGCAACAGCCGATCAAGCTGGCCGAGGCCATCAAGATGGCCCAGGAACGGGGTTACCAAGCCCAAGGGGCCAAGGCCACCTATGAGGCCGCCCGCTATCGTGACAAGGCGTTCTATTCGCGCCTGCTGCCGAGGCTGTCGATCGGGGGCACCATCCCTGCCTATAATCGATCGATCATTCAAGTCATCCAGCCGGACGGCAGTACCTTGTTTCGCCCCCAAAACCTGACCAGCTCGGCGTTGACCGCAACGATGTCCCAACGGCTTCCCGTGATCGGCGGCGACCTTTTCGTGACCTCTTCGTTGGCCCGGCTGTCGGTCAGCGGGGCCCAGGCGGTCAAGACGTGGTCCTCGACTCCAGTGTCGTTCGGTCTCAGGCAATCGATCTTTCGTCCCAACGTGGCCGAGTGGGACCGACGGGAGCAGCCGGCCCGGATCGAAGTGGCCGAACGGCAATACCGCGAAGCCCGCGAGGACATCGCGCTGGCCACCTCGAACCTGTTTTTCGACGTGTATGCCGCCCGGGTGGCGTTGGCCAACGCCATTACCAACTCCGCCGTCAACGACACGTTGTATACCTTGAACAAAGGTCGCTTCGAGGTTGGGAAGATCGGCGAGAATGACCTCCTCCAAAGCGAGTTGGCCCTGCTCCGGTCGCGGACCACGCTCGACGGCGCCCGGCTCGAGTACGACCGGACCGTGGCTGCCCTCCGGATCGACCTCAACTTGCCGGTGGGGTCGCCCCTGGAAATTGACGTGACCCCGGTGGTCCCGACCTTCGAGGCCGACACCGCTCAGGCGGTTGCCCAGGCGCTCCGCAATCGGGCCAGCGTCACCGAGGCCGAGCTCCAAGAAACCCAGGCCGATCGCCGGATTGCCGAGGCTCGTCTCAGCAACGGGCTCGGCGCGACGATCCAAGCCAGCTACGGGTTCAATGCGACCGCGCCGGAGCGGAGTCTTGCCTACCAGAACCTGCTCGAAGCTCGCCAGTTCTCGCTCTCGGTTGATGTCCCGTTGTTGCAATGGGGAGCTCGGAAGGAAGCGATCGAGGCGGCACGATCAGACCGCGACCGGGCGGTCAGCAATTCTCGGGGCGCCCTGGCGCAGGCGGCCCAGGACGCCCACTTCGCGGCCCTCCAGCTCTCCCAGGCCCGGCGCTCGCTGACCCTGTCCGCCAAGGCCGACACCGTCGCCGGCAAGCGTTTTGAGGTGGCGTACAACCGGTACGTGATCGGCCGAATCGCGATCGACAACCTCTACGTGGCCCAGACCGAAAAGGACCAAGCGCTGGCCCAATTCGTTCAGTCACTGCGGGGCTATTGGCAAGCCTACTTTCGGCTCCGGCGCGCCACCATGTTCGACTTCGAGACCGGAACCCCGATTCAATAGCAAGAACGTCCGGGGCTGGTATCTTTGGGCAGTTGCCCTCCTCCAACCATCGGAGTCCCCATGCCCCGGTTCGCCTTCCGGCTCGTAGTGTCGCTAGTTCTGGCCGCCTTGCCTGTCTCGGCCCAACGGACGGTCAAGCCGGTCCTCCATGGCCGCCATTGGGTCGCGATCACGGGGAAACCGCTTGCGGCCACGGCCGGTGCCATGGTCTTCCAACGGGGCGGCAACGCCGTCGACGCCACCTGCGCTATGCTCGCCGCTGTCGCCACAATGTGGGATGTACTTTCCTGGGGCGGCGAGACCCAAGCCCTGATCTACCATCCCGGCCTCAAGAAAGTCATCGGTATCAACGCCCTCGGCGTCGCGCCAACCGGAGCGACCCCGGAGTACTATCGCTCCAAGGGGATGAACTATCCGCCCGAGTTTGGCGCCTTGGCCGCCGTCACCCCAGGCACGCCAGGCGGCCTGATGACCATGCTCGCCGAGTACGGGACGATGTCGCTGGCGGAGGTGCTGGCACCCGCGATCCAGATGGCCGACGGATATCCGATCGAGGCCCAGACCGCCAATAGCATCGAGAGCCAAAAGAGTTGGATTAAGCAGTGGCCCTATTCCAAAGCCTTGTTCCTGACCCACGCCGGCGCCAAGCGCGAAGCGCCTAACGCCGGTGAGATCTTTGCCCAGGCCGACTTGGCCGTCACCCTCCGAAAACTGGTGGAAGCCGAGGCCCAGGCCAAGAAGGCTGGGAAGAGCCGCAAAGATGCGATCTACGCCGCCTACGACCGCTTCTACAAGGGAGACATCGCCGTCGAGATCGCCCGGTCCACCCAGGAACAAGGCGGCCTGATTGCGGTCCAGGACTTGGCCAATTGGAAGGTCAAGATCGAGGAGCCGGTCTCGACCACTTACCGAGGTGTGGAAGTCTTCAAGCTGAAGGAGTGGCAGCAGGGGCCGGCGCTACTCCAAGCCCTGAACATCCTGGAGAACGCCGACGTCAAGTCGATGGGCTACAACAGCACCCGGTACGTCCATACGGTTTATCAGGCGATGAGTATGGCCTTCGCGGATCGTGACTTCTACTACGGCGACCCGGCGTTTCCGCCGGCCTCCCCGATCAAGGGGCTGCTCTCGAAAGACTACGCCAAACAGCGGTTCAACCAAATCAACTGGACCGAGAACGACTCGACCATCAGGCCCGGCGACCCCTATCCGTTCCAGGGCGGCGCCAACCCGTTTCTCGACGTGCTCAAGGCCTGGCCGCCCAAACCCAAACCACTCCCGAGCAACACGGATCAAACCGGGGCTCGGTCGTTCGATGAAGGCTTCCGAGCCGGTACGACTTCGATCCAAGCCGCCGACAAGAATGGATGGGTCGTCTCCGTAACGCCGAGTGGGGGCTGGGTGCCGGCGGTCATCGCCGGCCGCACCGGCGTTGGGTTGAGTCAGCGGGCCCAGAGTTTCGTCCTCGATCCCGCTGAGAGCCCCTTCAATGTGATGGCCCCCGGCAAGCGGCCCCGGGTCACTCTGACGCCAACCCTTGCCCTGAAGGACGGGAAGCCCTACGCCTCGTTCGCCGTGCAAGGCGGCGACACCCAAGACCAGAACCTGCTCCAGTTCTTTCTCAACATGGTCGAGTTTGGAATGAACGTGCAGCAGGCCGTCGAAGCGCCGAACATCGCCAGCTATCAAATGCGGAGCTCATTCGGCGCCCATGAGTCGCGTCCTGGCCGGATGACGTTGAACGAGAGTATGCCGCCATGGGTTCGAGACGATCTTCGCAAGATGGGTTACACGCTCGATTTTGCCCGCAGCACCTCGGGCCCGATCAATGCGATCTTCTTCGATTGGGTTCACGGATCGTTCTGGGGTGGTTCGAGTCCGGACGGCGAGGATTACGGGATTGCCTGGTAGGTGAGCTACGGCTCCAATCGGAATGAAGGCGTGTGGCGGGGCCGGACAGCCGGAAAGTGGCGCCGGTCAGTGGTCAGCAGCGTCGTGACCAGGCCCCGTTCCGCGGACGCAATGAGGCTGGCGTCGACGAAACCGATGGCCGCCGCTTCGTACTGCCTGACCAGCTCAGCCACCCGCCTCAGGTCCTCCTCGGCCACGAACGGCTCCAGCACGAACTCGCCTTCAGAGAGCGCCTGAAGGAACAGCGACTCGGCCCGCGGACCGATCCGGCTCGCGAGGAGATAAGTAACCTCCGGCAGAATGGTCTCTGGCAAGCGGATCTGATCGGCGTGGCGCTCCCAGAACCCAGCGATCCGGGGATGCCAGCTGTCGTCGCGATCCAATAGTGCAAAAACCGCCCCCGTGTCGGCCAGAATCACTGATGCGGATTCTTCCACAGGAGCTCGTCGACCCGCTCCGAGGTATCGGAATGGCCGGAAGCGAACTGGCCGGCCAAGCTTGGGAGTTTCCGTTTCACGCTTCCCTCCTCGTTGACATACTGTAGTAACGCCTCCCGCACCACCTGGGCGAAGCTCGTTTGGCGCTTGGCGGCGTACCGGCGGGCCTTTTTCACCAATTCGTCCTCCAGGAAGACCGTCGTTCGGCGCATAGCATATATATGGCATCGTATGTACGCCTTGTCAAGAAATACCCCCCCCAAGCCAGCGATCCCAAGGTAGGGCCGCGGCAGAGACTCCGGTAACCAAAAAATGGCGGATATGGGGCAATCCTCCGCAGTGAGGCGCCCCGGATCGGCGGGCCTTTACCCCGGGATGATCAGGCGGGCCATCCCCTTCCAGCGGCCCCGAGTGAAGTCTGGAATCGAGACCGGCTTGCTCCGATTCGCCACTGACTGTTCAGTGGTCGGGCAGATCACACTGAGGGCGGCGCCGTCGTACACGTTCTGGTCGGTCGGCAGTCCTTGCAAGAGGCACTGGATCAGGCGCCAGTCTTCAAGAAAATCCATCCCACCATGACCCACGGTCGCCTGCCTGACCCGGTCCGTCTTCCACAGCGGATGGTCATGGCTTGCAAACCACCGGTCCACGGCGTCCCACCGGTCTTCCTTTTCGCTCATCCCCTCGACATAGACCCGCCGAGGATACCCCTCGACCAGCCCCTTGGTCCCCTGCAAGACGTATTTCCGGCTGTAAGGGCGCGGGAGGTTGGTGTCGTGGGTGATGTAAATGGTCTGCCCGCTGGTGGTCCGAATCAGGGACGCGTTCACATCGCCGAGCCGATACTTTTCGAGCCGCTTCGGACTGTCGGCCGGCAGGTGCTCGGCGGCCCACGCCTGAAGCCCGCGAGACGGACCGCTCATCGAGACGACGTAGTCGAATTGGTTGCCCCGATTGAGGTCCATGGCGAGCCCGATCGGTCCCAGGCCGTGGGTCGGATAGAAATTGCCGTTTCGCTTGGTGGCGTGGGCCCGCCGCCAGAGACCTTCCCCCTCGTCGGCGAACTTGAGGGCCCGGAGGTCGTGGTTGTAGCCGCACTCGCCGTGGAGGATTTCACCAAGGACGCCCTGCTGCGCCATGTTGAGGGCCAACATCTCGAGCTGGTCGTAGTTGCAATTCTCCATCATCACGCAGTGCTTCTGGTACCGCTCGGCCGCTTCGACGAGCGCCCAGCAATCGTCGATGGTATAGGCCATCGGAACTTCGGTCGCTCCGTGCTTACCGTGCTTCATCGCCGCTAACAGCACTGGGACATGCCACTCCCAGGGCGTCGCGGTGAAGACCAGGTCAAGATCTTCCTCCGCGCAGAGCCGCTCGAAGTCTCGCTCGCCGCGGGTGTAGCCCGTGGGTTTCGGCTGGCCGGCTTTGACCGTGAGGTCTTGAGCCCAAGACACCCGCTCGGGGACGATGTCGCAAACCGC
>JANNQX010000086.1:0-1574 GCA_031400975.1 Gemmatimonadota bacterium
GGGCAACGGCTCCGGCTCGAAGCCAAGCCGTTTTCGAAAGCCGGCGACCAACGGACCGACGGCGTCACCTGGAGCAGTTCCGCACCCGCGGTGGCGGTCGTGCGCCCGGACGGACTGCTCGAGGCCAAAGGCCCCGGCACCGCCCGGATCACCGCTCGGGCCGGTAGCGCCGAGCAGGCGTTTGCCCTCAAAGTGTTGCCGAACACCATCGCGAAGCTGACCCTTTCGCCGGAAACCTCGGAGGGCAAGGCCGGCGATGTCGTCAATTTCAAAATCAGTGCGGTCGACCGCGCCGGCCGAGCGGTTACCGGCTTTACACCGCAGTGGAGCTTCGCGCCGGGGCATGGGATGATCGACCCCGACGGCTCCTTCGTGGGGTATGAGGAAGGTTCCTACCTGATCACCGCGAGCATCGGCAGCCGGTCCGCCGAGGCGACGGTGACGCTCAAGGCCCGCGATGTCCGCCGGCCGGCCACCATCGTGGGCCGATTACCCCGGACTCGGTTCACCACCGAAGAGATCTGGATTCATCCGAGCGGCGACTACGCCTACTTGGGCTCTGGTTCCGGTGGTGACGTGCTCTACGCCATCGACATTCGCGATCCATCGAAGCCGACCGTCACCGACTCGATCGTGGCCAACACCCGCCGGATCAACGACGTGATGTCGACCCCGGACGGGAAGTACATCGTGTTCACTCGGGAAGGCGCGGCGGATCGGAAGAACGGGATCGTCATCGCCTCGACCGAAGACCCGGCCCATCCGAAGGTCATTTCCGAGTACACCGCCACCGTCACCGGCGGCGTCCATTCGGCGTTCATTTACAAGCAGGAGAAGTACGGCACCCACGTCTATCTCACCAACGACGGTACCGGGGCCATGCACGTGATCGACATCAACGATCCGATGACGCCAAAGGAAGTAGCGGTCTGGAAGACCGATCGGCCGGACCCCGGGCGCTCGCTCCACGACATCGATCTCAAGGACGGGCTGATGTACGCCAGCTATTGGAACGACGGGTTGGTCATCCTCGATGTCGGGAACGGCATCAAGGGTGGGAGCCCCTCGAATCCTCAGTTGGTGAGCCAATTCAAGTATGACCTGAACGTGCTCTATCGCGATGTCGAGGCGGCCGGCGGCCCCGGCTTCATTCGGGGTACCCACACCGCCTGGCGCCACAAGAACTACGTCTTCATTGCCGACGAGGTCTTCCCAGCGGCCGGCACCCGCGGCGGCAAGGACGCGTCGGTGGGTCGGGCCTATGGCCGGCTCCAGGTGGTCGACGTCTCCGACATCGAGCATCCGAAGTCGGTGGCCTGGTACGAGCCGGAATATGGCGGGGTGCATAACGTCTGGGTGGCCGGCGACACCCTCTACATGGGTGCCTACAACGCCGGGTTCCGGGCGTTTGACGTGTCGGGCCAGCTCAAGGGCGATTTGCGGGCCCAGGGCAGGGAAATGGCCCACGTGAACACCGCCGACATGACCGGCAAGGTCCAGAATACGGCCATGACGTGGGGCGTGGTGGTGAACCCGAAGGACGGGCTGGCCTACGTCAACGACATGTACAACGG
>JANNQX010000087.1:0-15872 GCA_031400975.1 Gemmatimonadota bacterium
GTTTCAAGCCGAAGGCGGAAACACCCAGAGCGCGGGGCGGCCGACGTTGCAGTGGACGGCCCGTCCCACCAGCGTGAGGGTCGCCCAGGAATAGTAGAGGTTGGCGCGGGCGAGATGACCGGGAATCAACCCTGACACCGAGGTTGCGAGTCGGTCGAGCCGCCAACGGGCCGAAGGAATCGGGTAGAAGATCGCCTGGACCGCTCCGCTTGGGCTCCCATCTTCGCCGACCAGGTTCGGAAACCGCGCAATCCAACGCCGGGGGTCATGACCGGCATCGAGGGCGGCGCGGTCGGCGGCGAACACCGCCGGGCGGCTCAGGGCCGGCAGGATCAACAGGCCCCCGAACGCCCAGAGGGTCATCCAACAGGCGTAGCCGACCAGCGCTTCCGCCGGGGTTCGGGCGGCCAACTCGAACGCCGCCGAGCCGGCCCAGGCGCCCAGGAGATTCCAACCCAAGACCACGAGGAGAGTCCTCAGGGGCAACCCATGGTCGATCTGCCATTGACGCCGGACTGATTCCGCGGCGAGGTCTTCCCTGGACTCACTCGCCAACCAACGGTCGGGAAGCAGGCTTCGCGCGGTTCGCCCGAGCCCGAGGATTCCGCCGGTGAATGCCGGGTCCGTGGCGGTCGCGATCAGCCGTGACTCGCCTTCGGCGGGAGCTGTTTTGACGACGACCCCGGCCACCGCGCGGAGCAGGAGCCGCCGACCGAGCGCCAACCCGGCGGTCCCGACGAGGATCGACGCTCCGAATCCACCGGTGAGCTGAAAGCTCGCGTAGCAGAGAACCCCGACCATGGTCAGCACCAGGCTGTGAGCCAATACGCCGCGCGACCAGGAACGGAGGTAGGCCCTCATCGCCGGGCGCGGCTCCGGCATCAGCAGCCGACCGCCCAGGAAGTCAAAGACCGCCTGCGCGGCGACCGCGACGGCAAAGACCAGGGCACGGTCGGAGAGGTTGATGGCGTTCGGACGGGCCCGGCCCAGGAAGAGCAGACCGCCGGATGCCGCCACCACCCAGAAACCGATGTTGGCGATTCCGAGCTGGAGACGCCGGCGCGCCAGGGCCGTGGCATCCGGCGTCACCGGGTCACTGCCTTGACCCAACTGATCTCCAACTGGAACGGCCCGGTTCGCTGGTCCGCGATGAGAACCCCGACCGAGACGATCTTCTCTGCCGTCAGCGGCGGCAGGTTGGCCAGTCGCCGTCCGCGAAACGTCGGCACGAAGTCGTCGAAAGCCAGTTCGTACTCGCCCCACTCGCCCCGCCTCGGCATGAACGCAAGTTGGTACGTGGGAGCGTTGAACCCCGCCCCAGTTTGGACGGTAAACTGGTACCCCCGTCCGTCGCCCCGGACCCGGAGCACGAAGGTGTCGGAGCCCTCGAGCTTGTCCCGGAGCGGCGCCGAGCGCGCCGAGGCAAAGCCGCCCCGGTTCTCCAGCGAGACCACCCCAGAAAACACCGCCCCACCATCGGCGCCGAGTTGGAACTGGCTCGAGGAACGGCCGCCCATCACGTCATCGTTCACGATCCGCCAAGGTGACGCTTTGGTCGGAGCCCGGAAGTCGTAGATCATCCTACCGGCGGTATCGGCGGTCATCGTCAGGGCCAGTGAGGTGAACCAACACGCGATGATCATCGGGCCGAACGGAGCCAGGTTCGGAACGGCACGAGGTCGCGGAAGACTTGGGCGCCAAGACGCCGCAGCTGCAGGGCATGGACGGCCGCCGCTCGCCCGCCGCCGATGAGCGCGATGCCCCGGGGCAGCCCCTTGGCGAGGCGATCGAGCTCTTTCGTGGTCTCGGGACCGTCGGCCTCGAGGACCAGGCTGATCGCAACGGCCCGGGCGCCAAGGGTCCGAGCGGCGGTGATGATGTCCTTGGCGGGCAGGCTGGTGCCGAGATAGGCCACCCTCCACCCCTCCGTCGCGGCGCTCGCGGCAGCCAACATGGCGCCCAACTCCACCAGTTGTCCGGTAGTCGTTGTCAACACAATGACCGGAGCGTCGGACTCGACCGCCGCGCGCTCAACCAGCCACGCCAGTAGGCGGCGGACCTCGAGCGATGCCAGATGCTCCTGGGCCGGGGAGAGGTCGCCACCCACCCAGCGGTCGCCGATCCGCCACAGGAGCGGCGCGATGAAATGATCGAGCATGGTCGGCACGCTGAGTTGGAGCGACACCGTCTTGAGGATTCGTTCCAGACGGGCAGTATCCATCGCCTGAATCGCGTCGAAGGCCGTGGCGAGGTGCGAGGCGATCGCCCGCGTGGTTGCCTCGGCCAGCGCCGGAGCGGTGACCCTCGCGGCGGAATCGTCGGCCCGCACCAGCTTCTCGAGCTCGCGCGGGGACAGGCCGGCCACCGCCCCGATGCTCCGTCCGGCGATGATGGCACGATGGAGGAGCTTGAGCCGCGCGACGTCGGCATCACTGTAGAGCCGCTGCCGGCCCCCGCTTCGCGACGGCTCCACCACCTGGTACCGACGCTCCCAGGCCCGCAGCACGTCGGGGCTGAGGCCGGTACGGGCGGTGACGACCCGGATCGGGTGTTTGGCGGTGGCGGGCACGCTATCCATTCAGTAACGACCTCCGAATCATAGTGCGCCACCTCCGTCAGGTCAATGTTTTGTCCAGTTATATACCTTGACAACAGATGGACGGCCTTGTATCCTTCCTGCGTTGGCTCATCTGAAGTCGACGAGTAGGCAAACCGATTAGGTTGGTTCATCCACACCCGGAGAAGGCACCATGACTGCTACAGCTACGATCCATCAGGACATCGTCGACATCGCCGTCGCCAACGGCTCGTTCAAGACCCTGGTGGCCGCAGTGGCCGCTGCCGGCCTCGTCGAGACGTTGAAGAGCGAGGGCCCGTTCACGGTCTTCGCGCCGACCGATGCGGCGTTTGCCAAATTGCCGGCGGGCACGGTCGAGGCCCTGCTCCAGGACCGGGCGAAGTTGACCGCCATTTTGACCTACCATGTCGTTCCGGGGACCGTTCGTGCGGCCGACGTGGTCAAGCTGACCTCGGCGACGACCGTGCAGGGCGGGACGGTCGCGATCGCGACGCGCGATGGCAAGGTGATGATCAACGGCGCCGAGGTTCTGGCGGCGGACGTGACGGCCTCGAACGGGGTCATTCACGTGATCGACTCGGTTCTCCTCCCGAGCTGAATCAGCTTCGAAACAGAGGAAGGGGCGGCTCCAGCGAGGGTTGCCCCTTTTTCCCATGAGACCTAACGGTTCGCCTCCACCAGAGTACGCTCAATGAAACGGACCTATCTGATTGTCGGCCATTCGAGCGGGATTGGGTTTGCCATGGCCAAGAACGCCTTGGCCCTGGGCCATGCAGTGATCGGCCTTTCCCGGCGGGCATCCGGGTTGTCGTCCCCGGACCTCAGGGAAATCGGCGCCGATGTCTTGGAGGCGGATCTGGCAACGGTCGGCATTCCGGCCACCTTGGATGGCGTGGCCTACTGTCCCGGGAGCATCAACCTCAAACCACTCCGGAGTCTCCAAGAGTCCGACTTCCTCGCGGACTTCAAGATCTCCGCCCTCGGGGCGGCGCGAGTCCTTCAGGCGACGGGCACCGCGCTCAAGGCCGGGCAGTACGCCGGGGTCGTCCTCTTCAGTACCGTTGCCGTCCAACAGGGCATGCCCTTTCATGCCTCGGTCGCCATGGCCAAGGGCGCGGTTGAAGGCCTCACCCGGTCGCTTGCCGCCGAATGGGCGCCCTCGGTTCGCGTCAACGCCCTGGCCCCATCCCTCACCCAGACACCGTTGACCGCACGAATGCTCACCACCGAGGCTCGGATTCAGGCCAGTCGGGACCGGCATCCGCTCAAGCAGATCGGTCAGCCCAAAGACTTGGCCGGCGCCGCGTTGTTCTTGCTGAGCGACCAAGCCAAGTGGATCACAGGCCAAGTGTGGGCGGTTGACGGCGGGATGTCGGCCGTACGGGTGTGACGCACTCAAGTCTTCCCAGGCCGCGCGGCCGGATCGACCGGTCACCCGCCCGCATCCATCCTTACAGTGGAGTTTCCAAATGCCAGGCAAGAAGTCACCGTCGGCCGGCCATGCCACGGCTACCGCGCTCACCGCGATGTTGGCCGACAGTTACACCCTGTACCTGAAGACCCAGAATTTTCACTGGAACGTGACGGGCCCGATGTTCACCACGCTGCACACCCTGTTCGAAGCCCAGTACACCGATCTCGCGCTGGTGGTCGACGAAATCGCCGAGCGGGTGCGCGCTTTGAACGAGCCGGTGCCAGGGAGCTTCACGGAGTTTGCCAAGATCGCGACCGTACGCGAGTCGGTGGGCCACGTGAGTGCCAAGGCCATGATCCAGATCCTGGTGAAGGATCAGGCCCTGCTGGCGAGATCGGCCGAGCTGGTGATCGCGGCAGCCGAGAAGGACGGCGATACCGGTTCGGCCGATCTGGCCACCCGTCGTCTGCTGCAACACGACAAGAACGCCTGGATGCTGCGGAGTCACCTCGAGTAAGGCTGACGGTGATCACGGCCGGGGGCCCCGACCTCGCCGCGCCGGATCGCGGCCGCCCTGGCGGTCACCGCCTGCCTGTCGGCATCGGTCAGGCGGGCCAGGTTCTTCACTTGGAGCGCCATGCGCGGGTTCCTGGCCAACGTCGATTCGTGGCGCATCAGGAAGTCCCAGTACAAGGTGGTGAACGGGCAGGCCCGGTCGCCGCTGCGGAGTGCGGGGTCGTAGCGGCAGCCCTTGCAGTGCGGGCTCATCCGCTGGATGTACTTGCCGGTGGCGATGTAGGGCTTGCTGCCCATCACGCCGCCATCGGCGTACTGGCTCATCCCCAGGGTGTTGGGCAGCTCGACCCACTCCACCGCGTCGACATAGACCGCCAGGTACCAGGCGTGCACCTGCTTGGGCTGCACGCCCAGCATCAGCGCGTAGAGACCGGTGACCATCAACCGCTGGATGTGATTGGCGTAGCCGTGCGCCAGCGTCTGGGTCAGCGCATCACCGAGGCACGCCATGTCCGTGGCGCCCGTCCAGTACCAGGCGGGCAGGTCTTCCTCAGCGCCGAGGGCGTTTCGCTCCAGGTACTCTGGCATCTGGGTCCAGTAGATGCCGCGCACGTATTCGCGCCACCCAAGAATCTGGCGGATGAAACCCTCGACACTGGCCAGTGGCGCTTGCCCGTCGTGGTACGCCCGTTCGGCTGCAGCCACCACTTCGCGCGGGTTCAGCAGCTTCAGGTTGAGCGCGGCCGACAGGTGCGAATGGTACAGCCACGGGTCGCCCGGCCACATCGCGTCCTGGTAGCGCCCGAACAACTGCAGGCGCTCCGTGATGAAGGCGTGCAAGGACTTGAGCCCCTGCGCCCGGGTCACCGGCCAGTCGAAGAGGTCCAGCCGGCCGGGGTGCGGCGCGAAACGGGTATTGACCAGCGCGATCACCTCGCGAGTGACCGCATCGGGTTTGAAGGACCGGCGCGGCGGCACCTTACCCGGACCGGCAGCGCCGAAGGCCTCGCGGTTCTCCGCGTCGAAGTTCCATTGGCCGCCGAGGGGCTCGCCGGCCTGCATCAACACATCATGGCGCTTTCGCTGCTCGCGATAGAAGTACTCCATGCGGAGCGATTTGCGGCCTTTGGCATGGGCCGCGAAGTCGCGGACGCTACTGAAGAAGTGGCGGTCCTCGCGGACCTCCAGCGGCAGGCGGTTGGATTCGGCCACCGCGTTGATTGCCCGCAGCACGCGCCAGTCGCCCGGTGCGGTCATTACCAGCCTGGCAGGCCGCAGGCGGCCAACGTCGGCCCCCAACTGGGCGCCCAGACTGCCGCCGTTGCCGGCAGCATCCAGCCGGGTATAGTGCAACGGCCGGCCGGCGGCTTGGAGGGCCAGCGCGAAGTGCCGCATCGCCGCGAGGAACATGGCCGTTCGCGGTTTGCTCGACCACACGTGGGTCGACTCGTCAGCCACTTCGGCCATCCAGACGGCGTCGACACCCGGATCGAAGCCGTCGAACGCGGCGGCTTCGAGATCGAGCTGGTCACCCAAGACCACGATCAAGGCGCGGAGCTCAGGCCACGCGGTGGGCGCCGACTTCGGGATCGCCCCGGGCAGCCTACGAGTCATGGCCGCGGAACGAGAATAAAGCCGGTGACAAGATCACCCAGCGTTTCCGTGCGCCGGCCCAAGTGCAGCCAGTGCCAGTATCCGATCAGCGCGCAGAAGAAAGCATCGGTTCGATCTTCGACATCCTTCGTCCAGGGCATCCGGAGCAAACCAGCAACGTCGGAGCTGACCCGAAGCGCGGGGAAATGGTCGCGGAGGCATCCGCGCAACTTCGTCTGCAGCCGCTGAAACTCACGGCGCCGGGCGCCGACCGGCCCGCGCTTGTAGGGAATCCGTTCACTCAGTCCGAACAGGCGCACCATCGCCGGATGGGGATAGACCTCCGCCACAACCCGCCGCCCCGCCATGCCAATCTCGAATCCGTTTTGAACGAGCTTGTCCGCCACCCGCGGCGGGCGCGGGCAGAGGCCGAGGTTCGCGGGATGACAACCTGACTTGAACCGTCCGAAATGAACGTGGGTCAGCCGATCCACGGGTCGCGCTCCCGTCTGATTAGGGCACACGATTGGGGCATCCACCGCAATGAATGCCGGGCCGCGGCCGACGTTGGCCTCGACAAAGGCCAGCAACTCGTCGTCGCCCTGGGACAGGACGATGGCTCGGACTTGGGCCCCGCGACGATCCACCTCGAGCACGCAGACCCCGTCCGGCCGGCGCTCCCCCCAAGCCAGGTCGATTCCCACGATGTGGACCCGATCCGGAAAGGCCCCATGACTCTTCTCTTTCGGCGCCGGTGACACTCAGCGTGACCCGGCAAACAGGGCGAGCGCGATAACGGCCCTGGCCGACCAGGCCACCGTGCGGACCCAGTTCGTCTGCACCAGCCTGCGGTGGGTCGCGACGTCGAACCCACCCTCGAGTCGTCGGTGGGCGGGTACCTGCCAGAAGCCAGTGCTCACCCAGATGAGCCCCAAGAGGGCAAGGCCGCCCCAAGCTAGGACGCCTCCCATCCGCCAGGCGAGGACGACGGCGGTCGCCAACTCGGCGAGCATCGGCAGCGCAACAACCCAGCCGGTCCGGCGGGTGTGCTGCTCCTCGTATCCCGCGAATCCGCTGTCGCCGACGTGCTGGAACAAAGGGTAGTGAACGATTTGCACGAACCAGATGACACCCAGCATGAACAACGTCGTCGCGCAGTGGACGAGCAGCAGCCAGTCGTTACCAGAGGAAGGGGTCATCTTGCGACAAGGGGTTCGCGCGCCGGGTGGGGAGGAATCCGGTTCTCCGGCGCGGAGCTTCCGCTACAATTGGTCGTTGACCCGTCCGTCCCTGATCGCGGCCAACACCAGGCCGACGATGCAGACCCCCGCGGGAATCGAAACCGCGACACCCATGGCAAACAGCGCGAGGTCACTCACGTTGATCTCCGATCATCAGCAGAGCGACGGCGCCAAAGGAGAGGATCGACGGCACCCACAAGCCGACGAAAACGCCTTGCTCGCGGCTGCCGGTAAACCAGAGTGTTATGGACAACAGGAATGAGACGAAAGCTGCGCCAAGGATGCCCAGCCCCGCCCGAAGTCGAAGCTTACGTCGCTGCATGTTGGTAACTCCCGATGATGGTTTGGTCACGCCGGGGCCCGTCCCAGGAAGGCCACAAGGCAAGACAGGCCGAGCAACGCCAACGCGGGCAGCGACTTCCTGATGGGATCGCGAACTTTGAGATGCATCGACACGGCACCGAGCATCAGGATCGCGGTCCCAAGTGCCGCCGGCCGAGTAACGGTCGGCCACCAGATCCCCGCCAATAGCAGGATGGCCAAAGTGACTTTGGCGATCCCAACCGCGGTCACCGACCACGGAGGCAGTCCATAGGTGGCGAACTCCTCGCGAAGCGTCTGGGCGTCTTGGCCGCGCCATGCGGTCGGCTTCCCGGCTCGCAAGACCCAGACATTGAGAAGCCCCAACGCGATAAGCACACTGCTTCCGATTCCTAGGAACTCCATCCCAAACTCCTTGTTGGCCCTACCGGTTCATCACCACGGACGTGTTGTTCATGTACCGTATGGCTAAATTACCTATTTGTACTGGTTCTGTCAAGCAAATGGGTTGGCTCCATGGGGTCGGATGACGAATCATCGCGTTCAGGATCGTGAGCAGCTTTCGCATCCAGGCCACGAGGGCCACCATCGCGGGCTTGCCCGCCGAACGGAGGCGCTGGTAGAAGAGGCGGATGAGCGGATTGTGGTGGGCGGCGGCGACCGCGGCCATGTACAAGGCGGTAAGGTGCGGCTGGTCGGTGCGGACGGCCGCTGGCGCGATCACTCCAACCCTCGGCCCTCTGGCGTCAGCGCCAGAGCGCCAGCGGGATGAGCCCCCACGCTCCGAGCACGGCACACCACTGGAGCGCGGCCATCAACGCGACCAAGTCGGCGCGTGCGGCGCGGGTGGCGACACCGGCCCGAACCCGCCGGACCGCCGCCAGAACCAACGTGAGCGGCAGCGTCGCCGTCAGGACCGCGACCGTGACGTTGGCCGGCGTCGGATCGCCGATCGCGAGGAACGACTGCGTCAGGTAGAGCACAGGTGCGAGGATGAGCAGCAGGAGGCAGAGCGTCGGCGCGACCAGAGGCTCGGACCGCCACTCCCCTCGGCGAAATGCCCCGAGTGTCCGGGTGCCGCCGAGCCCGAGGACGTACAACAGGGACGCGATCCCCCCGGCCGCGCTGGCCCACAGCGCGAAGATCCGAGACCCTGGCACCCATTCGAAGGTGCGTTGGCCGTCGGCGATCAGGGTGCGGCCGTCCGCATGCCGGAGCAGCACGTGCGACGTCTCGCGCCGGTCGGTGGCTCGGAAGAACGCCCCACCGACCGGGATCAGGGTGCGCCCTTTGCCTTGCAGCGGGCGGAGGGTGAGGGAATCGCCGCGCCACCGGGCCCAGGTGATGCCCGTGAGTTCATCGAGATAGGCGAACTGGGCGAACCGGTTCGGGCGGACCACGTAGGTTCCGTTCCACTCCGCCGGGGCGATCGCCGGCGCCGCCCGAGACCGCTCGGCGGGCGGCTCCAAATCGAGTGCCCGGGCCAGCATTCCGTCCACCCGATCGAAGTTGCCGTTCTCGGGGTCGGTGTTCAGTGCCATAAAGAAGCCGCGCCCCTGCTCGGGATAGAGACACAGGATCGCGCGAAACGTGCCGATGTTGCCGAGGTGGCAATTCCCGACGGCACCGTACCGGTCGCGCCGCACGAGGCCGAGCCCATAGCCGGCGGCGAGCCCGGCCCGCGCCGCTTCGGTGGTCGAAGGGATCGCCATGGCGCGCAAGAGGTCGCCGCGCACCAGCGGGCGGCCACCCACCACGCCGTCGCTCATCAGAAACCGCGCCAGGCGCGCCATGTCCTCGGCGGTGGTGGTGAACTGGCTTGCCGGACGGACGAAGTTCGGTACCGTGGCGCTCGTGGTCACCGGGTCGAAATGCCCCATGACGAGCGTGGAGTCACCGAAGGGGCCGGTCTGGGTCACGAAGGCGAAGGTGCTTTTCGACATGCCGAGCGGCGCGAGGAGGACCCGGTCGAGATAGGTCTCGTAGCGGGTTCCGACGACCGCCTCGATCACCATGCCGAGGAGGAGGAAGCCGCTGTTCGAGTAGGAGAACCGCTCCCCCGGCCGGTGGCGGAGCCGCAACCCGCCCCGGTCGAGCGCGAGGCCGTCCCGAAGCGGCGTGTTGGGGTCGGCGCGGAGGGTGAAAACCTGCCACATTCTCGCGTCGTCGAGGCCGCCGGTGTGATCGAGGAGATGCCGGACGAGGAGCGGTGGATCGTCATCGGCGGCGGACCTGATCGGCAGGTCGGGAAGGTACCGCGAAAGCGGTGCGTCGAGTTCGAGACGCCCTTCGGTGACCAGCTGCAGCGCCCCGAGTGCCAGGAGCGTCTTGGCGACCGAGCCCACCTGCACCCGATCATGGGCGCGCATCGTCGTGCCCCGGGATGCATCGCGTAGCCCGGCGGCCCCGACGATCGTCGTGTCGGGCCAGACGAGCGCCCAGGCCCCGCCGACCAAGCCTTCCTCGCGGATGGCGGTGGCCATGGCCGCGTCAAACGAGCCGTTCGAGACCGGGGGTTGCTGGGCTCCGACTGCTGGAACGCCGACTGGGATTCCGACAAGGCCGACAGTGAGCCGGAACAGGAGAGGAATTCGCACCCTCCAACTTACCCCGGTTCGCTGCTGATTGACTTCAGTCATCTTCAGGTTTCTCCTACCGTAAGTGGCAGCCACGTGGAACCGCTCAACTCGGAGCAAACGGGAATGCACCCACTCGCCGGCCGGCCCGCACCCGCCGAACTCCTCATCGACCTTGGCCGACTCGAGCGCGACTACTACCACCACGGCGTCGACCTCGGTGACCCGTCTCAGCTGGTGAGTTTCGGCACCAGCGGGCATCGAGGCTCCCCGTTCACGGGGACCTTCACCGAGGCCCACATCCTGGCCATCACGCAAGCCATTTGCGAGTACCGGGAGACCCAAGGCATCGCCGGCCCCCTCTTTTTGGGTAAGGACACCCACGCGGCCAGCGGACCAGCGGAGCGAACCGCGCTCGAGGTCCTCGTCGCCAACGACGTCGAGGTGGTGATCCAGGCCGGCGACGGATTTACCCCCACCCCGGTCATCTCTCGGGCGATTTTGACGGCCGGTTCGCCACGAGGAGCCGATGGGATCGTGATCACGCCGTCCCACAACCCCCCGGCCGACGGGGGCTTCAAATACAATCCGCCTAACGGCGGGCCGGCCGACACTGACGCCACGGGCTGGATCCAAGATCGCGCCAACGTCCTGCTCCGCGCGGGAAACCGGGAGGTCAAGCGGTTTTCCGGCAACCCCCGGACCGCGGCCTCGGTGCGCTCGGCCGACCTCGCCGCCGACTACATCGCTGATCTGGCCATGGTGATCGACTTCGACGCGATTCGCCGCGCGGGCCTCCGGATCGGGGTCGACCCGCTCGGCGGCGCCTCGCTCGCCTATTGGAAGCCGATCGCTGAACGCTACGGGCTCAACCTCACCGTGGTAAATACCGCCCTCGACCCCCAGTTCGGCTTCATGACCGTCGACCATGACGGCAAGATCCGGATGGATTGCTCGAGCCCGTGGGCCATGGCCGGATTGGTCGGCCTCAAGGATCAGTACGACATTGCCTTCGGGTGCGACCCCGACGCCGATCGCCATGGCATCGTGACCCGTTCGGCCGGCCTGCTCAACCCGAATCACTACCTGGCCGTCGCGATCCGGTACCTGTTGACCTCGCGGCCGCACTGGTCAACACAGGCGGTGGTCGGCAAGACCCTGGTCTCCAGCGCGATCATCGACCGAGTGGTGGCGCAACTCGGCCGCCGGGTCATGGAAGTGCCGGTGGGATTCAAGTGGTTCACGCCGGGGCTCTTCGACGGCAGTTGTTGTTTCGGCGGCGAGGAAAGCGCCGGAGCCAGCTTCCTCCGCCACGACGGCACCGTCTGGACCACCGACAAAGACGGATTGCTGCTCGGCCTGCTGGCGGCCGAGATCACGGCGGTCACCGGCAAGGACCCGGGCGAGCACTACCGCGAGATCACCACCACCCTCGGCGCGCCGGTCTACACCCGGATCGACACCCCGTGCACGCCGGCCGAGAAGGCCGGGTTCAAGAAGCTGACCCCGGAGGCGATCACCGCCACGACTCTCGCGGGCGACCCGATCGAGGCCAAGCTCACCAAGGCGTCGGGCAACGGCGCCCCGATCGGCGGGCTTAAGGTCACCACCCCGAACGGCTGGTTCGCCGCCCGGCCGTCGGGCACCGAGAACGTCTACAAGCTCTACGCCGAGAGCTTTCGGGACGAGGCACACTTGGAGCGGATCGTCGAGGAAGCCAAGGGGTTGCTGCGGCAGGTGCTCGGTTAGGCCCGGGTTCGCCTCCGGATCTTGTCGCGGGCATCCGGCCCGGTCTGTCATCCGATTGTCATCAACGCCATACCCCGGTTTCATCTGGCGTCGGTACTTTTCCATCGCCCTCGTTCCCCAGGCGATCATGCAAAAGTACCCTGATGGCCCGACCCCGGATCCCGCGGCGAACCTGGGGCCACCAGGCCGCCGGCCCCCGACCGCGATCGGCCTCGATCAAGCACCCGCGCCAGCCGACCCCGACGACCACGGCCCGGCCCGGCATTTCGGAACCGGACTCATCGGCCTGCTCCGGCGGGCTGAGGTCGCGGTCTTCGGGGCTCGGCGGACGATCGGGCCTTGGTCGGGGCCGACGCCGACCTTTTGATGGCACGTCGATGGGCGACGCTTGCACGCATTTCGGCACTTGCCATCCACCGAGCGCCTGCTTCGGGCGGTGGCTGGGATTCTCTCTTCAGTTTCATGGGGCGGCTCGCGCTTCGACACCCGTCGAACCCCAGCTGGAGGTTTGGCAGTCCCTTGTTCAGCCCGGCACCCACGTTCCATCAGCGAGGCGGCCGGATCGCATTTACCCACGGAGATCGTTTCGAGATCGAACTCCGAGCCCCGGATGGCCGGCCCCGGATGATCGTCCGGCGAGCGACCACCGTAAGGCAGGTGTCGGGAGCAGAATTCGAACGAGCGGTCGACGACAGGGTCAGCCCGCTACCACCCGATCTCCGCCGACAGCTGCTACCCCGGCTTCGCGAGGCCTCGACGTCGAGGGTCCGGCCGCCGATCTCCGGCGTGTGGCTTGCCGGGGACGGACGGATCTGGGCGACCTTCGGCGAACCAGCCATCGGCGAGTCGGTCCAGGCCAGCGTGTTCGACAGTCTTGGGCGGTGGGAGAGCGACGTCGCGTTGCCCGACGGAATCCAAATCAACCAGATCGACCCCGACGGCCTCCTCGGGACCTTTAAGGACGAGGATGGGTTCCCTCACCTCCGGTTCTACCGATTCCGCCTTTCGCCGAGGGGGTGACGGTTTCGGTCGTGCCATGTCACCCGAGTTGCGGCGCCGTCACCAACAAGCAGGCCTCGGGCCGAGTGACCACCGCCGCGATCAAGCCGGCTGACCGTCACGGGGGAACCCGGCTTCGGTCTGTCGACCTACAAACCGGCAGTGACCTGGTTGCGAAATCAGCGGGTTCGACCGATCGTACGGCATGAATGCACGACCGATGGCCCCGCATGGACCGATCGACACCGAGGGCGGGCTCCACCTGGAGGCTCGCGACCTGGTGTCTCGAGCCGGTAACGAATAGCCGGCGCCCCCCGATGGTCGATCCCGCCGCTCTCCAGGGGCACCCGCTCTTTGCTCACGCGGCTCGCCCCGCGATCGGGCAGCTGGCCGGGCGGGCGGTTCCCAAATTTTGGCGGGCCCGGCAGGTGCTCTTTCAGCGCGGAGACCCGGCGATCGGACTGATCCTGGTCCTGGAAGGCCGGGGGGGGAGTCCTTCGAGACGGGGGCGGCCGGCGCCAGGTGCTCCACATCGAAGGGCCCGGAGGCACGCTCGGCGAAGTACCGTTGTTCGATGGTGGCCCGATGCCGGCGACCGCGATCGCGGCGGAGCCCCGCGGCGTCCTGATTGCCCCGGATCTGCTCCGAGCCGCCATGCTGCTCGACGCCCGCCTCGAGCGGCTGACCCGGCAGAGCGTCGGGATGCGGCTCGCGGCCGTTCTCCTAGAGCGCGCCGGCCGCCCCAATCCGACCCTGAGCCTCGCCATGCCCCAGGCCCAGTTCGCCGAAGAACTCGGCACCGTCCGCGAGGTGCTGGTTCGGGAACTCGGTGTTCTGGTCCGGGCCGGAGTGCTGGCGTCCCTCGGTCGGGGCCGCTTCGAGGTTCGAAACCTGGCCGCGCTGCGAGCACTGGCGGCCGGGCGGGAGTGGAACCCAGGGTTCCGGTCGCCCCGGCCGAGGGACGGTATGATTCGGACCTCTCATCCTTGGAGTACCGCAATGCGCCGTCGACTCATAGGGACCGTTCTTCCGCTCCTGTTCATCGCCACTGGCCTCGGAGCGCAGCAGGTGCCTCCGCCCCCGATGCAGCACACCCCCGGGATGCGGCACCATGGCTCAGCCCCCCAAGCGACCCAGACCGGACAGGCGGCATTTGCCGCCATCTCCGAAATCGTGAAGCTGCTCGAGGCGGACCGGGCGACCGACTGGTCGAAGGTCGACCTCGAGGCACTTCGCCAGCACCTCATCGACATGGATGCCGTCACCATGCGGGCCCGAGTGCATCCGACCCGGACCGAGGGCGGACTCGCCATGGAGATCACCGGCGACCCCCAAGTGGCCGCGGCCGCGCGGCGCATGGTGAGTGCCCACGCTCCGATGCTGGACCAGATGGGAGGATGGCGCGCCACCACGGCGCCGATGCCCTCCGGGATCCGGATGACCGTGGTCGCCAGCGACCCGGCAGACACCGCGACGGTTGCTCGGATCCGGGGACTCGGCTTCATCGGCCTCATGACGGAAGGCGCGCATCACACCGAGCATCATCTGATGATCGCGACCGGAGCGGGCGCGCACGCGCACGGCAAACCATGAAGGCCTGGGTATCCTCCTCCGCCTGCTCGGCTTCGCTGGGAAGGTCGAGCGACACGATGCGGTGGTCCGGAAACAGGTGCCGACGCAGGGATGTCTTGCCGGTCTGGCGCGCGTCGGTCACCATCACCATCGGCCGGGTCGCGACAAGCTGGCGGCGGGGGGCCTCGACGGCGCGAGTGATCCGCCAGCTGTTACATATCCGATGGTATCGCATATTTCGCAACCACCTCACCTCCGGGGGGGGTCAGCCTCTGCTCGGGTAGGCCAAGGCGTGACAGGGGCTGCTCAAGCGGGGTATCTGAGACGGTACCCACTCTAATCCGGAGCGATTGATGCGGCTGCCCTTCCCGACCCTCTTGACGTTAGCTCTCGTGACCGGCGGATGCGCCCTCAACCCCTTTGGCAGCGGCAACCTCGGCGAGTACGACTTGGTCTCAATCCACGGCGAGCAACTGCCGGCCGCGTATATCGTCCAGCCCGGGACCAACCTGACCCTAGTTGAGGTGTTGTCGTCGAGGATCGTTCTACGCGACGACCGGACTGGCGAGGAGAAGGTCAAGCAGCGACAGCCCGGCGGGCGGGTTGAGGAAATCACGAATCGATTCTCCTTCCAGACCGAGGGAGCCGCGATCCGGATCACCTACGATTGTCCGGATTTCGCGTCCTGCATCGCCGGCCCCCACCTGATTGGACGAACGACGGACAGCGGGCTCGTGTTCGACTCCGCGTTGGGACGGATCCCACTGGTGTTTTCCAAGCGATGACACCTCGGGCATGACGGGCTCTGGTGGAACCCAGCTGGTGTTTCGCAAGCGTTAGCGGCTGGGGTCCCCGGGGTTGGTGGAGGCAACTCTCTGGCGTGGTCGCCCTTGCCGAGGTCTCTTCATCGAGGGCGAGGGCGACTACCTTCGGATTCATACCGGTACCAAGCGACTCATGACGGGACGTTCAAGGAGTTCGAGGAACGGATCCCAACCGATTTGATCTGCCGGGCCCACAAGTTATTCATGGTAGCCATCGACAAGATCGAGTCGATCGAGCGGGACCGGATCAAGAGCCGGGAGCAGCTGTTTCCGATCTCGGCAACCTACCGGGACCGGTTGTTGTCGATCGTCAACGGACCGCGCGGCCGGCTCCTTGACCCCGCCACGGAGTGGACGACTTGCCCTTGACCTCCTAGGTTGGAAGCCAGCCCACGACCAAAGTGCCGACGTTGTTAGTACTGCCCTAGGAGCGCAGCCGATGACCCCAGAGCTTCGTGACTTCGCCACCCGCTATACCGCCGCCTGGTG
>JANNQX010000088.1:0-13038 GCA_031400975.1 Gemmatimonadota bacterium
CACTTTGGCCTTGCCAAAGGGGATCATGAAGTTGGGGCCTGGATTCGGGGCCTTGTTGTAGGTCTGCCGGTAGAGGTGCTTGTGCTCGAGGAAGATGACGGGATCTTCGCACCGGATGGCCGTCCGGAGGAGTCCGTTGGCATCGAGGGCCGTGGCCGGGCAAATGACCCGGAGGCCCGGCACCGACGTGAATACTGAGGCACCGGTTTGAGAATGGTAGGGCGCCCCGCCCTTCAGGTATCCGCCATAGGTGACCCGGATGACGACCGGGGCCGGCCAATCGTTGTTCGACCGCCACCGGAGGATCGCCAGCTCGTCGCGGATCTGCATGTAGGCGGGCCAGATGTAGTCGAAGAACTGGATTTCGACCACCGGCTTCAAGCCCCGGGTGGCGAGCCCGATGGCTCGGCCCACAATGTTGGCCTCGGCGAGGGGTGAGTTGTAGACCCGATTGCTCCCGAATGCCTTTTGGAGGCCGAAGGTGACCTTGAAAACGCCACCTTTGCCTTTGACCTGGCCGAGATATTGGTCCCGGCTGACGTCGGCCACGTCTTCGCCGAAGACGACGATCCGCTGATCGCGGGTCATCTCGTCCTTCATGCAACCGTTGAGGAGGTCGACCATGGTGGTCGGGTCGCCCTGGAACTGGGGGTCGTCTTCGGTGTCGAACTGCTCGGAGGTCGGATCGACGTCCGGGGAGTACACGTACTTATAGATCGTATCCGTGGCCGGTTGGGGCGAGGCGAGGGCAGTCGCTGTGGCAACCTCGACCTCATCTTCGACTGCCTGTTTGATCTTGTCGATTTCCTGTTCGGTGGCGATGCCCTGGGCCATCAAGTATTTGGGGAAGGCGAACACCGGGTCGCGATGGGCATCCTCATCACGCTCGGTGGTCGGCCGATAGAAGACTTCATCGTCGGACAGTGAATGACTGTAGGGGCGGATCACATGGGCGTGCACCAGCGCTGGTCCTTTGCGCTGGCGGGCGTACTCGACCGCCTTCTGCATCACGTCGTACGAGGCGAGCGGATCGCAGCCATCGACCTCTTGAACGAAGAGCCCCGGGAAGCCGGTCACCAGCTTCGAGATCGAGCCGCCGGCCGTGTTGACCTCGACCGGTACCGAAATGGCATACTTGTTGTCTTCGACGAGGTAGACGATCGGGAGTTTGAGATTGCAGGCGCTGTTGAGTGACTCCCAAAACTCGCCTTGACTGGTGGTTCCGTCGCCAGTGGTGACCAGGACGACTTCGTCGGCCTCGATTTGTTGGTCGCGATCGGGAATGGCGTCGTTCTGGCTGTAGCGGAGCCAGGCTTCGGCGGCGCCGACGGCTTGGAGGAACTGGGTGCCGGTTGGGCTCGATGCGCTGACGATGTTGAGGTCTTTGTGACCCCAGTGGGATGGCATTTGGCGGCCGCCCGAGTTCGGGTCGTCGGCGGCGGCCACCGCCGAGAGCAGCATCTCGGTGGCGGTCATGCCCATGCCGAGGCAGAAGGCCCGGTCGCGGTAGTAGAGGTAGAACCAGTCGTAGGAGGGCCGGAAGACCTTGGCGGCCGCAGCCAAGACGGCTTCGTGCCCGGCGCCTGAGATCTGGAAGAAGATCTTGTTCTGGCGTTTGAGCTGGATTTCCTTGTCGTCGATCCGCCGGGACAGCAGCATCGTTTGATAGATATCGAGCAGGTCCGCCTTTTCGAGCTTGGCGGAGGTGCGGGCGCGATGCGAGGTACGGGTCGCCATGGGTTTCCGGGTTCGGGGCTTGCCTAAAATAACGCCCGACAGGGGCGGAGGCGAGACGGTGCAACTTCCAGCACCCGTCGGCGCACGCCGGACGCGGCGCCGTACCCTACATCTCCCGGGCCGGCTAGCGGGCGGGGTCTCTGAGCCAGGGCGGTCCTCCCCCCGATGACGGAGGTTCCGGGCGACTTCGTCGCCTTCGGGGTGTTACCTATCCACCCCCGAACATGAAGCTACCGGCCTACTTCGGACACCTCACCAACAACGTTGTCCATGAGAGGCTGACGCCGGGCGTGAAGGAGGAGCTAAAGCGCCTCACCCCCAGGACCGCGAAAGGCCGCCACAAGCAAAAACTGTTTCAACGCTTAACCGAGGATGTGGGTAACCCCAAAATGTGGGAGCACCTGGCGTCGGTCGTGGCGCTGATGAAGATCTCTCCAGATTGGGACCCGTTCCACGGATACCTCGACAAGGCCGTGCCTCGTGGGATGAAACACTCCGACTCGCGTTCCCGTCTTAGGCCTTCGGCTTTCGGGTTGAGGTACTTTTGTCCTTCGGCTTTACTGGCGCCTCAGCCGAAGCGAAGTAAGCCACGCCACAGCATCATGGGCAGACTTGACTGGATCGGCGGATGGCCGCTTGGTTTTCGTCTTTGGCATAGTTGCAAATCTGAAGGCCACCCGTCGACCCAGCCCAAAGCCGGTTTGTCACAACTCAGCTAGACCCAGCACCAACTTCCAGCACCCGCCTCCTAGGGGGAGGCCAAGAACAATGAGAGTCCACCACGGTAAGGCGACAGCGGGGCGACTTCATCGCGCAAACGACGCCACTTCGGCCAGGATCGAGTCGCCTCGTGGATGAATCCCAGCTATTGACAAAGCAGGGCACGACTCATAGCCTGTGAGGCAGAGCCTGAGTCCTTCGAAATCCTTGGCCGGAGAATAGATCCAATGACGACTTATACGCTCCGAAGGAGTGCTTGCCGCCCGGGGGGGGGTAGCATTGCTGGTTGGACTGCTCGCGGCCTGCGAGCCGTCGGAAGTCCCGAGCGGACCAACAACACGGCCCACTTTCGCCTCCGCCTTCCTGCAGCAGCCCACGGCTGAACAACCCAAAGACCTTCCAGATCTCGAGTTTGAACTTCCGCCTGAAGCTAGAGTAATTGACACGTCGGCCGCGGAGCTCGCAGACGCCCTTCGACGATCGGGAGGTCGAGCATTTGTCATCCTCAAGAACGCCGCCGGTTCCTACGCCCGGTCTCAACGCCGATTCACCCCCGACCAAATGAGCGTCGGACGAATCGTCCCTCGTGGCATTCGCAGCGCTATTTCGGCACGGGCGGTTGATGCCGCGCTCGCAGAAGTCGAGGCTCGAGGCGGCCGCATCGTCAACTACTACGCTGCCCTAGGCATCGCTCGGGTTCTCGTGGATCCAGCGCGAACTGCGGACTTGTTGTCGAACCCTTGGATCGACAGCGTTGATCCAGAGATCGGCACAATGGACATAGCCGCCATGCCGATCACCAGTCACTCGAACGCTGCTTGGTTCGCGCAGCAGACCCCGTGGGGTATCGATTCGACGCGAGCTCCGGCAGCCTGGCCGCTAGGCGTCGTTGGCCTCGGATCAAAGGTCCTCATCGCGGACCAGGGGCACTTTCAAGGCCATGAGGACCTGCCATTTGTGGCGAACTCTCACTGCTTTGGAGTTTTCGGCGGCTGCAACGACGATCCTGTCGTTTCCCATGGCACTCACGTCATGGGAATTGCAGGGGCTGTGAGCAATGCACTGGGCGTCGTCGGAATGGCACCGGGCATCACTGGAAACGGGTTCTGGGTCTGGGGCGTGTGTGATGAGGTTCCGCTAAACGCTGGCGGCCAGGGCTGCACCTACGCTGAACAATTCAACATGCTGAATTGGGCTGTCACCAACTTGACACCCCGTGGCGTAATCAACATGAGCTACAGCGGAATCGGCTTCCACCCGACTGTTGCGCTGGGGATTGCGGCGGCGGGAGCCGCCGGCATCGTTATGGTTGCCGCTGTCGGCAACGAAGGAACCAACGTCCTCAGGTATCCGGCCGCCTACGCCGAGGTCATTGGTGTCGCAGGGATTCGCCAGAACCTGACCTTCCCATTTCTCGACAATACTCCATGCAGCAACGCTTTCGATGCGGGCCCAGGCTCAAGTTTCGGAAGCGATGTTGACTTTGTTGCCGCCTGGGATGCCCTGAGTACCATCGCCGGAAATCAGTACGCTGGACCGGCGGCAGGATGGTGCGGGACGTCGATGGCCACGCCCCATGTCACTGGCTTAGTCGCCCTCCTACGAGGCCAAGACCCAAATCTCTCCACTAGCGGCGTTTACTCCAAAATGAAGCTGACAGCCAAGGATCTTGGTCCGGCTGGCTGGGACGAAAAGTATGGATTCGGCCTGATTCGGGCCAACCTCGCAGTCGGGTTGACACCCCCTGCGATCGTCGCGACGACGTTGTCGCAGAAGCCCCGCTTGACCTGGAATGCAATCCCCTTCGCAACCGAGTATCGCATATACCGGAGGGTGACACCAACCCTTGCACCGAACTGGGCGCTCTGGGCCACGAAAACCACCACGTCGTACACCGATACCCAAACCCCGGTCTCGTCGTTCTACGGCTACAATTCCTACCCAGCTGGGCAGACAATAGGAGTAAGCTACTATGTGGTCGCATTCGCCGATGGCGTCGAGTCGGGTTACGGGCAGTACGCAACCTACATTCCGATTGGCACCCCGCCGTTTTAGAGCTTGGTTCCTAGCGGGTGCAGGGGCCTTGGTGGGCTGCGTGACCGGACCGAGCACCTCGGAGATAGAGCTTCGTGACCTACGCCACGGGCCGGCGCCTATCGGTTATGAGGCTCCCCCCACGACCGTCGTGCTGCGAGCCGGCCAGATCGTCTTCCGGTCCGCGCTCATTGGCTCGTCCAGCGGCTTCCGCCTGTCCGGCAAGCTTACTCAGAACCCGGACGACCTCGTCGCCGAGGTCGTTGCTACCCCCCCGGACAATGGCGGCGTTGCGATTCTAACATTCTTCGAATTCGAGGGCGTGACCGAGCCCATACCTCGGGGAACCTACCGGCTTCGCATCAACATTCGTGCAAGCGGCCGATTGCTCCCGGCCATGGACACGACGATCACCATTCCTTGAGTGATACCAGGCGTCCGCCCCGGGCGTCGGGCCGGTGGAAGCAAGGCCACGAGGCGGATCATGCCGGCAACGGCCATCGAGACATCGATGGCACCTATCCCTCGACCTAGTCGAGCCGCCGCCAGCCAACGGCAGCAATCACAATCACCAGGAGGGCCCACACCACGACCGGATTGAGGAGCGGAAACCCGGCGAGGCCCCTCACGGCAATAAGGGTCGGGCCGACGCAGACCGACGCAACGACCCCCGCCAGCAGACTCCTTCCGACCACTGGGCGGATGCCGTGGCCCGCGCGAAGGCGGCCGACTCCGGCACCGAACAGGAGGATGGCCGGAACGACCCCGGCCAACATCAAGAATTCCGCGGTATAGGGCAACGCTGAGAGCGAGACGAAGCCGCTGGCGCCGGCCTGGAGAAACCGGACGGTTGCCGACGCAATCGCCGCGATCAACGCGCCGACCATCGCCAGCAACACCCCACCGACCCAGGGCGATCCGGGGGCCTGGCCCGACAGATAGGCGCCCGCGCCACCGAGTGCCGCCGCGAGGGGCATGGTGCTGATCGCGTAGGCAATGACTGCTCCGGCCCGATCACCGGCACCGACCAGATACATCGATCCCGCGGCAAACCCAACCCCAACCAGCGGGGCGACCACGGCACCTAACACCATTCGGTTCCAGAGGGCGCGAGTCATGGCGCCCGGTAAACGACTTCGCCGTCCATCATGGTGACGCGGACCGTGGCTCGACCGAGGTCAGCCGCCGGCAGGATAAGGCCGCCGCCGGCATCGAGTCGCTCGGTGGCGGTGCCCGCCAGCTTGAGGATCAGAGCCGAGTCGCCGACGGCAACGATCGAGTCGCCGGCGATCGCGAGGGCCTGGGCCTCGGGATTCGATCGGTCGCCCGTCCAGATCTTGCCGACGACGACCCGATCAACGCCAGGCCGTGCGGTACAGCTGGCGAGGAGAAGGCCGAGAACAAGCCCGGACCGGGTCACGGGCGGAGTTTCGTCAGGCGGCGGAGGGCCTCGAGCTTCTCCAGGGCGCTGCCACCGCTTTTGCTGGCGGCGGGAGCGACCGAGAAGAGATCCCGAATGTCGAGCAGAATTTCTAGGGTGAGCTGGTCGCGGACGTAGGAACAGTCGAGATCGGCCATCCGATCGGCGTTCTCGACGGTCTTGGCGCGATCGAAGGACTCACGATAGATGGATTCCAGGTTGCCGAGGATGTGGTCTCGAGGGCGCATGGGCTCGGGGATTGAGGGGGGCGATTAGGATTAAGGAAGATAGTCTCGGCGAGCGCTCGGCACTCGGGGCTCGGCACTCGGCATTCGGGGGGGGAGATGAAGTCGATTTTGTTTTTTGCGGCGAATTGGTATGAGGATCTTGAGCTCTGGTATCCTAAGATTCGGCTTGAGGAGGAGGGGATGACGACGGTGGTGGCCGGGCTCGGGGAGAAGAGCTACCAGGGGAAGCGGGGGTATCCGATCACGGTTGACACCTCGGTCGATGAGGTGCAGGCCCGGGACTTTGATGGGCTCGTCATTCCTGGGGGATATGCCCCTGATATCATGAGGCGGTCGGCCAAGGTGTTGGCCCTGACCCGGGAAATTTTTGAGGCTGGGAAGCCGGTGGCGTTCATCTGCCATGCGGGGTGGGTCCCGATTTCGGCGGGGATCGTTCGGGGGCGGCGGGGCACCAGCGTCGGGGCGATCAAAGACGACTTGGTCAATGCTGGGATGTTGTGGGAGGATAGTCCGGTCGTGGTTGACGGCAACCTGATCTCATCGCGAACCCCGGCGGACTTGCCGGTGTTCTGTAAGGCACTCATCAAGGCACTGGCCAGATGATCACTCGTCTCCTTCTTTTTGCGGTGGTTGTTCCCCTGTCCGCGGCGGCCCAGAATCCCCGGGGACGGGCGTTGGGCATTCCCTTTGAGGGAAAGACTGGTCCCCACAACGCCATCACCGATGTACCAGGGATTGCCGTGGGGCACAGCACCATCATCAAGGGAGAGGGCAAATTGGTGCCCGGCGAGGGACCGATTCGCACCGGGGTAACGGCCATTTTGCCGCGCCCGCTCGGTAACTGGGATTTCGTGATGGCCGCGACGTTCAATCAGAACGGCAACGGTGACATGACGGGGGTGAACTGGATCGAAGAGTCGGGCTTTCTCGAGGGACCAATCCTGCTGACGGGAACCCACAGCGTCGGAGTGGTTCGGGATGCCACGTTGCAGTGGCAGCTGAAGCGCGGCCGGCAGTTCGTCTTCACCTACCCGGTCGTGGCGGAAACATTCGATTTCCTGAACGATGCAAACGGACAGCATGTGAAACCGGAGCACGCCTGGGCAGCACTCGACGCTGCGAAACCGGGGCCGGTCGTCGAAGGACCGGTCGGCGGCGGGACAGGCATGGGGTGCAACGGGTTCAAGGGCGGAATCGGAACGTCGTCGAGGGTGGTGAGTCTGTTAGGCCGGGACTACACCGTCGGCGTGATCCTTCAATGCAACTACGGGGGCGACCTCCAAGTACTCGGGGTGCCGGTCGGGCGCGAGGTCTCCGACCTCAGGCTCTGCGCCACCCTGCCCCAGACCCGGGCTTGGATCGCGGGAGTGCCTACCTGCGGGGCCCCGAACCCGGCCCGGCCCGATCATGACGCGGCCGGCGAAGCGGCCAAACTCGGGCGCGGCTCGATTGTCGTGATCGTGGCGACCGATGCTCCTTTGGTTACCCATCAGCTGAAACGGATTGCCCGACGAGTTGGCATGGGCCTCGGCAAGCTCGGCAGCTGGGCTGGGAACGGCTCGGGTGACTTGTTCCTGGCATTCTCGACCGCTAACGCCGGAGCCTCCAAGGAAGACGGGCTGGCCAAACTGGAGATGGTGCCAAATGATGCCATCGACCCGCTCTTCCGAGCCACGATTGCCGCCACCGAGGAAGCAGTGGTCAATGCGATGCTGGCCGCTCCGCCGATGTTCACCGGCGTCGACGGCCTTCGAATTCCGGGCCTCCCCGGAGACCGGGTGATGGCGGCGATGAGGAAATACGGGCGGATCAAGTAAGGAGAAGCGATGTCATTGCGTGAAAGCCAGGATCGAGTCGACGGGTGGATCTCACGGTTCGAAGAGGGCTATTTCGATCCGCTCACCAACATGGCCAGGCTGTCTGAAGAGGTGGGTGAGCTCGCCCGGGAGGTCAACCATCGATTTGGACAGAAGACCAAGAAGAAGGAAGAAGCGGAGGGCGATCTCGGGATGGAAATGGCCGACATTCTGTTCGTGCTGATCTGCATGGCCAACCGGGAGAAGATCGACCTTCAGGATGCGTTTGACCGGATGATGGACAAGGTCGACAAGCGAGACACCACCCGGTGGACGCTGCGTTCGGGGCTCGGCACTGGGGGCTCGGCGCTCGGCTAATCCGTGCGGAGAGCGGCGGCGGCGGCCGCGAAGGTGGTCGGATCGGTTGGGGAGAGTTCGAAGAGGAAGCTTCGGGCGAGCCGGGTCAGGACGAAGGCGAGGGCGAGGGCGAGGCCGGCCGCTAGACCGCCGAGGACCGGGGCGAGGGCGTGGCTGGTGGCGGCGACGGCCACCGACCGGCCGGAGGCACCTAACGCGATTCGGAGCCCCAGTTCGCGGGTCCGCGCCAGCACGATGAAGCCAACTACTGAGGGGAGCCGGCGACTCGGGCGACGACCGTCATCGTTCGGTAGATCGCCGGCTGCGGCACCGCACCAGGCCCGTCCTGACGAACATCAGCGGCCACGCCAACGACGGTCGCCCAGCGATCCTCACCGTGGGGCTTGGTCGGTGGTCTTCTGGATCCAGCGCGAGACCTCAAACCCGTGCTTTGGGCCCCAAGTGACGGTCTTGAGAATGAGAAAATCCAAGGTTCCCTGCACCAGCTCGACCGGTTTCGGCATCATAGCCTTCGCCCTAAATATCTTAGCATTTAGGTCAAGGAGCCCGAAAAAACGAGCCCCTATTCCCAGTGACGGGGTGCCCCGGTCAGCTCGTCGAGCAGGCCGGTATAGCTCTCATACCGCCCGGGGTCCACGGTGCCGGCCGCGACGGCCGCGCGAATGGCGCAACTGGGCTCGATCAAGTGACGGCAATCCGGAAACTTGCAGCGATCGATGAGGCTCCGGAATTCTGGGAAGCACCGAGCTAACTCCCGGGGCTCGATCCCAGCGAGGCCCACGTCACTAAACCCCGGAGTGTCGACCAAAAAACCCCCCGCATCGAGGGGGACCATGATGGCACTCACGGTCGTGTTCTTTCCTCGCTCGATCTTGGCGGAAATTTCCTGGGTGGGGAGCGTGAGTCCAGGCTGAATTCGATTGAGGAGGCTTGATTTCCCGACGCCGGATGGACCGGTGAGCAAAGTGACTCGGCCTCGAAGTTCCTGAGCGAGAGCCTCAATGCCTTCGCCGGTCCGGATGCTCGCCGCCCAGACTTGGTACCCCGCTTTGCGAAACCGGTGGCTGAGGTCGGCGTGACTGGCCAGGTCGATCTTGGTAATGACCAGACCGGTGGGAATGTCGTTGGCTTCGGCAATGGCGAGGAGCCGGTCGATCAAACTGAGAATCGGTTTCGGCTGGGTCGCGGCGGTGAGGACCAGCACTCGATCGAGGTTGGCCGCGATCGTTCGCGATGAGCGGCCGTCGACGCTCCGGCGCTCGAGGACGTTCCGCCGGGGTTCAGTTCCGGTAATCCCACCAGCTTCGAGCAGCACTTGGTCGCCGACGACTACCCGCCGCTTGTCTTCATGTTTCAGTTTGCCCCGGAGCGCCGCGACAATCTCTCCGGCCGGCGTGGCGATCCGATAGGTCGAGCCGGACCGTTGCATCACCAAGCCCTTGTCGCGAGTTACCACCCCTCCGGCCGATCGAGAATGGCTTGATCGAGCGCGGCCTTGACGTCAAACAGGGAGAGAGCTCCCAACCGCCGTTCGGCATCGGCCGGATCGCGGCCCCACGCCAGGTGCTCGGTTTCGACGTGACCGACGGGATTATGCCCGGTTGGGTCCCACCGGATGAACAGCAAGGCGGCGCCATAGAGGCCGCGATGGTCCGGCTCGTCGGCGATGTACGGGGCACAGGAATAGGCATGCCCGTCGCGGCCGTCGAAGGCCGCGGCTCGTTCGTGCTTTGCCATGTATCCGCCTAACGTGAACTCTTCTGGGACCACCATCCGCCCTCCCGTATTCGCCTCAAGGTACCCCGAAGCGCCTCGTTAGGCTAGACACGAGCGGCCAATCGCTTGGGGATCGTCAGGAGTGCTTCGCATCCCTTGCGATCGGTTCGATTCCGAAGCACCAAATGCCCCCCATGGGCTTCGGCCACCTGGCGGCTGAACACCAGGCCGATCCCCGATCCACTGGGCTTGGTGGTATAGAATGGAACGAACAGGTTGGTCGTCGAGGCCAATCCGGGGCCCTCATCGCGAACCAGCAACTCGATCGCATCGCCCTGGTCGGACCAGCTGACCTCGACCCCACCACTGGTTTCGAGCGCGGCTTCGACGGCATTCTTAAGGAGGTTGATCAACACCTGATCGAGTTGGTCGCCGTCGGCTTGGATGACCAGTTCCGGGCCGGCCGCCACCCGGATGGCGACCCGCTGTTCCAAATGGACGCCCCGGGCCACCCAGGCGGCCAGATTCACCGGCCCAGCCGTGGGCGGCGGCAGCTTGGCCAAACGGGCATACGAGGCCATGAACCGGTTGAGCGAATCGGCCCGGGCGGCCACCACATCGAGCCCGCTCCGGAGATCGTCCTCGTAATCGGTGGGCCTCGGGACCCGGCCAATGAGCTGGATCAGGGTTCCCGCAACCGACTTGATCGGAGCCAGGGAGTTGTTGATTTCGTGACTCAAAACCCGGACCAACCGTTGCCAGGTTTGGCGCTCCTCGGACCGGAGAACTCGGCTAATATCGGCTAATACGACGAGTTGGAGCGGGAGGCCGCCTTGGCGGAACTGACGACGGCGCATTTCCCATCGGGCACTGCCGGTGCCGGGGAGCGTCAGATCCATGATCCTGGGGGTGTCCCCGGCCAAGCACACATCGAGGCCGAGGTAGCCCGCTGTGCGGCCCAGCAACCGTTCGATCGGCTGCCCCAGCAATCGTTCCCCGGCTTTGTTGGCGACCCGAAGCACCCCGTCAGGATCGAACGCGAAGACCGCGACGTCGATCTCCTCCATCAGCCGCTTGAGCAAGGCGTCCGCTTCGAGAGCCCCGAGTCGCTGCTCTTTGAGGGAGAGGCTGAGCGCGTTGAGCTCCCGGCGCACGGCGCCGAGGACATCGGCTCCTTCTTCCTCGCGAGCCCGAATCGTGAAATGCCCTTCGCGGAGACCCGCGAGGATATTGGCGATGACCTGGAGGGGGCGCATGACCCTGACTTGAGCCGCCCGGGCCGCGATCAGCCAGACGAGAACCACCCCTCCCCAGACAGTCCCCTTGAACAGACCGGTTCCGGTCGTGTTCCATAGCAGTACCGCCGAAGCCACGACCGCCGGCAAGCCGGCCAACAGCGCCAGCAGGAAAATCCGCTGATCGTGCGCGAAGCGACGCACTCAGGAGGCCGAAATGCCGTACCGCTGGAGCCGTCGATAGAGGGCCGACCGGCTGACACCTAACGCTTTGGCGGCCAGACTCACGTTCCCGTCGAATCGAGCAAGGGCCTCGCGAATAGCATCCCGTTCCATATCGTCGAGGCTTCGCGGCCCGGCCGGCACCGGGTCGCCCGGCTGGCCGGGGCGATGGAGGGCAAGGTCCCACGATTCAAGCTGCTGGCCCTGGGAGAGGAGCACGGCCCGCTCGATGGCGTGATCCAGCTCCCGGACGTTGCCGGGCCATTCGTACGCCCGGAGCGACTGGATCGCTTCCTCGGAGAACCCGGACCGAGGCCGTTGATACCGCTCGGCGTACCGGGCCAAGAAGTATCGGGCGAGGGGCAGAATATCATCGCGTCGCTCGCGGAGCCGTGGCAAGTGGATTTCGATGGTATTGAGCCGGAACAGAAGGTCCTCTCGAAACCGGCCGCTCGCCACCTCGGTCTTGAGGTTGGCGTTCGTTGCCGCGATCACCCGAACGTTGACTTTGCGTGTCTGGGAGCTCCCGACCCGCTCCAGTTCCCCGGTTTGAAGTACCCGGAGCAACCGAGCCTGTTGGCCCATGCCGATGTTGGCGATTTCATCGAGGAACAGCGTCCCGGCGTTGGCCATCTCGAACCGGCCCATCCGGTCGGACTTGGCATCGGTAAAGGCGCCTTTTACGTGCCCGAAGAGTTCGCTCTCGAACACACCCTCGGGCAGGCCACCGGCATTAACGATGACGAGCGGCTTTTCCTTCCGGTTCGAGGCCGCGTGGATCCATCGCGCCACCACTTCTTTACCGGTGCCGTGCTCGCCGGTGATGAGCACATTGGCGTCACTCGGCGCAATCCGTTCCATCACCTGGAGGATCGGCCGCATCACCGGCGATTCGGCAATCAGCTCCGGCATCCCATCGCGGCGGAGGAGCCGGTTCTCTTGTTCGAGCCGGTTGGCTGATCGCAGAGCCCGGGCCAACTCGATTTGGGTTTTGAGGGTGGTCAGGAGCCGAGCATTGTCCCACGGTTTTTCGATGAAGTCACGAGCGCCGATCCGCATGGCCTCGACCGCTTTGTCGACGCTGCCCCAGGCGGTCATCACGATCACCGGCAAGGTATGGTCGAGTGCGCGGATCCGGGAAAGGAGGTCCAGCCCTTCTCGGCCGGAGGTGGTGTCGCGGGTGTAGTTCAAGTCCACCAACGCCGCGTCGACCTCATGCCTTTCGAGCTGGGCCATCACCCCTTCGGGGACGTGGGCTATCAGCGTCTTGAAGCCTTCGGCCTTGAGGAGAAGTCGCAAGGCCTCGACCACATCGGGCTGGTCATCGGCGATCAGGACGGTGGGAGCGTCGGTCACCGCACGTGCTCTTCGCCAACCACCCAGCCGTCCTTCAGCTGGACGATCCGATTCCCGTACAATGCGTTGTCGCGAGAATGGGTAACCTGAATGACGGTGGTGCCCTCTTGATTGAGGCGGGTGAACAACTCCATGATCTCACGCGCTTGATCGGAATGGAGGTTGCCGGTCGGCTC
>JANNQX010000089.1:0-3282 GCA_031400975.1 Gemmatimonadota bacterium
TTCGGGTCGCCGAGGAGATCTGCCGGCGGTTGCGGCACACCGTCGGGAAGGCGGTGTGCATGCTGCCGCTGCGGGGCGTCGGGCGGTACTCAGTGGCGGGTGGTCCGTTGCACGACCCCGAGAGCGACCGGGCGTTCTTCGGCGCGCTCCGGGCGGGGCTCCCGCCAAGCGTGGAAACCGTGGAGGTCGATGCCGAGGCCGAGGCCCCCGCGTTCGTGGGCGAGGCGGTGCGCCGTTTGATCGCTTTGGTGGAGGCTGGTAGTCCAGGCGCTCCTCGGTCGACGTGAGCCCGGCGGACGGGTCGTTCCTGATGGTCCGGCTCCCGAGCCAGACGACGGGGTCAGGGGTCATCGTCACCAACGGGGGCAGTTTCTTGTAAAATAGAAGTCAAGAGCTAACTTGCAAACCATGTTAGTCCGCCACGTCCTCCCCGAACTGCGTCGCCGGCTCGCGGCGTACCCGGCCGTCGCTCTGCTCGGACCGCGCCAGTGCGGGAAGACGACCCTGGCCCAGGCACTGGGGGGGGCGTACTACGACCTCGAACAGGAGCCCGAACGCCTCCGGCTCGACTTGGAGTGGTCCCATCGGATCGCCGGGCGAGAACGCATCATTCTCGACGAGGCCCAGGCGTGGCCGGAGGTGTTCCCCCGCATTCGCGGGGCGATCGACCAAGATCGAAAGCGTCCCGACCGATTCCTCCTCCTTGGATCCGTGGCACCATCGCTCATTACCCAGGTCTCCGAATCGCTCGCGGGCCGACTCTCCCAGGTGGAGCTGACGCCGTTGCTCTGGAGCGAACTCAACGGGGCGCAGCGGAAGCAACGGTGGTTGTACGGCGGCTATCCCGACGGCGGCATCCTCGACGGTGGCCGGTTCCCCCGGTGGCAGCGGGACTACCTGGCGCTTCTTTCGCAGCGGGATCTTCCCGGCTGGGGCCTGGCAGCGAAGCCCCAGGTCACCGATCGCCTGCTCCGCCTGGTGGCCGCGGTGCACGGTCAGGTCTGGAACGCATCGCAACTGGGCCAGAGCCTGGGGTTGTCCTACAAAACGGTCAACAGCTACCTCGACTACCTGATCGGCGCCTACCTGATCCGGCGGCTGCCGCCCTGGCACGCGAACCTGCGAAAGCGTCTGGTGAAGAGTCCGAAGATGTACTGGAGAGATTCGGGGCTGCTTCATGCGTTGCTCAACGTGCCGGATGACCACGCGCTCCTGGTCCAGCCGTGGGTTGGGGCAAGTTGGGAGGGCTACGTGATCGAGCAGGTCATCGGTGAACTGACGTCGCAGGGACGGGCCTTCGAGCCCTACTACTTCCGGACCAGCGACGGCTACGAAATTGACCTGGTGCTCGACCTCGGGACCGAGCGGTGGGCGATTGAAGTCAAGCTAACCGGCTCCCCGAGTCCGGCAGACCTCAATCGACTCGATGCCTCGGCCGACTTGATCCAGGCGTCGCGCCGGTTCCTGGTGTCCCAGACGACCCGGTCCGCCGGTGATGAGCGCCGGGCGTCGTGCAACTTGTCGGGATTGATGGCCCGCCTTCAGGAGCTCGGCTGATGCCGCGCCCGCCCACCGCTATGGATCGCCTAACGGCCGCTCTCGCCGACCGGTACCGCATCGAGCGCGAACTCGGCGCCGGCGGGATGGCAACCGTCTACCTGGCCCACGACCAGAAACACCACCGGGCGGTGGCCATCAAAGTCTTGCGCCCTGAACTCGCCCGATCCCTCACCGGCGACCGCTTCCTCCGCGAAATCGCGATCACGGCCCGGCTCAACCATCCCCACATCCTGGCACTGCTCGACTCCGGCTCCGCCGAGGACGGCGAATTCCTCTACTATGTCATGCCGGTCGCGACCGGCCAGTCGTTGCGGGACCGGCTCGATCGGGCCGGGGCACTTCCCGTGGCCGATGCCGTCCGAATCGCGTCCGATGCGACCGAGGCGCTCGTCCACGCCCACGGGCAGGGCATCGTCCATCGCGACATCAAGCCCGACAACATCCTGCTCTCGGACGGGCACGCGATCGTCGTCGACTTCGGGATCGCCAAGGCCGTAGGGACCGCGCGAGAAACGGATGCCCTGACGACCGAAGGGACCTCGTTAGGCACCCCGGCCTACATGGCGCCGGAGCAGGCGGCCGGCGAGGCGGACGTGGACCATCGGGCCGACATCTATGCCATCGGCGCCATGCTGTTCGAGATGGTCGCCGGCGCGCTGCCTTTTACGGGGACGTACCAGCAGGTCGTGATGGCGAAGATGACCAAGGATGCGCCGTCGCTCGCGGCCCGGGTTCCGACGGCTCCGCCCGCGCTGGCCCAGCTCGTGGCCCGCTGCCTGGCGCGCGACCCCGGCCTCCGCCCCGCCACGGCCGAGGCGTTGCTCGCCGACCTCCGGGCCCTGGGTCAGCCCGATCGGAGCGGCGAGCGGCGCCGGACTCGCGCCCTGATGGCCGGCGGTGCCGTTCTGCTCGCGGCCATTGCGGTGCTCGGTTTTCTGTTCGTCCGCGATCGGCGGGCCCGCTGGGTTCACGAGACCGCGTTGCCGGAAATTTCCCGGCTGACGGAGGCCGACCAGCTCGACTCGGCCTTTGCCTTGGCGGAGACGGCGGCGGCCCGGGCCCCCGGGGATTCCGCGGTGGCGGCCGCCTTTGGGGACATCTCGCGAACCCAGACCTTCCAGAGCGAGCCGGCTGGCGCCACGGTCAGTCGCGCCGCGGTGAACGACACCACCCGCTGGATTCCGATCGGGACCACCCCGACTCAGCCGGTCCGGATCCCACGCAACGCCTGGTTCTATCGCTATACGCTGCCCGGCTACCGCTCGGTCACGGTGATGGGCGCGCGGCTCGGCGGGAGCTATGCTCCAATCCCAAGTCCGATCCCCCTCCAGAGGGAGAGCGATCCGGATTCAAGTATGGTGCTGCTCCGCGGCGGTCGTCAGACCGGAACGCTGTTCGGACTGGCCTCGACCGATACCCTCGACCTATCCGACTTCCTGATGGAGAAGCTCGAAGTCACCAATCGTCAGTACAAGGCCTTCGTGGATGCGGGCGGCTATGCGGACGCCCGCTGGTGGGACTCGACCATCGTTCGTGAGGGCATGAAGCGCTTCACCGATGAAACGGGACGCCCCGGCCCGGCCCGGTGGGAAGGCGGCGCGCCGAAGCCCGGCACCGAAGACCTTCCCGTTGGCGGGGTGAGTTGGTACGAGGCCCGCGCCTATGCCCGGTTCGTGGGCAAGGAACTGCCGACGGTGCTTGAATGGAACGCCGCGGCGATTC
>JANNQX010000090.1:0-10860 GCA_031400975.1 Gemmatimonadota bacterium
CGCCTACAAGCGGGGCGCGGCCTTCGCCAATCCGTGCTATACCCAAATCCACCCCACCTGTATCCCGCAGAGCGGCGACTACCAATCGAAGCTCACCCTGATGAGTGAATCCCTCCGGAACGACGGCCGGGTCTGGGTTCCAAAAGCCCTGGGCGACAAACGAGCCCCGGCCGACATTCCAGAGTCGGAACGCGACTATTACCTGGAGCGAAAGTACCCGAGCTACGGCAACCTGTCGCCCCGCGATATTGCCTCCAGGGCCGCCAAGGAAGCCTGCGATGAAGGGCGGGGGGTGGGCGAAACCGGGCTCGGCGTGTACCTCGATTTTGCCGATGCCATCAAGCGGGTGGGCGAACCCAAGATCCGGGAGCGGTACGGCAATCTGTTCGACATGTACGAACGGATCACGGGCGAGAACCCGTACCGGCTCCCGATGCGAATCTTTCCGGCGGTCCACTACACCATGGGCGGGCTCTGGGTCGACTACAACCTGATGAGCACCATCCCCGGCCTCTTCGTGCTGGGCGAGGCCAATTTCTCCGACCACGGCGCCAACCGGCTCGGCGCCAGTGCCCTGATGCAGGGGCTGGCCGACGGCTACTTCGTCATCCCGTACACCATTGGCAACTACCTGGCGCAGCTCAAACCGGGCGTCGGGCAGGCCCGGGTCGAGGAGGCCAAGGCGACGGTTGCCGGGGTCACCGAACGGACCCAACACCTGCTTGGCGTCAATGGCAATCGGAGCGTCGACTCGTTCCACCGGGCACTGGGCAAGATCATGTGGGACCACTGCGGAATGGCCCGCTCGGCCGGCGGCCTCCAACAGGCCATCAGGCAGATCCCGGAACTACGGGCCGAGTTTTGGTCGTCCGTCCGAGTGCTCGGCAGCGGAGAGACCTTCAACCAGTCGCTCGAATAGGCCGGCCGGGTGGCCGACTTCCTTGAATTCGGCGAATTGATGTGTCGGGATGCGCTCCACCGCGACGAATCATGCGGCGGGCATTTCCGGACCGAGTACCAGACCCCGGACGGCGAGGCCAAGCGCGACGACGAGCATTTCTGCTACGTGGCCGCCTGGGAATTCCAGGGCGAGAACCGGGCGCCGGTCATGCACCGGGAAAACCTGGCGTTCGACAACGTCAAACTTGCCACCAGAAGCTACAAGTGAAAGTCACCCTCCGGGTCTGGCGCCAAGCCGGACCACACGCCGCGGGCCGGTTTGAGACCTACCAGGCCGATCATGTCAGCCGCGACATGTCGTTCCTCGAGATGCTGGATGTGGTGAACGAGGAATTGATCGGGAAGGGGATCGAGCCGGTGGCCTTCGACCATGATTGCCGCGAGGGCATTTGCGGCAGTTGCAGCATGGTCATCGATGGCGTCCCGCACGGGCCCCACAAGGCGACCACTACCTGCCAGCTCCAGATGCGATCGTTCCAGGACGGAGACCAGATCACGGTCGAGCCGTTCCGGGCCAAGGCGTTCCCGGTCATTCGCGACCTCTCCGTCGACCGGAGCGCGCTCGATCGGATCATTCAGGCGGGCGGCTTCGTCAGCGTCGCCACCGGCAACGCCCCGGACGCCAATGCGATCGCGGTTCCCAAGGAGCAGGCCGATCGGGCCATGGACGCAGCCCAGTGCATTGGCTGCGGCGCCTGCGTCGCCGCGTGCCCGAACGCCAGCGCCATGCTATTCACCGCCGCCAAGCTCAGTCATTTGAGCTTGTTGCCGCAGGGCCAACCGGAGCGTTATCGACGGGCCCTCGGGATGGTGACCAGGATGGATATCGAGGGGTTCGGCGGGTGCACCAACTTCGGCGAGTGCCAAGAGGCCTGCCCGAAGGAAATCGGGGTTTGGACCATTGCCCGGATGAACGGGGACTTTCTCAAGGGTTCCGCGACCGCGGGTGACTCGAGGTCGGCCACGTAAGGGCGGGGCCGCCGCCGCGTTGTTATCATCGTATTATGACTTCCTTCAATCGCCTGGCCCCCGCCGCTCTCCTGTGGTCGCTCGGCTGTTCCACCGAGCCGCCGCCCCCACCGCCTCTAGCCGCACCCGCCGTGAGCCTGGCCATCGTCGGGGGCAACAATCAGAAGAGCGTTGCCGACGCCGAGCTGCCCGTGCTGCTTCGAGTCGCCGCGGCTCGAGCGGGGACCCAGGCCGCGGCGCAGACCGTGCTGTGGGAGGTCGTGTCCGGCGGGGCGACTCTCGCCGGGGTAACCCCAACCGATGCCGGAGGCATTTCCTCGGTCCGGGTCCGGCTGGCGAGCGCCGGCGCCGTCACCATTCGAGCCCAGCTTGACACCGCGAAGGTCACCTTTACCCTGACGGCCGTCAGCCCAAGCACGACACCGGTGTTGGTCGGCGAAGTCGCGATCCCACCGCAGTACGGGATCCACGATACCTTCGTTCGCGACGGGATCGCCTTCGTGTGCGCCTGGAATTCCGGGGTCATCATCTACGACGTCGGCAACGGCCGGAAGGGCGGGTCACCGTCCAATCCGGTCGAGATCAGTCGGCTGGTGACGAACGACAACGCGGTGCCGGGCGGCGCGGCGGTTCACAACGCCTGGTGGTTCCACAATCCGGTCTCCGGTGAGAAGAAGTACTTGTTCGTGGGCCAAGAAGGGCCGGCGACGCTTCCCAGCTTGGCCTCCGGCGACCTCCACGTGGTCGACATCTCGAACCTGGCGGCTCCCGTTGAGGTGGCCTCGCTCCGGATTCCCGGCGCCGGGGTTCACAACCTTTGGATGGATGAGGCAAAGCAGGTCCTCTACGCGGCCTTCTACAATGGCGGCGTCGTTGCCCTCGACGTCTCCGGGACACTCGCCGGTGACCTGACTCCGCGAATCAAGGCGCAGGTGCGGCCCGGAGGCGACGGCAACACCTTTGTTTGGGGCGTCATGCTTTCGGGCGGGGCGTTGTGGGTCAGTGACTTTCTGAGCGGGTTTTGGAAGCTCGACCCGACCACACTGGCGACGTTAGGCGGCGGCAACAACGTTCCCGAGCGGTGGGGGTCGGATCTCTGGGTCCACGGCCAATACGCCTACACGGGTACCTGGGGTGGCAGCGCCCGCAATGGCGGGTTCGGCAACGCGGTCAAGATTTGGCAGCTGGCCGGGGCCGGGCCGGTCCTGGTGGATTCGCTCCGAATCGAGAACGTGCGGACGATCAGCGATGTCGCCGTGACCGATGACGGGAAGTGGCTGGTCGTGACGGCCGAGCGCTTAGCCAACCAAGGACTCTACCTGTACGACTTGGCCAACCCAGCCCGGCCGGTGCTGGCGGGCAGCGCCTTGGTGCCGACCGGTCTCCACACCGGCGAGGTGGCAAGGATCGGCGGCCGATTGTACGTCTTCGCTGCCAAAAACCCAGCCGAGCCCGCGTTGCAGGTATACGACATCACCCGTTAACTGGTCACCTTGAACCGGCCGCTCGCTACGACCTTGCCGCCGTATGCACAATCGACCCGATAGACGCCAGGTTTCCATGATCCGGGGGCCTGGCGCCCCCAACCGAGTTGATTGTACCAGTTGGTGGCGTCGGCCTTGATTCGATTTTCCAGGCCGAAGTTCGCGATCACCCCGCCCGAGCCGTCGAATGTGGTACAGTTGAGCGGTACGTACAGCTCGCGCCGCGGCGGATCGAGATCGACCCACACTTCCGTATTGATGAAACGCACTTGAGACGCGATGAACGAACCATCGTAGACCCGTTGGGTCTGCGGCGGAATCGTCGACCCGCTCTCGAAGAATCGGATGCTCCTCGGCCGGATCGTCGTGCGAAATTCGGAGCCCGCTGTCGTCTCCCGAACCTCGAACGGATCGAGAGTCGATCCAGATCCAGCAACCAGCCGGCTGATCAGGATGATGGCCGCCCCGGCCGCCCCGGCGCCGATCAGAAGCCTCCGAACCTTGGGCGACTTCGGCAAATGCGGCTTGGGAAGCTTGACGTGAAATCCGCTGTCGGTGCTCTCGACCAGCGGACCCGATTTCTTGGCGGCGGGCACCCCGAACTCCGTTTGGGGCGCCGGACCAGCCGCCGCGCCGAGCAGCGACTTCGTGGTGGTGACGAGCTCGGCGACATGATGGGCGAGATCTGGGGTCAATGCGTCGAGCCAATGGCGAGTCCGAAGATGGAACTCCATGGCTCCATCCGGCATCACATTCTCGATCCGGAAGGGGACCACAATCACGCCTTTTCGAATCGCGGCGTCGACCTCGTTGACGACATGACCTGATCGATTGGCGCTCGCGGAGAACACCAGAACCAAGGCCCGGGAGGCGGCGATCGCTTCCACAATCGCTTGCGCCCACACATCGCCGGCTCGAATGTCACGAGGGGCAATCCAACAGCGGACTCCGTTCGACTCTAGGGCGTTGACCACCGCCAGGGCCGTGGCCTGGTCCTGACTCGAATGGGAAATGAAGACATCGTGGGCCATGGGCTCCTAGAATATCCGGTTTTCGCTTCATCGCAACCAGGCCCCCCTGGGTCTTGACGCCATCTCCTGTATGGCGCCGATTCACCCATGCTCACGCACCCACCAAGACCCCGGCTGGCCTTCCGGGCGGACCGGGCCGAGCCGCAGCGCTCCGATCCCCCGAGGTCCGGTGGCGTTGGCCGCGGCCCGGGCTATTGAGGCCGAATTGGGGAGCTGGCGGGCAACCGCGCTGAGCCGCCCGCTGGAGCGGGTCTAGGGCCAGAGCTGATCGACATAGTGGGGCAACATCCGGCGCCACCACGGCCAATCGTGATTGACGTCCTGGCCCCACAAATCGAGGGTATGCCGAATGCCCTTTCGGATGAGTAGGTCCGACAACCGCCGGGAACAGTCCGGGGCCTCGTACGCGCCTTGACCGGTCACAATGACGATCCGGGTCTCGTGCCTGAGGTTCTCGAGCGAACGCCCTTCGAGTCCCTCCAAGTAGGACATCGGATTGTTGTAAAAGCAATTGTCGTCCCCGTAGCCCTTGAAGTAGTCGGGCCCGAGATCATAGAACCCGCTCATCGCAATGGTGGCGTCAAACAAGTCCGGCCGCCGGAAGATCGCGTTGGCGGCGTGGAACGCTCCGAAGCTCGCCCCCGATGTCGCGATCCGGGCCCCGGAGTTGCCAACCCAGTTCCGAATCCATGGCACCAACTCGTCTTCCACGTAACGGGCGTAGAGCGCCTGTCGACGGGCCTGTTCGCGCACCGGCAGGGTCCGGTCCATCCAGGCGAGCTTGTTGATGCTCTCGATCGAAATGACCCGGACCCGCCCGGCCATGATCGCCGGCTCGATCGACTTGATGAGGAAGAACCGCTCGCACTCGAGGTAATCGGCGGCCGCGGTCGGGAAGAGCAGGAGGGGATGGCCGGCGTGTCCATAGCCCACCAAGGGCATGTCGAGCCCAAGGGTTGGACTCCGCCACCCGTCGAGATGGCGGGGCAGGGAAGGATCGACGTATTGATAACTCATGATCAGAGCCTCGGTAGAGTGACGCCCATTTGCCCTTGATACTTGCCGGCTTTGTCCTTGTAGCTGGTCTGGCAAACGTCGTCGGCATCCGCCTCGAAGAATAAGACCTGGCAGATACCCTCGTTAGCGTAGACCTTCGCGGGCAGGGGCGTGGTGTTGGAGATCTCCAAGGTCACGTGGCCCTCCCACTCTGGCTCGAAGGGTGTCACGTTTGTAATTATTCCACATCGAGCGTACGTGGACTTGCCGACGCAGATAGTTAAGACGTTGCGGGGTATCCGGAAGTACTCAACCGACCGGGCTAGCGCAAAGCTGTTCGGGGGCACGATACAGACCTCCCCGTCGAACTCGACAAAGCTCTTCGGATCGAACTCCTTCGGGTCGACAATCGCTGAAAGTACGTTGGTAAAGATCTTGAACTCGCGGGCCACCCGCATGTCGTAGCCATAGGACGAGACCCCGTAGGAAATCACCTTCCGGCCTTGGGCATCAGCCTGCCGCACTTGGCCGTCGGTAAAGGGCTCGATCATGGCATGTTCTTGGGCCATTCGGCGAATCCAGCGATCGGACTTAATGGACATCCGGGAGTTCCAGGCGTGGGGTGGTAGAGCAGAGGACCCGCCAATATAGCGTCACCGATCGGTTCGGAGCGCCGCGATCTGGTTCCGGACCCGGTCGAGGAGCGGGCCGGCCCCGGCCGGTAGGACGTTGGGAGCGATTGGACCGGACCTTGAGCCCGGCGCCAACTGGTCGAGGAGCCGCTGGTACCTGCTCAGGGCGCCGGCCCAGTCTCCGGCTTTGGCCGCCAGGTCCGCCGCTTTGACAATGCCCCACAGCCATTCGAACTGGGATTCGCTCCCGAAGGCAGGCTCCTTTGACAGCGAGTCCGCCAAGCTCTGAGCCTGACGCTGCTTTCCCTGGGCCTCCAGCCCAGCGACCCGCACCCATTCTGTCACCTCGGGCTGCGGGGCCTTTGCACCGGCAGCCAATAACGCCATCCCGGAATCCGGCTGGCCCGTGGCGATCGCGGTGGCCGCCAGGATAAATGTGAGCGCCTGGCGATCGGCCGTCCCGCCGGTGTCCGGCTGGTTCGAGGCCAGGCTGCGCGCGTCTGCCACCCGGTTGGCGTGGAGCAAGCCCCGAGCGAGCAAGGCCCGCGCCCTCGGTTCGACCCGAGGTCCGATGTGCGCCATCAAGGAATCGAAAGCCCGGTTCGCGCCTTGGATATCACCCGCGATCAGCAAACTCAGCCCCTCGTAGTTGCGACCCCGAAGGGACCCCATCGTTCCAGGCCCCTCGAGCTGAATTGACGCGGCGGTAGCCTGCCGCAGCAGCCCAACCCCCTCCTCCAGCCGCCCCCGCCAGATGGCGAGCAGCCCCAGGTTCCGACGCGCGGACATCCGGAGCGGGAGGGCGGGTTCCGCCAGGACCCGGCGAAAGTGGCGTTCGGCGTCGTCGAGCAAGCCGAGCCGGACCAGGAGCCCGCCGTACTCCCCAATCTCGAAGCCCCGCAGCAAAGCCAGGCTGTCGAGTTTGGCCGCCCGCTCGTAGAACACTCTGGCCCGGTCCCACCTCCGCATCCCCTTCGACGTCGAGGCCAGGTTGATATAAGTGTTCGGCGATAGCGAGTCGAATTGCAGCGACCGAGTCAAGGCCTCGACCGCCTCTTCAAGCCGACCGGCGTTCTTGAGTTCGGTTCCGTAGTTGTACCAACTGCTCGCCGACGGGTACCGAGCCACCATGGTTCGGTGGAGTGCAAACACCGAATCGGTCTCGCCCCGCAGCGATGCGAATCCCTCTGCGAGGCGGAGCTGTTCCCAGTCCGTCAACCGGCCTTGGCGTTCGAGCGCCTCGAGGTAGTACCGCCGCGCTGTTGGTCGTTCGTGGTGGAGTCCGTAGTAGGCGCCCAACGCCCCCATGGCCATCGCAAACCCGGAGTCGAGGTCGAGGGCCCGTTCCCACAGCTCCTTGGCGATCTGATACTTGCCGGTCGACCATGCCGCACCGCCTTGGGCATACGAGCGCAATGCCTCGAGCGACGGAGTCGTAGCCTGCGGAATCCGGACTGATCGCTGCCGGCGCTCGCGGCGACCTTCGCCTAAACCAGCCCGGGTCTCTTCAAGCACCCGGTCGAGGGCGATCAGGGTGCCCGCCCGGGTTTCGGCGCTCGCTTCGGCCGACCGGGCCACGTCCCCAGTCGTCGCGTCCGCGAGCGTGGCGCGGACCCGATAGCCCTCGCCGACCCGCTCGATTCGAAGGCCGAGGGCGTAGCGGGTGTTCTCGCGGGTGGCGACCTCTCGCGCCAATTCCAGAGTCAGCCTCCCCGTGTCAGAACTGGTCCGTCCCATCCTGCCAAGGGCGGCCCGAATCCGATGTCGAGGAAGCAGGTTGAGCTGGGACGACTGCCGCAGACCAACCGCCGCGGCCGCGGCGAGTGACTGATCGAACAGGGTATCCCCGGTGGCATTGTCGAGGTCGGCCAAGACCACCGCATCGCCGGCCACAAATCCTGGAGGCGGGGTGCTTCGCGTCGCCCAAACCGCCAGGAGCATCGCGATTCCGCCGACCGCAATCAGGCCGGCCGTGCGATCATTGGGCGTCCCCAACCGTGACCCCTTCGTTTGCGCGGAACGGGCGAGGCGGATCCGCGGCGAAACCTCCGCGACCCATTCGGCAAACTCCGGGGAGGGTGGAGTCAGCCCGGCCAAGAAGCGGTTCGCCAGAGAATTCGACTGAACCACGGCGGCCGTTTCGACATCGACGGCCACCAGATTCCGATCGAGGCTCAGTCGGCCATGAGCCAACTCGAGCACCGGGGTGCGGGCGCCGGCGGTTATGGCGGCCACGGAGGACACCAACCGGGCCCGGCCCAGAGCCGGGGTCAATTCCGGCGTCAGGCGGAGCATGGCCTCATCCTCGTCGATCCCCCCGCCGGATGCTAACGCAACCAGGACGAGCAGCGGCAACGCGAGCTGATCATCGATGAGGCAGGGGCCGTTGTCGCCCACCAGTTCGAGTCGGTCGAGGGTGCGGAGGGTAAAACGTGGCATGGTCTGGTACAACGCTACCGGGTCCGCCAGCCGATCCACAAGGGAGGTTAGGGAACCGCCCGGCCGGCCCGCACCAACCAATCCCGAGCTGCCGCATACCGGGGCTCGTGGCGAGAATCCGCGCCCTTGAGGGCCCTGGCAACCATGGTGTAGTACGTCGCCGCACTGTCCCGCTGACCCACTCGGTCAAATGCGCGGGCCAAAGCCTCGGCGATTTCGGTTCGATTGACGAACATCTGGCGGCCTTCGAGGCCCCCGCGGAGAGCCGCCTGGAGGGGATAGATCGCCGCTGCCGGTTCCCCAACCGACATCGCACTGCGGGCTATTTCCAGATTGATCCGGGTAAAGCCGAGCGGCCAGGAGACCACCGCCTGCCGATAGGCGTCGATGGCCTCCCGGTGTCGGCCGGCGGACGCAGCCAACAGGCCCTCGACGAAATGATAAAGCCGGGCGTCGGCGGCAGCGGCACTTTGAGCGCCATACCAGCGAATCGAATCGATCGCGGCCCGGGCCGCCAGGGTATCGAGGCGGGCCCCGACCCTCGCCATTGCCCCGAGCGTCAGGGCCCAAGCCCGGTTGCCCCCGTCGCTCCCACCCTCGGGGCCTCCGGCCAACCGTTCGAAAGTCAAGGCGGCCAACAGCGGGCGATTTCCCTCGAATTCGAGGATCGCTGTCAGCAGGGAATCCGGCGCGACACCCGACCGACGCCGGTCGGTAAGTGGAATCCGGCCCTCACGGGCCAGAGCCAACGCCGCCAACGAGCGGCCGATGGCTCGGAGACCGAGTCCACACTGCCACCGGTATCGGGCCCACTCACGGTCGGTGAGTTCACCCGACAGCCCGTCCCGGCAGGCCTCAAGAACCGCGGTCGGGTCGGCCCGGAATGCCGCCTCAACCAGCCGATCAAGAGCCGGGCTCGAGCCACCCAGACGGAGAGCATTCAGCCTGGCCTGCGCCCGGGCCGCGTCGGCGTATCGGCGTTGCGCCAATGCGGTTGCCACCACAGCTCGGTAGGGGCCGGCCTGGTCCGGAAACATCGCCAGCCAGCGATCAATCGTTTGGTCGACCAACGTGACGGAATCGGCGCTCCGATAGCCCTGGACGAGCGTCGCTAGCGCCTCACAGGTCCGGCAGGGACCCCTGCGCCCGCCTCCAGCGACGGAGTCGAGCGCGATCGCCCGGTTGAGGAGACTCGCCACTACGCCGATCGGGCGGCCGGCCTGAACGAACGCCGCAGCGGCACGAGTCAGCGCTTCGGGGTCGTTTGGATATCGTTGGGCCAACGAATCGGCCGACGCCAGGCCGCCCAGGGACCGGCGGTCCACCCCGGTGTGGGTCCGAATCAAAAGCCGGTCCCGGTCCGAAGCCTTGGACGCCAGGCTCATCGCCAACCGCTCGAGGGTTTCGGCCTGGGGATCACTGACCAACGTGGCACTCCACCAGCCGTAGTAGCCGGCCAACGCGAACGTCGAGTCGGCCGCAATGGCTTCTTGAAAGAACCGGAGCGCGGCGTAGGTATCAAACTGATAGAGCGCGCGGATCCCCTCCTCGTATCGCTGGAGCGCGACGGGCGACTTGCTCGAGACGTCACCCACCGATTGAGTCGGGGTCGAGAGTTCGAGATCCCGGGCTACCATCAGGGTCACACTGTCGATCAGGGCAAAACGATCACTCCCCACGGCCCGATACCCGCGCCGGAGCACTCCGGTCTTGGCGTCGGTTCGGCGGAGCTCCAATCGCTGTCTACTGTCGGCATCCATCAGCAGCTCGCCGTCGATGAGTTCAGTGGCGCCGGCTCGCCGGGCCGCAGCCGGCCGGGAGTCGCCATCGAGCTCGAGAAGCCGGGCCGACGAGACCACCGTGAGGTTGGTGAGCCGCCCCAAACTTGTCGTCAGCATCTCACCCAACACCGCTCCGCTCCCGGCGGAATCCGCCCCACTCAGGTCACGAATCTCGGTAACCGCGAGGACCCGCGGCGGCTCGGCGTTCCCGGTATCGTCCCAAGGCCGACTGGTGGCCACCCACGCTCCCAGGGCGACGATCCCAAGCACCGCCGCGATCCACCCCAGCCGCGGCAACCGCCGAGGCTGAACAACCGCCACCGTCGGCGGCGGAGGGACCTCCATCCGGGCCACCGGCGATGCCATGCTACTCCGGGTCCTGAGCCGCTCCGCCGCGTTGAGCACTTCGGGATCCGGCTCCGTTTCGAGCTCCCGCCGGACCAGATCCCCATGAATCTTCGCGTGGGCCATGGCCCCGGCGTTGTCGCCGAGACCGGCCAAGGCCGTCATGTGTAAGGTGGCGAGGTGTCCGCTGAGGGGATTGAGTTGGGTGAGTTGACGGGTCAAC
>JANNQX010000091.1:0-3103 GCA_031400975.1 Gemmatimonadota bacterium
TGGCGATTCGCCCAAGATCAGGCGGCGATGGTTGCGGGCGTGGTCTGTCTCGCCGGTGCCGCCGCCGTCACCGCCCAGCAGGGGGCGGGCCTCCCGCGAACTCTCGTGGTTGGCGCTGCGATCGACCCCGTCGTTCCCCCGACCCGGCTCAAAGTGGCGGTCGACCAAGCCCACGCGATCGGATGGAAGGTTGAATACCGCGAGCTGCCGAACCAGGGACACACCCTGATGGTCGGCTCGTTTCTCGACCAAGCAATCACCTGGCTCCTCACCCCCAAACCCTGAGTCTCGATGCCGCCATCGCTCGATTGGGCCTATCTCCGACCCGGCTGAATCACCTGCAAACGAACGCAAGGGTTCCTTGCGACAGCCAAAGCCACTGTCACGACAACCGTCGACGCCAAGAAGAACACCATCAGCGCGAAACACGCGTTCGAGGTGCTCGAGGGCATCGACGAGATCTATGCGACCAAAGGTAAGAAGGTGGTGCACCTCGTCTTAAAAGGCGCTCAACCGTCTAAGGAAGACATCGCAGCGCTCTTGATCGGGCCCAGCGGCAATCTCAGAGCACCGACCGCGCGCAAAGGACGGACACTATTGGTTGGATTCGACGAGGGAACCTATCGGAGGCTGCTGAAGTAGCTAAGACGGCACCTGCCCCTGGAGAATCGTGATCAGGCGGGCGGTATCGATGTTCCCGCCTGACACCACGCCCACAATCTTCCGCCCCTTCACGCGGCCCGAGCGCGCCGCGGCCAGGGCTAACGCTCCCGCCCCCTCGGCCACGATTCGAGCCCGCTCCGCCAGCAACCGAATCGCGTCCGCGACCTCCGGCACCGAAACCGGTATCGACGCCGCCAGCAGATCCTTCGCCAACGGCCACATCTCCGCTAGTACCGACTTACCCCCCGACCCATCGATGAAAGTCGGGTGATACGCAACAGCCGTCGGCGTCCCTGCTGCCAACGAGGCTGCCAGGGGTGCCGCCGTATCCGGCTCAACAGCGACGACCCGGGCACCCGGCGCGACCGCCCGAAGTGCCGCCGCAATCCCGCACGATAACCCACCCCCGCCGAACGGAGCCAAGACCAGGTCCACGTCCGGAAGATCCTCGACGATCTCGAGCCCGATCGTACCATTCCCCGCGATCACCGCCGGATCCGACACTGGATGGACGAAGAACCCGTCCAACCCGTCGAACCGCCGCTCCTGCAGCACCCGCCACCACCGGTCGAACGGCACCTTGATGACCGTCGCGCCTAACCGCGCGATCGCGTCGAGCTTGGTGGTGGGGGCATGGTTTGGCGCCACCACGGTACAGGGCACCCCGAGGGCCCGGGCACACCACGCCACCCCCTGGGCCATGTTGCCGGCGCTGGCGGTGAAAACACCCCGATCCAAGGCCCCCGCCGGTGCGGTTGCGAAGGCGTTCCGGGCCCCTCGGATCTTGAACGACCCGATCGGCTGCAGCGTCTCGAGCTTGAGGTAGATCTCCGCCGGCCCCTCATACCAACGGACCAACGGCGTCCGGACGGCAAACCCCTTCAACCGCTCTCGGGCCGCCGTGATCTCAGCCAGTCCGGGCGCCTTGATCACGGAGTCAGCGGCTCATCCAACGGCATCGTCACCTGTTCGCCGAAAATGTATTTCCCAAACCACCGCCAATTGTGCCACACCGCCGCCAGCTGTTCCTTCGGTTTATTGATCCCGTGACCGAAGCCCCGATAGACCAACAACTCAGTCGGGACCCCCTGATCGAGCAGGCCTTGATTCAATTCGTACGCGTTCTGGATCGGCACCCGCCAGTCGAATTGGCCATGCTGAATCAGGGTCGGTGTCTTGGCCTGCTTGATCGTTGTCATCGCCGAGGTCTTCTGGTAAATCGCCATGTCGTCCCACGGCGTGGCCTTGAGGTACTGGCGGGTGAACGGATAGATATCGGTCGACACATAGTAGGTGGCCCAATTCGAAATCCCGGCCCCCACTGAAATCGCCTTGAATCGCGGCGTATTCGTGGTCAAGAAGGCCGAAATGTATCCGCCCTGACTCCAGCCCATGGCGGCCATTTTGGAACTATCGACCATCCCTTGCTTGATCAAGTAATCGACCCCGGACATCACATCCCACATGTCCCCGACCCCGAGGTTCCGGACATTGAGCGACCGAAACTTCTCCCCGTAGCCCGCCGAGCCGCGGTAGTTGGGCCGCAGGACCATGGCGCCCTTCGCCACCCACTGGGGAATCGGATAGACATAGAAGGGCGTCGGCTGGGGAAAGTCGATCCCGGTCGGGCCACCGTGAATCACAACGAACAGCGGGTACTTCTTCCCGGCCTGCCAGTCACGCGGCTTATGGAGAACCCCCTCGATGACGGTCCCGTCTCGACTCGGCCACCGCACCACTTCGTTTTGTCCCACATTCCACCCGGCAATCTGGGCCGTAACGTCAGTCAGTTTTTCCGGCCCCCCTTGTCCAGTCACTTCGCCGCGATACAACTCGGGCAACGACATCCCGTCAGGCTGGGCTGTGATGGCCCACCATTTGCCGTCCCGCGTCACATCAGCCCCACCGATCGTCAAGAAGGGCGCCCCCGTATCGCGCTCCGCCCGCCCGGTGACCGGATCCACCTGGACGAATCCCGACCTCGTCTTGTTGAAAGCCACGAACCAGATTCCCTCCGGCGTCCACAGCATCGAGCCGATCATCTCGTCGAAATCGGCTGCCAACCGGGTCGGCACCCCGCCGCCCGCCGGCACCTTCATCAACTGATTGTTCTTGTAGAAATTGGAGACAGTGTCGCCCGCCGAAGTCGTGAACGCGATCCATTGACCATCGGGAGACCAGACCGGCGACCCATCCGCCCCAACCCGAACCACCAACGGCGTCACCGCCCGATTGGCCACCGTCACAATCGAGATATCGGTGGTACTGCCCGAGTGAAGCAGCGGATCCCGTCGATGATCGAACGCGACCCGGCTCCCGTCCGGCGACCACGCGAATGACCCCACCGTGAAGGCAGTACCTTCGGTCAACCGGGCCGGCTTCGGCAGCGCGGTTGAGTCACCAAACCACCGGGCCGGATCAGCATCCAGTACCCAGAGGT
>JANNQX010000092.1:0-2237 GCA_031400975.1 Gemmatimonadota bacterium
CGGTGACCAAGGCGAAGGCGGAGACGACAGGACAGACCACGAGGCAGCGTAGCAAGCAGCCGGGAAGCCCGGAATTCCGCCGCGGTTGCGGAGCCTCGCGCACTGCGGGGATCTTGGCGCTCCGCAGCCCCTCGGAAGCGGTGCCAGGCGCGCCCGCCTGCTCCCGAACTACGCCTCCCCGACGTCCACCCCGCACCGCGGCCGCGCGAATTCACTGGCACACCGCCCTCGTTTCGCTTACGCTCTCCGGGCAGTGTCTTCATGGGCTGGAGCGGAGAGTGTTCGGGTACTTCACCGATATGCGTCGTCAGGCTGGACCGGAGCAGAGACGTGAGGGCGCACTTCGGCAAGTAGCGTCCGCGACATTTTCAGGCGGACTCGCGCCGGACTATCGAAGGCGACGCAGCGGTGGTGACAGACAAGCCGCGCCAAGGCGAATCGCGCGCGGCCTGTTGCGGCTGAACATCACTCGAGCACGCGATAGTTCGGAATGTCCAAGGGAACACCGTAAAGGGTCAGGTCCTCCGCCTTCCGGCCAAACGATCTTCTGACCGGCACACCGAGGGCGCGGGCCAGTTCGACGGCAAACGCTTCGAACTGCTGGTGTGCCTCGAGGCCGATCCGATTCTCGAGCAACTGACAGTCAAGACTCGATAGCAGCGATGTCGCCGTTGTCGCCTCGGATCCAGACAGGCATAGGTGGGCTTCGACGGCCGAGTGGTAACTGGGCTCGCCTTTGCGGGGGAAGTTCATCCAGCGCCTCAGTTCGACCGCACGCACCGCCTGAAGCGGGAGTGTATGAATCCTGCCGCCGCCCTCGATGGTGGCCTGGTAACGAGTCCAGTCCAGGACGAGTCCCGACGCTGCGCTCTTCACCACGACCCGAACGCCCGGATCCCAGACGGCGATGATCTCACCGCCGGGCCAGAGGCCCGTCTCGAATGGCGGGATGATCTCAGACGCGAGCGACGCCACGACCACCGGATCGGCCGCCTCGGCCGTGAATACATTTCGGTAGTTCGCCTTGCGCCCTGGCCGGACCACGGGCACGGCGCCACCCGCCGCCGCCTGCAGCAACTCAACCTTGACCACTCGCCCACCGCCCGGACTCGTGCCGCCGTCGGCGAGCGAACTGTTTGCCACGACCCGCCGATACTTGAATTGCGCCGCGGCTGCGAACCGGAACACAAAGTCCGTGCCCTCCTGGGCCTTGTCGACGAACTCGACGCCAAGGTTCATCACCCGCGAACCCTTGTTCCTCTCCCGAAGCGTGATTCTGAGCTCGGTTCTTCCGCGACCTTCATACCCGCTACCGATGGGGTTCACGGCTATCACGGCCTCGCCCCCGGACAGCGCATCCAGAGCTATGGCCCAACCCCTGCCGAAGGCTCCAAACGCCCCAGCCTCCCAGTAACGAACCTGGCCAGCGCGCCCGCCGACCTCCAGGGAATAGGGCCTTGGCCACAACAGGCAAACTCCGATGCCGAGGCTCATCGGAACTAGAAACAACAGCGAGGTTGGGCGCAGCCCCCATAGGAGGAGGGTCCAGATTGGGTAGAAAAGGGTGAGCACAGCGGTCAGGATCAAGAACCCGTTTCCGGAGGCCGAGAAGAATCGCCCGACACCCCATTGCAGGTCTAGCCTCTCGCCGGGCACATCGGCCACGATCCTCATCGGTTATTGACCTCACTCGCAGCGAATGTCTCCGCCGCACGCGACCTCTCGTCGTCGCTCATCCGGTCAAGGACCAGTTCCGCGAGCAAACGTCCCTCGGCCGTCGATTCATTGGTCATGGGCACTTCCCTTTTCGAAAACATGGGTGACGCTGCGTTCCTCATGGACCGGGCCTTCGAGTCCCCGTGGATCCAGACTCACCCGACGGTCCGCGGTGGCGGCGATCCGATCGCCTCTGACCCTTAGGGTACGGACCAGGACCCCGTTGCGGTAAAGGAAGGTATACCGCGTTCGACGGTCCGGGCTAAGGCGGATGAGGTCGGGCTCGCTGTAGACATCGGAGGCCGCCTCCAGTCGCTCGGACGTGTAGATGATGACGCCCTCGCCGCCGGAGACGCCAACGTGGCCCGGATCTTTGGGGCCAAGGCGGTCGAAGCGCAGGATGCCGTCTTGAATCTGCCCGGTCATGGTCCGAACGTGAAGGGGCCGCCCGCGGTACGTCACGTTGGTCTGAACGTAGCGTTCGCCGTCGCAGTGCAGGTAGACGAGATTCTCCCAGGGGG
>JANNQX010000093.1:0-2574 GCA_031400975.1 Gemmatimonadota bacterium
GTGACGGCCGCGCAGGGTCCGCGGTTGCGGGCCGACGCGGTCGTGGTGGGATCCGGAGCGGGCGGCGCCCCCGTAGCAGCGCGGCACCCGCCAGCCAGAGCGCCGGGAGGGACTGGGACAGCGGTGCCTCGAGCGTGGGGACGATGCCCCGGTGGGCCGCGGCGCCGACCAGGGTCGAGAGCACGCTTTTGGTGACCGACCGGACGTCGTTCAAGCTGTCGCGATGGTTGCCGTTGAAGTACTCCTCGACCACCAGGGTTCCGTTGCGGACCACCAGCAACCTCTGGATCCGAGGAAGGGTCTTGGCTTTCGAGATGGCTGAGCGGATCTTGGCGGCGTCGAGGCCTTCGGCCGCGGGGGTGGAGACCGACCACTCGGCGGCGAGATCGGCGATCGGCCCCGGGCCGGTGGCCAGGTCGGTGCAGGCGGTCGCGAGCCAGAGGACGGCGGCGGTGATCGATATTCGGGAGGGGCGCATCGGGACCAAGCCTGGCGAGGTCGGGGCGGCCGGCGGTTTCAGACGGAGCGGACCGACCGGCTACCAAACCCGGGTCTCAGCTTGCAACGTTCTTGAGGCTAGATGCTGATCATGGCGACCCCGCCGCTCCGACGATCCTGGCCCACCATGCCGACGAAGTCCAGCGAGTCGATTCGGCCCTTCTGCATCTCTTTAGTCTGCCCGCCGGCAAACCCGCCCGCCTCGGAACCGGTGACGAGGTCGTTGATTACCTCGGCCACATCGCGCGGCCTCGCCGCATATCTTACCTATCCCCGCCGTTCCCGCGGGGGGGATTGGAACGACCCGTTCGCGGAGCCCGCCCCGCAAGGTTGGATGTCTATACCCATGTCCCGACCCCTCCGCCGCCGAATCCTGATCGGCACGGCGATTACCGCGGCCACCGTGGTCGGCATCGCGGCGGTCCTGGCCTGGTACCTCGACCCCGAACGCCGGAAGGCCTCGATCGAGGCATCGGTCTCCAAGACGCTCGGCCATGCCTTCATGATCCGGGGCAAGGCCTCCCTCCGGTTCTTCCCCCGGATCCGCCTAACGCTGCTCGACATCCATGTCGCCGACTCGGCCACCGAGCTGTTCTCCGCCGCGGCTTTTTCCGGGTACCCTCGGCTGATCCCGTTCCTGCTCGGCCGGAAGGTCTCGTTCCACCAGGCGCGCGTCGACCACCCCAGAATCCGCTTCGATCGGGTCGGCCTTCCCCTGCCGAGCGCCGACTCAACGGCCGAACTCGCCACCCTCCCCGAGGAGCAGCCCGGCACCCTCAAGACACTCCTGGTCCGCCAGGGCGAGATCACTTATAGCGGGGGACCGGCCGGAAAAGTGACGATCGAGGGGGCCGACCTCGACCCCGAGCAGGTCTCCTGGACCAGCCGTGGCGCCGCCCATCCCTCTGCTCTCATCGGGTCACTGTCGTTTCGGGGGCGCCTCGCCGCGAAGACCCTCCGTCTGGGCACCCTCGAGATCACCGGCGTGACGAGCCGGCTCGTTGCCGACAGCGCCCTCTTTCAGTTCGATTCGACCGACGTCACGCTCTACGGCGGAAGGACCCGGGGCCAGGTCACCCTCGATCTCCGGGGACCGGCGCCCCGGATCCACCTCGTCCAGGCGGCACCCTCACTCGACCTCGCCTTGGCCTTCCCCGTCGCGATCGCCAAGGGCACGGCCCGGGCGTCGCTCGATCTCGAAGCGACCGGCCGCAGCCATGACGAATTCGCGGCCACGGCCACCGGCCTGGTCTCGATCCGGAGCTCGCGGGTCGCGATCACGGCGCTCGACATCGACGGGTTGATCGGCGACTACAACAAGAGCCAGAACTTCAGCGTCATCGACTTCGGCTCGCTGCTCGTCGCCGGACCGTTTGCGTTCCTGGTGACCCGAGGCGCCACGCTCGCCCAACTCCGGTTCCTCGGCCACATGGGCAAGGGCCGGGGCGAGATCCGGACAATGGCATCGGACTGGAAGGTCACGAAGGGCGTTGCCACCACGGTGGACGTGGCGTTCGCGACGCCGGAGAACCTCGTTGCGTTTCGGGGCAACCTCAACCTCCGGAACGGTACCTTCGACGACTTCTCCGTGGCCACCGTCGACCACCGGGGATGCGCCCAGGTCAAGCAGAAAATCTCCGGCGCCATCGGCCACCCCGACGCCCAAGGACCGGTCGCCTCGTTGATCGGGCCGTTTAAGTCGGTGTTCAGGAAGGTGACCAAGTTGTTCGAGCCGAACCGGTGCGATCGTTTCTACTCCGGCACCGTCCTCCAACCAGAGGCCCCAGCGGAGTAACCGCCCCGCCGAGTGCCGAGCGCCGAGTGCCGAGTTGCCGAGCCTTGGATCTGATCGCCTTCGGCCTCAGATTCTTCCCATGACGATCGCCGACCTCCAGAGTCTCCTCGACCGCACCATGGCCGGCGACCGGCCACATGCCGAGAAGATCACCGTCGCCGCGGCCGTCCTGTCCGAGGTGTTGCGCCGTCGGGGAATGGAGGCGACGCTGGTCGGCGGCGGCGCCATCGAGTTCTATGCGCCCGAGACCTACGCAACGAGTGACATCGACCTCGTCGTCG
>JANNQX010000094.1:0-36839 GCA_031400975.1 Gemmatimonadota bacterium
TCCGCTCGCTCGCCGAACAGGTGCGGGCCGCCGGGGTTCATGCACCCTCACCTTCACCCTGGCTCGATCAGCGGCGGCGGGGCACGTCTTCGTTTCGAGTGGACGACTCTGCGACCCAACGCCAGGCCCGGGCGGTGGTGTTTGACGGATCAAGAGTCAGCGCCTCCTCGAAGGCCCGGCGGGCCGCCGCGGTCCGGCCGAGGCGAAGGAGAATCTCGCCCTTGCGCGCCCCAAGATTGGACCGTTCGGCCTCGGACCAGCTCACCTTGCTGACCGGCTCGAACAACGTTGCGGCCGCCAGCGCCTCCCGCAACTTCCCGCCCTGGATCAGACGGCCGGTCGTTACGGCGGCCTCGGAGTCGGTCGGGATCAGAGTCGAGTCGGTCTCCTCGGCGACGGCCTTTCGGATCGTGGCGATGGCGGCGTCGAACCGCCCCGAGTCCGCCGCCGCCACAATCGCCGGGCCGTACACCGCGGTTTTGCGCCCGAAGCCGAGGCTGCGGTAATCCCAGACCCGGCCCGCCAGTTCGATTTCAACGAAGACGGAATCAGCGATGGCCCGGCTCCAGAACCGGGGACCGACGACCCCGAAGTCGTGGCGGGAGAGGCCGATCGTCGTGCTGAAGACGAGCCGCCGGTTGCCGAACTGGTCTTGGCCCTCGGGCGTGGCGAGTTCGACGGGGAGGCGGATCCGACGAGTACTGTCGCGGATCACCAGATCGCCCTCCAGGTCGAGCCGATTGTCGGGCCCGGGTGTGAGCCGGCCCTCGAACGAGATTCGGGGGAATCGGGCGGCGTCGAAGAAGTCGGGGCTCTGGAGGTGGTGGTCGCGCTCCTCGACTTGGGTGTGGATCGACCTGACCTCGGCTTCGAAGGCGACGAAGCCTCGACTCGGGGCCTTCGGGTCATAGGCGATGTTGGCCCGCCAGGCGCCGAAGGTCCCCCGGACTCGATTGAAGCCAACCAAACGGATGGTAAAGTCGAGGAGCGAGTGGCTCGGGTCCGCGGTGTATACCGTGGGCAAGGGAGTCTGGGCCACGAGGGCGACGCTCGGGGCCAGGCAGGCGAGAAGAGCGGCGAGGCAAAGGGGGTGCATGGGTCCGATGATAGCGGAGCCGTTGTCCCATCAGGTGGCGTTTCCGTATGGCTTCTGTCAGGAAATGGTGAACCGGATGCCGGCCCGTCCGGCGAAGCGATTAGCTTCGACCCGATGGAGTTCCGAACCCGATTCGTTGCCGCCGCGTTGTTTGGGATCGCCGGGCTGGCCGTCCTGCTGGCCGGCGAGGCCTATCTCTCCGCTCGCGATCACCGCGCTACCGCGGAACAAGTTCTCGCTGACTACGCCAGCCTCGGCGCCGAGGGCGTGGCGACCCGGCTCGGCGGGGCGTTGGCCGGCCGGCTTTACCCTCCGCTTGGGGCAATCGCGGAGCGGGGACTGGGCACCCGGGCTCTGGTCGCCGCCGAGGTGACCGGCCCCGCGCGTCAGGTGGTCGGGTGGAGCTCATGGGCCATGCGCCTGGCTCCCACCGGCCAATCAGTGGACGTCTGGCGGGATTCCGCGCCGGCCGCGCCGGGCCTGATCGACGTCATCAAAGCCGGCAGCGCGCGACTCCCTGAGTCGGCCTATTTCGGCGCCATGGTACGGGACAACGAACTGGTGGTCTTCACCCCGTTCCGCTCGACGGGCCGGGGCGGCGCGGCGTTCGGGATCCCGATCGGACGATTGTCGATCGCCGTCGATTCAGTCCTGGCGCGAGATCCCCTGCTTCCCGCATCGCTTACCCGAGGCTCGACGCTGGACTCCGGGGTGGCCGTTAGGCTGGTGTCGGGGGCCACGATGATTGGGGGGCGAGGGCGGCCTGATTCTGCCGGGTTTCAAGCGAGGCACGCCCTCGGCGGGCTCTTTGGCGACCTCGCGGTCGAACTCACGCTAGCCCGGGCTCTGGCGCCACGGCTGATCATCGGGGGCCTCCCGGGCTCTCGGCTCCCTCTGCTGCTCGGGGTGCTCGGCCTGGCAACGGTCCTGGCGGTGGCCGGGGTGGGACAACTGAGACAAGAACGGCGGCTGGCGCGGTTGCGGGAGGATTTCGTGGCGGGCGCGTCGCACGAGCTCAGGACGCCGTTGGCGCAGATCCGGCTCTTTGCCGAGACCCTGCGCCTGGGGCGGATCCGGTCGCCCGATGAGGGGGAACGATCGCTGGCGGTGATCGAACGCGAGGCCCGGCGGCTCGAACATCTGGTCGAGAATCTCCTCCATTTCTCGCGGGCCGAGCGATCCGTACTCCGGGTGACGCCGGAGCGAATCGACCTGGCGACGCTAACCCAAGAGATCGTGGGCGATTTCGAATCGCTCGCAGCCAAGGGCGGGGTGCGGCTGGCAGCCGAGGTCGCACCGGGACTGCTTTGGGACGTGGACGTCAGCGCCTATCGTCAGATTCTCATCAACTTGCTCGACAACGCGGTCAAGTACGGGGGCCCTGGGTCGACCGTCTCGGTGCGGCTGACTGGAGACCCTAAGGCCGTCACCCTTGCCGTGGTCGATCAGGGAGAAGGCGTGCCACCGAACGAACGCGAACAGGTGTGGCACCGCTTCTGGCGCGGGGCGGCGGCGCGGCGGGGTGGGATTGCCGGCACCGGGATCGGCCTGGCGACGGTCCGGGACCTGGTCACCTTGCACGGCGGGTCGTGTTGGGTCGAGCCGGCCGAGCCGCGAGGGGCGCGGTTCGTCGTTAGGCTGCCCTCGTGATCGCGACGATCCTGGTCGTGGAAGATGACGCCGACCTCGGGTTTGGGCTTCGGAACAACCTCGAGATCGAGGGGTATCAGGTCCAGGTGGTTGGAGACGGTCCGGCGGCATTGGCCACGCTGGCGGAGGCCCGATTCGACTTGGTGATCCTTGACTTGATGATTCCCGGCATCGATGGCCTCAAGGTGTTAGGTCAGCTCCGGGCCCGGCACGATTCAACCCCGGTTTTGATTCTCACGGCCCGGGGGCAGGAGGGGGACAAGGTGCGGGGTCTCCGGCTTGGCGCCGACGATTATGTCACCAAACCGTTTGGGGTGCTCGAACTGTTAGCCCGGGTCGAGGCGCTGCTCCGCCGGGCCCGCCCCGCCCGCCCGGGAGGTCCGCCGGTGAGGTTTGGCCAGATCGAGGTCGACCCGGCCACGCGCCGGGTGCGCCGGGGCACTCAGGATGTGGGGTTGAGCCCGAAGGAGTTTGACTTGCTGTGGGCCTTGGTGGACGCCGATGGGGCGGCGCAGAGCCGGGCCGATCTGATGCAGCGGGTCTGGGGCTATCAGGCCACGGTGTTGAGCCGGACGGTGGACACCCACCTTGCCGAGCTGCGACGCAAGCTGGAAGTGGACCCCGCCGCGCCCCGGCATTTGCTGACCGTTCGAAAAGTCGGGTACCGGTTGGAGCGGGGTACCTCCTAGACAAATCGCTCAATGGCGATTCGGTCGAACTGGTCCAATGCGGCGGACCGATTGGTACGGGTGATCAGGAGCGCCCAGGCGGTCGCCGGCGGCGGCTAGCCTGCTTCGTGGGCGGACCCGGCACCGGGTCGGCGATCGGCAGGTTCGGGGCCCAGAGCCGTTCGCCGCCGACGAAGGCGTTGGTGTTGTCGCCCCGGGTGGTATGCTCAGGGAGGGCCTCCAATTTCTTGATGTTCCCGCCGCCTAACACCACGTAGTCGGCCTGCAGCGCGGCCCGAAGGATCTCGACCACCGCGTGGACATGACCCTCCCACCGTTCCTGGCCGACCCGCTCCAGCCCTCGGACGCCGATATAGTCCTCGAAGGTCCTTTCCTTCCGGTAGGGCAGATGGGCTAACTCCATCGGCTGGAGGACGCCGTCGAAAATCGCCGCGGAGCCCAGGCCGGTGCCGAGTCCAAGGAAGAGCATCCGCCCGCCCCGGTAGGACCCGAGCGCCTGCATGGCCGCGTCGTTGATCAGCTTGACCGGTCTGCCGAACCCAGCGGCGAAGTCGAAGCCGACCCAGCCGCCGCCGAGATTGACGGGCTCATGGAGGAGTTGGCCGTTTATCACCGGGCTTGGCAACCCGATCGAGACGACGTCATAGGTCCAGTCGGCCGTCGCCTTCAAGACCTTGGCCACCATGCTCTTGGCGGTGAGGTCGGGGCCCGAGGGAATTTTGATCGGCTCCGCGCGGCCGCTCAGCCGGATCTTGATGTTGGTTCCGCCGACATCGATGACGAGGACGTTCATGAGGGCGTGTTCCATCCGCCGACCCGATCGGTGAGCTGGTCGGCCGCGAGCGGGCCCCAGGTCCCGGGGCGGTACGGTTCGGGCTCGCGATCGAGATCGAGCAGGGGATCGACGATGGCCCAGGCGGCTTCGACCGCGTCTTGCCGGGCGAACAACGAGGCGTCGCCGATCATGGCATCGCCTAACAACCGGTCGTAGGCGTCTCGTTCGTCGGCGTCTTTCTGCCGGACCAACGAGAGCTCGGTGGCTTGGCCCGCCATGGCTTCGCCGGCTTTCTTGGCGCTGGCGCCGAGCCCGATTACCACGTCGGGCCCGAGCCGGAATCGAACATAGTTCCCCATGGCGGGTGCAGCCTCTTTGAATACCACGCGGGGCGGGGCTTTGAATTCCACGACCACCTCCGTGGCGGTTGTTGCGAGGCTCTTGCCCGTGCGGATAAAGAACGGCACCCCGGACCACCGCCACGAATCGACTTCGAGACTCACCGCCCCGTAGGTCGGCACCTTCGAGGCCGGCGCGACACCGTCTTCTTGCCGGTAACCGTCGTACTGGCCCGAGACAAAATTGACCGGGTCGAGTGGCCGGATCGATTTGAGGATCTTGGCCTGTTCATCTCGGATCGCTTCGGCGTACGCGTTGCTCGGTGCCTCCATCGCCAGGAAGCCGATGACTTGGACCAAGTGGTTCTGGATCACGTCGCGGACTACACCGGTTTCCTCGTAGAACTTGCCCCGTCCCTTCACGCCGAAACTCTCGGCCATCGTGATTTGAACCGACTCGACATACTGGCGATTCCAGACCGGCTCGAGGAAGGCGTTGGCGAAGCGGAAGTAGAGAAGGTTCTGGACGGCTTCCTTGGCGAGGTAGTGGTCGATCCGGAAGATCGCGGACTCTTCGAACGCGGCGTGGAGCACCTTGTTCAAGTCCTTGGCCGACTGGAGGCTCCGGCCGAACGGCTTCTCGAGGACCACTCGCGCGCCCGACGAACAACTCGACTGCTGCAAGCCACCGACCACGAGCCCGAAGTGCGACGGGGGAATGGCGAGGTAGTGCAACGGATGGGTCGAGGTGCCGATGGCCGCCTTGAGGCGGGTAAAAAAGGCCGGGTCGCGATAGTCGCCCCGGACGTATTGGAGCCGGCCGGCCAGCGAGGCGAACGCATGTTCGTCGACGCCGCCGCCGTACTCGGCGATGCTCGCGCGGGCCCGCTCGATCAGCTGCGGTACGGTGTAGTCGGACGAACCGACGCCTACGACCGGGATGTCGAGCACGCCCCGTTTCGACATAGCGTGAAGGGCCGGGAAGATCTTCTTGTAGGCGAGGTCGCCGGTGATCCCGAAAAAGACCAGCGAATCCGATCGAGGTTCGGTCACTTGTGACCTCGTTCGACGTGGCCTCCGAACGCCAGGCGCAGTGCGGAAAGATACCGGTTGCCGAACTCAGCCTCGCCCCGGGATTCGAACCGGCTGAATAGCGCCGCGGCCATGACGTAGGCCGGCACGGCCAGGTCGTTGGCGGCCGCCAAGGTCCACCGGCCCTCGCCCGAGTCGGACACCTTGCCGGCGAAGTTGGCGAGCGCGGGATCGGCGGCAAACGACTGGGCTGAGAGGTCGAGGAGCCAGGACGACACCACACTCCCGCGTCGCCACAGTTCGGCAATCTCGGCGATGTTGAAGTCGTATTGGTAATGCTCGGGATGCCGCATCGGGGTGGTCTCGGCGTCGACCGCGCGGTCCTTCTTCCCGGCATTGGCGTGATGGAGAACGTTGAAGCCCTCGGCGTAGGCCGACATCATGCCGTACTCGATCGCGTTATGCACCATCTTGACGAAATGGCCGGCGCCGGCCGGGCCGCAATGCAGATAGCCCTCTTCGGCTGAGCCGGTGCCGGGGAGGCGGCCGGGCGTCGGCGGGGCCGCGGCGCCTCCGGGGGCCAGCGACCGAAAAATCGGCTCGAATCGACGGACCTGCTCTACCTCGCCGCCGATCATCAGGCAGTAGCCCCGCTCCTTGCCGAAAACGCCGCCGCTGACGCCGCAATCGAGATAGTGAAGCCCCTTCTCCTTGAGGCGGGTGGCGCGGGCAATGTCGTCGTGGTAATGGGAATTGCCACCGTCGACGATGGTGTCGCCCGGAGACAGGAGGGGGACCAACTCCTCGATGGCCCGATCAACCACGGCGGCCGGGAGCATCAGCCATACCAGTCTGGGGGTCGCGAGGGCTTTGACGAACTCGGCGGGCGTGGTGGCGCCCGTTGGTCCTTCTTTGGCAAGGGCCGTGACGGCGTCGGTGGCGCGGTCGTAGACGACGCACTGGTGGCCGGCGGCCCCTAAGCGGCGGACCATGTTGGCGCCCATTCGTCCGAGGCCGATCATCCCGATTTGCATGGCGATTCCCTGAGAGGGGTTCTTCAGTATCTTCGACCGGAGCCAGCGTAACTTGAATACTAGCGACCCACCCCAGCGAAGGCGCGGGACCAGCATGGACGACCGTCAGAACCTCGAAGTTGGCAACCCGGCCGAGCTCGCCCTACGGTTTGCGGCCCGGGTTGCGTCGATGGCCGGCGCGGCGGTGGCGGCTCGGGGACGTTTTACCCTGGCGATCACCGGCGGCAGTGTGGCCGACGCATTTCTGCCGGCCCTCGCCACGGTTCCAATGCCTTGGCCGGTCACGGATGTCTTCTGGACCGACGAACGGTGCGTTCCCCCCGATGCGCCCGACAGCAACTACGGCCAAGCCAGCCGGCTGCTCTTCGGCTCGGGGTCCGCGGCGTCGGCTCGGCTCCACCGGATCGAGACCGAGCGGCCCGATTCGGAGGCGGCGGCCGCGGCAGAGGCGGCGTTGATCTCGGTGGCGGGACCGCGCGGCCGGCTTGATCTGATCCTGCTCGGGGTGGGCGGGGACGGGCACGTCTGCTCGCTCTTTCCCGGCCACGTGACGTTGGCCGAGGCCGATCGGTTGATGGTGGCGATTGGGGATTCGCCAAAGCCGCCACCGCGGCGGATTTCCATGACGATGCCGGCGTTGGCCGCCGCAGATCAGTTGTGGGTCGGAGCGTTCGGGGCGGAGAAGGCCGAGGTGATTCGCGCGGCCCTGATGGATCCCGGGGACGAGCGGCCGGTGGCCCTGGCGGTCCGGGCTAACCGACGGGTGACGTGGTGGCTGGACGAGTCCGCCGCCCCACGATGAGGCAGGGGCGGCGCCACATCAGGGTTTGATGGGTGCTCGGACCGGCCTCCCCGGCAGCGCCCCGGCGATCAACTGGCCGTTTCGGACCACGAAGGTTCCGTTGACCAACACGTGCGGAATTCCCGCCGAAGTGAGGGCCGGTTCCGCGAAGGTCGAGCGGTCGGCGACGGTGGCCGGGTCGAAGATCGTGATGTCGGCGTCGGCGCCCACTTCGATCCGCCCCTTCCTTGCCATCATCGGCACATGGCCTTCGAGTCGACGGGCGGGAAGGATGGTCATCCGCGCGAGGGCATCCATCAACGTGAGCACCCGCTTTTCCCTGACGTAGTAGCCCAGGATCCTCGCGTAGGTGCCGGCCCCGCGTGGATGGCCGGTTCCCTTCACGAACGGAACCCCGTCGCTCGCGATCATCACGCCGGCGTGCCCGATGGCCTTCGCGACGTTTTCCTCTTTCATCATATGGATCACGACCCAGCCGCCTTGCCGACGGTAGCGTTCGAAGCTCGTCTTGGTGAGGCGTTCGCCGGTCTCGGGCCAGGCCAGATCGGGGTAGTCGACGCGGAGATTGTCCTGCCATCCCGGGTTGAACATCGCTGACTCGAGTCGGGTGGACCCGGCGGTATACGGGTAGGCCTCGGCGGTCACGTCCTGGCCGGCGGTTCGGGCCGAGTCGAGGAGCACGAGGGCGGCGGGCAAGTCGGCAAGCGCGCTGCTCGCGATGTGGACGATGTGAAGGGCGGCCCCGGCGCCCCGGGCGGCGGCGATGGTCTCGCGGATCGGGCCGATGCCGAAGGCGCGGGTATGGACGAACACCGGGACCTTCCGTTCCGCCGCCACCCGGAAGAGCCGGTCGATCTCCTCCGGCGTGGCGCCGGGGGTGTAGTTGATCCCGAAGCCGACGCCTAACGCCCCTTCGTCGAGGCCTTGCCGGATCGTGCCGCCGAGGGCTTCGATCTGGGCGTCGCCTGCCGATTGGTTGGCGCCGGCCGGGAGGGGGCCGAGGCCGAGGATCGATCCGGGATTGGTGGGGCCATGGAGGACTTCGAGCCCGTTGTGGAAGACGAAATACCGAGCGGGTCGGTGGCCGATGGTGGCGCCGAAATTGAGCGGCGACTTTCCTTCGCGCGAGGCGTACCACTTGGCGACCGGGTAGACCCCGGCCTCCATTTCAAGGGTAGTGGTGACGCCGTCGCGGGCCTGGATTTCTCCGTCGGACTGGGTCTGGCCGTGGGCGTGGAGGTCAATGAACCCGGGAGCGACGACGAGCCCAGCGACGTTGACCGTGTCGGTGCCCCGAAGCGGGCGCGGCGAGAGGGCGGCAATCCGGTCGCCGATGATGCCGACGTTGAGCAGGGAGTCGAGACCGGAGGCCGGATCCATGACCCGGCCACCGGCGAGGACGAGATCATAGGCCGGGGCGGGGGTGCAACCGCCGAGCAGGAGGGCGATGGCGCCGAGGCGGATCAGGGTGGACAGAGTCATGAATGAGTCTAGTCGAAATTGTGACAGAACTTCTCCTGATCTAGGCGAAGTGGCAGTCGATTGTTCCATAGGGGCCGAAGTCGATATGGAACGCGTCTCCGGGGCGGGCCGGGACCGGGCTGACGAACGACCCGCCTAACACCACCTCGCCGGGCTCGAGCCCGACGCCGTAGGGCGCCAGCTTGTTGGCGAGCCAGGCCACTCCGTTGGCCGGATGGTTGAGCACCGCCGCCGCGACCCCAGACACTTCGATTTCCCCGTTCCGAAGGCAGAGGGCCGAGACCCACCGCATGTCGCCCTCGTTCGGCTTGAAAGGGCGGCCGCCGAGCACAATGCCGGCGTTGGCGGCATTATCGGAAATCGTGTCGGTGACTTTGCGAGTCACTTTGGTCTCGGGGTCGATCTGCTGGATCCTGGCGTCGATGATTTCCACCGCGGGTACCACCGAGTCGGCGGCGGCGAGGACATCGGCCAGGGTGCAATTGGGCCCCTCGAGCCGACGGCCCAAGACGAAGGCCAGTTCGACCTCGACCCGGGGGACGATGAATCGACCGGCCGGGATCGTGGCGCCGTTGTCGAAGAACATGTCGTCGAGCAGCACGCCGTAGTCGGGCTCCGAGATGTTGGAGGCGTACTGCATGGCTTTGGAGGTGAGGCCGATCTTGTGGCCTTTCACGGTCCGCCCGGTTGCCAGCTTCATCGCCACCCATTCGCGTTGGATGGCGTAGGCGTCCTGAATGGTGATGTCTGGGTAGTCAAGGGAGAACTGGCGGATCTGGACCCGGCTCCGCTCCGACTCGTCGAGCCGGCGGGCCAACTGGTTGACCAGGCTTGGATTCACGGAGCCTCGGGCGGTTGTGGGGCCTTGAGCAGGGCGTGCAGATTGTTGTGCTTCCATGACCACCCTTCGGCTTCCTCGTGGAGCTCGAACGAGAGCGCCAGGGGCCGTTCGGCAAACAGGGCGGCGAAGTGGTCCTTGATCATCGCGAAGAGCGCGTCGCCGGCCCGGCGCCTAACGGCCTCGGACCGCCCCACCCGGATCGAGAGTTGGATGTGGACGAAGGCGTAGTCGGCGGCCTGGTCGGCGATGGCATACTCGGTGAGCCGGTGGGCGCGGGACCGGATGCCGCCGGTGGGGAACACCCCGCCTTGATCCATCAGGGTTCGGTTGGCCTTGGCGAGCAACTCGGGAATCCGGGCGGCCTCCCCGAGGTTGTCAGTGTACTCGACGACGAAATGGGGCATCGGTGCTAGTCTCCAATGATCGTGCTGGTGAGGCGGCCCACACCCTCGACTTCCGTGGTGACAGTATCGCCGACTTGGGTGTTCGCCAGGCCTTCGGGGGTGCCGGTCAAGATCAGATCGCCGGGCGACAAGGTAAGGAACCCGCTCAGGTATTCGATCAGCCAGGCCACCGAAAAAATCATGTCCTTGGTGGAGCCTCTCTGTGTCTCGGTCCCGTTGACCATCGTCCGGATGCTGAGATTCGCCGGGTTCGGCAGGTCCGCCGCATCGACCAGCCAGGGGCCTAACGGCGTAGCCCGGTCCCGCCCTTTGACGCGGAGGTTGGGGCGGTAGTAGTTCTCGAGGTAGTCGCGGAAGGCGTAGTCGTTGGCCACCGTGTATCCCGCCACATAGTCGAGTGCCTCGGCCTCGGGAACCCGCCGGGCGGTCCGGCCGATGACCACCGCCAACTCGCATTCGTAGTGCATGAACGTCACATCGGACGGGCGCCTCACCGTGCCGCGGTGGCCGACGATGGTATTCGGGCCCTTGAGGAAGACCAGCGGCTCGGTCGGCGGAGCGAACGCCAGCTCTTTGGCGTGGTCGGCATAGTTGAGTCCGACCGCGAAGATCGTCCTCGGGGTCATTGGTGGCAGCCAGACGACTTCGGACTCGGTGAGCCGGCGGCCATCGGAGAGGCAGACCATGCCGTCAGACTCCGTCGCGGCCCACTCGGCGCCTTGATAAACCACCCGGGCGCGCTTCATTCCCACTCGACCTGGTTCTCGAGGCTTCCGAGGCCCTCGATCACGACTCGGACCCGCTGGCCTGGGGCGGCGAGCGGGGGGTCGTGCGGCTCGCCAAGGAGCAGGATGTCGCCCTGGGCGAAGGTGATGAAGGTGGACACATCCGCGAGGAGCCGGGCGGCGCCGCGAACGAGGCCATCGCCGCCGGCACGCCGCCGGATCTGCCCGTCGATCTCGATGACGACTTCCAAGCGATCGGGGTCGAACGTCCCGGCAGCGGTTACCAGCGGGCCAACCGGGCAGAACCCGTCGCGACACCGTTGCTTGATGGCCGGCCGGTAGTGCGATTGGTAGGGAACGCTTACGTCGTTCGTCACGACGAGGCCGGCCAGGTACGAGAGGGCGTCGGCTTCGGCCACCGACGAGGCGGTCCGCCCGATGACTAGCCCGATCGTCCCGCCCATTCGTAGTGCCGGCACCTCACGGGGGCAGGGGATCGGAGCCCCAGGGCCGATCCGGGTGTTGGCCGGCTTGATGTGGAGGACCGGTGCGATGGGCGGCGACAGGTAGGGACTTCGCAGGAGCGCGTCGCCTAACGCCTCGAGGCTTTCCCTTCGGTTGAGGGCCGCCGCGTAGATGGTGCCGGTCATGCGATGTAGGTTGGGATGGCGGACAAGGTCGACTCACCCGTTGGGCTCGGAGGCCCCTCGAACGATTCGACGACTGAGCCTTCCGTGAACCAACGGGTCGGAGCCGGCCCGCCCCACAATTGCTGGCGGCGGATATCGTCTCGATCCCACCGGATCGGCTCGAAGTCCGGGTCGACCGTCAGGTAGTCGGAACTGTAGAGCTCGATGCGATGGCCGTCAGGGTCGCGCAAGTAGAGATAGAACGCGTTCGAGATCCCATGACGACCCGGCCCTCGCTCGATGTGGGCCTCGGCTCGGGCCCCGGCCAGGATGTCGCACATCTGGGTAACCCGGCTCCCGTCAGGCAGGAAATAGGCGAAGTGATGCATCCGGGGTCCGGTTCCGTTGGTGATCGCCAGGTCGTGGACGTTCCCCTTTCGGTGCATCCAGGCGGCCCAGGTCACGCCGTTCTTGTCCTCGGTGAACTCGGTCAACCGAAACCCCTGCGTCCGCTGATACCAGCCGGCCATGTCGCCGACGGTGGGGCTGAACAGGTTGACGTGATCGATCCGGGTGAGGCCGGGCCCCCGGTGGAGGTCGTACCGTTGGAGCAGCCAGGGGTGACGAACCGACTGGTAGTAGTAGGTCATCGGGAAGCCGAACGGGTCTTGAATCCGGAGCAATGACGGCCGGTCCAGTTCGGACTCCCGCCTGGTGTCTAACCCTTCCGTCCGGGCTAGGGCCTCCAGTTCATCGAGCGCCGCTTCGGACCCGACCTTGAAGCCGAACTGCCGGACCCGTGGGGTTGGGTCCTGCTCGAGCTTGAGCGACCACTCGCGATCCTCGACACCCCGCAGATAAAGGGCACCCGGTTGCTCGTGGAGCACGTGCAGGCCGAGGAGGTCGACGTAGAACCGCTTCGAGGCCACGAGGTCGGTTACCGACAGGACCACATGGCCGATCCGGACGATGTCAGGGGCTGCCATGACCGTCACCTAACGCTTTCCGAATTGAGGGATCGGATGGTTGCCGAGCGGCACGGCGATGTTCTTGAGTTCGGTGTAGAACTCGAACGCGTGCTCGCCGCCCTCGCGGTGGGTGCCGCTGAACTTGACGCCGCCGAACGGCGTGGGCAGGTGGCGGACGTTATGGCTGTTGATCCAAGTCATTCCGGCCTCGATCCCGAGTGCCATTCGGTGGGCCCGGGCCACGTCGCCGGTCCAGACGTAAGCAGCGAGGCCATACTTGATGTCATTGGCCTTGGCTAACGCGTCGGCTTCGTCCTTGAACGGAATCGCGACCAGGACCGGTCCGAAGACCTCCTCCTGGGCGATTCGCATCCGATTGGTGCCGGTAAACAAGGTCGGGGCGACATAGTTGCCCTCGGTGCCGACCCGATGTCCGCCGGCCACCAGCCGGGCCCCTTCGGTCGTGCCGATGTCGAGATAACCGAGCACCCGGTCGCAATGCTCGGTGTGGATGAGCGGGCCTACTTCGGTGTTGGGATCGAGCGGGTGGCCTACGATGACCGACTTGGTTCGGGCTTCGAGCCGGGCCACGAAATCGTCGAAGATCGATTCTTGGACCAAGACTCGGGAGTTAGCGGTGCACCGCTCGCCGTTCAGGCTGAAGATCTGGAACACGGTGCCGTCGAGGGCCCGGTCGAGGTCGGCATCGGCAAAGACCACCGATGGCGATTTGCCGCCGAGTTCGAGCGAGACTCGCTTCAACTGGTCGGCCGCGTTCTTGGTGACAATCGTTCCGGTGGTGGTTTCGCCGGTGAAGGTGATCAGCGGCACCTTCGGATGAGCGACCAACGGGGCGCCGGCTTCCTCGCCGAAGCCTTGAACGACGTTGAACACGCCGGGCGGGAGGTCGGCTTCTTGAATGATCTGGGCCAGTTTCCACGCCGTCAGCGGCGACCACTCGGCTGGCTTCAAGATCACGGTGTTGCCGGTCGCGAGAGCGGGAGCAATCCGCCACGTGGCCAGCATCAGGGGGGAGTTCCACGGGGTAATGATCCCACAGGGGCCGACCGGCACCCGCAGGGTGTAGTTGAGCCACTCATGACCCACCGGAAAGGTCCGCCCGTCCATGGCCCGCTCGGCGTAGTCGGCGTAGAAGCTGAAGTTCTCCGCGGCCCGGGCAATCTGGGCCCGGACCACTTTGATGACTTGACCGGCATCCAGGCATTCAATCGTGGCGAGCTCGTCGCCGTGCCTTTCGAGCACGTTGGCAATTCGGATCAGATGCGCCCGGCGAGCTTTCGGGGCCAGCCGGCGCCAGGACTGGAAGGCTTGGTGGGCCGCCTCGGCGGCCCGGTCGATATCCTCCGCATGACCCCGGGCAACCCGGGCGAGGCGCTGATTCGTGGACGGATCGAGGGTGTCGAAGGTCTCACCTCGGTGACCCTGGACAAAGGCGCCCCCGATGAAATGGGGAATGACCGTCTCGGCGAGCTTGGCTCGGACCGCGGTGACGAACTCGGGGGAAATCGCCGCCCCACTCGGACCTCCGGCCATGTCAGCTCTCCTGGTTCGCGGCAAACGTTCGGTCGATCACGGCCATGGTGTGCTTGACCTCGGCCGGGGTGGCAATCAGTTCGTGCACCGGCACGCCGAGCTCGTACGCCGAAGTCGAGCCATCGAGTGCCTGCTCAATGGGGATCACCTCAACGTGCCGGGCCGCAAGCCACTTCAAAAATACCGCCGTGTAGACGGCTGGGTCGTAGGGCGCCGGGCCCCGGCCGGTGGCCTCGCGGTGCACTTCGTCCCAGAGCGCCCGGAGCACGTTAGGTTGGGCGTCCACTGTCTCGCGGGGATGGCGAGGTGATTGCATGGTCCGGTCGCGGGCCTGTTCGATCAGGGCCCTAACTTCCCGAGTCGGGACCGGCAAAACGAAGTGGAGCTCCGGACTGGCCAGCAGCGCCTCGGCGCGATCGGCCGCCGGCTCGATCAACTCGCTCAATCGATTGCCGATAAACACCGCCTCGGCAATCAGCAGGTGTCTCGGATCGGGGTTCGACTCATGCCAGTCCAACATCCGGCCCCTGGCCCAGAGGCCGACCGCTCTCTTGAGCCCGAGATGAGAGAACCCGTCGATCTCAGGGTACCGCTTGAGGATCTCGGGGGTTTCAAAGGCACCCCGGGCCGTGTCCCACTGGAGCAAATGAATCCGCCGGCCGGCGCGATGGGCCAAGATCGCCAACTGCCGGACCAAGAGGCTCTTCCCGACCCCCGGCAGGCCGGCCAGAAAAACCATCCGCTGGCGCCGGGCGAGTTCCTCAAATCGACGCCGGACGACCGATCCCTCGGGCAGTATGATGGCGTCCGTCATACCCGTTAGGCCGGTGGCGCCGGCTGGTGCTCGGCCTCGAGCGAGATGAGAAGGCCGGCCGCCATGGTTCGGGCCGGTTCGGTGTGGAGTCGGTTGGCCGCCAGGGTGGCAAGGTAGGCCACGTGTTCGGGAACCGAGTAGCCGAACCACTCCCGAACGGTCGCAAATCCAAATGGCGTGAAAAGCCACAACCTATCCGCGTCCTTGACGACCGCGTCTTCCGGCGAGAGTGCTTCGGGCCGGGTGTCGTGGCCGTCGATAATGGCGGCCACCGCCCGGCTGACGTCGAGGGCGTAGCCCAGATCACCGAGGATTTCGCCGGCGATTCGGACGCCTTCGAGCTCATGCTGGCGCCGGAGCTCGGGGTACTTGATCCGAGGGCCGAATGACTCGAGGATCTTGTCATCGGGGACGGTACTCCAGCCCACGTCGTGGAGAATGATGGCCGGAAGGGCTACCTCGGCTCGGGCGCCACACGATAACACCAAGCGCTCGGCGAACCGAAACGAGTAGCGGGTATGCTCGTCGTTCCTGCGGACACCGAGGTAGGGTAGGGCACGGTGCCATAGCGCGGCGAGGGTCATGATCCGGTGCCGCGAACCCGGGGAAGTTTCCGGAATCGATCGACGTCCGGGAGGTCGCCGACGGGGACATCGATCAGGGCGGGTCGTCCGGTCTTGAGCGCGGCAGCGAGCGCGATCCCCAGTTCGGCGGTCGTCCGAGCCCGATAGGCCTCGGCTCCAAAGGCCTCGGCCAACTTGACGAAGTCGGGGTTCACCAGGTCGCTCGCGATGATCCGGTTGCCGTACAGCTGGCGCTGCATCTGTTGGACGTTGCCGTATTGGCCGTTGTTGAAGACGACGGTGACGAGCGGAATCGAATGCTGGACCGCGGCGGCGAGCTCCTGGACGGTAAACATGAAGCCACCGTCGCCGGCCACCGAGATGACCGGCACATCCGGCCGGGCCACTTTGACACCGAGCGCCGTCGGAAATCCGAAGCCGAGGGTGCCTTGATAGCCGGTGGTGATGAAGGTCCGGGGGTGATACACCGGGAAAATGGCTCGGGCCGAGAAGCCGACTTGGGTCAGCTCCTCAACGAAGATCCCGTCCTCACCGAGAGCTTCGCGGATCACGGTGAGGAATTCCCGCTGCGGGGCCATGAACGCGCAATCGGCCCGCCACGATGCCGCCAGCGCTCGCATTTCCGGTTCGCGAGAGGCCCGGCGAGGCGCGAGGCGGGTTACCCGCTCGATCAAAGGCCCCATGGCATCCTCCGCCCTCGCGGTGATCGCAAGGGCCGGCGCTCTGATCCGGCCATGGGCGTCGGGGTCGACATCGATCCGGATCACCGTCAGGTCGTCGTCAACGCCCCAGGTCTGGAGCGGGACCCGCAGGTTGGTGCCGATGGCGAGTACCACGTCGGCACCTTTCCAGAGCGGATGCGCCTGGGGCTGGACGACCGAGAGGAAGTGCCGGCTATCGAGCACTCCGTGGCCGGTGCGGTGGGCCACGACCGGTGCCTGGAGGATCTCGGCGAGTTGCTTGACGGCGGTGGCGGCACCTAACGCTCCGCCGCCGACGAAGATGAGGGGCCGCTTGGCCCCGGCCAGCTTGGTGGCGGCCCGTCCAATCAGCTCGAGATCGACTTCGGGGTATTCGGCTGAGAGCTGCGTCGTCGGGCCTTCGACCACTTCACGGCGCTCCAACACATCCATTGGGACTTCGAGCCCAACCGGTCGGGGACGACCGGAGCGGAGCTGCCGGAATGCCTCCGCAACCAGGCCGGGTGCATCGGCGGGTCGTTCGACCCGTTCCGCCCACTTGGTCAGCGAGCGCATGATGCCGAGCTGGTCGGGAATCTCATGGAGGATGCCCTGGGCCTTGCCGATCAGCTTCGAGTGAATTTGCCCGGTCAGGCAGAGCACCGGCGCGTTGAGGGCGTAGGCGGTGGAGAGGGCCGCGGTACTGTTCAGGAATCCCGGGCCCGGCACGACGCTGAAGACCGCCGGCCGGCCGGTGGCCAAGGCGTGGCCTAACGCCATATAGGCGGCGCCCTGCTCGTGGCGGGTGTGGATGATGCGGATCCGGTCCTTGGCGTCGTAAAACGCGTTGTAGAGCCAGTCGTTCTGGATCCCGGGCAAGCCAAAGACGGTGTCGACGCCTTCGGCGATCAAGGCGCGGACCACCGCTTCGCCGCCGGTCATGGTCGAAGCCGTCATGACGACGCCCCGAGCGACGCGAAGGCGTCGAAGACCCGTTCTGTGGCTGCCGGAAGGCCGATACTGATCCGGAGACATCGGATCTGCCCGGGGCCGGCGACGGGCCGGACCTGGATCCCCATTTCGGCGAGCCGGTTCAATGCCTGGTCGGGATCGGCCGGGGCAACCAGGAGGAAGTTGGCGTTGCTGGGCCAGTGCCTAACGCCAAGCTGAGTCAGGCCCTCCGACAGTACCCGGCGGCCGGTGGCCGTCAAGGCGACGGTCCGGGCCACGTGCTCTTGGTCGGCCACGGCCGCGATACCGGCGGCCTGGGCCGGCCCGCTCAGCCCATAGGTCAGCCGGAACTGGCCAAGGCGGCTGACTAGCTCCGGGCGGGCAATGCCATAGCCGAGCCGAAGGCCGGCCATCCCGTAGCCCTTGGAAAAGGAGTGCACGATCACGACCTCCCGGCCCTCATGGAGGTGAGCGATGGTATCGGGGAAGGCCGGGTCGTCGACGTATTGGTGGTAGACCTCATCAGCCACGACCAACACGGCGAGCGGCAGTCCGTCGAGCAAGCGCCGGAACTCGGTTGCGGGCATCAGGACCCCGGTCGGGTTGCCTGGATTACAGAGATAGAGGAGCCGGGTCCGGGAGGTGACCGCCGCAAGCATCCGGGTCACGTCATGGGCGCAGGTGACCGGGTCGAGCGGGGCGTCGACGAGCACCCCGCGGTTGTTCTTGACACTGTAGCCATACACTGGGAAGGTCGGCGAGCTGATGATGGCCTCGTCTCCCGGGGTCAGGGTGGCCCGGGTGATCATGTCGAGCACCTCAGACGCACTCGACGCCGCGAAGAAGTGATCGGGCGCTAGGCCCCGGCCGTGATGCCCGGCCAAGGCCGTTCGGAGCCCCGCATCGTCGCGGGCCGGATATCGGTGGATTCGATGGGCTTCACGGACGATGGCGTCGATGACTTTCGGAGATGGCCCGAGCGGGTTTTCATTGGTCGAGAGGTCGATCAACTCAAGCGTCATGGGCACCTCCTTGGGTCCTGGCGGCATCAATCAGCCGGTCGAGCAGGGCTCCGAATTGCTGTTGTTCAGCGTTGGTAAAGCAGCCGAAGATCTCCTGGTTGCGCCGGGCAATCAATCGCATCACCCGGCGCCACAGCCGGCGCCCCGGTGGGCTCAGCGCTAGGGCCACGCCCCGGCCGTCGGTGGGGCTCGCCGACTTCGTGGCAAGCCCACGGCTGACGAGTCCCTGGGCCGCACGACTGGCTTGGCTTTTGGTCAAGTTCGACTCGAGGGCAAGGGCATTGACGGAGACCGGAACTAACCTGGTTTGGGCCCCGGCGCCAAGCCGTTCGGCGTTTCCGATCGCGGCCAAGCACCGGGCTTCTCCCAACGGCAGCGCGAACTCCCGCCCGTAGGCGGCCGCCGTGGTTTGGTCGGTCAGCTTGTGAATCAGGTGGAGCCGATCGGTCAGGAACCGGTCGAGCGGCATGGCCTGGAGTGTTCTACTCGGCACGGTTGGGGACCCGGCATTGGGCCTCGGCGTTGGCGATCAAGGCGAGCGCTTGGTCGGCGTGGTCGGGGCGGCTAATCAACGAGAGGCAGAGCATCGACAGGAAGACCGGTGTCTGGTCCGGCCCGACCCGCGTCATGGCTTGGCACACCGCGCTGTAGGATTGATCGAGGTCGGGATCGGTCATAGCGAAACTCCGGATTGATCGAACGCTGGTAGGGGCAACTGGGGGTCGGTGCCATGCCATCGTCCCATGACATATCCGTCCGGCCGAACCAGGACCGTCGCCTCATGGAGACTCGAGCCGAGCCCGTACCGCTGCCGGGCTTCACCGCACTGGAGCGGAATCCACAGGGGGGTGATGCTCCGTTCGCGCAGTCCCAAACTCCCGGCCGGGGGCCGAGCGGCGAATTGCAGCGCGACGAAGTCTTCGCCGAAGTGACTGGTCAGGTGTCGGCCGTCGCTCAGCCGGGCTTCGGGCGCGGGGGCGCCGGCCGCGGCCAGGTCATCGGTCCAACCGCCCGCGGCGTCACCCTGATTCAACGGCGAGTCTTGGTAGACGATCGGGGCAGACTGCCGGGGATTGATCAGGGGGCGGACGGTTGCATCGGTGCCGGCCAGGCGGAGCGTCGCTTCTCGCATCAGCTGATAGGCGAAGTTCGGCGGGGCCATGAACTCGGTACTCTTGGCCCCGTATGTCATGTTCTCGAGGGCGGCGTGGCGCCGTTCGGTTGAATACGAATCCAAGAGGACCACGGGCGACCGGCGGTGGATGACCCGGGCGAGTTTCCACGCCAGGTTGCCGGCATCGTCCAACCCCGAGTTGAGCCCGCGGACCCCAAAGATCGGGACCAGGTGGGCGGCATCACCCGCGAACAACACCCGCCCGTGCCGGTAGTCATCGAGTGTCAGGCACTTGGCGTTGTAGATCGAAATCCACAGCGGCTCCCACGGGGCCGTTTCGCCGATCATGGTGAGGTGGTTTTGGACCCGGGGAAGGACGTTTTCCGGTTTGACCGCCAGAGCGGGGTCTTCGTCCGGACGGATTTGGTAATCGATTCGCCAGACGTCGTCGGGTTGCCGATGCATCAGAATGGTGGAGCCGGGATTGCTCGGCGGGTCAAACCAGGCCAGCCGTTCGACTGGCCGTTCGGTTGGCTGCTGCATGTCGACGATGACGTACTTACCGTCGTACTCGGTACCGTGGAGCTCCAGTCCTAGCTGTTCCCGAACCGTGCTTCGGCCGCCGTCGCAGGCCACCACCCAGTCCGCGCGGACCCGGCGCGACCCACCGGCCGCCTCGATCTCGACATCGGCGCCGAACGGGTCGGGACGTACTGAGGTGATCCGGGCCCGCCAGCGGATGTCGGGCGGGGTCGGGTAGCGGAGAGCAGCCTGATGGGCGTACTGCTCGATGCAGTACTGGGGAATGTTGAGCATTGGGGCAAACCGCTCCCCCGGATCAGACGGCATGGTGAATCGGAACACCTCGTCGTCGCGATAGTAGCTTCTCCCGCCGACCCAGGAGAGGCCCTTCGCAACCAGCGGGACATCGGCGCCGACCCAGCCGAGGATTTCTTGGGAGCGCCGGGAGATGCAAATGGCCCGGCTGCCGGTGCAGTAGGAATCATCGGCCTCGATCACCAGGCTCGCCACTCCGTGGCGGGCCAACAGGGCGGCTAGGGCAAGGCCGACAGGGCCGCCGCCGGCGATCAGGACCGGAACGTGGGCGGGCCAGGGACCCGGTTGGCATGGAACGGGATCGGTCATAGTAGTGGAGCGCGCAACGATATAACGAACTCGTTGTGGGCGCAACTAAGCTGAAGGTCGAGGTTGGTCCCCAAGGAACGGGCGTGGTACATTGGCCGTACCATCCAGCTCAGGGACCGCCGTGTCCCACTCCGCGATTCCGATCACCGGTCAGGCTCTATTCCTTGGTCTGACGGCGGCCTCCTCGGCCTTCGGGCAGACCGTTCACCGGCTTCCGGCCACTCCCGCCACGGTCGCGTACGGCTACTACTTGGGCAGCCGCCAAGCCGGTATTCCGGATTGCGTCAGGTGATGTCCAGGAGATCGACGTCCCTACTTCTTGGCCCGCCACCCCGCCAGCAACTCCGCCTCCCGAGCGATCGTTAGGCCGGGCCGCTTCCCGTCGGGCCAGTCCGGATAGGTTGCCCGGTACCACTTTAACGTGTCCCGCGCCACATCGGCGAATGGCCGGTGGGTTAGGCCGGCCGCCCGGGCCTTGGCGCCGTTCAAGTTAAACGCGCCGATTCCGCCGTCGAGCCCGCTCGGCATACCAGGGTCACGGTAGTCGTTTCGGGGCGGCCACCAGAGGGGGAGGTCGAAATAGGGTCGGACTTTCCGGCTCCGGAGGAAATTGGCGTCGACCCAGGTCAGCGACGATGGCGTCGTGGTCACCGCCTTGATGCCGTAGAGCATCTCCGCGAAGGTCATGACCGGTCCGACCGCGCTGTACCGGCCGCCTCGCCCGGTCTCGGCCATCTGAATGACCCACGCCGCCAGGTCACGCGCGTCAATGGCCTGGACCGGATCGTCGGGTGTTCCGGGCGCCAGGACATCGCCGCCGCGATCCATCCGGACGGCCCAATACGTGAACAGGTGGTTGTTGTCGCCCGGGCCGACGATCCAGCCGGGCCGAACAACGGTGTAGTGGTCGGGGAACGTGGCGGCCACCGCTTCTTCGCAGAGGGCCTTGAGCGGTCCGTAGTACTTCCCTGGGTCGTGCGGTGTTCCCGGAGGCAGGGTCGCCAGCGGATAGGTCTCGTCGATATTGGCGGTGTGGTAGTCGCGATAGGCGTCGACGGTCGACGTAAACACATAGTGGCCGACTGATCCGCGGAGCAACTCGGCCGATGCCTTGACGTCGGCGGGGACATAGCCCGAGTTGTCGATCACCACATCCCAGCTCTTCCCCTTGAGGGCATCGAGTTGGCCGTGACGGTCGCCAATCAGGCGTTCGGCCTCCGGGAACAAGTCAGCCCCCGACCGGCCTCGAGTGAACAAGGTGACGTGGTGACCCCGGTCGAGGGCTTGGCGGACCATGTGGGGGCCGATGAAGCCGGTCCCGCCGAGGAAGAGAATCCGGAGTGGCTTTCGGGGGCGAGTGGGCGCCAAGGGGAAGCTTCTGAAGCTATTGAGGCTGAGTAGGCCAGCGGCTCCGGACTGGAGGACGGAGCGTCGGGTCCATGTCATGGGTTCGATCTCGGTTGGGGTATGCGCACCCTACGGAGCGGGCCGGTCCGGGTTTCCGGCGGAAGCTTTCAAACGGCCCCCTCAGACCCGTTGGGTCGTCGGGTACTGGAGGCCGCGGTCGTGCAGGCCACGGCCTCGCTGGTGACATTGGCGGCGCCGATCGTGCCGGTGCCCCCCGTCACCGTACAGGTTTGGGCGGGATTGCTCGGCTGGATCTTGACCGAGACGCTGTAGGCGGCCCCTTGGCCCACGGCACCGGAAAAGGTGAAGCTGCTGGCCCCGGCGCCGACCGAGAGGTCATTGCCGGCATTGTTCTGGAGGACGAGTCCCCCTCCGGCCAGGCCGGCCACGGTGCCGCCAAGCGTGAAGGTTGGGACTGGGTCAGGACCGGGGTCCGTGCCACCACCACACGCGTTGATGCCCCCCGCGAGGGCGGCGATCAACCCGAACCCAGGATGTAAACGCATGAGACTCAACTTCCGACCAACGACGGAGGGATCGATCCAGCGGACTATACGGGCTGGGACTTGGCGAACTCAAAGTACAACGATCGCGCCGCGATAGCGCCCTCATGGTCCGTCAAGGATCGGTCTTCATATCGGGTGGCCGGCAGCACCTTGGCTTGATTCCCGGTTGAAAAAATCTCGTCCGCCCCCGCCAAGTCCTCGACCGTGACGACCCGCTCTTCGACCCGATGGCCCGCATCCCGGAGGAGTTTCATGACCCGGGCCCGGGTGATCCCAGCCAGAAAACACCGGTTCGGCACCGGCGTGGCATAGACGCCGTCCTTCACCAACCAGAGATTCTGCGCGGCAAACTCAGCCACCGTCCCGTCGGGCGAGCGGATCACCGCGGCGTCGAACCCGCGGGCCCGGGCATAGCTCATGGCCAGGATCGACATCGGATAGAGGCAGCTCGCTTTGGCTTCCGTGGGGGCCTGGTCCGGCGCCGCCCGCCGGAACGGCACCAGCATGGCCGAGAACCCGGTGGGCGGGGGCAGGGGAGCCGGCGTGATGACCAAGGCGAATCGGGTGGAATCCGGATTGATGATCGTGGTCCCTTCCTGAATCCACATCATGGGCCGGACATACAGCTCGGCTCCGGCCGGAAACCGCTTAATGCCCTCACGCGCCAGGGCTTCGATCTCAGGCGCGGTGATCGGGGGCCGCATTTCGAGCGTCAACGCCGAGCGGATGATTCGCTGGCAGTGCAGGTCGAGGTCGGGCGCGAAGCCCCCGAAGGCCCGAGCCCCGTCGAAGACCGTGTTGGCCATCCAACCGGCGTTGGAATCCGAATCCATGAGCGGAGTCGGGCCGTCGTGCCAGACGCCGTTGTAGTAGCAGATCGAGGGCGCGGTCATCGGATCGGCAGCGCAATCCGGGACGCCATCTCCCCGCCGCGGTGGAGGGTCACGGTGGGACGCCCGCGGACCGGGGGCCTCTCGGTGTTGTCGACGTCGGCCCCGACGATGGTGACCCGAATCCGGTGCCCGGCGTTGAAGACCGTCGCGGTCGGTTGGAGGTCGAACTCCAATTCGACTGGTGTTCCCGGCACCAACCGCTTGACATCGTCTTTCTGGTTCAGGTTCCAGGGCAAGTCGAGGTTGTCCCACGACGGTTTGGCTGCGGCGCGATGGGAGGCTCGCAGCATTCCCTCGCTTACATATCGGGAGAAACCGGTCGAGTCGACTTCCTCGAGGTAGGCGTAGAAGTCGCCGTCGGTTTGGTCGGAGGATGCGTACAGGGTGACCACGGGGTGGCCGATGACGGTGATATCGGCCGTGAGTGGCGCGGTGGTGTAGGTCAGGCCTTTCGCGTCGTTCGGTGCTAGGTCAGGATACTTCATCGCGCCTTGACCGACGGCGTTGTCCCAACGGGTGGCGGTGCCGGTCGTGGTGGTCAGGTCGACCTTCCACAGATCTTGACCTGCTGCTCCGGCCGTCCCGGGTGCCAGGAGTCCGTCGTTGCTCGATTGGACGCTTCCGGATGGGCCGGCGGTGAAAAAATAGTCGACGTTGGCAACGGCCTTCAGGGGCCAGGTGTCGGACTGCTCCCAGGTCCATTTTCCGGGGTCGATCATCAGGGCGTAGTTGACAGGGGCGTCTTGCTCGATCCCGTTCTTGATACCCTTGAGCCACCGGTCAAACCATCGGTGCTGTTCGGCCGCAATGATCCGGCCTTGCTCGACGCCCATGGCGCTGTCGGGGCGGGCGTGGGACCACGGCCCCATGGTGACGCGGTCGATCCCGCTCCAGTTCTTAAGCCAGAGCATTTCGTCCCGGGCGAAGATGTCGTACCAGCCGCCCCAGTGATAGGCCGCGACTCCGGACTCGTTCATCGGCATCAGGAGGGTGGACGGCTGAAACTGGATCAGGTCGAAGTTGGCCGTCTTGTGATCTCGGAATTTGGCCCGACCCCATTCGGTAATCACGTTCCAGTTTTTGGCGTGCTGGCCGAGGGCCTCGCGCCACATCGCGCCGGTCGAGTCCTCGTCCACGGGTGGCTCGGGAAACCCGACGTCGAGGGCATGGGTCAGCCGGCCCCAGTGTTCGATCATGTTTTGGCGGTAGATCCCGCCGTCATAGAGGACGTCGTACATGTCGAAGGCGGCGACGTTCGGAAAGATCGCTTTGAGCGCTGGGTGTTTGGTGCTGGCGGCCATGTACTGGGTGATGCCGAGATAGGAACCACCGAACATGCCGAGGTTGCCGTCGCACCAGGCCTGCTTAGTCATCCAATCCATCAGGTCGTAGGCGTCCTGGGTTTCGGCCGGCGAGAAGAGACCTTGATAGCGGCCGTAGGATGCCCCGCCGCCCCGGACCTGGGCTGACACCACCACGTAGCCGTGTTTGACGAGGCGTTGGAGTGCGTCGTTCCCGTCGACTTGCGATTTGACTTTTGGCGGGATCGAGTCGGTTCGCCAGGCGGGGACTGGTTTGGCCGTGGGGTCTAGGCTTGCCTGGAACGCCGCCGCCGGTGCCGCCCCGCGATGATAACGGGAGTGGGTCCACACCACGGGCATTTTCTGGCTGACGGCCACGCCGTTCACCGCCGGCCGGACGATATCGACCGCGAGCTTGACGCCATCGCGCATCGTCACGTAATGGGACTCGCGGACCCACTCCGAATAGAGTGAGTCCGAGTACCCGCGATACTCGCCGAAGGCCGAGACCTTGGTCGAAGCCGCGGCCGGAGCCGCCTGAGGTCGAGACCCGCACGCCGAGGTGGCGAGGAGTAGGAGGGCGAGGGCGGGGCTGGGGTGGTTTCGCATCAGCCAAAGGTGATGCCCGGTCGGGGCCCCCGCAAGCGACGACGGCCTGGACGCCCGATGAGCCATTTTCCCCGGGTTTCACGCCATGGTAATAGGGTAGGCAGGACAGCCCGACCGTTGCACGAATCCCGCACCAGGAGACCGATCCATGTCTTATCGAAATTCCCGGCTGATGTTCGCCGCGCTGGCCGGCCTCGGCGGCTTCGTGGTCTCTTGTGGCGGCCCCACCCAGCCGCCTGGCCCGAGCCCAGCTGCGGTAGCAACCGTCGATGTCTCACCGGCGACGTCCAACCTGGCCTCCCAACAGACGGTCCAGCTCACTGCCGTTCTCCGGGACGCCGCTGGAGGCCAACTGAACGGCCGCGCTATCACCTGGTCGGCGTCGCCGAGTCAAAATGCCACGGTGAGCACCACCGGCCTGGTGACTGCCGTTGCGCCCGGGGCCGTGACGATCACCGCCACCAGCGAGGGCAAGGCCGGGAGCGCCCAGGTTACGGTGGCGGGTCCAGTGGCCACCGTCGTCCTGTCGGCCACCACGTCCATTCTGATTCCCCAGCAGACCCTTCAACTCGCCGTGGCGCTCAAGGACGCCGCCGGGACCCCGCTCACCGGGCGGAGTGTTGGGTGGACGTCATCGCAAACACAGGTGGCTTCGGTGAGCGGCACCGGGGTGGTCACGGCTCTCGTTGTGGGCAGCACGACGATTACGGCCACTAGCGAAGGGAAGACCGGGATCATTGTCATGACGGTGTCGCCTGGGGCCGTGGTGGGGCCGAACGGTGGTACCGTGACCGCCGGCAACGGCACCGTCGAAGTGACGGTTCCTGCCGGCGCCGTGTCGGCCGCGACGCCGATTTCACTGACTCTGGTGGCCGCACCGACCACGGCGGCGCCGGCCAAAGTGCAGTTCAACGGGCCGGTGTACCAACTCGGACCGGCGGGGGTGACCTTTGCCCAACCGGTCACCATCAAGCTGAAGTATGACCTCGCCACCATGCCGAGATGGGCGATGACCGGGGACCTCGCGGTGTTCGGCTCTAACGGGACTCAGTGGAGCGCCCTCACCAACACCGTGGTGGACCTGAATGCTGGTACCATCTCCGGGAAGACGAGCAGCTTCGGGGCAGCTCCGGCGGCGCTCCGCGCTCTAGGAAGTGCCGCGGTGGCGGACCAGCCGGGGCCCCAGGTCAGTGCCGGCGTGAGCTACGCCACCGTGACCCTGACCCCGGCCACGGGGAGCGTGAACTTCCAGCAGCGCGCCGTCTCCTTTCATGCCCACCTGGTTCCCTTGGGTGCCGGCATCCCGATCCCTGTGCCTGGAGCGACAACGCCCACGCCGCAGTGGAAATACCGTTGGCGCACCACCGGCCAAAACGGCGTGCTCGGCAGCGGCGGCACTGTCTCCAACTGGAGCACCAAAGCCGACGAGCAGTACGTCGCGACCAATCCGCAGCTCAACCTCCTCTCCGGCCCGATCGACGTCGTGTACGTGGACGTCCTCCTCAATCCCTCGGAGGAGAGCAATCCGGCGGCGCAGAAGATCACGACTCGAGAGGTGACGGTCGACGCCGACCTCAAAACCACTTATGAAGTGTCCCCCAGGGACAAGACCATCGACCCGGGCCAGACCCAGAACTTCCAGCTCGTGATTCGGGACAAAGAGGGCAACATCCTGCAGCCCTTTCCCAACTCCGAGATCACCTGGCTGAGTTCCGGGAACCACGGAGCCCTCGGCGGAGCGGCCAACAACCCGGTCACGACCTACACGGCTAAGTCGACGTTCAGCTCGCCCCCGCCTCGGGTCGACGACATCAAGGTCACCATCGTCGGCAAGACGACCGTGACCAATCGCGAGGTGCAGTGGGACTTTAGCAGCGGCCTGCCGAAGCTGCAGGTGATCAGCACGACCACGGAAACCCGCGAGCTCAAAGGCGAGGCGAAGGGGTTTGTAACGGTCAAAGTGAACTACCAGGTGAAACTCGAACCGGTGAACAAGACCATCAGCGTCGGCGGAACCCAGCTGCTGGTGGTCACGCTCGATCCCGCGTATGACGGCCCCGGGCTCGAGTACAAATACACCAATTCGGCCGGCCACGGAACCTTGAACGTCACGAGCGGCGCTCGAACCTCCAACAAGCAGGTGACCTACTCGGCCAAGGCCCTCGACGCCGGCGGCACCGACCAGCTCGAGGTCGAGGTTGTCTCGGTCGCTGCCGGGGTCGAACTGGAGTCGGTCGGCAAAGGACAGGCTTCAATCGTCGTCGACCCTTTCCGAACCGGATTCATCGGCCCGAACCAGCGGATCAACCAGTTCGGCAGCTTCTTTACCGCTGCCCAGATTCGGGTGAACAAAGTTCCTGGAGCGACCAAGTATGAGATCTCGGCGACCACGCCCGATGGACCTTACTCGAAGACGTTCGGGGGCGCGACCTCGACTGATCCGTATACGGTGGGCCAGGTGCTCGACGGCGGCACCTACTGGTACATCAACATTGAGGCTGGGTTCAACACCATTGAGTCGGCGGCGGATGCCCGGTACAACCTCTACTTCACCAAGTACAAGAACACCGTCATCAAGTACAAGGCCACCTAGCCCGGGTCCGATTACGGGACCGTCCGGATCCGATCGGCACGGAACCGCACGCGGCGCGCCTTCGACCAATCCACGTACTCGGGTGAATCCGCGGTCGCCCAGAACTCGCGTTCGGCGTCCTCGGTCTTAAACGTCGGGATCTTCTTCAGCGCGCGCTTGGGCTTGCTCATGGACGTCACCGATACACGTCCTTGCGGTGCCCGATCTTGAGGATGATCACGATCAGCTTCCTACCGTCGACGCTGTAGAGCACCCGGAAGACGCCTACCCGAACCCGGAACACATCGGTGTAACCGCTCAACTTCCTCGACCCGGGCGGATAGGGGTCGTCGCCAAGCCCGGCCAGGGTGTGCGCGATCCGGCGGCGATCGGGCGCCCCAAGCTTGCGAAACTGCTTTTCGGCTGTCCTGCTGATCTCGACCTTATACCTTGCCATCGCGCTTCAGCTCCGCGAGCACCTCGGCGAGGGGGCGGGTGGGTTCGTGGCGGATCGCCTTGAGGTCCTCGATGTCCTCGAGCTCCTCCAACCGGTCGAGAATTGCCTCCTGGATGAAATGGTTCATGACAATGCCGCGGGAGCGGCAGACCTCGTCGAGGGTCTGCTTGAGGCGCTGATCGATTCGGGCGCTGATCTGGACGGTGGGCACCGAGTCCTCCTGGTAACACATGATAGCATATAATGGCACATGCTATCATAGCGCCGGCGGACCCGGGATTCCACCCCCGGGTCTGGTGATCTCCTGGACGAACCGCTCGGCTCACGGCGCCTTCCGGGCCCGACCAGCGATGTTCGTCTCGAGGATCAGGTGCTCGACGCTGGCCCCGGTCCCCGACTCGAAGACGACCAGGCGCTGCCCGTCGGGGAAGACGTCGAACGACCGCCCGTAGATCGCGCCCACCGACGAGCCGACGGCGGCGATTCGCGCTGGCGGGCCGGGCTGGAAGGCAGCTCCCGCCACCACGGCCGTCGCCACCATGATGGTCGAGTCGGTCCGGAAGAAGAGACTCCGCCCATCGCGGGTCCAGACCGGATCGAAGCCGCCCCCGTGCGAGACCTGCCAGGGACCGCTGCCGGTTCGGAACCCCCGGACCCAGACGTCGGCCGTCCCGTCGCGGGTGGCGGCATAGGCCAGCCATCGACCGTCCGGAGACACCGCGGGGGCGAACTCGCCGTCCGCTCCGCCGGGCACCCGCCGCGGAATCGTATCGGGCGGCGTCAGGGTCCAGGAGCCGTCCAGCACCACGGTCTTCCCGTCGGCGGTCCAGGATCGGGGACACGCGTTGCCCGAGCCGATCCGCTCGGCGGGCCGCTGCCGGTCGACCGGCCGTGAGACGACCTGATCGGTGGGAATCTGGATACAGTAGGCCAGTTGGGTTCCGTTGGGGCTCCAGCTCGGGGACATGTTGATCCCGCCAACGGTGAACGGGTCGAGCTGCGAGGTCGCGAAGGTGTAGAGCCAGATGTCCTGCGTGATCCCCCGAATACCCGAGAAGGCAAGCCGGGATCCGTCGGGCGACAGGTGCAGGTCGGGAAACACCAGGGTCTCGGGCGGCGGCGGGAGCACGGTTCGGTCCCCCGTTCTCCGATCGACCACGCCGATGCGGCTTCCGGCCCGCACCGCCGAGCCGAGGGCGTACACGATCGCTCCCCGGTCCGACGCACTCAGCAGCAGCTCGAGGCCCGGCTGCACGATGACCCCGGCGACGAGCTGAGCCCGGCCGCCCCCGAGCCGGCCCCGGTCGAGATCGAGCGGCGCAGTGTAGACGGTGCCGGCGCCGTCGGTTCAGAGTAACTCGCCGGTTGGGAGCACGCGGCCGTTGAATCCTTCGGTCAGCGTATCGATCCGCGAGGGTTCCCCGAGACGGACCAGGGCGACCTGGCTGGCGCGGGTCTCCCGATTCTGGATCGTGAACGTCGCCGCGCGGCCACCCGGGACCCAGTAGGGCCAGGCCCAAGACGTTGGGCCGTCGGGCCTCCTGAGCACGGGCGTGAGGGCGCCGTTCGCCGGATCAACTCGCCCCAACCCCGATGAGGTGGTGACCAGAATCCCCCCGGTCGCCCACGAGAGGCCGTACCGCATGGGGGGGCCGCGCCAGACCGTCGCCACCCCGCCACCCTGCCGAGTGGAAAACACCCGGACCTCGCCGCGATCGTTGCCGCCCGCATGGAACGCCAGGGAGTCGCCGGTCGGCGACCACGCCGGTGAATGGGCTCCTTCACTGCCGGGGACGGAGTCCGCCGCGAGCCGGTCGAGCGGCCGGATCCAGAGCCGCCAGACGTCGCTTTTCCCAACCCGCCGGCCGCCTCCCATGTAGGCCAGCCGCGTTCCGTCCGGTGAGAGGGCGAAGGCGCCGCCGGGCTGGAAGATCGGAGCCCGGCCCTCGGGAAAGTCGATCAAGACCCGGACGTTCTGGGCCTCGGCCGCTGCCGAGCGTCGGGTCGAGCCCCACAGCGCCACGGCCGCGAGCCCCGTCATGACCGCGGCCGTGGCCCATCCGGCCCACGACGAACGCCGCGCCGAGGCGGCTTCGCGGTGGTCGGCCGAGCCGTGGGTGTAGGCCGGATTGGCCAGCGCCTCGCTGAACGCCCGGGCGGACTCGAATCGGTCGGCCGGCAATTTTTCGAGCGACCTGGCCACCGGCGGTGAGTCGTTCCATCAGACGGCCAAACTGCTGAGGAACCGGTCCGCACTCACCAGCCGGACCCCCTCGCGGGCGGTCCGGTCGACCCCGCGGGTCGCGATCACCTGGACGGCTTCGACCGACGGGAACTTGCGCTGTAGGTACAGGAGGGCCGGGCTGATCGCGGTGTCGGCCAGTTTGCATTCGACGAACCGGATGGCTTTCCCGTCGCGCAGTTGCACGAAGTCGACTTCCCGCCCCTCGATGTCCCGAAAGAACCGGAGTTCCAGGTCGAGCCCCTCGGTATCTTCGAGGTAATGGCACTCCTTCAGGAGGTGGAACCCGATCAGGTTCTCGAACCGAGGCCCCTCATCGGCGATCGCCGTCCAATTGTAGAGATAGTGCTTGCGGCTCTTCTTGACCGCCTTGATGCGCGGCGGCCCGAACGGTGCCAAGCGGAAGACGAACATCAATCGTTCGAAGATGTCCATCCATCGCTCGACCGTCTTGTGGGCCACCTGGAGGTCCTCGCGCAGGGCATTCAGGGACAGGGGCGATCCGACCAGGCCCGGCAATCTCACCGACAGGAGTTCGAGCGCGCCAAGCTCCTCGACCCGTTCGAGACTCGCCACGTCTTCCCGGACCAACCGGGAGCGATACTGCCGCGACCATCGCCGAGCGGCGGTGGACGATCCCGAGAGCAGCGGCTCGGGAAACGGCCCCAAGGTCATCAAGTCCCGCACCGAGCAACTCGCCTCCTTCAAGGACAGCGGGTGGAGGCGGAGATGGTGATACCGTCCCTGGAGCGAGTCGCCGCCCCGCCGATAGAGATCGAGCCGAGCACTCCCGGTTACCAGGACCTTGAGGGTGTCCCGGTGGGTGTCGTAGAGTCCCTTGAGGAGGTTCCGCCAGCGCCCATACTTGTGCAGTTCGTCGAAGACGACGAGGCCCCGGTGGGGGAAGGCCGCGCTCAAGATTCGGGTCCGGGACTCATCGTCGTCCCAGTTGAGGTACCGCTCGGCGCCGGCGCGCGACGCCCGGGCGAGGATGGCCCGCGCCAGCGTAGTCTTGCCGGACTGCCGGGGCCCCGAGAGTAGGACCATCTTGTCCTCGAGGTCGGCCGAGATTTGGGGGGTGAGGGCGCGGTCGATCATGCCGGGAATGCTAGCCGCAGGTGAAGATCGTGGCAAGTATTTTCACATTGATGTGAAAATATCGGAGCGCCCGCTTGGCTCACGGCGCCTTCCGGGCTCGCGACCGTCCCTGGACCGCGCTCTTCGCCGAACTGACGTCGGCGACTCGCGCCGGCGGACCCGGCTGAAAGGCCGGCTCCACATTCTTGGTGCCTAACATCGTTGGACGCTTTGCCTGGCGGGTCACTTGACCGTAGTACGATATGCCGATAGATTGGGTTATCGTTTAACCGGCCCGATTCATGACCGTCGTCAAAGTGTCACCCAAATACCAGGTCGTGATCCCCCAGCAAATTCGCGAGGCGCTGGGACTCAGACCGGGCCAACACGTGCAGGCGCTCCAATACGGAGACCGGGTCGAGTTCATCCCGGTCAAACCAATGAAATCGATGCGGGGCTTCCTGAAGGGAATCGACACGACCGTACCGCGTGACCGGGATCGGGTGTGAACGTCGTCGACTCGTCGGCCTGGCTGGAATATCTGGCTAATGGCCCGAACGCCGGCTATTTCGCTCCGGCGATCGAGGCGGTGGATGAACTGCTGGTTCCTGCGATCGTCATTTACGAAGTCTTTCGTCGCGTACTGCAGCAGCGCGACGAGGATGCGGCCCTGCAGGCAGCGGCCGTGCTCCACCAAGGAGAGGTCATTGTCGTGGACTCGGCGCTGGCGTTGTATGCGGCCCGCCTGGGTGCTGAGCACAAACTTCCCTTGGCGGATAGCCTCATCTATGCGACGACGCGGGTTCGCGATGCCGTCCTCTGGACCCAGGATGCCGACTTCAAGGACTTGCCCGGAGTCCGTTATCGCGCGCCGCGGTCAAAATAGATTACACCGTTGGGCCGATCGCGACCCCCGGGGGGGCAATCCGCCGCCCATCACCGCGAGCCGGGTAATCCGAGCCGCCGCCCCAATGCCGCGAACCGCGGGTCGGAGTGGAGCGAGTCGAGCTCGGGCCAGTAGTTGAGCCACGCGATCAACAACGTGCGATCGCGGGCCGCCTGCTCCAGCGATTCAAACGCGCGGTCCTTGTCGCACAGGCCGGCACGGATCGCGGCCAGGAAGAATGGATTGACGTAGTGCCGCTCTGCGTACGCCTCGAGCCGGCCCAGGATCTCCCTCGCCTCCTTCATCCGTCCCATCCGGGCATAGGTGACGGCGTATCCATAGAGCGGCTGCTCACTCATCGCCTGGGCCCGGGCGTACTCCGCCAACGCCTCCTGATAGCGTCCCTGCTCCCGGTACGTCGCGCCGAGGAACGTGTCGAGATAGACCATGAGGGCCGTTCCGGCATACCGCGCAATCACCGCATCGTAGCGGCGCCCGAGGTAGAGACACCACCCGCGGACAAATGGTCCGACCGGGCTCAGGCGATCCAGTTCGATGGCCCGGTCCGCCTGCGCCAGGCCCGCGTCGATCCGGCCGATGCCGCACAGGAAATTTCCGTAGAACATGGCAGCCCAGGACGAATTGGGGCTCAAGGCGACGCCGAGCCGCATTTCCCGCTCGGCCTTCCCCAGTTCCCAGTCGGTCGCGTAGGACGCGTACCCGAGGACAACGTGGTTGCCCCCGCCTGGCTGTCGCGCTTCAAGGCTTCCCCGGCCGCCATCCCCGCGGAATCGTAGGCGATCCCTGGCATGAAGGCATCGGCCAGGGTCAGTAGACCGACGCGATCCCCTCGTAGGCCTGGGCGTAATCAGGATCCTTGGCCAGCGCGTTCCGGAAGTAGTCGAGCGCGCGGCGATGGCAGGCTCGGTGCCCTGCTGGAACACGGCCAGGCCCTGCAGGTAGAGGTCGTGGGCCTCCGGGTTGCTGGTCCGCCCCGCGCGCGTGGCGGCCAGTTCGGCGCCACCCAGCGTCAGAGCGAGCTGGCTCACGATCGCCTGGGTGATCGAGTCCTGCACGGCAAAGGCATCCTTGACGGGCCGGTCGTAGCGGCCGGACCAGAGCTCGAGGCGCTCGCGAGCGTCGATGAGCTGGACGCTCACCCTCATCTGCTCACCGGCCCGCCGCACCGATCCCTGGAGCACGACGGCGACGCCCAGTTTGTCGCCCACCTCACGAACATCGAGATTCGGCTGCCCTTTGAACGCAAAGGACGAGGTCCGCGCCGCGACCCGCATGCCCGGCACCTTGCCCAGCGCGTTGGCCAGTTCATCGGCCATGCCGTCGGCAAAGTACTCCTGGGTCGAATCGCCGCCGACATTCACCAGCGGGAGGACGGCGATGGACTTGGCCGTGTCGGCCGCCGGCGCACTCGCCGGCCCCCGCTTCACGGTGACCACCCACGCCACCGTCGCCACCACCGCCAGCGCGGCAACCGCCCCGGCCGCCAACCAACCCCGAGGGCGCGAGGCCGGGACCGACACCAACGCGCCGGCCAGGGCGCCGCAACTGGGGAACCGGTCGGCCGGGGAACGGGCCAGCGCTCGGCCCACGGCACGATCCATCGCGACCGGCACCTCGGGCCGAGTCGCCCGGAGGCTCCGCGGCGTTTCGGTCATCAGCCGGGCCATGATGGCCTGGGCGGTGGGTCCGGTATGCGGCGGCTCCCCGCTCAACATCTCGAAGGTCACCGCCCCGAGCGCGTACTGGTCGGACCGGGCATCGAGTGTCCGCTCGCCGGCGGCCTGCTCCGGGCTCATGTAGTGCGGGGTGCCGAGCGAGAGTCCGGTCTCGGTGACCCGGGACCCGCCCGCCTGTGCCACCGCGAGCGCGATCCCGAAATCGGCGATCACCGGCTGGCCGGCCTGGAGCAGGATGTTCTCCGGCTTGAGATCGCGATGGATGACGGCGTGGGCATGGGCGTAGTCCAGCGCGGCGGCGAGCAGGGTGACCAGCCGGACGACATCGTCCACCGGCAGCTCGCGTTCCCGCTCGAGCCGGGCCCGCAGGGTCTCGCCTTCGACGTACGGCATGACGTAATAGAGGAACCCGTCCGCTTCGCCGGAATCGAACAGCGGGAGCCGGTTGGGGTGTTGCAGGTTGGCGGTGACCCGGATCTCGGCCAGAAACCGCTCGGCGCCGAGGACCGCGGCGAGTTCGGGCTTCAGGACCTTGAGCGCGACCTTCCGCTGGTGCTTCACGTCCTCGGCCAAGTAGACCGTGGCCATGCCGCCTTGGCCGAGTTCCCGCTCGATCCGGTAGCGGTCGGCGAGGGCCGTCGCGAGGCGGGCCTCTGGGTCGGTCATGGTGGCTCGGGGGTCGGGGAGACGACGGTTCGGCTCTCCAAGATTCCGCCAGGCAACCGAGAATAGCGACTGCGCGGCTCTGCCAACAGTCCACGCGGCAGGCCCGGTTCCGCCCCACTATCTTTCGGTCCATGAGTCCAACCTTCCGGACGCGCGGGTACCGGTTCTACTTCTTTTCGCGCGAAGAGACCCGGCCTCATGTTCATGTGCAGCACGCAACCGGTGAGGCGAAGTTCTGGATCAGGCCGGAGATCAGCCTCGCCAACAATTACGATTGACGCCGACGCGCCTTGCGGCCGCGAGACGCATAGCTCTGGAGAACCTGGATGAAATCCGGAAGGCTTGGGACGCCCATTTCGGGGGCTGAGGTGACGAACGTGTCGACCAACGGCTTCTGGCTGCTGGTTGATGACCGGGAACGGTTCGTCGCTTTCGAACAGTTTCCATGGTTCGCGAACGCCACAATCCGCCAGCTGACCCTGCTCGAGCGGCCAAGCCCACATCATCTGTACTGGCCTGATCTGGATGTCGACCTTGCCGTCGACTCGATCGACCGCCCGGAGGCCTACCCGCTCATCAGCCAGGCGCGGTCTAACAAGCCTTTCCAGCAGCCGAAGACGCCGCGAGCATCGCGAAAGACCGTGGCACGACCATCTGCGCGCCGTCTGAATCGTTAGGCGCCACCGCCAACTCCAGGACATGGTCGTCGCCTGGATCCCGGAGCGCCGGCCGCGAAAGGATGATCGATGAGTGCGATGAGCCTGCGTCTCCCCAACTCCCTGGGCGCTGAGCAGTGCCTGCGGCGTCGCGGCCGTGAAGGGCGGCTGGCCGGTCAACAGCTCATAGGCCACCACGCCGAAGGCGTAGAGGTCGGCCCGGTGATCGACGTGAGGATCGGCCGCGGCTTGCTCCGGGGCCATGTAGGCCGGGGTGCCTAACGCCATGCCCGCCGTGGTCAGCGAATCCGCCCCGGTGGCCTCGCTCACGGCCTTCGCCACCCCGAAGTCGGTGACCAGGGCGTGGCGGCCCGAGAGCATGATGTTCTCCGGCTTGAGGTCCCGGTGGACCACGCCGCGGCGGTGGGCGTAGGCCATCGCATCGGCCAGGTCGCGGAGGATCCGGACGGCATCGGGGATCGGGAGTTCGCCGTCGCGGACCAGTTTTTCCCGGAGACTGATGCCGTCCACGAACGGCATGACATAGTAGAGGAACCCGTCGGCCTCGCCGGAGTCGTTGAGCGGGAGGATGTGGGGATGCTGGAGATTGGCCGCGATCTTCACTTCGCGGAGGAACCGCTCCGGGCCGAGGGCGGCGGCCAGGTCGGGCCGGAGCACTTTGATCGCGACGGGGCGGTCGTGTTTGAGGTCCTGGGACAGGTAGACCGTGGCCATCCCGCCCGCGCCGAGTTCCCGCTCGATCCGGTACCGGTCGCCGAGGGCGGTCGCGAGGCGGGCCAGCGGATCGGTCATGAGCACTTGGGATCGTGGGGAAGGGCCGTTCGACCCTCCAAGACTACGTCTGGCGGGCCCGAATAGCGACCGGGCGGCGAGGCCTCGTCCGCCTTCCACGGTCGACGATGACGGGATTTGCCGGGACATTGCGCAATAGTCTTGTGAACCGATCTCAGGAGACACCGCCATGCCCCCGACCCGTCCGGTCCGATCCCTCGCCGCCCTCGCTATTGGCCTGATCCTGGCCCCCGGCGCCGCCCACGCCCTGCAGGCCAAGGTCGACCAACAGGTCGTCGCCCCGAACGAGCAGGGCATGAACTACAGCATCAGCCCCAAAGGCGCCCACCTCGTCGCCATCACCCAGAAGGGCACCCGCTGGGTGGTCCTCCATGATGGCGTTGCCGGCCTCCTCTTCGACCAGATCATCAGCGACGGCGGTGGAGTCCGGATCAACTTCAGCCCCGACGGCAGTCGCTTCGGCTACGTCGGACGCCAGGGACAGGAGTGGGTGGCGATGGTCGACGGCAAGGAGGCCCTCCGCCGCCCGATCGGCACCAACCGGACCGTTCTCGGGGGCGGCGGCCTCGGCATCCGCTTCAGTCCCAACGGCAAGCACTGGTTTCTCCACTACAACAACGGATCCGAGGGCAATCCCCTCGCGGATCCGCCCCGGCTGATCTGGGACGGGGTCGCCGGTCCCCCCGGCGCCGAAGCCAACGTCACGGTGAGTGCCGACGGCGAGCAC
>JANNQX010000095.1:0-32672 GCA_031400975.1 Gemmatimonadota bacterium
CCCCTTCGTTCATCAGGACCCGCTCGGTGTTCCGGAGCGATCGCATGATCAGTCGGGTATCCAACTCGGTGGCCGCGACGATGGCGTCTTTCACCCGTTGATGCACCGGCGCCTCGCGGGTCGCGATGAAGCGGGTCCCCAACGGCGGCCTTGAGCGCGGGCAGGTAGGCCTCGGGATTCCGGCCCGCCGTCTCGACCACCTTGACCCCGCCTTCGATGATCGCGCGGATGTACTCAGGATAGGGCGGCGAGGCGAAGGCGGGAAGGAACGTGAGATTGACCCCGATCGGCTGGTCGGTCATCTCGCGGCAGCGGACGATCTCCCGGGCTAGGAGTTCCGGGGTCTTCTGGGTGAGGCCGGTGATGATGCCGAGCCCGCCCGCGTTGGAGACGGCCGCCGCGAGTTCCGCGAAGCCCACGTAATGCATCCCGCCTTGGATGATCGGGTGGCGGATACCAAGCAAGCGAGTGATCCTGGTTTGCATTCGGTACTCCACGACAGGGTTCAGGTCAGGCGCCCCAGACGGTTTCAAACACCCGGAGGTAGTTCTCTCCCATAAACTCGAGGATCACCTCGTCGGGGTGTATTGACTGCTCCCGGGTCGAGCTTGTTGGTTGTGGCCGGTCGGCGCGGCGGGGTGGGCTGAACCCTCGTCAGGTCCGGAACCCCAGCGCGGTCGCCACCTGCACCTGCCGGGTGTCGAGACTCAGGAACGTGATGACGGCAGGCGTCTCGGCCAAGTAGAGCGCCGTAGCCAAGTGCCAGCAGTCGGCCCCGCGGACGTAACCGGCAGCGAGCACTCGAGCGATTTCCGGCGAGAGTGGACGATCGGGAATCACCCAGGACACCGGGACCGGCAGGTCGGCCTGGCCTACGCCTTCCCGCCGGCATGCCGCAGCCAACTCGGCTTCGAGCAGATTGGCCGAGACCAGTTCGTCGAACTCTCTCATCCGGCGACTCACGGCCCGGCCGCCCTTTTCGGCAAACGCGATCGCCACCAGACACGAAGTGTCGACGTACGCCACCTTCATCCGTCCCGCTCCGCCAGGAAGCGAGTGAGCGCCCCCGGCCGCCGGGCGGCGGCGCGCGGAGCCGGGCCGCCGGCCACGGGGCGCACCAGGACACCTCGGTCGGCCAGCGCGGTGAGCCGGGTCTCGAGCCCGGAACGGCCGGCGACCAGGGGGCGGATCTCGGCAACGGGCTCACCGTGCACGGTGACCGTGACCCATTGCCCCTCACGGACCTGACGGATGATGGCGGAGAGCCGCGCCTTGGCTTCGTAGAGCGAGTAGGTCTTTGCCATAGCCCAATGTATTAAATCTAGTCAGACTAGTCAAATAGCCAGCCCATGGCCTCGGAGACAGCGCCGGGGTGTCGGGCGGCGGCGCGAGCGGGGTCGTGGCGCCGGAGCCGATCAGAGCCCGGGGAAGTGCGGGCAGCCTGGAGAGCAGAAGGGGCGATGGTTTCCGGCCGAGCGGGCCGCGGCTGGGCAGCCGCAAGGCCCCGTGGAAGGACCACCGCGACCAGCGGAGCGAGTCGCTTTCAGTGGTACCTTAGTCTTTGGGGGTGGTCAGCGCCGCCTGGCCGGCAGCCATGGCCTCGGCGAGTTCGGCGTCGTGCACGCCGGGCCGGATCCGGTGCACCGATCGAAGCCCCGCTGCCACCGCGCGGGCCGGAATCGAGGTGTGATTCTCATTGTTCATGATTTCCCACTCCAGCCGGGCGCTCGGCCATTCCCGAATCGCGAACTGCTCGGCCACCCAGATGACGCCGCTCCCGAAACCGCAGAGCGCCGGGATCTTCGCTTCATCGACCTCGACCGTCCCGCAGCAGACGAAGGCGTCGATGTCCATGTCCTTGTATGTGGCCGCGTACGCCGCCTCGGCCGCCTGGATGGACCCCGCGGCGGCCCGGAAGGCCGGGCTGATCGAGACCACCCGCCGGAATGGGCTCCCCGGATCGTAGATGGCACGGAGCGCGAAGTGGCCGCCCGAGGAATCGCCGACCAGGGTGTGACGGGCAGCGGGATCGATCCGGTAGTGGTGGCCGAGCGCCGGCAGGAGTTCGTCCCGGAGGAAGGCCATGAAGCGATCGTACCCGCCGGCCACCATGGTAAGGCCGGGGCGGCCCTCGCTGGTCTTGAGCGTGGTGAAGATCTGCTGGAGGGCCTGACCGAGTTCGTCGGTCATGTCCCAAGGACCGTAGAAATCGTGGTTCCGCCGGGCGTAGAAGCCCGAGAAGCCTTCGTCGGCCGGGTATCCGACGCCCACGATGATCGACGGGGGCCATACGCCACCGCCGATGTTGAACCTCCCATGGACTTGAGCTTGGACGGTGTCGAACAGGAGGTTGCCGTCGAGTACCAGGATGACCGGGTACGTCGCGGCGGAGGCGTCGTATCCGAGCGGGAGCGAGACCTCGATGACGTAACGACCAAGCCCCTCAGCGGAAACTTCGAACTGATCGTGGCGCTGGGTCGCGGCGGGCCGCAGAACAATGGTCAGTGACATGAGCGCTCGCAGAGTTTCGGGTGACTGATTCTCGGGCTCGGCACCAGGACCTCGTGGGTCGCCGGCTTCTCAGGGAACCGGCTGCCGCCGGATGATCTGACGGGCGCTCTCCGGATTCCACTGCGGCCGCTCGGTGCGGTTGGCCACCGCCAGCGCCGTCTCGAAGATCAGCCGGACCACCCGGGCTTGTTTCTCGGCGTCGATCTTGTCCGGTGAATCCGTGACCGCGTGATAATCCGGATGGAAACCGTTAGTGAAGAACAGGATCGGCACCCCGTTCCGGGCGAAGTTGTAGTGATCGGACCGGAAATAGATCCGCTCCGTCGGCCACTGATCGGCCAGCACGCCGACACCGAGGTCCCCGTTGGCGGCCGCGGTCCGGTCGACGGTGGCGCCGAGGTCCGAATGCTCCCGGCCGATCACGACGATCGAATCCCGCCAGTTCCGGCCCAGGTGATCCATGTTGATGTTGGCCACGATCCGCTCGATCGGCACGCTCGGGTGTTTCGCGTAGTACTCGCTGCCCCAGAGGCCCCGCTCTTCGCCGCTCACCGCCACGAACAGCATCGACCGCCGGGGCCGCGCGGCCGGGTTCGCGAATGCCTCGGCCAGTTCGAGGAGGCCGACAGTGCCGGAGCCGTTGTCGTCGGCCCCGTTGCAGATCGAGTCCGCGGGCGTGACCCCGCGGCACCGGGATCCGACGTGGTCGAAGTGGGCCGAGATGGCGACGTACTCGTCGCGGAGCGCCGGATCGGTGCCCCGCACGATCCCGACGACGTTCGGCACTTCGGTGCGTTCGTCGCGAGAGTAGGCCATCGCCGCGGTGGCGGTCCAGGCCGGCGCCGGTTCGACCCGGACTTCTGTGGCGGCCCGAGCCGCCTCGATCGCGCCCGCCACCTCAGGCACCTGGGCGATCAGGGCCGACTCCCGGATCGCGATCACGGCCGGCCACCCGACCGACTCGGCGATGGCGATCCCGGCGACCTGCCCGCGGAGCCGGTCGAAGGCACTGTCGCTGTTGACCGAGAAGATGACCAGCGCGGCTCCCGCGCTGGCGGCCGCGATCAGCACCTGACCCGTGTTCGGCGCCTTGCCCCGCCAGTCGGTGACCCAGTGGAGCGCTCGGCCATTGACCGCCGCGCGGTCAAGCTCGGTGGTCGGTCCGATCGGCCCACCACCCAGAGCGAGGCCCCGGGTCGTCACCAACTCGACCGGCGAGCCGGAGACCAGCTTCGCGTTGTCGTTGAAGGTGAACACGGCCCGCCGGGTTCCGGTATCAGCGATGATGAGCTTCGACCCGGCCGGGTCCAGGGTTCGGAGCCGGATCGCATACCGCTGGAAGTAGCCGCCGTCTCCGGCCGGCACGAGCTTGTTCCGGGCAAACTCCCGCGCGATGTACTGCGCCGTGGTCTCGAGGCCCCGGCTCGGCGTGTCGCGGCCGCCCATCGAGTCATCGGCAATGATGAAAACCCGACGGCGGACATCCGCCTCGGTGATGGTGGCGGCGGCACGGGGGGCGCCGGACTGGGCCGTGGCAATGCCGGCCGGCATTAGCGAGGCGGCCAGGAGCCATCGAGTCAAAGTCGTCATAGTTATCTACCGCCTGCTGTCCCACAGCCGTTTGAGTAACTGGATCTGTCCGGTGTGATAGGCATCGTGCATCGCCACCCCGATCAGCATCCGCCCGAAGGTCCACCGCTTCCCGGCCGCCGGAATGTGTCCGAACTTCCCCAGCGAGAACGCGTCGATCGCCTCGGCGAGGAGCCGATGTTCCGTCGCCAAAAGCGCCCGGTCGGCCTGCCAGAGTGTCTCGTCGGCCCGGCGCGGCACCGCCGGGAAGTTGGCGGGATGACGCGGAAAGCGCGGGATCGGCTCCCGCACCAGGTGGCGCCGAATGGTGTACTTCCAATAGGCGATGTGGAGCGTGAGTCCCCAGATGCTCGCGCGGCCGGGGGCCGGGGTCCAGTGGGCGGCCTCCGCGCTCACGTCCCGCACGGCGCCGACCGGGGTCGGGCCGCCATGCCATGCCTGGCCACGGGAAGGGGCGATGGTGTCTCCGATGAGGTCCAGGGCTGCACGGGTCATGGCCGATTCTCGGGTCGGGGATTTACTTTGGATGCTCGAAACCTACGCCCCGCGCGACCTTCGTGCCGGCCGAGATCAGGAAGTAGCCGTCGTTGCCCAAACCGGGCTGCCTACGGTATCCTGGTCTGGCAGACCGGTCAAGTTGGTCAACTTCCGGAGCCGGGCAGATTCCGACTCGAGAGCCAAATGACGACAGACGAAACGACGCCTGACTCCTGGATCGCCGCGACCCGCCCGATCTGGAACGCTCATCGCACCACCATTCTGCGAGTCTCCGTTGTATTGCTGAGCCTCTACGCCACCCTCAAGCTCGGGACCGAGTTTCGGCGATTGCTATTTGAGACGGGTCCGTCCGGCGCGATTGACTTACGCATCTTGAACACCCAAACCCGGGCTTGGTTCGAAGGGCATTTGGTCTACGCCGGGTCAACCCTCGCGCCCCATCCTCCCGCCACGTTCGTGATCCTATATCCGTTCCTCGGTTGGCTGGAATTTGCCCCCGCTCGGTGGCTGTGGGCAGCCACGTCCGTGGTGATGCTGGGGTTGTTGACGGTTATGGTGGTCCGCGCAAGCGGTGCCACGTCCCGACTCGAACGGGCGCTGGTTGCCCTGATGGTATTGTCCATGAACGCCGTCGGGGTGACCGTCGGCAACGGTCAAGTGATTCTCCATGTCCTGCCGGCATTGCTGGCCGGCGTGCTCCTGCTCCGCGCGGCGCCAAGCGCGCGGAACGATCTGCTGGGAAGTAGCCTCTTGGTGCTTGCCCTCGTCAAACCGAGCATCTCCGCGCCGTTTCTCTGGCCCGTGATCTTCGGGCCGAGCCGGGTTCGGCTAGCCCCGCTGCTCGCCATCGGCGTTGGCTATCTCGGCCTGACGCTGCTGGCGATTTCCTACCAGCCAGTTGGCCTCCTGCAGGTGCTGTCGACCCTGGGGTCTCGGGGTTCCGTGTTCACGAGTAGTTGGAGTTATGCCAATGTGACGGCTGCGCTGACCGATCTGGGACTGCTACAGTGGAGCTTGCCGGCTTCGGCACTCGTGTTTCTGGCGCTGGGTGTCTGGGTCTATCTCAATCGTCACGCCGATGTGTGGATCCTGCTGGGAGTATCCGCACTCGTGGTGCGGTTGGGGATTTACCACCTCGTCTACGATGACGTATTGATCATCGTGCCGATGCTCGCGTTGTTCCGGGTCGCGAAGAGCGATTCAGACGAACGCTGGAGCCTGCTGGCGGCGGTACTGCTGGCGGTTAACATCGGATCGATGTTGTTTCCAGCCAGGTGGCAATTTGCCGCGCCGCCCCTCCGTTGGCTGTTTGTTTGGGGACATCTTATGGTTTGGACCGCGGACTTGATTGTTCTTCTTCTGGTCGTTTCCCGTGCTCGGCTTGCCTCGGTAGGCAGTCCGGTCCGAGCCAAAGCCGGTCGTCCCCATCCTGGAGTATGAGACCCGATGAAATTCGTGGCGGCGCACCTGCTAACGTGGTCCTCCCTGTTCAGCGGCGCCGCCGCGCAAGTGGCGTCCATTGAAGTCACCCCGTCGTCGGGCACGATCGTCGCCGGCCGCTCCTTGCAGCTGATCGCTCGGGCCAAAGACGCCGCCGGCACCGTGATCGCCGGCGGCACGACCGTCTGGCTGTCGGGTCCGTTCGAGATCGCGGCTGTGGACCAAACCGGGATGGTGCGGGCGTTCCGGCAGGGAAGCCTCAAGGTGTTGGCCCGGGTGGGCGGCAAGGTCGGATCCGCCGAGTTCATGGTGCTGCCGAAACCGGCGGTGAAGGTGGCAGTTACCGCCGAGGCCGGCAAATTGGTGCCGGGCGGCGTCATTCGCGTCACGGCGACGGCCACCACGGAAGACGACGAACCCCTACTCGGTCCATCGATGACTTTTCGATCGTCGGCTCCGGCGGTCGCGACGGTCGATCCGGCCGGCGTGGTGACGGGCCGGGCCCCAGGTTCCGCGACGATCACCGCGACGACCGCCGGCGTGTCCGGGACGTTGCGGATCGACGTGATCCAAAATCCGGTGGTCCGGATCGAGGTCGCCGGCCCCGCGGCAGGCCGAACCGGGGACGTGCTCCGGATGTCGGTGCGGGCCTTCGATCGTTCCGGCGGTGCGGTGGCCGAGCCGCCGGTGCGGTGGGTTGTCAGCGGCGGCGGGGCAACGATCTACCCCGATGGCGCCTTGGTGGCCGAGCGAGCGGGCGCCTATCTGGTGAACGCGATCGTCGGAACGGTCACCGCCGCCACCACGGTCGCGATTGCGCCGCGGGTTCACGATCGGACTTTCGAGACGGTGGGCTGGGTGGTGTTCAGTGACCTCCAATCCGCGGAGGGGTGGGCGGTGGGCAACGTCTACTACGTGAGCACTATCGCCGACCGGATCTACGCTTTCGATATTTCCAACCCAGCCGCCCCGGTCAAGACCGATTCCGTGATGTTCGACGCCCGGATCATCAACGACATCTCGACGACCGCCGACGGGAAGATCGGCGTGGTGGCCAGGCAGGGCGCCTCGAATCGAAAGAACGGGATCGCCTTCTTGGATCTGTCCTCCCCGTTGCATCCCACGCTGCTGTCGGAGTACACCGCGACGGTATCGTCCGGTGTCCACAGTGCGTTCGTCGACGGGCACTATGTCTATCTCACGGACGATGGGACCCGGGGCATGAAGGTCATCGACTTCAAGGATCCGAAGAATCCAAAGGAGGTCGGCAAGTGGATCATGGACAACCGCCACGCCTACGTCGATCCGAGCGGCCAGACCGCTGGACGCTATCTGCATGACATCCAGGTCAAGGACGGCCTGGCGTATTTGGCGTATTTCAAGGATGGCGTGGTCATTCTCGACGTCGGCAACGGGCTGAAGGGCGGGAGTCCTTCGAATCCGGTCTTCGTCAGTCGGTACACCTACAATACGACCGAGTTCTACCCCCCCGACATGCTCGCCGGAACCCACACGGTGTTTCGTTATGGGAAGTACCTGGTCATCGGCGACGAAGTGTTCCCCCAACTCTTCGACAGCTACAGCCGTGACCGGATCAAAACCCTCGGCCGTCTCCACGTCTTGGATGTGAGCAACCTCGAGCATCCGGTCAAGGTGGCGGAGTACAGTGTGCCGAATGCCGGGAGCCACAACATCTGGATCGAAGACGACGTGCTCTACGTTGGGAACTTCGAAGCCGGGGTTCGGGCCGTTGATGTGAGCGGGGAACTTCGGGGCGATTTATACGCCCAAGGCCGGGAGATCGGCTCGATCTGGGCAGCCTCGCCGAAGGGGTTCCGGCCCAACGTTCCGATGAGCTGGGGCGCCCAGCCGCATCGGGGCTACGTCTATGCGACCGACATGAACAGCGGGGTCTGGGTGGGCCGGCTCGCGCCGAAGCGGTTGACGCCATGACCCCGGGCTAGAAGGTCACCGGCCCCTGGCCGTCACCGCCGACTCGCGCCCTTCTAATCGTGGGGCTGCGGTAGCGGCTCGCGGCCTACACCTTGGTCCACCGGGCATTCCTGGCTGATGACTTGACGCAGGCCTCGATGAACGCCATCCCCGCGACCCCGTCCGCGATCCCTGGGAACTCGACCCCCTGATCCGGCTTCCGACCCCCTCGCTTGGCCTGGATGGCCCTTGCCACCTCGGAATAGATATTAGCAAACCCTTCGAGATAGCCCTCCGGGTGACCCGACGGCACTCGGGTGATTCGTCCCGCGGCCGCCTCCGCGCCAGCCCCCCCGCGGGTAATCCGCCGCCGGGGCTGGCCGAACGGCGTGAACCAGAGGTAGTTGGGATCTTCCTGGGCCCATTCGAGCCCGCCCTTGGTGCCGTAGACTCGAATCGTTAGGCCATTCTCATTGCCGGGCGCAACCTGACTCGCCCAGATCATCCCCCGGGCGCCGCCTTTGAAGCGGAGCATGGCATGGACGTTGTCATCGACTCGGCGGCCCGGCACGAAACTGGTGAGCTCGGCCGCCAGTTCTTCGAGTCTGAGGCCGGAGATGTAGCAGGCCAGTTGATAGGTGTGGGTCCCGATGTCGCCGACGCAGCCGCCGGCGCCGGTCTTGGCGGGGTCGGTGCGCCAGGCGGCCTGCTTCTGGCCGGTCCGTTCAAGCGGGGTCGTCAGCCAGTCCTGCGGGTACTCCCCCTCGACCAGCCGGATGGTGCCCAGCTCGCCGGCCTGGACCATGGCCCGCGCCTGGCGGACCATCGGATAGCCGGAGTAGTTGTGGGTCAGCGCGAAGATCACGTTCTTGCGCTTGCCTAACAGGGTGGCCAGCGCCCGCGCCTCCTTCAGGTCGAGCGTCATCGGCTTGTCGCAAATCACGTGGATGCCGGCTTCGATGAACGCCTTGGCGGCCGGGAAATGGAGGTGATTCGGGGTGACGATCGACACCGCCTCGATCCCATCGGCTCGCCGGGACTCGGCCTTCGCCATCTCACGGAAGTCGGTATAGATCCGGTCCGCCTCGAGGCCCAACTCCCGGCCCGAGGCTCGAGCCCGCCTGGGGTCGGAGGACAATGCGCCCGCCACGAACTCGTAATGATCGTCCATCCGGGCCGCGATCCGGTGGACGGCCCCGATGAAAGCGCCCTGTCCCCCGCCAACCATGCCGAGTCGGATCCGTCGCTGAGTTGCCATGAGATTCTCCGTCACAATCCGAGGAGGCGGTTGATCTGAGCCTGATCGGTCTTACCGCCGGCAAAGTCGTCGAAGGCCTTCTCGGTAACCCGGATGATGTGATTGGCGATGAACGGGGCGCCTTCCGCGGCGCCCTGTTCGGGATGCTTGAGGCAGCACTCCCACTCCAGCACCGCCCAGGACGAATAGTTGTGGGCCGCGAGCTTCGAGAAGACGGCGCCGAAATCCACTTGCCCGTCGCCCAGGGAACGGAACCGGCCGGCCCGGTTGATCCACGGCTGGTATCCCGAGTACACGCCCTGGCGACCGGTCGGATTCAACTCCGCATCTTTGACGTGGAAGGCGCAGATCCGCTCGTGATAGATGTCGATGAAGTCGAGATAGTCGAGGTGCATCAGCACGAAGTGGGAGGGATCGTAGTTGATCCGGCAGCGGGGGTGGCCGCCGAGCGCCTCGAGAAACATCTCGAACGTGGCGCCGTCGAATACGTCCTCGCCGGGGTGGATCTCGTAGCCCACATCGACGCCGACTTCGTCGTAGACATCGAGAATCGGCCGCCACCGCCGGGCCAGCTCGGCGAAGGCGGTTTCGACCAGTCCGGCGGGACGCTGGGGCCACGGATAGACGAATGGCCAGGCCAGGGCGCCGGTAAAGCTGATGCTCGTGTTGAGCCCGAAGTTCCGGGAGGCCTTGGCGGCGAGCTCCATCTGTCGGACAGCCCAGGCCTGACGCTCCTTCGGCTTTCCGTGCACGGCCGCCGGCGCGAAGGCGTCGAAAGCGGCATCATAGGCGGGGTTCACGGCGACGAGCTGCCCCTGCAGGTGGGTCGCCAGCTCGGTGATCTCGACGCCGTTGGCTCTCGCAACGCCCTTGAGCTCGTCGCAATAGGTTTTCGAGGCGGCCGCCTTCTCGAGATCGAAGAGCCGTCCGTCCCAGGTCGGAATCTGAACCCCCAGATACCCAAGCGACGCCGCCCACCGGGTTATCCCATCCCACGAATTGAAGGGCGCCGCATCGCCGGCGAATTGGGCCAGGAAGACGGCGGGTCCTTTGATGTTGGCTGCCACGGGATCTTCTCCTAGAGATAGGTGTTGAGCAGAGTCTCGAGATATTCCTGCCGCCCCGACCTGGGCTCGGGCTCGACCCCCGACCGGTGGACTCGCTCGGCGATGGAACCGAGGCTCTCCTTGCCGGCCAGCATGGCCTGGTTCCCGGGTTGGTTCCATTTTGCATAGCGCGCCTCGACGGCACCGTCCAACCGGCCGTCCTCGATCATCCGGGCCGCCATCAAGAGGCCCCGGGCGCATGCATCCATCGACCCGACGTGGGCGTGGAGGAGATCGTCGGGATCGATCGATTGGCGCCGGATCTTGGCATCGAAGTTCATCCCGCCGGTGGTAAAGCCGCCGGCCTTGAGGATCTGGTACAGCGCCAGCGCCATCTCGGGAACGTTCATGGCGAACTGATCGGTGTCCCAGCCGGATTGGTAGTCACCCCGGTTGATGTCGATCGAGCCGAAGACGCCTAACGCCGAAGCCAGCGCGATCTCGTGCTCGAAGGTGTGGCCCGCCAGGATCGCATGGTTCTGCTCGATGTTGATCTTGACATCGTCCTCGAGACCGAGCGAAGCGATCGTGGCGGCAACGGTGGCCACGTCGTAGTCGTACTGGTGCTTGGCCGGCTCCCTGGGCTTGGGCTCGATCAGGATCGGGCCCTTGAAGCCGATCTTGTGCTTGTATTCGACCACCAGCGACAGGAACCGCCGGGCCTGCTCGAGTTCGCGGCGGAGGTCGGTGTTGAGCAGGGTCTCGTAGCCTTCGCGGCCGCCCCACATCACGTAGTTCTCGCCCCCAAGGCGCTTGGTCACGTCGAGGCAGTGCTTGACCTGGGCGGCGCAGTAGGCAAACACATCCGGGTCCGGATTGGTGGCGGCACCCGCCATGAAGCGCCGGTTGGTAAACAAGTTGGCCGTGCCCCAGAGAAGCCTAACGCCCGTGGCCGCCATCTTTGCTTCAAGGTGGTCGGCCATCGCCGTCACGTTGGCGTTGAATTCGTTGAGCGTGCGTCCCTCGGGGGCAATGTCGAGATCGTGGAAGGTGAAGTACTGGACCCCAAGGAGCCGGAGGGTCTCGAACATCACGTCCGCCTTGATTCGGGCGGCGGCCATAGGATCACCCTGGTGCCAGGGGCGCATGAACGTCTCGCCCCCGAAGGGATCCAGACCCGGCCAGCAGAGGGTATGCCAGTAACAGACCGCAAACCGGAGATGCTCAGCCATCGTCTTGCCGAGGACCACCTGGGTGGGATTGTACCACCGGAACGCGAGCGGCGTGGTCGCGGTCGGACCCTCGTGGCGGATCGGGTCTTGAATCGAGTACAAGGTCATCGGCGGTGGATCTCCTTGATGGCCGGATACAGCTGAGTGTACCGGCGGTAATGCGCCTCGTAGGCCTCGGATACCGTGGAATTGGGTTCGATCGTCCGGACGGTGCGGGGCGGGGTACAGACCTCCCGGAACGGCCTCCCGGTCGCCGCCATCAGGCCAAGCCGGGCGGCACCGAAGGCGCCGCCGAAATCGCCGGCGGCCGGAAGGTCAATTGGAACCCCGAGCACCGTGGCGATGATCTCGAGCCAGAGTGCCGAGCCCGAACCGCCGCCGACCGCGGTCACTCGCTCTACGACGGAGCCGGCGGCCTTGAGCGCCTCGAGACCGTCGCGGAAAGCGAAAGCCACCCCGTCGAGCACCGCATGGGTGAGGTTCTTCGGGCCGGTTTCGTGGCCCAGCCCGGTAAACGCGCCGCGGACCTGGGCGTCCGCCACCGGAGTCCGCTCGCCCGAAAGGTACGGGAGAAACAGCGCTGGTGATGGGCCGGTCAGCTTGGCGCCGAGCCCAGCGGCAAGTTTGGGCGCCGGGGTCTTGAGAATCCCGGCCAGCCACTCGAGGCTCGCCGCGGCCGACAAGATGACACCCATCTGGTGCCAGGTGCCCGGCACCGCATGACAAAACGCATGAACCGCCCGATCGGCGTTAGGCCGGAACCGGTCGTTCGACACGAACAACACCCCGGACGTCCCGATTGAGATGAAGGCCGCCCCCGGGGTTACCGCCCCGATCCCGCAGGCCGATGCCGCATTGTCGCCGCCCCCGCCCGCGACGACCGGCCGAAGCGGCATGCCCCAACTCTTCGCTACGGCCTGGGTGAGCCGGCCCGTGGGCTCGGTCCCCTCGTATAGGGTTGGCATCTGGTCAAAGCGCATATCCGAGGCGGCAAGGAGTTCCTCGGACCAAGCCCGCCGGCCGACGTCGAGCCAGAAGGTCCCGGCCGAGTCCGACATGTCGGAGGCATAGTCTCCGGTCATCTGGAGGCGGACGTAGTCCTTAGGAAGGAGGACTTTCGCGACCTTGGTGAAGATCTTGGGCTCGTGGTTCCGGACCCAGAGCAGCTTGGGCGCGGTGAACCCGGCAAGGGGAATGTTGCCGGCGATTGCCCGGGCTCTTGGCTCCCGCTCCTCGAGCTCGCGGCACTCGGCAAACGAGCGGGCGTCGTTCCAGAGAATGGCGGGTCGGAGGACCTGGCCGGTCCGGTCGAGCAGGGTGGCGCCGTGCTGCTGGCCCGAGAGCCCGATGCCCTCCACCGCGGCGATCGCTTTCGGTCGCTGCCGGGCTAGGGCGCGGACGACTCGGCCGGCGGCCTTCCACCAATCGCCGGGGGCCTGCTCCGACCACCCGGGCTGTGGCCGCGACACCGCGAGCGGGGCCGTTGCGGTGAGGACGATCCTCTGACGGGAGTCGATCAGCACGCCTTTGACCGATGAGGTGCCGATATCGAGACCAAGATGCATGGGGCCGTCAGAGTAGGGCGAAAGTCGGTGTCGATTGCTGTCGCTCCAAGGGTAGTGTCCGGCCCGAAGCCCCGCAACACTCGGTGATTTTGGAGTTAAGTTCCGTGACCCATGACTCGACACCTGTCCGTCCTATTAGCCGCGACCCTGGCGTCAACCGGTCGCGCCCAAACGCCCACGGCGAGCCGAGCGCTTCCGACGCAATCCGTATCGCTCACTGCTTTGAACGCGTTTCGGCCGACCAGTGCCAACTGGAGAATTGCCGGGGCCGCGACCGCCGACCGACGGATCCCACTCGCGATGGCCGAGGAACCGGGGACGGGTGTCTTACTGAACACCCCGGCGGCGGGAGCAAGGGGCAGCCTCTTCACCGCCTGGGAGCACGGCGATCTCGATCTTTCGCTCGACGTGATGATGCCCAAGGAATCGAATTCGGGCATCTACCTCATGGGGCGCTACGAAGTGCAACTGCTCGACAGTTGGGGAGTGAAGGCGCCGACCTTCGCCGATCTGGGCGGCGTGTATCAACGTTGGGACGACGCTCGCGGCCCGGGTCGGGAAGGTTTTGAGGGCACTCCGCCTCGACAGAACGCGAGTCGCGCCCCCGGACTCTGGCAGCACCTGGAGATTTCGTTCCGCGCGCCGACCTTTGCTGGGGGCCGCAAAGTCACCAATGCACGCTTCGTCGTCGTGAAGCTCAACGGGGTGGTCGTGCAGGAGAATGTCGACGTTACCGGTCCCACCCGCGCCGCGGCTTTTTCGGATGAAGTGCCGGCCGGACCTCTCATGATTCAGGGCGATCACGGTCCGGTTGCCTTCCGGAACATCCAGTACAAGCGATACACCGATTCGGTCAAACTGGCCCCGCTCAGATACCGGGCGTTCGAGGGTGTTTCGATGAACTCGCCGGTGAGTGAGGGCAATGCGATCGCAATCTCCTCTGGGCCCGCCCGTGATCCGGAGAAGTTCGCCCTCTCCTACGACGGTACGATCAGCGCGCCGAGGGCAGGACTCTATCGCTTCGAGCTCAGTCTTGGCTGGATCGGCGACGACCCGGAGACGCGAGGCCCAAGCGTCGGCGGGGGCACCCTCACGATCGACGGCAAGCCCGTCGTCCTCCACTCCGGTGCTGAACGGAGTGCTTTTGCCGATGCGAACTTGGGCAGCGGGCCCCATCCGTTTCAGCTGACCTTCTACAAAAACCGCCCCGAGTTCAGCGGACAGAAGGTCGAGCTCTGGGTCGAGGGACCTGAGGTGGCACGGCAAGCCCTCCACGCCCTGAATCTGCCCGGCACGGTGAGGCCGCCGCCCGGTCCGATCGTGGTGGAGCCGGGGTTAGATCCGGTGGTGCTCCGAAGCTTCCTGTTTCATCGCGGTACTAAACGGGTCACCGCTGTTTCCGTCGCCGATCCCCTCGGCGTGCATTTCAGTTACGATCTCGCGCAGGGGACGTTACTGCACGCATGGCGGGGACCCTTCCTCGAGACCACTCAAATGTGGCATTCGCGCGGCGACGATCAGACCGCCGAGCCGCTGGGGAGCACCATTGTTCTCTCAGGCACTCCGGCGCTGGCGGTTCTCGCCGCCGCCGACGCGGCCTGGCCGGATTCAGTCGATCAGAGTCAGTTTCGGCGGGATGGGTACCAGCTCGACCCGACAGGGCACCCCACTTTCCTCTATCACATCGGCGGGGTGGCGGTGAAGGACGGCATTCGTCCCGGCCCTGACGGCCTTTCACTCCGGCGCGAGTTGCACCTGCGCTCTCCCGCTGCCACTGCCGGACTCTACCTCCAAGTCGCCGAAGATGTCCGGGTCACTCGTCAAACCGACGGATCATATGTCGTTGGCGACCGGGCCTTCTACGTCACCTTGCCCGCCGGGGGCGAACCACCTGTGGTCCGGCAGCGCAACGGCCGCGAAGAACTTCTCATCCCAGTGCGCTTTGAGCGCGGTGAGGCCACGGTTGCATACACCATCGTCTGGTAGCCGGATCCTATGAGCAATGCCTTGCGAGTCAGAGTCGCCACGGCGCTTCTTGCCGCGGTCGCCGGGTCCGGGTCGGCCCAACGCCCCAAGATCGACAGCACTCGTGCCCCGGCCGAGAGCGACTACTACCGGATGGTCACGCTCCCGATTCCGGAAAACGTGGTCCTCGAAGTGGGCGGCCTCGAGACTCTCCCAGACGGCCGGCTCGCGGTGGCGACCCGTCGCGGCGAGGTGTGGCTGGTCGACAACCCCGAAGGCATGAATGGGAGCCGGCCCCACTTCACCCGCTTTGCCCAGGGTCTCCACGAGGCACTCGGCCTCAGTTATCGCGACGGCGCCCTCTACACCGCGCAGCGGAGCGAGTTGACCCGGCTCCGCGACACCGACGGCGACGGGAAAGCCGACCGGTACGAGACCGTGTACGCCTGGCCGCTGTCGGGGAACTATCACGAATATTCATTCGGCCCGGTCTTCTCGCCGAAAGGAGACATGGTCGTCACTCTCAACCTGGCCTGGGTTGGGTACGGCGACAGCTTCGTGAAATGGCGCGGGTGGATGTTGCGGATTTCGCCGGACGGGAAGATGACGCCCGTTGCTGCTGGATTCCGCTCACCGTCGAGCTTCGGCTACAATCTCGAGGGAGACCTCTTCTATTCCGAGAACCAGGGCGACTGGGTCGGTTCGGGGGGCATCACCCACGTCGAGCCGGGCGACTTCGTCGGGAACCCAACCAGCCTCAAGTGGTCGGGCGAGCCAGAGTCGCCGGTGAAGCTGGCGAAATCGGACATCCCGGACACCGGCGAGCCGAAGTTCGAGGTGGCCAAGCGGGCCCGGGGTCTCAAGACCCCCGCCGTCTGGTTTCCCCACACCATCCTTGGCACCTCCACCTCGGCCATCCTGGTCGACTCCACTCGCGGTGCCTTCGGCCCGTTCGCCGGTCAACTCTTTGTCGGCGATCAGGGGCAGAGCAAGATCATGCGGGTGTTTCTCGAGAAGGTGAATGGGGTGTATCAGGGAGTCGTCTTCCCGTTCCGGGAAGGATTCGCGTCGGGTGTGTTCCGGCAGACCTGGGGGCGGGACGGCTCGATGTATGTGGGGCAAACGAGCCGAGGATGGTCGGCAACGGGAACGGCCCCGTTTGGGCTCCAGCGGCTGGTGTGGACCGGGGCGATGCCGTTCGAAGCTCACCGGGTCGAGGCGCGGCCTGATGGCTTTGAGATCACCTTCACCATGCCGGTGGACCGGAGCGCCGCCGCCGACCCAGCCAGTTACAAAGTGAGCAGCTTCACTTACAAGTATCACCACTTCTACGGATCGCCGGTGATCAATGAGACGGGCCACGCGATTCGGGCAGTGGTGGTCTCCTCCGACAGCCTCAGCGCTCGGCTCGTTCTCGATTCGCTGCGCCAGGGGTATATCCACGAGATCATGATGTCGGGCGTCCGGTCGGCGAGCGGCGCCCCGTTGCTCCACGACTTCGGCTACTACACCATCAATCAGATTCCATCGGGCCCGCGGCTCGCCGTCGCTCCCGTCTCGGCCACTCGCGCGGGGTCGGTCCGGCGGTCGCCCAAACCCGGTGCGGTGTCGGCCTCGAACATTGCCGCGTTGGCGAAGCGACAAACCGACATGCCCGACGACTGGAATGGCAAGCTGGACCAATTGGTCACGGTGGAGGGGGTCGATGGGCTCAAGTTCAGTATCACCAGCTTCGAGGTGAAAGCCGGGGCGCGGGTCCGGGTCAACTTCGCCAACCAGAGCGACATGCTGCACAACTTGGTGATCGTCCGGCCGGGTGGCACCGCGCCGGTCGTCACCGCCGCGCTCAAGCTGGGACTCGACGGCATGCGGCTCGGCTTCGTGCCGCGGCTCAGCGACGTGCTGTACCACACCGGGTTGCTCGAGCCGCGCAAGTCCGAGTCGATCTTCTTCGAGGCACCCATGACGCCGGGAGACTACGCATTCGTCTGCTCGTTCCCAGGGCACGCCGGCACGATGCAAGGAGTGATGCGCGTGAGGCGCTGAGGAGTGTCCGCGGCAGATTCGACTGGTACCTTGCATATTGAGCAACAGTCGCTCAATTGACAAGTCGTGAAACGAGGCGGCCGACTACCCCCACAGCGCGGGGCTCGGAAACGACATCATGCCGCGGTCATAGTGAAGGCCGTTGGCGCAATCGATCGAATGCAGCAGCGGTCCGTCGAGGTCGATGAACTGCGCCTGCTGCGCAATGATGGCGGCCGGCGCCATGGCCAGCGACGACCCACCCATGCAACCGACCATGATACCGAGCCCTAACGCTCGGGCATCGGCCGCGAGGGCTAAGGCTTCGGTCAGGCCTCCGGTTTTGTCGAGCTTGATGTTGACGACGTGGTAGAGCCCCTTGAGGCCTGGGAGCGAGGACCGATCGACGCATGACTCATCGGCGGCGAGTGGGGTCGAGCCGGTGTAGCGGGCCAATTGGGCGTCGGTGCCCTTGCGGACCGGCTGCTCGATCAAGGCCACGTTGAGGGCGGCGAGTTCGGGACCCAATTGGTTCAGCAACTCCACCGTCCAGCTTTGATTGGCGTCGACGATGAACCGGGCCGCCGGACATTCGGCGTGCGCGATCTGGACCGGGCGGAGGTGAGAGACGGCGTCGGCCTTCATCTTGATCAGCGGCCAGTCATGGATGGCTCGGGCCTTCGCTTTGACTTCGTCGTCGGTCCCGATCCCGATCGTCATCGCGGTCGTGACCGGCACCAGGGTCGTGAGACCGGCGGACTGCCAAGCGGGAACGCCGGACACCTTGGCTCCGAGGTCCCACAAGGCGCAGTCGACCGCATTGCGAGCGCCACCGGCTGGGAGCAGGTCCTGGAGGGCGGCGCGGGTCAACCCGTCGACGAGCTGCGGGCGGACTTGGTCGAGCTGGGCGATCATCGACCCGATCGTCTCACCGTCGTAGTCGACCCCGGCCGCTTCGCCGGCACCGCTCCGGCCGTGACGATCGGTCAGCCGGACGGTGATGGCCTTCAACTCGGTTTCGACCCCCCGGGCAATCCGGAACGGGGTGTGGTACGGCCACTTCGTGGTGGTAACTTCACATTGCATCGTCAACGGCTCACGGTCTGGACGGTCTCGCTCGCACCACTCGATCGGCGGAAGATAGCTCAGTGGCTCCACCGATCTCGATCGTAAACGTCGGGTACCGCTCGACCAACTACTGGGTCGTGGGCGCGGGCCGGTCACGCCTGTTGGTCGATCTTGGCTGGCCCGGGCGATTGGGCGCCCTCGAGGCCGGCCTGTCACGGATGGGCATTCCCCTGTCCCTTGTCACCCACGGGCTCGCCACCCACTATCACATCGATCACGCTGGGGCGGCCCAGGATCTCAAGAATCTCGGGATGGTTTTGATCGTGACCGAAGAGCAATGCGCCGCCATCCCCGTCATGAAACAGCACATGAAACCGGCCGACCACTACACCGAAATCACCCTGGATGACAACCTGGTGATTTCCTGCGCGGAGAGTCGGGCATTCCTGGCTCGGCTGGGCCTGGCCGGCGTGATTCTCCCGACTCCCGGTCATTCCGACGACAGTGTGACCTTAGTGCTCGATTCCGGGGAGGCCTTTACCGGTGACCTCACCCCCTCGATGATGGCGACCGAGGAGACCGCGGAGGCCGTTGAACGGAGTTGGGCAAGTCTTCGGGCCGCCGGAGCCACGAGGATTTACCCCGGTCATGGCCCCATCCGGCCTTTGGGGCCGTAGCCGCGGAGCAAGGTTTTTTCCCAACTTGTACTGGGTCGCCCCGATTGGAATATTTGCGTCGTCTCACACACCGGGAGCGACGACAATGGAATCGATCGAGCGAGGCGGGCGGATCCTGTTCAAGGTGCTTTTCGGGATCCTCTTTGGAGGGGTGTTCCTGATGCTGGCGCTGGAAACGGCCATCCGCCGGTTTCGGGAAGACCGGCGGGTCGCCACCCTCCCCCCGGCGACGGATCTGGAAGCGATCTATCGGAATCGAGCCCGGGCTGGGCTGGCCGAGGTGACCGGGCCCTACCAACCCCGCTCGCGGAGTAGAGCGGTTAAGGCCGCGTAGCCGGGCTTGGCGGCCCCGTCGTGCCGACGGACGACGCGACGACTGCCTTCGGGTAACCTTGCCGCTCACGTCGGGCACCACCCGGCTCGACCTGGAACTCACCAGCTGACCATCCGGACCGTGAAGAAGCTTTCGCCCCAACCCCACCTGGGCACGCCTTTGCCCGGCATGTCTTCTTCGGGCGGGGCTCATTTCCCGATGTCGGCGTGTCGCTGTCGACGTCGACGCTGGCGGCCAAATCGTAGACCAGCGCCACCCAATCAGTCTGGTCCAAAAAGGGTCTCCGAAAACCGCCCCACCAATACCGCCGGCAAATCAGCCGCAGGTACCAGCGGCTCAAACAGGACCGGCAACGTCGCCAGCTGGAGGATGGTGGCCCAGACGTGGAGTACGGCAACCCGCTTTTCGACCTCGGTGCGGTGGGGCATGGCCGGAGCCACGATGGCCAAGAACTCCGATGCGACCATCCGGACCTGGACAATCGTCGGGCTGTCGTAGGCCTGGGTTGAGAGCGCGGAGTGGAGCATCGCGTAGCCGATGCGAGGCCACAAGAACGCGGTGGCCAAGTACTCCGAGAAGAACCGGGTCGTCCCCAATTTGATATTCCCGCCGGCTGAGGTGATCGCGGCCTTCAATTCGCCGATCGCCTTCGCCATTCCCTCGTGAAGGGCGGCGGCCAGCGCGGCGTCCAGCAGTTTTTCCTTCGAGCCGAAGTGATAGTTGACGGCGGCCAGGTTGGCCCTGGCACTTGCGGCGATTCGCCGAACCGTGGCGCCCTCGACGCCGTGGGTTTCGATGACCTGCAGGGCGGCCGCGACGAGCTCGGCCTTGGTTTCCGATTCGGCCATGTGGCGCTCCGAAGGAGGTATGGGTTGACATCGGATTCAACAGTGATCATGTTCCGGCTCATTCAAACATGGGTTTAAATCGTGCGTTTGTCAAGGTATGTTGTTGCATTCAAATGGGTTGCGGTATCGATAGTAGTGAGTCTGTTTGACTCAGCTCCGGCCTGGGCCTGGCAAGGGGGCACCCTGGTTGGGCTGGTTCAGGACGCGGCAACTCGCCGCCCGATTGCCGGAGCGGTGATCCAACTACGGGGCCGTCCCGAGCTGGCGGTCAGCACCAACGAGTCGGGCCGATATCGGCTTGGGGTTGCCGAGGCCGGCACCTGGGTGGTCGACGTCAGGGCCATCGGCTACCGGGCCCAGGCGATTCCGGATGTAGTGACTCGAAGCGGCCGGATCACGCCCCTCGATATCCTGGTCGAACCGGTGCCCCTCGAGCTCGAGACCATCGTAGTTCATCCGAGCCTCTTTCCTGATCCGGCGGTAGCCAATGGAAGCCAGACGTTCATTGCCGCCGAGGAGATCCGGCGGGCGCCTGGGGCGGCGGGCGATGTGACCCGAATCCTCCAAAACCTCCCGGCCCTGGCCAAGGTCAACGACCAGAGCAACGGTTTGATTGTCAGGGGCGGGAGCCCGCTTGAGAATCTGATCCTAGTCGACGGGATCGAGATTCCGAATATCAACCACTTTCCTTCGCAGGGCTCCTCGGGCGGTCCGATGGGGCTCCTCAACATCGACTTGGTCTCGGGGATGCAGTTTTCGGCTGGCGGCTTCGACGCGTCGCATGGCGACCGGCTCTCCTCAGTGCTCGATATCCATTTTCGTGACGGGAACCGAGAAGAGGTGGATGCGCAGGTCGATCTCAACTTCGTCGGGTTTGGTGGGGTCGTCGAGGGGCCGGTTCCCGGCGGCTCATTTCTGATTTCGGCACGCCGGAGTTACGTCGACTTGGCGGCCAAAGCCTTTGATCTTGGGACCACCGCAATCCCGAAGTTCGGCGACTACCAGGGCAAAGTGACCATCGGCCTCAGTCCCAAACATCGGTTGTCGGTGCTGGGGATCGCTTCGGACGACCGGATCAAATCCGATCTCGAGACCGCCCGGAAGAATGACATGCTCACCTTTGGCGGGCAGGATTTGGTGCAAGGCACCGTCGGCCTCTCGTGGACCGGGCAGTTCGGGCGGGCGGTCTCGACGACCACGGTGGCCTGGACCAAAACGAAGTTTGACGAACAGTATTTCGAAATGGTCAGCGGTGGGCGGCCGCTGTTGGCCAACCAGTCACGGGAGACTGGGCTCCGGGTTCGGCACGCCACCCGATGGGTTCGTGGTTCAACCGAGGTAGCTTTCGGTGGATCGGCGGCCCGCGAGGCGGCCGACTACGACAACCGCTACGACTCTCCCACGCCACTTGATGTGAAGGCGAATTTTGCCGACCATCGGGTCGGCGGCTTCCTCTCGATCTCGGTTGCGCCGGTGCCCAAGGTTGTCGTGACGGGTGGGGTTCGGACGGACTATCGGAGCCTGACGGGAAGCGCGACGGTGTCGCCGCGGCTGGCCGGGTCCTTCGAGGTTCGACCGGGCACCAACCTCGGGCTGGCGGTTGGGCTATACCATCAGGCTCCGCCGCTGGTCTTGGCCGGACAGTCGACCGCGAACCGGCGGTTGCCCGACTCCCGAGCCGTCCATGTCGTGGCGAGCGCCACCCGACTCCTTCGGTCCGATCTCGAATTCAAGTTCGAGGCCTACGGCAAACGGTTCGACCGACTCCCGGTTGACCCCGCCGAGCCCGGGGTGCTTCCGGTCGACGAATTCTATGGCGCGAACGGGTTTCTCGGAGCGCATCCGGCGCTGGTTGCCCGGGGCCGGGCCACCGCAGCCGGATTGGAGTTCACGCTTCAGAAGAAGCTGACGAACCGGTTCTACGGATTGGCGTCGATTGCGGCGTCTCGGATTCGATACCAGGCGGCCGACGGGGTCTGGCGCGACCGGGTCTTCGACAATCGGGCCACCGGTGCCATCGAGGCCGGCTGGAAACTCGGCCGCAGCTGGGGGGTATCGGCCCGGTTCCTGGTGGCCGGCGGCACGCCGTTTACACCGATCGATGTGGCAGCCTCGCCGGCCGCCGGGCGGACGGTCCTCGATCCGACGTTGATCAACCAGTCGCGGCGGGCCGCCTACCACTCGCTCAACGTTCGTGCCGACCGGCGATTTCGCATCGGCGGGACGACGATGAATACGTTCGTCAGCGTGTGGAACGCCTACGATCGGGCCAATGTGGCCCAGGAATATTGGAATCCGGCTACCAACCGGGTCGAAACGATCACCCAGTGGCGGCTCTTGCCGGTGTTCGGCATCGAATGGGAGTTCTGATTCGCTGGATTCACCCTGCCCGTCTAATCTTACGGCAGAACCTGAATCCTCGAAATCCGAAGGGAGACTGCGCCGTGTGTCGATATCTTGTCCCGGCCTTCGTACTGATCGGCTCGAGTCTCGTTGGCTGCGGAGGCCGGGCCGATCGTCAGGCCGCCGGCGAGCCGGATCCGCTCCTGCCCCTCGAGACCCTCCTGGCGCCGGCCACGAACGTGGCTCCGCAGGTGAGCCCCGACGGGCGGTGGATCAGCTTCCTCCGGCCGGTCGACGGGGCCATGAACCTGTTCGTGGCACCGGTCGATTCGATGGCCGCGGCGCGGCCGATTACTCACCGGGCGGGACGCGGGCTCCAGCCCTTCGATGTGAGCGGGAACGTGCTCTACCGTTGGATTCGGGACAGCAAGCGGATTCTTTTCCCCGAAGACCATGACGGCGACGAAAAGTGGAACCTCCACGTCGTCGACATCGAATCGGGCGAAGAGAAGAACCTCACCCCGATGCCCGGAACGGCGGTTGAGTTGCTCGGCTTTTCGGACCACGATCCCAACCAAGCCGCCATCGCTGTCAAGGAACGAGGACCGTTCACGCCCGATCTCTATCGGCTCGATCTCACCACCGGCCGGCGGACCCTGATCCTCCGCAATGACGCGATGGTGGCTGTCATTCCGGATGGGACTCTCGCCCCTCGGCTCGGGATCGGGTTTGCGGCGGATGGCTCGCTCGATTTCTATCGCCCGATGCCGGCCGGTCAATGGAAATTGATCTGGGACGTGAGTCCGGAGGATGTCGCCGCGATCAACAGCACGGCGTACCAGAAGGTGTTTTCTTGGGACGCGGACAACCGGCGGTTCCACCTCTACGATACTGAGGGCCGAGACGGCGCCGGTCTTGCTTCGCTTGACCCGGAGACCGGCCGGCGGGAACCGGTCATTGGCGCCGGGGCGCGGGGTGACCCGGCTGGAGTGCTCTACCATCCGGTGACTCGCCGAGTGCAGGCCTACGCCACCATGTGGACCCGGACGACCTGGATCACGGTCGACAGTTCGGTCGCGAAGGACTTCGCTCGGTTGGCCACGGTGGCCGACGGCGATTTTCGGGTGCTGAGCCGATCCGACGATCTTGGTAAGTGGATCGTGGAATACACCCTCTCTGATGCGCCAACCGCGTTCTACCTCTATGACCGGGCCTTGGGGAAGGCCGACCTCCTCTTCGTCGGTACGCCGGCACTGGCGGGTCTTCGTTTCTCGAAGCTCCACCCGTTCGAGATCCGCTCGCGCGACAGTTTGCCGCTGGTCTCCTACTATCTCCTCCCGCCGTGGACCGATCCGGACGGCGATGGGAAGCCGTCGGCGCCGGTGCCCGCGGTGGTGTTGGTCCACGGCGGTCCGGGAGACGAGCGGGCGCAATGGGCCTTCGGGCCCTTCGTTCATTGGCTCGCCAACCGGGGCTACGCCGTGCTCTATCTCAACTACCGGGGTTCGCCGGGATTTGGGAAGAAGTTCATGAACGCCGCCAACCTCGAGTGGGGCGGCAAGATGCACACGGACTTGTTGGAGCAGGTGGACTGGGCCGCCAAGGAGGGGATCATCGCTGCCGACAAGGTCGCGATCATGGGCGGGAGTTACGGCGGGTACGCGGTGTTGGTCGGGATGACAATGACGCCGGACCGCTTTGCCTGCGGCGTCGATCTCGTCGGTCCGTCGAACCTGGAAATATTCATGCCGCACTGGAACGTCGATCGGATGTCAAAGGTCGTCGGCGACCCTCGGACGGAGGAGGGAAGGCGGTTCCTCCGCTCCCGCTCTCCGATCAACTTTGCCGCCCAGACCAAACACCCGGTGCTGATCGGGCAGGGGTCGAACGATTCAAGAGTACCCAAGTACCAGTCAGACACCGTGGTTGCGGCCATGAAAAGCGCCGGAGTCCCGGTCGTGTACGCGGTGTATCCTGACGAGGGTCACGGTCTGGCGAGGCCGGCAAACAGTTTTTCGTTCTGGCGGATCGCCGAGCGGTTTCTGGCTCGGTGTCTCGGCGGGCGGGCCGCCCCGTTGCCGGCGACGTTTGAGGGCTCGAGTCTCCAACTTGAGGCCGGCGCCGATTACCTGGCCGGCTTGATCGCCGATTCGACCGGGGCCAGGTGAGCGGCCGGTCGCTGATCGGGTAGGTCGGGAAGACCCGCCGGTCTATTTGATGAGGCCGTATTGGGCCGCGTAGCGAACCAGTTCCGACGTACTTGTCACTCGCATCTTCTCCATCAGGCGGGCCCGATAGGTGCTGACCGTCTTCGGGCTGAGCCCGAGCTTCTCGGAAGCGTCCTTGACGCTCTGCCCGCTGCCGAGGGCACAGAGGACTTCGAATTCCCGGTCGCTCAGGCGGTGGTGCGGCGCACCGTCGGTGCCTTGGTCGAGCTCGGCCGCGAGATGCTCAGCCAAGGTCGGGCTCACATACCGCCCGCCGCGGTGGACTCGGCGAACCGCCCCGACCAATTGTTCGGGGGAGTGATCCTTCGTCAGGTATCCCGCCGCCCCGCCCCGAAGGGCCCGCACCGCCCACTGATCTTCAGGGTGGACGCTCAGCACCAGGATCTTGACCGACGGATGCTGCTCCCGGATAGCCTTGAGCGTTTCCAGGAAACTCGACCCCGGCATCGAGACGTCAAGTAGGATCACGTCGACCGGTACTTCGCGGAGCATGGTGAACATTTCGGCCGCCGTGCCGGCTTCGCCGACCACGGTGACTTCGCTTTCCAGCGAGACGATCCGGCGGAGCCCCTCCCGGACAATCGGATGGTCGTCGGCAATGAGAATCCGGATCATGCGATGCTCCCACCCTGCAGCGGGACCCGCAGTACCAGTCGGGTTCCCGAGCCGGGTGTGGAGCTGATGTCGATCTTGCCTCCGCAGACGAAGGCCCGCTCCCGAAGGCCAATCAGTCCCACCGAAAGGGAACTCTCAAGGGCCGCGGCCGGAATGCCCTTGCCGTCATCGGCGACTTCCATCGTCAACACCCCGAACCGTTCGGTCACTTTCACGGCGACCTGGGTCGCTGCTGCGTGCCGGGTGACATTGGTCAGGGCTTCCTGAAGAATCCGAAAGACGTTGCTCGCGATATGGTCCGGGATGGTCACGCCTTCGGCTTTGAGATCGAGGAGCGCTCGGATCCCCGTCCGCCGCTCGAACTCTTCCACTTGCCACTCCATGGCGGCGGGGAGGCCCAGTTGATCCAGGACGCTCGGTCGCAACTCAGTGGCAATCCGCCGGACCGAGTCGATGGTGGCGTCGATCCGGCCCAAGATAGACTTGACCTCCCCTCCGAGGTCGGGGCCGGTCTTGGGGAGTTGGCCGCCGAGCCAGGAGAGGTCGAGCTTGAGCCCGGTCAGCGCCTGGCCCAACTCGTCATGAATTTCCCGGGCGATTCGCCGGCGTTCCTCTTCGCGAATGACCTGGAGGCGGGCTGTGAGGTTACGGAGTTCAGTCCGGGATCGACGCATCGTTTCGCGGGCCTGATGTTGCTCGGTGACATCCCGCTGGACTCCGAAGATGCCGGTAATCCGGCCCTCACCGTCGTAGATGCAGGTGTAATCGCCCTCGATTCGCATCGTGGTCCCGTCGAACCGGCGTTCGTCGGCTTCGGTATGGAGCCGGCCGGCATTGAACAGCCGGGTCCAGATATCCTTGCCTGCCGCCAGATCATGGCCGAACAGATCGGCCGGGGTCCTGCCCAACATTCCGTCGTGAGTGGTTCCGAATTGGGTTGCGACCGTGTCGTTGAGCTTGGTCATCCGCTGATGGCCGAAGGCGTAGTCGATCGCCGCCGGCTTATCGACGCCGGCATGCCATCCGAGCGGGGCATCGAGCATCATGAAAAAGCACCCGTCGAGCGAGCGGGCGAAGAGCAACTCCAGGAGCTGTCTGTCTTCGGGAGCGGAGCCGTTCGTCACCATGAGGTTGAGACTAGCGTCAGGGCGCGGCCGGCGCAAACTCCAGGTCGATGCCAACCACGATGTCCTCGTGCATCTTCAAGATGCCGAGCATCTTCGAAAGCCCGCCGATCCCATAGTCCTTCAGGTTGAGAGGCGTGGTGGCCCGGACTTGGTAGCGGTGCTCCCCAAGGACCACCCGGCCCGGAATGGTCACGGGTCGAGTGACGCCGTGGATGATGAAGGTGCCCTCGAGCTCCACCAGCGTTGTATCGGCGATCACCTGCCCTACGATGACCCGGGTGAGCTCAAACCGGATGCTGGGGAACTGGGCTGCCTCCATCGACTTGAGGAGGTCCTTGTCGCGACGGCCGTTGCCGGTAAGAAGCGTGTTGACAGGAGCCTCGACCCACCCGCGGACCTCGGCGAGGCTGGCGCCTCCAGTCAGGTGTCCCGTTACCGTGGTCGTTGTCCCGGTGAAGTCTCCGACCGTGGCCCGGCCGTCAAACCAGAGCTTGCCCTCCCTGACGTTGCCAGCCTCGATGGCTGGTTGGGCGGCTGCGAGGGTGGCCCACATCATCAAGAGCGGGGCTGAGCCCAGAACCGTCTTCCACATCGTATCCTCCTCGAGTGACCATCAACCGTTGTTACCAAGCTAGGCAGGTCGGGCCGGATCGAGTATCGGTCACCACGGTAGGCCGTTGTCATCCTGAGGACTACACCCGGCCGCGGGGCTTGTCATCCAGCGACCGACAGCCACGGAGTGAGAACCCGCACAACGGATAGGCGATGGCACCGATCCCGGAGACACGCCGGATTTCCTAACCTTGATGCGAATCGCGATCCGGGGCAGATGGGCTGCCTCGAAGCGATGACTTCAGAGGGGGAAACATGACAAACATCTTGAAGGTGTCGGTGGCGAGTCTGGGTGTGGCGATGCTTGGCGCGTGCGGTGACTACAACAGCGAGCCCGACGATCAGGGTCCGCCCCTGCCCCAGATCACCGCGTTCACCGCCATTGGAGACAGCACGGTTATCGCGGCCAAACTGGATCAGTTCCGGGCCTCCCTTGGAGGGGTGCTCAATCTCCCGACGGTCGGGCCGTCGGCAACCGGCCGGCGGGAAATCAACTGGGACGCCGTCCCGGCTGCGCTCACCAACGTCGACAACTTCCCGGCCTCCTTCTTTAACGTCAACTCGAAGCGCGGGGTGGTGTTTAGTACCCAAGGCGGCGGCTTTCGAGTCGATAGCACCGACTTCGCCGCCGTGAATCCAGGGCTCGCGTCGCAGTTCAAGTTCTTCTCCACGAAGAAGACCTTCATGTCGATCGGGTCGAACGTCATGGAGGCGCACTTCCAGATCGCCGGGCAAGCTGTGCCGGGTCTCGTCAATGGGTTTGGCGTGATCTTCTCCGATGTCGACCGGGTCGGCTCGACGGTCGTGGAGTTCTTCGACGCCGACGGGGTTCGGTTGGCACGGCTCGAAGCGCCCGCCCGTTCGTCGGCCTACGAATTCTCGTTCGTTGGTGGCAGCTTCGCGGCGTCGGTGGTGGCGCGAGTTCGGATTACCAGCGGCGAGGCTGCTTTGACGGCCTCGCTGACCGACCTGAGCAGCGGCGGGGTGAGGGACCTCGTGGTGATGGATGATTTCGTGTACGGCGAGCCCCAGCCGATCCAGTAGTCTATGATTGGCAGAGGCCCCCGATCTCCGAACCAGGCGCTGGTTCAGAGGTCGGGGAGCCGGCATGTCACTTCCGGACCTCGATTGGATTCGCCTATGACCGCATTCCTGGTTGGACTGCTGCTCGCCACCGAACCCGCGAAGCCCCCAGTGCTGACCGACGAATTCGACCTTTTCCTGATCACCGCGGCAACCAAGGTGGGCGAGGTCGTGGGCCGGATCCGCCCGGTCTTCCCCAACGACAAGCCGATTCGGTGGTCGCTGATTCCCCCGGTTCCGGGCGGGGACCGCCGGGGGTACCTCCGCGAAGGCCAGCGTGACGCCACCGCCGTTATCTCGATCGACTCGGCCACCGGGGTGCTTCGGCTGGTCCGACCACCTGATGGCTACCCCCAGACCCTGTACGCCGAAGTCCGGGCAACCGACGATGACGGCTTCATGGAGCAAGTGGTGATCTTCGTGGCGCTCAAGGAGGCGCCTCGGCGAGAAAACGCCTTGGACATCTTCTCGCAGCGGAGCCGAGTTGACGGCATCCAGTTCCTGGCCACTGCCGGGGTCGACCCAACCAAACTCGAGCACGCGACCAAGGTCGCCAAAGCCCTGCTGTCGAAGGATCGAAAAGGTCCGGGGCGAATTGCGAAAGCCCTCAACCGCAAAGGCCGGATGATGACCCTCTTCCAGACCTTCGAAGAGAGGAACACCGCTATCGGTTACCAGATGTTCTCGAAAGACTACGATGCCCAGGACCTCGAAGATGAAGAGATCATTCCCGACTATTTCCGGCTCGGTGGACCAGACAACCTCCGGCGCGACGCCTCGATTGAAGAGATTACCCATCTGATCCATGGCGCCGGGATCATCCCGGCGTATCCCGCGGTCCAGAAACGACTCGAGCAGGCTACCCAGGTCGCCATCGACCAGAAGCGGTTTCGCCCCTGGGACGGCTTACCGGCGGATTCGTTCAGTCACGAGTACCTCACCATCGGCCTCGAGATCTACTACGGGGGTCGTCAGCGGTCCCGCTTCATGGGCCGAATCGCGGAGGCTGATGGGACGCCGAGGCAGCCATCGTTTCGCTTGACGGTCTCGAACGATGTACCGCTCAACGCCGACAATCTCCGCCAATACGATCCCGCGCTCTATGAGATCGTCCGGTTTCTGTTCCCCTCGAAGGAAGAATTCTTCACGGAAATGGGCTGGCGTTGAAGAATGCGGTAAGTTAGGGAATGTCTATTCCTCAACCGCCGACCGGTCTCGCGATTGTCACCGGGACCTCCGCCGGCATCGGCCAACACGTCGCCACGCTGCTCCTTGAACGCGGATGGGAGGTTGTCGGGTTGGCCCGACGCTCCACTCCGGTTGTTCACCAGCACTACCACCATCTGGCGACCGACTTACGCGATCCCACCGCGCTCGATGCGCTCATCACCGAGCGGATTGAGCCGCTGCTCCGCGACGCTCGCTGGGCTCGGATCGGTCTCGTCAACAACGCCGCGGCCACCGACCAGCTCGGGCCGATCCAGCGGGCCACGGCCATTTCCCTGGGCGGTACCCTGGCGGTCAATACGGTCGCCCCGATTGCCCTGATGGCGGCGGTGAGTCGAGCTACGCCTCAAGGCACCCCGATCCGAATCGTCAACGTGTCTTCCGGTGCCGCCACCATGGCCTTTCCCGGCCTTGGCCCTTACTGCGCTTCCAAGGCGGCGCTCCGGATGGCCGGGATGGTGTTGGCGGAGGAATGGAAATCGGATGCGGCGCATGCTCCGAGCCGGGCCGACGCCGGAATCATGAGTTACGAGCCCGGGATCGTCGACACCGAGATGCAGGTGGATGCCCGGTCCCACGACCCGGCCGTGTTTCCGTGGGTGGGGGTCTTCGAGACGTTTCACGCCAACGGCCTCCTGGTGACCCCGCGTCTCCCCGCGGGCGAGATCGTCGCCTATCTGGCCGCCAAGGCGGTGGCGCCGTTCCTTGAGTCCCGCCTTGCCGGTGGTTAAGACCTAACGAGGCGCGCCGAAAGATCAGCGGGCCTGCCAGGTTACCAAGAGCCCGACCAATGACGCCAGGGCGATGCTGTGGAAAAAGACGTAGCGGAGGATTTCTCCTTCCTTCCCCTCGTACTTGGTCACCACACCCGCCACCACGATGCTTTGGGCGTCGATCATCTTGCCCATGACACCGCCCGAGGAATTGGCCGCCGCCATCAGCGTGGGGCTCAGTCCCAGCTGCTCGGCCGTGATTCGCTGGAGACTTCCAAACAGAACATTGGAGGACGTGTCCGAGCCGGTGAGCGCGACGCCGAGCCAGCCGAGGAGGGTGCCGAAGAAAGGATAAAAGGCGCCGGTCCTGGCAAAGGCCAGTCCCAGGATGGCGTCGAGCCCGCTGTACCGGGTCAGAAAGCCGAGAGCCATCATTACGGCGATCGTCACCAGCGACGTTCGAACCGCGACGATCGTCTTGCCATACGCCCGAATCACCTCTGCCGGCCGGTACCGGAGAACGGCCGCGGTGACGAGGGCCGCGATCAGGATAGCCGTGCCGGTGGCCGAGAGCCAGTTGAGGGTGAAGATGGCTCCTTCCGCGGTTGGTGTCGCCACCACCGGCGCTGTTCGTTGAACCAGATTGTGGAGAAGCGGGACCGGAATCTTGGGGGCGGAGATGCCGTTGAGCAGGCCCTTGACGACAGGAAGACCCCAGGCAAAGACCAGCGCGCTCAGCACGGCCCAGGGGAGCCACGCTTGGAGTGCCGTCGGCCCGGCGGTGACCGGCGCGAGCGCCACGCGCCGTGGGGCGGAGGCCGGCCGCCAGACCTTGAGGAACAGGGTCAGTCCGGCGATCGACGACACCGCTGCCACGATGTCCACGAGCCACGGGCCATGATAGGTGGCCATCAGGTATTGCGGCACCGCGAACGTTACCCCGGCCACCAGGACCGCGGGCCACACTTCTTTGAGACCTTTGAAACCAGCGTAGGCGGCCACCAGCCAGAACGGCACGATCACCGAGAACCAGGGGAGTTGCCGGCCCACCTGCGCCGACAACTCGTGGAGATCGAGCCCGGTCACCCCCTGGAGGGCGATGATCGGAGTGCCTAACGCCCCGAAGGCGACCGGTGCCGTATTGGCGATCAGGGACAGGGCCGAGGCTTGCAGGGGCGAAAACCCCATGGCGATCAGGAGGCCGCCGGTGACCGCCACCGGAGTGCCGAACCCGGCCGCGCCCTCGACGAACGCCCCAAAGCTGAACGCGATCAAGAGGAGTTGGAGACGAGGATCGTCGGTCAGCGAGGCGATGCTCCGCCGGAGGACCTCAAACAGGCCCCGGTTCTCGGCCAACCGGTAAAGAAACAGCACGTTCAGCACGATCCAGCCGATTGGGAAGAGCCCATAGGCAATCCCGAATCCGGCGCTGGCGAGGGCCATGCCCGGGGGCATGTGGAGCAGCGCAATCGCAAGGATGAAGGCGGAGCCGAGCCCGATGGCGGCCGCGACGGGGGCCTTGAGACGAAACCAGGCCAACGACGCCAGCAATGCGACGACCGGAATCGCGGCCAGCAAGGCGGACAGCAGCGGTCGTCCTAGAGGGTCGTAGACTTGGGGCCAGAGATTCATCGTCAGCTCGGCTGCTTGGCGCTAGGATAATCCGCGGGGTGAATTCACGAGTGATTAACGCCGAAAGGTATACTGGAACTTGGTCAGGAACCGGTTGGAGTCGAACGACCACCGATCGAGCCGGTCGCGCACGTTGTGGTTATAGATCACGAACAGCTCGGCCGTCGGCGTCATGGTCCACCGGAGCCTGCTGTTGCTGCCGATGCTTCGCGACTCGGTATCGTACTGGACCAGGCTGTTGATCGAGACATTCGGAGAGACGCTGTACCGGATTCGGGTGCCGACGACCGTGGTGTTGAAATCGCCTTCCGGCAACCGGCCCCGGTTGTGTTCCCCATCCAGTTCGATCGCGAGACTCGCCGACGGCCGCCACCGCGCTTCGACTTGGAATTGGTTGAGGGTGCCGCCGTAGAAGTTGCCAAACCACCAAGTGAGCTGGCCCCCGACCCGGCGGCGGGCCGCGAACTCGGCCTCGAGCCGATACCGGGTGTAGCGATAGACACCGGGGGTGACATTGACGCCCTCGGCGACCTCGAAGGGCTCGAGCAGGCGCTCGCCTTGGGGAACGAAATTGGCCTCGATCCGGTCGCCGCCTTCGAATTGCCAATTGATCGGGGCCGTAAATAGTCGATAGGACTCCCACCGTCCGTTCAAGTCGAGAGCCGTGGTGAACCGGTTTTCGAAGAACATCTGGCGGATGCCCCAACGCCCCGGGCGAGGCGAGATGTCCGCGCCGATCGAGATCAGGTTGACCCCGCGGCGGGGTACGAACCCGAGCGGCGGGTCGAAGGCATCGCCGATCCGTTTCCAGGACAGCGACGCGTCGACGAGGTCGTTGGGGTAGTCGAGTAACAGGCCCAGTGCCGATTTGTTGCCGGCGGCGGCCTCGGGCCGATCCGCCCCGAGGACCCAGGCGCCGATCAAGAGATTCTTGCTCCCCCGAAAGCGCGAGGTCCGAAAGGTGGCGTCGGCCCCCGCGAGCCAGCCGGTGCCGCCGGTCGGATCCCCGAGCGTTGCCACCGCCCCAATCGAGGATTCCCGAAGCACGTTCTGGCGGATCCGAAACACGGCCATTTCCGTGGCGCCGGTTACTGAGTCGACGT
>JANNQX010000096.1:0-10681 GCA_031400975.1 Gemmatimonadota bacterium
AGCCATGACCCAGCCCATCGCTCGGCTCCAGTCGCTCTTGATTCTTGCCGGGGCGTTGCTCGGCCCTTCCGCACTCGCCGCGCAAGAGGCCCGTTTCCCTTCCGACCCCGCCGTCCAAGCGATCCTGAACGAACAGGTCACCGCGAAGAAGAGCGCCGGCATCGTCGTTGGGTTGCTCGACGCCGACGGCACCCGGCGGGTGCTCGCGGCCGGCAAGGCCGATAACAAGGACGTGGCGCTCGACGGCAATACCGTCTTCGAGCTCGGTTCGATCACCAAGGCGTTTACCGCATCGCTGTTGGCCGATATGGTGGCCCGGGGCGAAGTCCAGTTGAGTGACCGGGTTCAGCAATACCTCCCGGCCTCGGTCAAGATCCCGACGCGGAACGGGCGCGAGATCACCTTGCTCGACTTGGCGGCCGTCTCGTCCGGCCTTCCGGGCATGCCAAGCAACTTCAAGCCCGCCGATCCAACCAATCCCTACGCCGACTACACCGTCCAGCAGATGTACGACTTCCTGAGCGGCTACACCCTGACCCGGGACATCGGCTCGAAGTACGAGTACTCGAACCTCGGCATGGGCTTGTTGGGCCATACCTTGGCACTCAAGGCCGGCAAGAGCTATTTCGACCTGCTCAACGGCCGGATCCTGAAACCTCTCCAGATGGGCGACACCGAAATCATCCTGTCACCGAGACTCGAGCGGCGGCTGGCGTTAGGGCATGACAAATCGGGCAAAGTCGTTGCCAATTGGGATCTGCCGACCTTGGCTGGCGCCGGCGCGCTCCGCTCGACCGTCAACGATATGTTCAAATACCTGGCCGCGAATCTCGATTCGACCAGCCGGCCGCTCGGCCGGGTCCTGGCCACCACCCACACCGCCCGGACGGAAACCGGCAACCCTGGCCTTAAGGTCGGGATGGCCTGGCACGTTCTGAAATCACCGGGGGGCTCGATCGTCTGGCACAACGGGGGCACCGGCGGCTACCGGACGTTCATGGGGTTCGACCTGGCCAAGCGAATCGGGGTCATCGTCCTCACGAACTCGACCGTCAGCGCGGACGACGTCGGACTCCATCTGATCGATGCGGCCATCCCGTTGTCAAAGCCCCCGGTGGCCAAGGTGGCCAAGTCCATCGACCCGGCACTCCTGCCGCCCTACGTCGGCACCTACCAGCTGGCGCCGGAAATGGCTCTCACCGTGACGCTCGAAGGCGGGGTACTCTTCGTCGCGGCCACCGGCCAGCCCAAGGTGAAGCTGCTCGCCGAATCCGACAGCACCTTCTTCATTACCGAGGACGATATCGGGGTGACATTCGTGAAGGAGGGCGGCACCGTGACTCACCTGCTCCTCATCCAGGGCGGTGGGAAGACGCCGGCCAAGAAGATCCGCTGATCATTCGCTCACTCGGAAGGGGTTCGAACTTCGCGGCGAAGTGCCGGAGCGCCGGCGGCGTAGCGCCTCGGAAGCACTACCCGCCCCGGAGCGCACTCGTTGGCGGCAAGCGGGCGGCCCGGGAGGCAGGGATCAGACATGCGGCGGAAGCCACGCCGAGGAAGGCCACGCCGCCAACCAGATAGGCCGCCGGATCGAACGGCGACACACCGATCAAGAAGCTCCGCAACGCCATCCCGAGGGCCGCCGCGAGCGCCACACCGGCCGCCATCCCCCAGATAATGGGCACCAGTCCCTGGCGCATGGCCAACCCCCTGATGCTCGCTGCGTCGGCCCCGAGAGCCATTCGCACTCCCAATTCGGTTCGCCGCATCGTGACCCAGTATGCCAGCAGACCGTAAAGGCCGAAGGCTGCCAGGACCAGGGTCAGGATGGCGACGCCAATCGTTGCCCCGCCCAGCAGCCGTTGGGGGAAATAGGCCAGACCGACGTTGGCGGCCAGGGTTCCCACCGGGTCAAGTGGCAGGTCAGGACCGAGCTCGGCTACAGCCCCGGCGAGCAACCCGGCAATCCCGCGGCTGGTGACGGGACCGCGCACCATCAGAATCGCCCGCGGCGAGTACACTTGATCCGCGCTCAGATAGATCCGGGCAAGGTTCGGGCGCCCCGGCAAGGCGAACCTCGAGTCGTCGGTTACCCCGACAATCTCCGACCGCCGTCCATTCACCACCACCGCCTGTTGCAGCGGGTTCGCGTTCGGCCAGAACCGATTCGCCATCGTCTGATTAATCATCACGACACTCGGCCCGCCAGGCAGGTCCGCCGGTGAGAAGACCCGGCCGCGAACCATCGGGAGACCCGTGGTCTCAACCCATCCAGCCGACACCCGGTTGGTCTCAACCCGGAACCCCGTTTCGCCGGGCGCGGGATCGACACCGGGAATCTGCACCTCGGCTTGAGCATTCCCGAAACCCAACGGCAGCCGTGCCGCATACGCCACTCCGGTCGCACCTGGGAACGCCTGCACCCGCGCCAGCAACTCACGATAGAACGCCCGGCCGGCGGACTCGTCATAGTTGGCGAACGACACGTCGAGAGGCAGCGTGGCAATCGCCTCTGCACCAGAGGGCTCGGCCGCCTGGCCCTTCAGGACTGTCCGAGTGAGGAGCCCCGCCCCCACCAGCATCGCAAAGGTCACCGCCACCTGACCGGAGATGAACCAGCGCCGCAGCCGGCCGTCGAGCCCTCCCATCGTGCCACCGACACGGAGCCGCTGGGCCGGGTCCGCCCGGGCCGCAGCCACCGCCGGCAAGAGGCCGGTGGCGACCGTCGCCACCAGAACCAATCCCGCGAGGACCAAGGCAGCTCGTCCATTGAGCGCGAATTCGAAATCCAGACGGATCGGCAGCGCCGGGACGAGCAGACTGGCCGCGTGGCGGAGGCCAAGCGTCAGGATCAGGCCGATGATGGCCGCGCCAGCCACAAGCACGCCCGCTTCGAGCAGCTGCAGGCGGACCAGCCGGCCGCGGCCCGAGCCAAGCGCCTGACGCAACGCAAACTCTTTTTGCCGGCTCATCCCCCTGGCCAGCAGCAGGCCGCCGGCGTTCAGGCTGGCCGCGAAGAGGGCCAGGCCCGCCAGCGAGAGAACCAGCGTCACCACCTGGACCACACCGCCGCGGAGCTCGGTGTCGAGCCCGGTCATCGGCGCAGCTCGAAATCGACGGTCGCGGGGGGACTGCACCGACCGGTTGAGGTCAACGGCCAAGCCGGTCAGTTCATCGGCGGCGCGACCCGGGAGGACTCCGGGACGGACCCGCCCGAACAACTCCAGGAACCCGCGCGACCGGTCGGCCGGGTCAACGGTCCGGTCCAGCGCTCGGGCTCCGCCTAACGCCACAAACAGGTCGAACCGGAACCCGATGAACGGGCCGGCGAAGGCCGGTGGCGCTACCCCGATGATCGTGATGGGCTGCCCGTTGACCCGGATGGCCGAACCGATCACCGTCGGCGAGGCCTGGAATCGTTCCCGCCAGAGCTGGTCCGAGATCACCGCCGTCGGCGCGGTCCCGGGGTCGTCTGCTCCCGGGCCAAAGAAGCGGCCAAGGGCAGGCACCAGGCCCAGGACGTCGAAATAGTTTGCGGTGACGATCTGAGACTGCACCGCGATCGGAGTGCCGCCGACTCCCAGGGCGAGCACCCGGCCGTTGAGTCCGGCGAGACCCGTCAGCGTCCGGGTCTGACGGGCGAGGTCGCGATAGTCGGCGATCGAGGTCGACACCTCGTCGCCGGTCGGTTGCAGCTCCCCATGGACCAGCACGAGCGCCGACGGATCGGCGACCGGAAGCTGCCGGACCAGCAACTCGTCGGCCATGGCATAGCCCATCAGACTGACCGCCAGCGAGACGCCGAGGATCACCACGATCGTGAAAGCCACGGCGGGAGTCCGCCGGAGCGACCGAAAGACGTAAACGAGGTCCAGCCAGACTTCGCCGAGACGTTCGCTACGCCGGGCGGCCCGTTCGGACGATCCGTCGACCCGACGGCAGTAGGCGGCCGCCTGCCGCCGGTCGCCGAACTCGCGATTGGCCTGGCGCAACGCGTCCGCGGGCTCGAGGCCCTCAGCCTCGAGTTCCGCCGCCCGGGCCACCACATGGAACTCGAATTCGTCGTTTACGTCGGCCGCAATCCGGGCCTCGGTTTTCCAGGGAAATTGAAAGCGACTCATCCGGCCACCTCGAGTCGTTTGGCGTCGAGAACGCGGGCCACCGCCGCGGCATAGTTTCGCCAGGTCGTGGCCTCGCGCTGCAACTGACGCCGCCCGAACGCGGTCAACTCATAATACTTCGCGCGCCGGTTGTTGGCCGAGAGTCCCCACTCGGATCGAACCGAGCCTGATCGCTCAAGCCGGTGGAGGGCCTGATAGAGCCCGGCATCCTGAAGGCCGAGACATTCCTCGGTGGCTTGGCGAAGCCACTTGGAAATCGCAAAGCCGTGGATCGGACCCCATGAGACCGCTTTGAGGATGAGAATATCCGCAGTGCCCTGCATCAGTTCCGGCGGCGACCGTTCCACATCCACTCCTCTAATCAGGTGAGTGGAACATACCATCGACCATCAGGACCACGCTACCCACCGACCACAACCGTCGTCACCGTGTGGCGCTCGGCGAGGAGGGCGGGCGGGAAAGCAGGTCCTTCCCGCGGTAACCAAGTAGACTTACGCCTTCGCGTGAGGAGCGCCTGCAGCAAGACGACGACGCCACCCAAATCGGAGCTCAATATCCGCCAACTCACCCGGACCACCCTTCACCAAGGCATCGGCGAGTTGGCGCGCCAAGATCCGGACCTTGGCGCGATCGTCACCCGGCTTGGGCCGCCGCCGCTCTGGGCCCGTCGCCCCGGCTTTGCCGCCCTGGTGCGGATAATCCTCGAACAACAGGTCTCCCTGGCCGCCGCCCGAACCATGTTCGAGCGGCTCCGCGCCGCGGCCGGCGAGGTCAGTCCCGAACCCGTCGTGCGCCTGGGCGTATCCGGCCTCCGGGCCCTTGGATTCACGGGACAGAAGTCATCGTACTGCCACGGCTTGGCGGAATCGATCCTCTCTGGCGCGCTCGACTTGACGGCGGTAGCCCGCGCGCCGGATGACGCCGGCCGGGACCGACTGCTGGCGGTGCGGGGATTGGGCCGCTGGAGCGTGGACTGCTATTTCCTCGTGGCCCTGCGCCGCCCGGATATCTGGCCCCATGGAGATTTGGCGCTGGCCGATGCCGTTCGGCAGGTCAAGCGACTCCGCGCCCGCCCTGACTATGACCGATTGACTCGGATGGCGCGGCAATGGGCGCCGTGGCGATCAGTGGCAGCGCGGATTCTCTGGCATCACTATCTCGCGAGCCGGGGGCGAACGTAGCCGGCCGCCGAGGGCGCAGTCTCATGCGACACTCAGAATTCGAGTCGCAGCGTTTGGGTCGGGATCACCGGGATCCGCCGGACCAGGAACTTTGTTTGGCCACACGGACTGGATGCCGTCACCACGCCGTTGGTCGCGGGACGGTCCGGGGCTATTCCGGATTGGTCGTTTTGGGTGTAGGCTCGTAACGTCTTGGCCCTAAGTCTTCGCTTCGAAAGGACCGTCCGATGACCCGTGCCGACCTCGAGGCCATGTTCCGCGCGGTCGACGCCTCGGAGTGGGACACGATGGCCGAGTACTTTCACCCCGCCCTCGTCTATGAGCGACCGGGGTTTCCACTGCTCGAAGGCCGCGACCAGAACCTCCGGTTTTACCGGGAGACCCGGACCTATCGCGGCGAGCACCGATTCGAGTGCTTCGCGATCGAGCCCGACGCCGGCGCCAGTTGGGGCCGGTTTGTCGGCACCACGAAGGACGGAACGCCAATCGACGTCCAGTTTGCGGACTGCTACCGGTTCAAGGACGGACTGCTCTGGCGCCGGAAGTCCCATTTCTTCGTTCCCGTCATCTGAACCGATAAGCGGCCATGCGCCAACTTGCTTTGGGGTTCATCGCGGCCCTGACCACGGCCACAGCGGTTGTGGCCCAAGCGCCGGATCAGCCGAAGGAGAAAGCCCCCAAAAAGGACGCCTCGGTCATTGCCGCCTGGGAGATCGAGAAGGTCGAAAGCCTGGTGACCAACGCCTATGATGTCGTTCAACTCCTCCGACCGCGATTCTTCCAGGTGCGATCGAAATCAAACATCAGTCTCAACCCGCTGTGGGGTGACGGTCCCGGCGTCCTGATCGACGAGGCCCCGCGGGGCGGGCTTGAGACACTCCGCGGCATTCCGGTGACTAGCATTCGAGAGATCCGATACGTCAGCGGGCCAGATGCGGCCAGCCGGTACGGGGTTGAATTCCACGCCGGAGCCATTTTGGTGATCACCAAGTAGTTTAACGCTGGAACACCACGCGCCCGTCCACCACGGTCGCATCAGCCTTCATCGCCCCGATTCCATCGGGATCGACCCGACTGATCGGGGCGTCCAGCACGACCAAGTCGGCCGCCATCCCGGGCGCCAGGGTCCCCTTCCAGCGCTCGGCATGATCCTGCCACGCCCCGGCGGCGGTGTGAGACCAAATCGCCTGGTTCAGGGTGATCCGCTCAGAATCACCCGACACCGCGCCCGACTGCTTCCCCTTCCGGGACACGCAGGTTGCCAGACCTTGGCGCCAGTTCCCATCGGTCACCGGGGCGTCCGAGCCGGTCGTTACTATCACCTTTGACTGCAGCGCGGTCCGGTACGGCCACTCGTAGGCGGCCCGGGTTGCACCGATGCTGGCGACCTGCCCGTCCGCGATCAGGTACTTGATCGTCGAGTTGAAGTTGGCGCCAATCCCGAGCTTGGCCATCCGGCGAAGGGTGGCGGGCGAGGCGAGGTCAGCATGAATCAGATAATGCCGGCGGTTTCGGTCGGGTGTTCGGGCCAGGGCTTTCGCGCAGGCTTCCACGGTGACGTCGATGGTGCGATCGCCGGTCGCATGGGTGCCCACTTGCCACCCCGCCTCGTGGGCTAGCGCGATCATCGCCTCGAGCTCAACCACCCGCCCCGCCTCGTCTCCGTCGCCGATCAGCAGCCCGCCGTTGCCGCCGCCCTCGTAGGGCTGATGCAACCACGCCGTTTTGTTGTTCGTTGGAATCCCATCCGCCACGATCTTGACGCCAGCCACACGGCACCAGCGCGGGTCGATCCCGGTCGGCACCCGGAGGGCACCTAACGCCGACTGGAGATCGGCATGCGACCGCCCGCCGCCCAACAACATCGTGACCCGCCCCTTGAGCTTGCCGGCCGCCGCCATCTCGGCATAGAAGGTGATTCCGTCGGGATCGAGTAGGGGATCGGTGTAGCTGGTGATCCCGTTCGACGCGATCAGCCCCATGGCATTCTCGAAGCCCTGCCGGCGCTCGGCGGCCGAGTAGGGCGGGATGACCCGCCGGACCAGCTCGGAGGCCTCCTCCAGCAACACCCCGGTCGGGTCGCCGGCGGCGTCTTTCACGATGACACCCGCGGTGGTCGGCGCCGTCTCCCTGGTAATGCCGGCCAGCGCCAGCGCTTTCGAATTGGCCCAGACCGCGTGAAAGGAGAACTCATTGAGGACCACCGGATGGTCGGGCGCGGCCAGGTCGAGGTCCTGCCGCGTTGGGGCTCGGCCCTCGGCGAAGTACCGCTGGTCCCATCCGTTTCCTTGGATCCACTGCCCCGGACCCCGAGACGCGACTGCCTGCCGGACTCGCTCGACCACATCCGCAATCGAGCGGACCGTCGGGTAGGCCACGTCGACGGTGAACGGCGGCGCCGCATAACCCCACAGGAGGGCGTGCAAATGGGTGTCATTGGCGCCGGGAAGGACCGTCCGGCCCCGGAGATTGATCGACTCGGAGCGGGCACCGGCCAGCCGTCGGACGGCAGCCGTGGAACCGGCCGCAACCACCCGTCCGTTACCGAGCGCGATGGCCTCGACCCGGCGAAACACCCGGTCGACCAGATGGACGTCTCCGTCGTAGAGGATCAGATTGGCGGGGGCATCGAGGAGCGGAAACCGTCTGCCTAACGCCGCAGCACCAACCATCGATCCCATGAAGGTCCGGCGGGACACAGAGCACGTCGACACCTGCGGCACTCCTTGAGGAAGTGGACATCTGGGCGGACACCAGAGTAAGCTGGTGGACTGAGCTATCCTCCGCCAGGGAGCGACCAATGGCCGTGGTGTTACCGGACGACGAGAAGAAGCAAGCGCTGGCGTCGCTGAGACGCTACTGCACCGAGAACCTCGCCCCCGACTTAGGCGACATTGAAGTCGCCGCGCTCCTCGAGTTCTTTCTCAAAGAGATCGGGCCGTCGGTCTACAATGGCGCCGTCAGCGACGCCCAGACCTATCTCCGCGATCGAGTCGCCGACCTCGAGGGTACCTGCTACGAGCCAGAATTCGTCTATTGGCCGAAGAACACCTCCGTGCGACGCAAATGAGCGGCGGTGCTGCGGCAGAAAACGTCTCCAGCGACAACCGAGCAGTTGTGCTCAGGATCACAACGCCGGCCCTGAGCGCAGGGTAACTTTGCCCGGGTCAACCCCGGTCTCCTTCCGCCGAAACCCGAATGCCGAACCACAAACGGTTCCTTAGCCGTCGGACGCTCTTGCTCCCGCTCCTGATGGCCTGCGCGACGGCCGATGAGCCGCCAACGGGTGGCGACGTCCCGCTCGTGATCTTGCCTTCGCGACTCATGGCCGGCCCGAGCGCTACGGTCCAGTTTCAAGCCTACCTCGACGAGCAACCGGTGCCGACCGATCAAGTCACCTGGAGCCTTGCGGATACCAGCTTCGGCCAGATCGACGCCAGCGGTCTTCTCAAGGTGGTGGCCTGTCTTGACGGGGGGCCTAGCACGATCGGGGCGACTCTGAAACGAAACCCGGCTCAACACGGTACGGCAGCGATCACGTTCGTGGTGCCCGCCGTTGCCTTGGTGCAAATCCAGGCGATCACTCGAGCCCAGGATCATCAGCCGGTTGATCTCGAGCGGGTGGGCGGATCGGTCGAGGTTGCCATCCGGTCAGCGGAGCTCTGCGGTGAGATCGCATCCGTCGACCTCATCATCACGGGAGCAACCGGTCGGTTGCGGGTTCCGGGCCAAGTATTCGTCCCCCCAACGACTAGCCCCGTCACGGCCCTCCTGCTTTGGGATACCGCGGCCTTGATCAATGGGCGCTCGGCGTTTCCGGATGGAGACTACACGGTCACGGCCCTCCTTCGCACCGTGGGCGGATTCGGAATTCCGTCCAACGCCATTCCGCTCCGGGTCGCCAATCACTAACGCGCAACGGTAGCGGGGCGCCCCGCGGTTGCGCCGGTGAGGCCTTGCGACCACAATTCTGCCCCATGGACGCCGCCCGCCACCTCCCCTTCGGGGCGCCCCTCGCGGCCTACGATCACCAGGCCCAGCAACTGCTCGCCGGCCATCAGGCCGGCGCCCCTCAGGCGATCGAGATCTTCCATCAAACCCATCCCCGGTTCCTCGATCCGGTCGTTACCTGGCTCCCTCGGCAAGTCTCCGCCGAAAAGATTCGGGATACGGCCCTGACGATTGACGACGCCCGGCTCGCCGTCGCGCGGGGGTACAGCTACCGCGACTGGGATGCGCTGATGGGCTTGGTCGACGAGGCCACAACCGATGGCTCCCCGGTTGGCACCTTCGAATCCGCGGCGGAAGCCGTCATCACGGGAGACCAAACGGGACTTGAGGCCTGGTTGCGACACGACCCCGAATTGGTCCGGGCCCGGTCGACCCGGATCACGTGCCATGACCCCGCCGTCCACGGCGCCACCTTGCTCCACTACCTCGGCGCTAACGGAGTCGAGAGCTATCGTCAACTATCGCCGCCTAACGCTGTTGTCATCGCGAAGACGCTCCTCGATGCCGGGGCGGCCCCGGACGCCCTAGCCGGAATGTATGGCGGCCGGTGCGCGACCCTGAGCATGCTGGCGTCGAGTTCGCCACCGGCGGCGGCCGGGGTCCAAGTGCCGCTGGTTCACCTGCTCCTCGACTACGGCGCCGACGTAAACGGGGCGGGCAGCTCGCCGGCGTGGGTGTCGCCGTTGATGACGGCGCTGGTGTTCGGGTTCCAAGACGCCGCTCAAGCCCTGGCAGCCCGCGGAGCCCAGGTGAACGAATTCGAAGCCGCCGCCGGCCTCGGACGAACGGCCGAGGCGGCCGCAATGCTCGCGGGCGCGACGGCACTGAGCCGGCACCGTGGCCTGGCTCTAGCCGCCCAACTGGGCCACATCGACGTCTTGGAGCTGCTCCTCAAGGCCGGTGAGGACCCCAATCGGCTCAATCCGGAAGGCTATCATTCGCACGCGACCCCGCTCCATCACGCGGCGTCGGCCGGACATCTCGACGTCGTGCGAACGCTGGTCGAAGGCGGCGCTCGACTGGACATCAGCGATACCTTGTGGCGAAGTACACCCCTGGGTTGGGCCGACCATGCCGGCCAAACAGCGGTGGCGACCTACCTAACGGGGCCGGGCGGTTCCAGCCGATGACATCCGTCGCGCTCCATACCCGCCCGGCACAACTCACTGGAAGACTGTTCATGCTAAGCCCGAACCGATGGACCCGATTCTCGTTGGCGATGTTCCGGCTCGGCGCCGCTGCAGGCCCCATCCATGCCCAGCAAGCCGGGTCGCTGCCGGACCCCGCTCGCGACCAGTCGCTCCATCATCCCAAGGCTCAGATCACCCTGCTCAACCGGAAGGCCGACGGCGCGGCGACGGTCCACGT
>JANNQX010000097.1:0-16107 GCA_031400975.1 Gemmatimonadota bacterium
GGCCGAGGTTGCCGGAAGCCTTGCCGACGGAGAGGTGGTCTCCGACGAGGGCGGCCGCACGGGCGGCATTGGTGAGTAGCGATTCGGCTTCGACCAACCGGCCTTGATTCCAGGCCAGGAGTCCGAGGCCATTCCAGGTGCTGAAGAGATCGCCGGTGAGGTTCCAGCGGAGCGCCAGATGCAGCGAGGCCTCGCCGTCGCGGCGGGCGGCGGCGTAGTCACCCTGACCGTAGGCGGCCCGACCGAGCCAATAAAGAGCCCGGACTTCCGCGACCGAATCGCGGGAGGCGCGGGAGGCAACGAGCGCAGTCTGGAGCATGGCGCGGGCGCTGTCGTATTGATCGCGCCAAAACAGGGCCTCTCCGGCAGCCAGGGTCGTCGCGAGGGCCGGCGGCCGGCTTTGGCAGGCCGCCAGCGCCAGTGCACCCGCAGCCACCAGCCGGCGAATCATGGCGCGGTCGAGAACCGGTAGGTTCCGCTGCTCCGGATCCGGCCGTCGGGAAGCAAGGCATCCACCATCCAATAATACGGACCTGGCCGGGCCGTGAGTGCCGGATCAAGTGCGGCCGTAGTGTCCGCGCTTTCGGCACTCCAGATCCGTCCCCCCGCCGAGTCGGTGACGGTGATGCGATACTGGGTTTCCACGCCGGCGCTTCGCCAAGTGAGCCTGACTCCGCCGGCCGGGATCCTGGCTCCTTCGGCCGGGGCGACGATCATCAGCGAGACCGAGGCCCGTGGTGGGGCCGCTCGTTCCAGGTCCGGCGCACTGCGCTGGCTGATTCGCGACCAAAGCGCCGGAACGGCGAGGAGCAACGCCGCCACCAACGCGCTGCCGAGCAGCCGGGTTGGCCAAACCGACGGGCGTGGGGTCAGGACTCGACGCGCCGCCACGAAATCGGCCCGGCAATGGTCGCAACGGGCGAGGTGGGCTTCCACCGCGCCGGCCCGGTCGCTCGGCAAAGTCCCTTCGAGGTACGCGGCAAGTTCGTCCGTCATGAGGTGTCCGTTGTTGGTCATGTCATCACCACCGATGAAGCGGGCTCTTCTCCACTACACGGAAACGCCGGGGTTTCTCGCTGCTTGACATCAGTCGGGGTCTCCGCGAAACAAGGGATGCCCGTTCAGAGCGGTTTTGAGTTCCCGGAGCAGGGACTGAACCCGCCGGTACACATGGAAGGACGAGCGATACTTCAGGATGCCCGCAATCTCGGCCGCCGAAAGCCCGTCCCGGAACCGAAGCTGCAGGAGCAACTGGTCTCGAGGCGGAAGCCGGGTCAGGAGTTCAGAAAGCGTGCGGCTCCGGGCTCCCCCATCGAGAACGTCCTCCGGCGGCCGCTGATTGTCGTCGGGGATGGACGTGATGTCGAGGGCGTCGGCTTCGCCGAGCTCCAGCCGGCGGCGCAGTTGGTCGACGCCGTTAGTCCGTGAGGAGGCGGCCGGGACCCGGCCGAACCTGGCCCGGTATTCATCGATACAGAGGCGGCGGACGATGACGACGAGCCAGGTGGAAAATCGAGCGCTACCGTCCCGCCGGAACGCCCGGATCCGGCGGAAGTCGTCGGCATGCAACCGCTCTAGGACGTAGGCGTACCGATCCATGACCTGGTCATGCCCGCCGCCGAGTCCGCGAGCTACGCTGAGCAGCAACCGGCTGTAGGCACCAACCAGCCGCTCCCAGGCGGCGTCGCGGGCCCCTGAATCGGCGGCGGTGAGAAACAGGACAGCCTCCGGCTGGTCGGGCTCGGTCACCCTGGCACTACGCCCCCGGAGGGCCTCGGACCCGTCATCGCTTCCAAATGAACGGCGCGTTTCCGCTTGACGAGCTGGTCGGGCCATATCCGACGATCCAGGCGATCCCGGTCGGGCCACGGTTGCTGACCGCCTGAACGAAGGCCACCGACTGGCCTTTGAGGGCCACAAGGGGTGTTGCTCCTGTCGTCGGCGTCCACATCCCAAACGCGGTCCCGACGATGATCCCGTCGTCGTTGATGTCATTCCCACTGCCGTTGACGCCCAAGTTTTCCGCCATCCACCCACCAAGCCCGTTCGGCACCCAACGGGTGAGAAAACTGGTAGAGCCATTCCGGATCGGGAACGCGAGTGCACCCACCACAACGCCGTGGTTGTTGATCCCGCGAGCATTGGCGGTCGAAGCCCCTGACAGGAGGGGCAGGACGTCAGGCGGCAGCGACGGGAGAGTCCAGACACACGCTCCGCCGGCGACGACATCCGTGTTGTTGATACCCCATGGAAATGTGCACCCCGTGCCGCCCGCCGGGGAGGCCAACCTGGCCCACCCCAGGCCTGACCGCCAGAGCCACGATTCGGCCAAGCCGGCATTGGTCCAGCTCGCCGTGACACTCCCGGTATCGTTGATCCGCAGATTCTCAGACAAGATCGCACCTGGAAATGGAGTCGGCAGAATCTCGACGCTCCACGTGGCGGAGCTGGTCGGAATCCACCGAACCGGCACCCCAGTGGTTCCGATCGCCCCCCCCGTCGGCCAGATCGTCCCGGACACCGTTCCGGTCGCATTGATTCCGCGCCCCTTCGACTGGCAATAGCCGGCTGGAATCGGCAGCGTCACGACGCCGGTGGCCTCGCTCCAGACATAGCCTCGCTGGGTGCAAGTGGTCGTCGCCACCGAATAGTTTCCCGTGACCTGGCCGTTGGCGTTGACATCCCAAGCCAGACCGGCGGTGGCACCGGGAATCTGGAGGATGATCAGCTCGACAACCTGGAATTTCGCGGTCCCGATCCCCTTCTTGCCGATCGACGTCGTCACGGCCACATCGCGATAGTCCGCGATGGCGTCCGCGGCCACCCTGATGTTCGCGACAACTTCGGTACTGCTCACAAACTGGGTGGAGTTGGTAACCACCTTTGGGTCGGCTGCGCCGCCGAGCAGGAACGCCGCTTGAGACCCATTGTCGAAGCCGGACCCGAGAACCCGGACATCAAGCGTCGTGTCCCGGCCGGCGAAGGCAGGAGCGGTGGAGGTCACGGTTGGGCCGGACGGAGCCTTGGCGAACGACGGCCCGCCCAGGTCGGATGACCCGTCGTAACAGGAGGTCCCAAGCCCTGCCAGGAACAGAAGGGCGATAATCTTAGCGGGGGACGTTCGCATCGGGGCCTCGTTGGCGTGTGGGGGACTCGGAATTACACGGCAAACGGCCGAAACATTCACTGACCGCGGACGTCAGGGGTCACAATTTCAAGCTATCTCACATGCCGGTGTCGTGCCAGCCGATCATCCGCCCCACCAGGGCATCGAGCGCCTGCCCGGTGCGACCGGTGGTGAGGTCGGCCGCGTTGGTGACCGCAATGAACCCGATCCCCCGGTCGAGGCCAAGCCAAGCCACGGAGTGGTTGACGGTGTTGGATCCCTCATGCGCCGCGGCTCGGCCGCCGGCCCACCCGCGGGTGACCAAGACCCAGCCGAGGCCGTAGCTATCGGTGCCGTTGAGGGGCACTCGGCCTGTGAATAGCTCTCGGCCGGTGGCCGGCTTGATCAGCGCCGACACCCCGGCATCCGCCAGGAGGAACCCTCGAATCACCTTGGCCCAGTCGCCCAACGGGAGGTGGGCCCGGCCGGCGGCCGAAAGGCCGGGAGGATTGTCGCAACCTTCGCAGGGAACCCAACCACGGTTCTGGAAGGAGTGGGCCACGGGCTGATCGCTGGCCCCGGCCGCGGCCTGGGGGCCCCAACCCAGCCCGGCGACGCCTAACGGCTGAAGTAGACGGCCGGCCAACAGGGCTTCGTACCCGCCCGGGGCTGCCCGCTCGATCATCGCGGCGGCCAGGACGTAGCCGAGGTTGCTGTACGCGAAGATCCCGACCGGGCCGACCGGCGCCGCGGCCAGGGCCCAAGCCGTCAGGCTTTCCCGCTGAGCCGCCGCGGTGGTGCCCGCGAAGGCCGACACCGGAGGATCGTTCCGAATCGCCCCGCGATGGGACAGGAGGTCACCGAGCGTGACGTCCCGGTATTCGGGCCGGATCGTCGCCGCCAACTCCGGAAACGCGGCCGCGATGGTCGTCGACCACGACAGCGTGCCCTGGTCGACCACGGTGGCGGCCAGCGCCGCGGTAATCGCTTTGAGATTGGAACCGATGTGCCATTTGTCGTCGACGGTGACCGCCGGGCCCCGGTCGGCACGCCGGGTGCCGGCCACGGCCAGCGCTTCGGTGCCGGTGCTCGTGATGATGGCGCCACCCATGGCCGGAAGTCCGTACGCCCGGCGCACCGAGTCGACAATCCGGCCCAGGCCCGGCGGGGCAACCCTGAACTCGAGCGCAGCACTGAGGTTCCCCGCCGAGACGGTGATCGTGGCCGTGCCGTTGCCAACCGCCGCGATAGTCCCACTCGCGGTCACGGTCGCGACCAGCGGATCGCTCGACTTCCAGTCGATGGTGGCCGGTGTCACGCCGCCTTGGGCGGTCCGCGCCACGGCCGTCGCGGTGACTCGTTCGCCACGGGTGACGATGGCCTGGAGCGGGGTCACGGTGAGGGAGGTAGCCTCCAGCGGAGGCGGCGGAGCGACGGGATCCGGCCCTCCGCAGCCGAGGACCGCGGCGGCCACGGCCCCGGCGAGGGCCCGTTTCACCCTACCGTCCATCCGGTCGATCCCAGAAGGTATCGGGCCGGACATCGTGTCGATGGATCTCGGCTTGGTCCCACGGTTTCTTTCCATACGGCTTTTTCCGAGGCCAGATCTCATCCATGGCGCGGGCCTCATAGAGCCGGCCCGCTTTCATCACATACCGGATGTCGGTTGTCTTCCGAATGTCGAGCAAAGGATTCGAATTGAGCACCACTAGATCGGCCAGCTTGCCCCGCGTAATCGAACCAAGCTCGCGCTCGAGACCCAAGAAGTGGGCACCGTCGAGACTCGCCGCCTCGAGCGCTTCCATCGGCGTGAGGGCCTGCGCGTAGCTCCAGACCTCCCAGTGGGTGCCGAGGCCATCTTGCTCCCCGTGGGCGCCGACCCCGAGATATCCGCCGTTCCGTTTGATATCGGCCGCACCCTCCGCCAGAATCGGGAAGATGAACTCCTCGAGCGGCTTCTTGGTCAGGCCCCGCCGTAGCGCCGTTTCCGGCCAAAGGCTCCATTCGCGAACCTTGTCGTTCCGCCAGAGATCCTCCTGGCCCAACCAGTAGTCGATCGCGGCCCCGTGGGGATAATCGGAGATGAACAACTGCGCCGAGTAGTGGGCGCCGGCCTTGCCGAGGAACCGGGTGTAGTCGGCGTAGAGCGGGTGATACTGAATGGCGTGTTCCCAGCCGGTGCTGCCGTTCATGATCAAGCCGACCAAGTACAACGGATCGGAGCCCTCCGAAGTCAGGGTGACACCGGTGGCCCTCGCCGCTTCGGCCAGCATCTGGCGTTGGATCCGGGTGCACTGCCGGTAGTCCTTGATCGAAATCGCCCCGAGGTTCGCTTCCCGCCGGACGTGATCGAGGGCATCCTGGTAGCTCCCGATGTTCCGAAAATCATCGAAGTCACTGCAGGTGAGCGGAACCCCGGTCGAAAAGGTTCGGGGTCCGGTGAGGCGCCCCGCTTCGATCATCTCCGAGAGCGAGAAGCTCGACTGCTCCTGACTGGCGGGATCATGGGTGGTTGTCACCCCCCACGCCAAATAGCGGGCCGACGAGGCGCGGTGCTCGGGAATCATCCCGTCGGTTTCGTCGGCCGTGTGGTGGGCATGGACATCGACCCACCCCGGAATGATCGTCTTACCCGAGACGTCCACCCGATGGTCAATCCCGGCCAGCGAACAGACCCCGACGCACCCGATCCGCCCGTCTTTGACCACCACGGTTCCCCGCTCGATGACCCGCCGCTGGTCGAGGGTGACGATCCGAGCTCCGGTGAACGCCATCGTCCCCAGCCCGCGATCCCGCGGAACGTCGAACCCGATCGGAATCGTGTCGGCCACCTGCCTAACCACGTCGTACGTCAGGTAGCGATTGGCGCTCACCATCTCGACGGTGGTGGCGTTCCGCCACCGCGCGAACATCCCGCCCTGACGAGTCAGGCGCCGGAGCGAGGGCGAGTCGTCGGCCAGGCTGACCGTCAAGGAATCGCCGACCGCCACCGGCGGCAACGGTGCCAGATAGACATCGTGTTGCTGCTGGATCGCGAGCCACCGTCCGTCCGGCGACGGGGCCACCAACGCCACCGCGCCCGCCACCACCGGATGGAGCCACGGGTCCCGACCGCTCGGCCGGGTCGCAACCAGGTTCGTGCCGCGGACCCGGTATTCGAGCCCGGTGGTGTCGAAAGCGACCGCCACGACTTGGCCCGGGCCCCGGACCACCGTCGGTGGTCCTCCATCGCGAAGAGCCACCACCTCCCAGCCGTTGCCGTCCGCGAGATAGTTCATCGCCGGCGCCCACCGGTTGACCACAATCCGGCCGTCGACCGCGAATTGGGGATGGAGGTACCGGCCCGGTGCTTTGGTAAGTCGATCCGGTGCCCCGCCCGGCCGCACCTTCCACACGGCACCGCCGGCGGCATCGCTCCAGGTGACGAAGACCACCGTTTGTCCGTCGGGCGACCAGGCCGGCGTCAGCTCGAACCCACCGGCCGAGGCCGCGACAAGCGGCGCGACCGAACCGTTAGGCAGATCCTTAATCCACAGCCGGCCGACCGCTTCGAAGACCAATCGCCGGCCGTCGGGTGATGAGGCGGGCCAGCGAAGCGCCTTGGGCTGGAACGATCGGTCGTCAATGGTGGCCGCATGCCGGGCCATTTCTGAGATTTCCCGCCTGATCCTGGCCTCAAACGGAATCGCCTCAACCCGGCCGGTCTCGACCGAGAGCCGCCGGATCTTGCCGCCCTGGGTCAGGATGATCGACTTGCCGTCGCGGGTCCAGGCGTATCCGGGCAGGACCCGGTGGTCCCAGGCCGGATGGAGATCCATCGCGTCGCTGGTGATCGGATCCATGATGACCCGATCGGCGCCGGTCTCGAGGTCCCGGAGCCAGAGCGCGGTCCGGCCCACGTAGTCGTGGCCCCGGTACGAGGTCTTGGCTCCGGGAATCTTCCGGGCAAAGGCGAGCCACCGCCCGTCGGGCGACACCTCGGGAGCGATCTCGCCGAGCCGAGCTGGATAACTGGTCCGGCCGCAACAGGTTAGGTATCGGTCTTTGGCCTCGGTCAGATCATCGATGCGGCCCGAGGCGACGTCGAGCCGCCGGAGCCGGCGATCAGCGCCGGAGAAGAGCGACGAGTGGAAATAGAGGTAGCGCCGGTCGGCCGACATCGAGGGCCACTGAGCCCGATCCTGGCCGACCCAATACCCCGCCCGCGCCGGGACTGAGGATGCCGAGGGCGCCAGTTTGACCAGAAGCTTGCCCGGCCCGCCCAGCCGCGGAAACTCCCAAATCTCGTCGTTGGTCCGATAGAACCCCGCCGGCGATTTCATCTTCCGGGAAATCAAGATCGACTGGCCATCGGGACTCCAGGCCGGTTCCGCCGCCCTAGAGTCGTCGTCGGCAAACACCTGCCGCGGGTTGGAGCCGTCGAAGCCCATGACCCAGAGGTTGTCTTGCCCGCTTCGATCGGAGATAAACGCGATCTCCCGGCCGGCCGGCGAGACCCGGGGATGATAGTTGAGCGCGATTCCGCTCCCCGCCGTCAAGTTCTCGGCGGTGCCGCCGGTCATCCGAACCCGGTACACGTGCCCGAGGAGATCGAACACCACCCACGCCCCGTCCGGCGAGGGATCGACCGACATGTAGGTTCCCTGATCGACCGTGAAATCGATGACCCGGGTTTTGCCCCGCGGCTCGGTGACATTCCATTCACCGGCCCGCTGCGCTCCGACCTCACCGGTCGCGGCCAGTGCGATCACTAACGCCAGGGCGTAACGCCCGATCTTCGTCTCGGTCATGACGGCGGTACCTCGAGGGTCATCTGTGACGTGACGTGCGGCATCAACTCCGCCCGTTCGAATAGCATCGGCTTCAACCGTCGTTCGCTGGTCAACCGGGCCTGGTCGTCCCGATGAGGCGAACCCTGCTTCGGGGTCTGACCGAAGTTGTGAAGGGTGAACGACTGGATCGGATCACTGAAGATCGTCAGCCGCAACAACCGCGACCCGATCTCAGCAAATCGATGGCCGCTTGAGTCCGGTGGCAAGGCCGTGAAGGCCCGGAGGGTGTGAACGCAGAGCAGGTTCCAGGATACCATGCTCTCGCACAGGCCCCGGTTGTCGGGCGCCAGGGCGACTCCGCCTAACGGGTACGAAGCGGCCCCCGGGCGGCCGATCCGGAAGACATCGCCCAACGTCGCCTCGGTCCGGCCTTCCTTTGCCATCGCCGCGACCGCGCCGTCGAGTGCGTCAATGACTCGACCAGGGACCCCGGCTCCAAGCGGAGCCATCGGACTGGACCCGGCCTCCAACACCGCCAGGGTACCCGCGGTACCCGCCTGGGCCAGGAGGGTGGTCCGCCAGTACCAGTAGCCGAGCGCCGCCTTCGAGTCCGCCCGGGCCTGGCCGTCGAATCGAAGCAGCCGGTCCGCGAGCTCCCGGGTTGCGAGGGAAAACCCGCGAACCCGGCCCGGATCGCTGGCGAGGCTCCGCCGGAGTGCCTCCCGCCATCGGTCGGTGTCGATCCATTTCTCGTCGAGCGCCAAGTCAATCGCGTCCTCGACCGTGAACCGGACCGCCGCCGAGAGAACCTCCGTGGCGCGCCGGCCCCGCGAGTTGGTGCGTCCCGATTCATCATTGAAGATGTAGTCCGGATATCGGTCGGCCGTGAGCGGGCTGCCTTCGAACATCCGGTCGGGTGCGATGTTGTTGTTCAGCATATAACCGCTGGCGGGGTTCTCGATCCGGACCAGGTCCTCAACCGGATGGATACCAAGCCAGGCGGTCTTCGAGGTGTTTCCGTCGAGGGCTCGGCGCCAATTGACGCCGGGCGGCCGCCGGGGCGTTCGACCCGCTCGAAGGTAGAAGCTGGCGCCGTCAGCGTCGCCCACCATGACATTCTGCGGAAACATCCCCTGAATCCGCATCGCCGCCTTAACCTCCGCGACGTTCCGGGAAAGCGCCATCCGGTACACTTCTTCGTCGAAATCGCCGGCCCGGTCCATGTAGCTGGTGCTGACCACCCAGACTTTGCCGTCCTTCCGGGCCACTACCGGCGAGAGGACGCCGTTGTGCCGGGTGTACTCGAGGGTCCGAACCACCGGCGATCTACCCGCCACCTCGATCCGAGTGGTCTCTCTGATGATCCGAAGCGGGCGGCCGTCCACCTGATAGCGGTCGGTGCTTCCACGGTCGAGCCGGACCTCGTAGCAATCCGCCACGCTCGGGGCCCCCGTGGTCATGCCCCACGAAACCCGGCGATTCTGCACCAACAGGGGCATTGCCGCGATCGAGAAGCCGCCCACCTCCAGTCGGCCGGCGTGAAGCCGGAACTCGAAGACAAATTGCCCATCAACCCCGCCGTGCGGATCGCTCAGTACGATGGTCCGGCCCCCGGCCGTTCGCCACGGGGCAACCACCCATTCGTTCGAAGCCGCCACCGCCCGGTCGGCGAGCCCCGCCTCCGTAGCCGCCGAGAGCGCTACCCCCGAGGCCCGGCACTTCGACAATCCGTCGCCGGCCTGATAGGCCAGCCACAGCAGCCACCGCGAAATCGCCACCAGATCGACGGCGGTGAGCACCGGCATCCACGCGGGAAGGCCGGACCGATGCTCGGCCACATATCGATTGAAGCCTTGCGCCCACCGGGCGTAGTTACGACGAAGCTCCGGACTCAATCGGACGAGCCCGGCCTGAGCCTCGACCTGGTGCCGCCAGAGCCGGGAGGTGTAGTCGGACTCGATTCCCTCACTTCCCAACGCGGCCGCCGCAGTGCCGCGAGCGGCCAGCGTGATCCGGCCGATGAACTCCCCCTCATCTTCCGCCACTGCGAAGCCAAAACCGTAGTATCCGTCTTCCTCACGGTCGGCGTAGATGTGCGGCACGCCCCAGGTGTCACGGTAGATCGTCGTCCGGCCCGCCTGAGCGGTGAGCCGGCCCAATGGCGGACTCATAACTGTCAGCAGCCCCAGGACCCAAAGGAACCGCCACCAAGAACCTATCGCCACGGCCATGACTCCTACAGTTTGAGGCTGCCCACCGCCGCGGTTAGCCGGTCGCCGGCCTGGGCCATATGGCCGGCGGAGGCGGTGATTTCTTCGGTCGCGGCATTGAGCTCCTGCGCCGCCGCCGCCATTTCTTGAGCGGACGCCGCGTGCATCTCGACCCCCGACGCCAGCTCTCTGGTCCGGCTGGCGATCGCTTCGATCAGCGCCCGGACTTCGTTGGCCGCCTTCGATACGCCCCGAGTCCACTCATCGATACCCTCGGCCTCCTGCGCCACACTCCGGAGACCCTCCACCGCCGATACCGCCGCATCCCGAGCCTGGAGACCGCCTTGGCCCAGCCGGTGCATTCGGTCTCGGGTGGTGGCCACCCGATCGAGGATCGCACGGACCGTTTCACTGGTGGCCGTGGCGGTTTGGGCCGCCTGGGTCGCCAGCTTTCGAACCTCGTCGGCCACGATGGAGAACCCCTCGCCCTGCTCGCCGGCTCGCGCCGCCTCGATCGAGGCGTTGAGCGACACGACCCGGGTTTGCTTCGCGATCGCCCGGGACTGGTCGAGCAACCGCTCGATTTCGGCGGTGGCGCTCACCAGCCCGTCGGCCTCGGCGGCACCCCGGCGAACATCCTGAGACAAAGACTCGAGGGCCGAGGCACTTTGGCCCAGTCGTTCCTGATGGTTCCTAGCCAGCGCCGCCAACTCGGCGTTTCGCTCAGCGGTCCGCGACGCGCCCGCGGCCACTTCCTGGGCAATCGAGAGAATCCGGCCGGCGTCATCCGCCACGTTCCGGACCAACGAGGCTTGACCGATGGCGCGGTCCGTCAGCTCGGCCGTGGTGGTCGCCACGTCCTCGGTGCTGCCCATGACCTGCTGGGTGGCGTGGGAAATCTCGACCGACAGCGATGACGACTCCTGGGCCGCCGTCCGGATTGCCTCGACCAGCCGCCGGAGCTCGAATACCATCAGCCGGATCGACTCGGTCAACGGGCCCCCGCCGACCGCCTGAATCTGGCTTTCGGTAATCCGAAGATCCCCCTTGGCCAGCCGAACCGCAACCTGCTCGGTGGCCGCCAGGGGTCGGATGATCATCCGCATGAACCACCGCTCGACGAGGCTCACCGCGATCAAAGCCACGGCGGCAAACCCACCGACAATGGCGGCCCGGGGCCATTTGGGGTCCAATTCGAGGATCAGCCACACGAGGGCGGTGAGGACAACCACGATCGCAACCCCGGCCAGTTGGAGACGCCGGGTCAGCGGATGGATGGAGGGCATGGGACGAAAGGTAATCCGTGTCCTATATTCCCCCCATGACCTACAACCCTGAGACGCTCGAACCCAAGTGGCAGCAGCGGTGGGCCGAGCGCAAGACGAACGAGCCTGACCTGGATCAGGCCAAGAAACCGTTCTACAACCTGATGATGTTCCCCTACCCGTCTGCCGAGGGGCTCCACGTCGGGAACTGTTACGCTTTCACCGGTAGCGATGTCTACGGCCGGTTCATGCGGCTCCGGGGATACACGGTTTTCGAGCCGATCGGGTTCGACGCCTTTGGAATCCAGAGCGAGAACTACGCGCTCAAGGTGGGAACCCATCCCGGCATCCTGATTCCGAAGAACATCACGAACTTCACCCGGCAGCTGAAGGCGCTCGGCGGGATGTTCGACTGGAGCCGGGTGCTGTCGACGACCGAACCGGCGTACTACAAATGGACCCAATGGCTCTTCCTCCAGCTCTACCACGCCCAGAAAGCGTACCGGAAAAAAGCCGCCGTCAACTGGTGCCCCAGCTGCAAGACCGTGCTGGCCAACGAACAGGTCATCGCGGGCGCCTGCGAGCGGTGTGGGACAGCCGTGGAGCAACGCGAGCTGGAACAATGGTTCTTCAAGATCACCGACTATGCCGAGCGGCTGCTTCAGAATCTCGACGATGAGACCAAGATGGATTGGTCCCCATCGACCGCAATGTCACAACGGAATTGGATCGGCAGGAATACCGGTGCGGAAATCGATTTTGCCGCCGGAACCGACCGGATCCGGGTCTTTACCACCCGGCCCGATACCCTGTTTGGCGCCACCTTTATGGTTTTGGCGCCCGAGCATCCGTTAGTCGATCGACTGACCACGCCCAAGCAGCGGGACGCCGTGACTGCCTATCAGAAGGCAGCGGCCGCCCAGGACCTGGTGTCCCGGAAAGTCGGTGAGAAGGATAAGACCGGAGTGTTTACCGGCGGTCATGCCATCAACCCCGCGACCGGGCAGCCGATTCCGGTTTGGATCGCCGACTACGTCCTGATGGAGTACGGCACCGGCGCGATCATGGCGGTGCCCGGCCACGACGAGCGGGATTTCGCCTTCGCTACCAAGTTCGGGCTGCCGATCGTCCGGGTTATCGCGGGCGTTGGTGAGACAGAGACGACACCATTGACCGCGGCGGCGAGTGACGAGGAGGGAGGCCACCTGGTCAATTCGGGAGCGTACACCGGCCAGAGCGTGGCCGACGGCACCGCGGCCATCGCCGCGTGGCTCGAACAGGCCGGTCATGGCAAGGGCGTCGTCAAGTACCGCCTTCATGACTGGTGCATTTCCCGGCAGCGCTATTGGGGACCACCGATCCCGATCATCTACTGCGACGCCTGTGGCGCGGTACCGGTGCCGGAACAGGATCTCCCAGTCATGCTGCCCAACATCGAAGACTTCCGGCCCGATGATTCCGGAGTCTCGCCCTTGGCCCGACATCGGGAGTGGTACCATGTTCCCTGCCCGGCCTGCGGCAAGCCCGGCCGGCGCGAAACCGACGTCTCCGACAACTTCCTCGACTCAGCGTGGTATTTCTACCGCTACCTGTCGGTCGAGCTTACCGACAAGGCCCTCCACCCAGAGCGGGTCAAGAGGTGGCTACCGGTCCCGATGTACATCGGGGGCAACGAACACGCGGTCTTGCATTTGATGTACTCGCGGTTCATCGCCATGGTGCTCGAGGAACGGGGCCTGATTCACTTCGACGAGCCGTTTCGCCGGTTCCGGGCCCACGGCCTGATCGTCAAAGACGGGGCGAAGATGTCGAAGTCGAAGGGCAACGTCGTCAACCCCGACCAGATCATCGCCAAGTGGGGCGCCGACGCATTCAGACTCTTCCTGATGTTCATCGGCCCGTTCGAAGAGGGTGGCGACTTCCGCGACGCCGGCTTGGCCGGGCCCCGCCGATTTTTGGATCGCCTTTGGGATTTGGTCGATCAATGCGAGCGCCAGACTCTCACCGGCGACGAACTCCACCAGAGCATCGTGGTCAAGTGGAACGCCACCAAGAAGAAGGTGACCCACGACCTTGAGAGTCTGGGCTACAACACAGCGATCGCGGCCATGATGGAGTTGCTGAACGCGCTCCGCGATTCGAATTGCGCCGCGCGGCCGATCGTGAAAGATCTGATCATCATGGTGGCGCCGTTTGCGCCCCATTTTGCCGAGGAGTGCTGGGAACGGCTGGGCGGCAAGGAGACCGTATTCGGGGCCGGGTGGCCATCGTGGGACGAAGGCCTGACCCAAGACAGCGTCATCGAGGTGGCGGTACAGGTCAACGGGAAGACCCGGGGAACCGTGCGGGTGGGCCGGGGCGCCGGTGAGGCGGTGGTACTGAGCCGGGCGATTCAGGGGGACGCGGTCAAGCGAGCCCTCGACGGCAAAGAGATTCGCAAAGTGATCTTCGTGCCCGGCCGGCTCATCAATCTGGTGGTCTAAAAGGCTGGCCCCTTCCGGATTCCCAAACGGGGGCTAGACTACCAAGACCTATGATGACCTTGATTCGCGAGGCCCGCCTCCGGCCGGAGTTTGCCCACCTGTACCCCGAACTCGCGGCCGGCCAGTGGCTGTCCGCATCCGAGGTCGGCGCCACGATCCTGATGTCACAACTGCGGTCGAGTCGTCCGCCTTCGTTAGGCGAACGACTCCTTCCCGACGAGCATTTCGAATTCCGCGGCGGCCCGGCTCGGGGATTCCCCACCCCGCACCGGACCCGTTTCGGCGAAGCCGGACCGGCCTCCACCCGACAACACTAGAGCCCGAGGCCGATCAGTACCAAGGCCCCGACGGGAGCGAGCAACCCGCCGAGTAGCTCGAAGACGCCCTCGGCGAACTTCACCACTTCGCCCAACATGGCGAGTTCGTCCGCGGTCAGCTCCCGGCCACCATCCCCTTTGATGATGGGTTGGGCCGACGTCCCGGTGACACTGGCAAACAGCTTGCCGTTGACCGTCACCTTGGCATTGATCGCAGTGTCGGTTCCCTTGGAACTCACCACGACCACGTCGCTTCTTGACTTGACCGTCAAGTCGATTTCGGTGGCCCCGGCTCCACCACCCGAAGGCCCCTTCACTTTGGCGGTAATACTGAACTGCTGGGCCGCGACCTCGAGTTTCGCGTCGATCGTCGCGGTACCCCCCCGGCCAAAGAGCTGGCCGGTCGTGGTGATCTTGAAATCCACGCGGTCGGTCCCGTTGCTCATGTAGCCGTCGACGGCCACCACGGCGGCCGCGATGGTCCCGCTCAGATCGAAGGCGTAATCGAGGTAGGTCTTCCCGTTCGAGGTGACGAGCAGCCGGAGGCCCGCGGAGGTCTGACTCGTCGCCTTCTGGTCGGTCAGATCCGCGGCCCCAATTTCCTGGGCCACAATCGGGTGATTCGCGGCATCGTTCTGGTAGAGGATGAACCGCACTCCGGTAGCGGGCGCGCCCGCCCGGGTTGAGACGATGTATTGCTTTGTCGCTGGATCGTACACCAAGGTCTTACCGAGCATCGAAGTCCGAATGATCGGGACCAACAGAGCCCCGGTCTGTGGTCGGACTATCCCGGCAATGTTCTGGACGGCGGCCAGGTATCGGTTAGTGCCCGACGCCTCGGCTTGAGTGGCCGGCGCCCCCAGCTGACCGCCCAAGGCTTGGAAGCTCTGGAGGACCGCGGTCGAACCCACCCGCTCGACGGTGGCCAAGCCGTCCTTGACCTGCTGGGTATTCAACGACCCGGCCGGACTCGGGCCATTCGCGTCGGAGCAGGCCGCCAACACCGCGAGCGCACCGCTCGCCATCATCGTTCGCATCGTGATTCGCATGATCTCAATCCTCCATCGGTGAGGTGGTATCGCCATTGCCATCGGACCCGTCGCCCCGCCCACCATCGCGGATGGCCCGGAGCTGGTTTTGCTGATCCTTGGTCAAAAGGTTCTTGATCCGAATCAAGAGACTCATTTGGACTTTCTTCACTTCATTTTCGATCTTGAGCATCTTGTCGGCCTTGGCCAACGCGCCCGCCTCGTCGATCTTCGTCTCTTCGATCAGATCGACCAGGTCCATCGCCGGCTCGGCCATGTCAAGCTGCAGCGGCACCAGCTCGACCTGGGCCTTCTTGATGACATCGAGAATCGCGGTCCGCTGCTGCGCGGTGAGCCCAATATCCTTGGCCCGCTGAAGCACCAGCTGCGGATCGAAGAACGCCTTCTCGAATCGATCGTCTTTCTTTTCCTGAGCCACCATCGGGCCGGCGAGTGCCACCGCCAGTGCGGCCTGAACGACATACCAACGGAATCTCATAACGGGTTTCCTTTCGATCCCGGCAGATTCGTAAACCAATCATCGGAGCGCCCAACCGACGGCACCGATTGAACATCGAGAAGAAAATCAGTCGGCATCCGGAGATCGCCGACCGCAATGGTGATCGGGGCCGCCACTCGGTGGGTCCCGCTCCGGACCACCAGCACCGCGGCCACCACACCCACCGCCGCACCAAGAGCCAACATCGGAACCCAGGGCCGCCGCCGGGTTGGCCACTGCCGCGACCTCACCCGCTCGAAGGATGGGGTCCATGCGGCATCTTCAGCTCGGAGCCGCTGAAACTGATCTCTGAGATCCTGATCCTGGTCGGTCATTCGCTTACTCCTACTCCGCCTAACAGTGTTCGCAAGCGCGCCTTGCCCCGTTCATAGTGGGTTCGCGCCGTCCCCACCGGCATCTTCAACAC
>JANNQX010000098.1:0-6999 GCA_031400975.1 Gemmatimonadota bacterium
AAGGTGACCGACCCGCGCGACGCCCCGAGCCAGCCGGCAACGTTGGTGGGCAGATCGTAGGTCGCCGAGACGGTCCGGAGCCGGGCAAACCCGCCATCAAACAGACCGGTCGCTCCCGGGCCGTTCGGATCGAGCCGGTAGGCTTCAACGATCGGGTTCCCGTCGAGCGAGGCCTTCGAGTTGCGGAAGAAGGTATGCTGGGCCCCGACATCCCCGACGATGGCGTGGTGGCCACCAACGTAGTCGACTAACCCGAGCAGGCGGAGCCGCTGCCCGATCCGAATCGTGGTACTGAACGATCCATTCCATGACGGCGTGGGCCGACCGGCATACAGCCGTGGCGCGGTGCCGCAGGGAACGCTGGACCCGTCGCCCACTCCCGCTTTCGGGTCCGGCTTGCCGTTGACCAACGAGGCCAAGTCCGTTCCGCCTTCGCAGATCGGGTTGGAGGCCAGCGGAAGGGTGTATGGGCCGACGACGGTGGTCCCAACGGTGGAACCCTTCACCCGCTTGTAGAAGAACGAATTCGGGGCGTAGTTCTGGGCGTTCCACTGTTGGATGTAGGAACTTCCCACGAAGGCGGTCGAGGTCCCGCCTAGGTCAAGGATCTTGCTGTCATTGGTCGCGATGGTGCCTCGGAGGTCGATCCCGAGGTTCTTGGTGTTCATCACCGAGCCATCGATCCCCAACTCGATCCCCTTGTTTCGGGTCTTGCCGATGTTGAGGAATTGAGCCCCGGGGAAGCCCCGGGACGGCCGGTTCGGAACCGAGATGATCGCGTCCTTAATATCTTTGCGATAAAAGGTAAACTCGATCCCGACCCTCTGGTTGAACATCCCGGCGTCGAAGCCGACCTCGAGTTCTTCGCCGACTTCCGGCTTGAGATCAATGTTGCCGATGTTCTGCGGGGTAATGACTCCGGCGCCTGACGGCCCGACACCCGGTTGATAGGTCTGGATGGCGGAGAACACGTCGGGCTGCTGGCCGGCTCGGCCCCAGGCGCCGCGGACCTTGAACTGGGTCAGCCAATTCATGTTGGAGAAGAACGCTTCTTCCGAAAGAACCCAGGCCAGACTGATTTTGGGGTAGTACACGGCATCGAAGTTCTTCCCGAACGCCGAGTTCCCGTCGCCCCGCATCGCTCCGGTGAGGAAGAGGCGATTCTTGAACGCCAACTGCTCCTGGGCGTAGACCCCGAAGGTCTTGTTCTGAATGTAGGATTCGGACCCATCGCGCCGAGCCCCGCCACCCACGTCAGACGGCCCCGGAATCGGGAATTCGAAGCCTTGGGCCAGAACCTGATCAAAGACCTTGGAATAATACTGGGCGCCGGCCGAGGTGGTGGAGACCAGACTCTTGCTGACGTTCCAATCGGCCGAGGCGCCGTAGTCGATCGTCAAGAAGGTCGAGCGGAGCTGGAGGGCCTGCTTCTGCCCTAGGCTCTGAGCGAAGAACGGGTTGTACCCGGTGGCGTCGCGGAAAACCAGCTGCGACGACTTGTTGTTGGTGTAGTCAGGACCGACCGCTAACCGATGCCGGAGCCACGGGAATGGCCGGTGGGTCAACTGAATCGACATCGTCATCTTGTCGATGTTGTCGAACCCCTGGACCCCCTGGTAGTCCTCGGGGCGGTAGAACTGAAAGCCGTTGCCGGGACCGTTCCAGCCGGTCTTGGTCGTGTCGCCGCTTGGCTCACACCACGGGAAGTTGCAGGCCCAGAGGATCGAGGTGGTGATCGGCTGGACCCCGGACGCCCCCCGGGTCCGGCTTCGGACGTAACCCAGCGACAAGTCCATCTTGAACTTGTTGCTCGGGCTGGAGTAACTCAAGTTCGACCGGATGGCTTGCTTGTTTTGCCAGTTGTAGTCAACCGGGCCCTCGTCGCGATTGAAGTCGCCGGAAAAGTAGTAGCGGAGCTGATCGGAGCCGCCGCTGATGCTGGTGCCGGCGGAAAGCGGTGTCCCGGTGCTGAAGATGTCCGGGAAGCCCCGCTGCTGGCGAAACCGTTGGACGTCGAACACCTTGATCTTGTTGTCGACCCGGCTCACGTAGTAATCCTTGGGGTACCGATCCCAGGGATTGGCAATCCAGTTGGCCCCAGCATCGACGTGGGCCTCGTAGGTCGGGCGGCCGCCTCGGCCCCGCTTGGTAATAATCTGAATCACGCCGTTGGAGGCTTCGGTGCCGTAGATCGTGGCTGCGGACGGGCCTTTGAGGACCTCGATTGACTCGATCTCTTCAGGGTTCAAGTCGTTGATCCGGGAGGGACTCTCCTGGCCGTTGAACCCGAGGCTTCGAGTCGCCGCTTGGTTGTTGACGCGAACCCCATCGACGTAGAGGAGGGGTTCGTTCGAAAGGCTCAGGCTGCCGGAGCCACGGATCCGGGTGGTCCCCCCGGTTCCAATCGCGCCGCTCGCCCGGGTAATCCGGACCCCGGGCACGTTGACCGACAGCATGTCCTGGAGTTTGGCCGGCGCGCCGGCCAGGGCGATCGTGTTGCTGACCTGAACTTGCCCGATCGAGTTGCCGAGCGACCGGCGGGTCGCTTCCTGGACCGTCCCAGTCACCACCAGTTCGTCGAGCTTCACTACCAGCTCGACCAACTCGATCCGGATCGGCGCGCCGCGGGTTCCCGCGTCGACCAGTTTGGCCTGGTAACCGATTCGGGTAACCCGGAGCCGGACCGATGCCCCGGTGACGTTCTGGAGGCGGAACTCGCCCCGCGTCCCCGTCCGCGCGGTGTTGTCGGTGCCATCGACGCGAACGGTGGCGTCGGCCAGCGGCCTGCCGCTCCTCGGGTCGACCACGGTTCCGGTGACTACCCCATCCTGGGCGGCCAGCGTTGGTGCTGGAACGACTCCCACGGCGAGAGCCAGCAACCAACCGGTTGCCATTCCCCCGCGAAGAGCCCGCTCGACTGAGTCGAACATGGGCGTGCCTCCTCAAATTGTGATTGACTTGGTTCGGAAGCGATCCCGGCCTCCTGGATACAAATCTGCCCTCTGCTGGCGAAAGCGCAAGGTCCCCAACGCACGAAGGGCCGAGGGAACCGCCTCGACCCTTCGTTGACTCGAGATCTGCCCTCGCGATCAGGCGCCGTTTGTTTCCTTGGTTGGATTCGGCCAGCAGGTCGTGGCCCCGTAGCCCCGGCTGGTCCACTGATTGACGGTCCGAGTTGAACCAAAGGCACCCTTCCATGGAATCTGGCGGCGAAGGATGTCGTTCAACCGATGCCCGCCTTCAAAGGCCAGGAGGACCCGGCGCTCGCTGAGCACGGCGGCCACCGCTTGCGCGGTGGTCGTGGCGGTCAGCGGCGCCAATCCGGCCGTCGCGCGGCCGGCATTGAGGATGGCCATGGCACCGGGAATGTCGCCGGTTTCCGCGAGCCCTTCGGCCCGAATCAACCGAGCTTCTTTCCCGCTGGCTAAGACCAGGGGCGATCCCAAGTTGGCATACTTGTTTGTGATCCACAGGGGCACGGTCGGATTGAACGAGCCCTTGTTGGCGTTCGCCACCGGCATCCGTGGGTCGCCGCTGTTCCGAAATGAGGTGTCGACCGTGAAGGCGCCAAGCGAGGTGGAGAGGAGGAACAGCTTGTTGTGGCGCCGGGTGCTCTCGGTGCCCCGATCAGCCAGCTTGACGTAGTCAGCCGGCACCAAGGCCGCGGTGGCCGCGGCCGCCGCGTATTTCTTCAAATCCAGCTGGACGCGGGCCAGCCCGACGCGGGCCAGATTCAGGACATCGGTGTTCGCCGCGGTGGTGGCGAGCTGAATCGCCTCGGTGAACTTGGTTTCGGCCTGGGCCAAGGTGGCCCCCGGCGTTTGCGCCGCCCCCCCGTCAAACGCCACCGAGCAGAAGGTCTCACCCATGAAGGTGATGGCGTAGGCACCGCTGGTCTTGACCTGCGCCATCAGCGACTGGCGCCCCGCCACCTGCGCGTCGGTCCATCCAGACAATCGGGCAAAGACATCCTCGGCCTGGAACCGGGCCGTCTGGAGCGGGGTGTGCATCCCAAAGTTCGAGAGATCCGATTCGCAGGCGCCGATAACGTAGTCGTCTTCATCGGCGTTGATCCCTCGTTCACCCCAGTTCGCGAGCGGGACGTTCGAGTTCGCCGTTTCGTATTCGTCGGAGTGGACCGACGATCCGGCCATGTAGTTGTTGTAGGCGCACTCAAGGTCGCTCACGACCGAGCGGGCCAGCACCGCCGCCAACGTCGGGTCATTGACTTGCCCGGCTGGAATCCGGCCGGGAAACTCAACGTCGAGAATTCCGCTGCAGGCACCCAGGCCGACGGTAGCGCCGGCCACGACGAGGGCGAGGCGAAGCTCGCGGACAAAGATTGATTTCATATGATAGTCTCCCTGTCGGGGCCGTTAGAAGGTAAGCCGGATGGTGGTCCGGATCCGCGCTGCCTGCGGCCAGGATTCTTGGGTGTATCCGCCGTTGCCGGTCACGTTGCCGGCGCCGGACCGGTTCGGGACGATTTCGGGGTCGATCCAATTGACGCCGAACGACTGAGCCTGCGCCCGCCACAGGAAGCCCATGTTCTCGGCAGCCAGTGTGAAGCTGCCCCGACTCGCCCCAAAGATCTTGGCCCAGCGGTTCGGCATGTCGTAGCTGGCGGAGATGGTCCGGATCCTCGCAAATCCACCCTTGAACATCCCGACGACGCCAACCGCGTTCGCGTCGCCGCCCAGGAAGAAGTTGCCCAAGTACCCGCTCAGGATCTTGTCGGTTCCCTCCAGGGCCTGCTTCGAGTTCAAGAAGAACGTATGGACGGCGGCGACATCGCCGACCAACACGTTGTTGCCGCCCAGCCCATCGACCAGGCCGAGGATCCGGAGCCGCTTGCCGACGGTCAGGGTCGCGCTAAACGATCCGCTCCACGCCGGCGTCGGCCGGCCAAAAAAGATCGACGAGGCCGCGGCGCAATCCACCGTGGTGCCGTTGGCAACCCCCAACTGGCTCTGAGGGATCGGCGTACTGCCGACACACTTGGTGTTCTCACCCAAGGGGAGCGGAATACCGAACTCCGGATGCGGCACGACGGTCGCATCGGTCACCTTCTTGAACCAAAAGCCGCTTGGGGCGTACCCCTCGACGTTCCACTGCTGGATGAATGAGCCACCGACGAACGCCGGCGCCTGGCCGCCGAGGTCGGTAATCAACGACTCGTTGGTCGAGAAGGTGGCCCGGAGATCAAGCCCAAGGTTCCGGCTTTGGATCGGCGAGTAATCGAGGCCGACTTCGATGCCCTTGTTGTTGGTGCCACCGATGTTCAAGAACTGCTGGCCCGGAAACCCGCGCGACGGCTTGAGCGGGATCGAGATGATCGCGTCTTTGATGTTCTTGTTGTAGTAGGTGAATTCCAAACCGACCCGGTTCTTGAACAACGAGGCGTCGAACCCGACCTCGAACTCCTCGCCGACTTCCGGTTTCAAATCCGGATTGCCGAAGTTCTGGGGCGAGACGCCACCGATGCCGCCGTTGCCAACCTTTGGCGCGTAGGTCTGAATCGCCGAGAAGACGTCCGGCGCCTGACCGGCTCGGCCCCAGGCCGCTCGCATCTTGAGCTGCGAGAAGACCGAGGAATTCGCCAGGAACGGTTCCTCCGACGCGACCCAGGAGACACTTAACTTCGGGTAGTACACCGCGTTGAAGTTCTCCCCAAAGGCGCTGTTGTCGTCCGCCCGCACGGCCGCGGTGAGGAACAAGCGATTTTTCAAGGCCAACTGTTGCTGGGCGTACACCCCGAAGGTCTTGTTCTCCTGGAACAATTCCTGGGAAGTGATCCGTGCACCACCGGAAATGTCCGAAGGACCCGGGATCGCAAACTCGCTCCCACTCCCAAGGAACTGGTCGAATTGCTTATGGTAGTACTGAAGGCCGATTGACGTCGTCGACAGCAGCGCCTTGCTCACGTTGAAGTCAGCCGACGTGTTGTAATCGAGCGTCAGAAAGGACTGCCGGTTCTGGCTCGACTGCTTGAAGCCAAGGCTCTGCCCGAAAAACGGATTCCGGCCGGTGGCGTCTTTTTCGATCAGGTTGCTGCCCTTGCCGTTGAAGAAGTCAGGCCCGACCGTCAGCGACTGACGGAGCCACGTGGTGGGCCGATGGGTGAACTTGAGACTGAACGTGGTCCGGTCGTTGTTGTCGTAAGCGAAGGCGAAGGCGTAGTCTTCAGGGCGGTAGAACTGATAGCCGTGGCCGGCGTCGTTCCATCCGGTCGTGGTGGTATCGGGACCAAAGGGTTCGCACCCCGGGAAGTTACAGGCCCACAGAATCGAGGTCGTGATCGGCTGGAACCCGGAGGCGCCCCGAAGCCGGGTCCTGACCCCACCCATGCTGAAGTCGACTTTGAACTTGTTGTCGGTGCTGGTGTAGCTCAGGTTGGCGCGGGCGGAGTACTTGTTCTGCCAGTTGTAGTCGACCACTCCTTCGTCCCGGTTGAAATCGGCCGAGAAGAAATAGCGAAGATTGTCGGTGCCGCCGGAGACCGATCCGCCGAACGCGATCGGCGTCCCGGTGGAAAACACGTCCGGGAAGCCCCGAGCCTTGTTAAAGGCCAAGACGTCGAACTCTTCAACCTTGCTGGTCCGGGCGCTGTAGTAATAGTTCGACGGATACCGGCCATCGGGATCCGCAAGCCAATTGGCCCCCGCATCCATGTGGAAGTCCACCACCGGGCGGCCGGTCCGGCCCCGCTTGGTGATGATCTGGATCACGCCGTTCGAAGCCTCGGTGCCGTAGATCGTGGCCGCCGAAGGGCCCTTCAAGACTTCGATTGACTCGATTTCTTCAGGATTCAAGTCATTGATCCGCGATGAAGACTCCTGCGAAAAGGCAAACGCCCCCCCGGAGGCCGCGGCGTCGTTGTTCGACCGAACCCCATCGATGTAGATCAGCGGCTCGTTCGTCAGGCTCAAGCTGCCCGAACCCCGGATCCGAGTGGTGCCACCGGAGCCGACCGCCCCGGAAGCTCGCATGATCCGGACG
>JANNQX010000099.1:0-3547 GCA_031400975.1 Gemmatimonadota bacterium
ACGCGACCATCGCGAGGCCCAATCCGAGTGGTCGTCCACCCGCGACGCTCCCGGCCAAGACCAGCAACAGGTAGAGCAGGGCGACATGGGCTTTGTCGAGCCGATCGCGGACCGCCAACAACAGGCTCGTCGTCGCCACCGTGGCTGCGGCCCAGGTGGCCCAGGGTCGCCACCGGATGGGGATCACGGGCGGCTGGTCGCTTCAGCGTGAGTTGCGAACCGGTATCCGACGCCCGGCTCGGTGACGATGTAACGGGGGCGGACCGGATCGTGCTCGAGCTTCCGCCGGAGGCTGGCGACGTACACCCGGAGGTACTGTTGCGCGTTGCCGAAGGCCCGCCCGGTCCACACTTCGCGAAACAATTGCCCGTGGGTGAGCGTTTTCCCAGCGTGGGACATCAGCACCCGGCAGAGTTCCCATTCGATCGGCGTCAGGTGAATCGACTCGTCGTGACGAACCATCGAGCGGGCGGTCAGGTCCATCACCAGGTCGCCGATTTCGAGTTTGGTTCCAGCCGGCTCCGCGGCCTGGGCCCGCCGAAGGAGCGCGCGGGCTCGGGCCTTCAGTTCCGGCGTGCTAAACGGCTTGGTCACGTAATCGTCGGCCCCGGCGTCGAGCAGCGCCACTTTTTCATCATCGGCGTGTCGGGCCGACAGGACCAGGATCGGCGCCTTCGACCAAGTCCGGATTTCGCGGCAGATCTCGAGCCCGACGAGGTCGGGAAGCCCCAAATCGAGGATGATCAGATCGGGGCGCTCGGCGGCAGCTTGGTCAAGGCCTGCCCGGCCGGTTGCGGCTTCGACAACTCGGAGCCCCTCGTCCTCGAACGCGTGGCGGATCGCCCGGCGGATCTGGGGCTCGTCGTCGACCACCAGCACGGTCTCGCGAGCCATCTTGGCTTACACTCCCTTGGCAGCGAGGAGTTGCTGGAAATCCGCGGCGCTTCGCACCGCGCCGAGGCGCTCCGGCACATCCGGCTCCTTGGCGAGCGTCGCGACCCGGCCGAGCACCGGCAGATACTCGTTGGAGGCTTCGATCGGTGGCGCGATCAGCATGAACAGGTGTTCCACTGGGCCGCCGTCGACGGCGCCCCAATCGACCCCGCCCGGCCGCCGCCCGTAGAGCACCCGAAGCCGTTTGGCGAGCGGGGTTCGGCAGTGGGGGACCGCGATGCCGCGGCCGATCCCGGTCGAGCCGGCCTCCTCTCGGCGGAGCATGATTCGGAGGATGGAGGCCCGATCCTCAGGGGGGAGCCCGAGGGCGTCGGCGAGTTCTGCCAGCACTTCGGCTTTCGTGCTACCCCGGAGCTCGAGGTGGATGTCGGTACCAGCGATGTAGTCGGCGAGGTTCATAGTGGGGCAGGATTCTACCGGCAGGCGGAAACCCGTGTCAAATCGGCCGGTCCGGCGCCGCCCCCGCTCTAGGGAACGTAAGCGACGCAGTCGATCTCGACCCGCAACCCCGCCGCGGGCAGCGCCGCCGCCTGAATCGTGGTCCGCGCCGGACGATGCTCGCCAAACACCCGCGCATACACCCCATTCATCGCCGCAAAGTCCTTCATGTCGATCAGAAAGACCCCGCAGCGCAACACGTACTGCAGATCGGATCCGCTGGCCCTCAAGATCGTTTGAAGGTTCCGAAGGCATTGCTCGGTCTGGGAGGCCGTGTCCGGGCCGACCAGAAGGCCGGTGGCCGGGTCGCCGGACCCCTGGCCGGAGACGAAGATCAACCGTTCGAATACCATGCCCGGGGAATACGGGCCGGCCGGCTTGGGAAGGTTGGGGGCGTTGATCGGCTGGTGAGGCATTGGATTCCCAGGCGAATGGGGATGGAGTGGACGGGGAATGATAGCAGGCCGGGGAGATGCCCCGCGACTGGTTGGAAAACGCCGCGACTCCCCTCAGATTCTTGAGCCATGAGACCCTCCGTGGTAACGGCATCCGGCCCCAAGTCGGAGCCCGTTGGTCTGGGCGTTCTGCAGATGCCGGCCGCATGGACCTGACGCCATACCACGCCAAGTATTTCGCGCATGAGTTGACCAGACGGCTGCCGGCCGACAGTAACGAGCGCCTGGCGGGCGCGGTGGCCAGCGCCCAGGTCGACCTCAACCCCCATCAAGTCGACGCCGCGCTATTCGCGTTCCGGTCCCCACTGTCTCAAGGCGCGTTGCTAGCTGATGAGGTAGGCCTCGGCAAGACCATCGAGGCCGGTCTGGTGCTGTCGCAGCGCTGGGCCGAGCGGAAACGGCGGATCCTCGTCATCACACCGTCCAACCTCAGGAAGCAGTGGTACCAAGAGCTGACCGAGAAGTTCTTCCTTCCCTGTCGCCTGCTGGAGTCGAAGTCGTACCACGCGGCCGTCAAGCAGGGACAGTTGCAGCCATTCGAATCCCCGGAGGTCGTGATCTGCTCCTACCAGTTTGCCAGGAGCAAGGCGGCCGATGTGCACGCCACGGCCTGGGACCTCGTGGTCATCGACGAAGCTCACCGGCTCCGGAACGTCTACAAGCCGACGAACGTCATTGCCAATACGCTCAAGCTGGCGCTGGCCGGCCGGCCCAAGTTGCTCCTCACGGCCACCCCGCTGCAGAACTCACTCATCGAACTCTTCGGCTTGGTAAGCTTCGTTGACGAGCACCTGTTCGGAGACCTGAAGAGCTTCCGGGAACGATTTTCCAACCTGGATCAGGACCAGGTCTTCGAAACGCTGAAGGCCAGGCTCAAGCCGATCTGCCATCGGACCCTGCGCCGCCAGGTGACCGCCTACATCCCGTTCACCAAACGGCTGCCCATCGTCGAGGAGTTCACCCCTTCCGACAGCGAGGACCGGCTCTATACGCTGGTGTCGGAATACCTCCAGCGAGAGAATCTCCAAGCCTTGCCCGCGGGCCAGCGTTCCCTGATGACGTTGGTGCTCCGGAAGCTGCTGGCTTCATCCAGCTTCGCCATTGCCGGCGCACTCACCTCGATCTCGAACCGACTCAAAGCCAAGCTTGGGAAGGCCAACCCGTCCGACTCAGTCCAGGACGACCTTGCCGGCGACTACGAGGCCCTGGAGGAAACGGCCGAGGAATGGGAGGCCGAGGAGCCACCCGAAGCATTGACCGACGCCAACCGGCAGGCCGTGGAGCAGGAGATCACGGACCTGGACGGCTTCGCGCGGCTCGCGGCGTCGATCGATCACAACGCCAAAGGCAAGGCCCTTCTCCAGGCGCTCGGAATCGCCTTCGCCAAGGCGCGGGAGCTGAACGCTGCCGAGAAAGCGATCATCTTCACCGAATCTCGCCGGACCCAGAGCTACCTGCTCCGGCTCCTGGCCGACAGCCCGTACGCCGCCGGCATCGTCCTGTTCAACGGGTCGAACACCGACGAGCGATCGAAGCAGATCTACGGCGCCTGGACCGAGCGGCATCAAGGGACCGACCGGATCTCGGGTTCCCGGACCGCTGACATGCGCTCCGCGCTCGTGGACTACTTCCGCGAGCAAGGCCGGATCATGATTGCGACCGAGGCCGGCGCCGAGGGGATCAACCTGCAATTCTGCTCG
>JANNQX010000100.1:0-6459 GCA_031400975.1 Gemmatimonadota bacterium
GTGAACGGCGCGCCCTCGGCACCGGTTGGAGCCAACGGCGCGGCCGGTGCGTCGTCGCCCGGAGACTTGCCGAAAGGGCATCCGGCCATCCCGGCCGCGGCGAGCCCAGCAGGAGTTGGTTCATGGCCAGACTCTTGACTCCTAAACTCCTCCGCCGCGGACTGGAGCTGTTTGTTCTCATTTCGCTGGCGAGTTTTGGGGTCGTCCTCGTCTATAGCGATAGCTCCACGGGTTTTTTGCGGGCGATTCCGTCGATCAAGTACGGGTGGCTGGTGGTCGGCCTCGGGCTGGCCTCGATGGATTGGATTGGGGGCGGGCTGCGGAACTACGTGTTGGCGAGGAACATCATGGCCGACCCGCCGCTCAAGGGGATGATTCTGTCCGGAGGCATGGGTGCCTGGGCGGCGTACCTCACCCCGGTTCAGTCCGGGGCGGCGCCAATGATGATCTACACCATGAAACGATACGGGGTGCCGGTCCCGATCGGCTTTACCGTCACGTTCATGAGTTTCATTGCCACGGTGGCTTTCTTCGCCATCGCGGGACCGATCGCGATCGTGTTGGGGGCGGGGAAGTCGTTGGGGAGCCACGGGGTGGCGCTCGGGATCTCTCTCTACGACCTTTTTATCGGCAGTCTGGCGATTTTTTGCGCCCTTGGAGTCGTGTTTCTGATCGTCATTTTGTTCCCCCAATTTGTCCGCGATGTGGTTCACCGGCTGGCGCTCCGCCTCGGCAAAAAGAGCCGCCGGGTGGCGGCCCGTTTGGAAGGGCTTCGCAAGGGCATTGATCAGACCCACGAATCGGTGGCTCGGTTCAACTCACCGCGCGGATGGGGGGCCCTCGGCTTGGCCACCTTGCTGTCGGGGCCGTCCCACGCCAACAAGCTCCTGGCCGGCTACGTCGCTCTCCGGGCGATCGGCATCGAGGCCCAGTTTATCGATGTCCTTCTGCTCCAGACGTTTATCACTTTCGTGCTCTATTTCTTCGCGCCGACCCCTGGGGGATCGGGCATCGGCGAGTTGGTGTCCACCGCTGTCATGTCGATCTACGTGCCTCGTGAGATCGCGCCGCTGTATGTCCTTCTGTGGCGACTTGTGGTCAGCGGATACACGGTGGTCGTCGGCTCACTGGTGTTCCTCCGCTGGGTTCGCAAGGGGCTCAAGGAGATCGACCAGGATTCGCCGGGCGGGTGACCGCGTTCGAGAGCGACGACCTTCCCACGGACTCGGTCGACCGACGGATCTTCACGCGGCTCCTCGGTTATCTGAGGCCGCACTGGCGCCTGGCGGCTGTGGCCGCCGCCCTCCTTGCCATCCACGCGGGGCTGGCGGTGGTTGGGCCGGCCCTGACCCAGCGAGCGCTCGATCGGGCAATTCCGGCGGGTGATACCGCGCTCCTGTTGCGCTATGCTTTGATCTTTCTCGCCGCGCTCCTTCTCACCTTTGTCGTCGACTACGCTCAGACAATCCTGACGACCCGGATCGGACAGCGGGTTATGGCAGACCTCCGCGGCGCGATCTTTGGGCATCTGACCCGCCTCTCGGTGGGCTACTTCGATCGTCATCCGGTGGGTCGCTTGATGACCCGAGTGACTTCTGACGTCGAGACCCTGAACGACCTGTTCTCATCGGGGGTGGTGAGCGTCTTCGGTGATCTGTTTACGCTCGCCGCGATTCTCACCATGATGATGATCACCGATTGGCGCCTGGCCGTGGTGACCCTGATGATGATGCCGCTCATGGGGTTGATCGTCACCGGTTTCCGACGCCGAATTCGGGAAGCCTTTCGGGACATCCGGGGCCGGGTGGCCAAACTCAACAGCTATCTCCAGGAACATTTGGCCGGGGTTCAGGTGGTCCAACTGTTTGGTCGGGAGCGGGCCGCGGCGGCTGAATTCGCCGAAGTGAATCGGGGATATCTCCAGGCCAACCAGCGATCGATCACGATCTATGCGATCTTTTTCCCGCTGGTGGAACTGGTCACGGCGGTGGCCATGGCATTGATCCTCGCGAAGGGATCGGCCTGGGTGGTGGACGGCTCGGTCACCGTCGGGGTGTTGGCGGCGTTCATTCAGCTCACCCGTCGCTTCTTCCAACCGTTGCAGGATCTCTCGGAAAAGGTCAATCTGGTCCAAACCGCCATGGCCAGTTCGGAGCGGATCTTCGTGCTGCTCGACACGGCGATTGAGGTCCAAGAGCCGGCTGTTCCGGTCAAGCTGACGGAGCCGGTTCGCGGCGAGATCAGGTTTGAGGGCGTCTGGTTTCGGTATGCGGAGACCGGGCCGTGGGTGCTCGAAGACGTGACGTTCCACGTCGCGGCCGGGTCCACCGTGGCGGTCGTCGGCCATACCGGGGCCGGCAAGACGACGATCGTGAGTCTCCTGCTTCGGTTTTACGACCCGGTTAAGGGCCGGATTACCCTGGACGGGGTCGACATTCGGAACCTCGCCACGGGCGATTTGAGGCGCCAATTCGGCTTCGTGCAACAGGAGTTGTTCTTGTTTGCAGGCGACATCCTGCGGAACTTGGCTCTCGACCCCGGGATCGGGGAGGACCAGGTCCAGGCGGCAGCGGGCCGGGTGGGGATCGACGGGTTCATCGCACGCCTGCCGGGCGGCTATCGTCACGTCCTGACGGAGCGGGGAAGGAACCTGTCGGTTGGCGAGCGCCAACTGCTCAGTTTTTCCCGAGCGCTGGCCCGCAATCCTCGGATCTTGCTGTTGGACGAAGCCACCAGCTCGGTCGATTCCGAATCGGAGGCTCGGATCCAGCGGGGAGTGGACGCCCTGATGGCGGGCCGGACGTCGGTGGTGATTGCCCACCGGCTCAGTACGATTCTGCACGCCGAGGAAATCCTGGTCCTGCACCATGGCCGGGTGGTCGAGCGGGGTCGGCATGCCGAGTTGGTCCGGCTCGATGGGGTCTACCAGCGGCTTTCCCGCCTGCAGCGCGGAACATCCGTGGCCCAAACGACTTGACAGATCTCCGGTTAGAGATAGGCGGGATCTGCCGTTGGTTTCTTGCGAACCCGCCGACCTCGGCCTACGTTTGGTTGACCTGTCGGCGAATGGAACCTTTGTGAATGGGGGCCGGATTGACGGCCGCCATCCACTGAAAGCGCTGGATGTGATTCGAATTGGGGCCGAAGAGTTTCGATCCGCTCGGGAACCGGTTGGGCCCGCCGTCCCGCCGCCGGGGGCCGCGGCTCGCCTGAGCGACACCCTGGTTGGGATGCCGAAGATCCGCTGCCTTGCCGTGCTTCGGATCAAGAGTGGCGGGTCGAAAGGCGCCCGCCTCCAGGTCCTGGCGCCCGTTGTGACGGTCGGTCAAGACGAAGCCAACGACATCAGGTTGCCCGATTCAGGGGTTGGCGAGGCCCGGGCGCGGATCCAATTGCGAGAGGGCGTATGGACGCTGACTAATCTGGGATCAACTGAAGGTTTGCTGGTCGACGATGAACCGGTCGTCGAGGAATCGCCTCTCTCTCCTGGGGCGACCATCCAGCTCGGTGGGGTGGCGATTTCCTTCGAGCCGAACGACGACCGGATTGCCGCCGCGCCCCACCCGATTCGGCCGGCCCCGGGGGCGATGCTGTCTTCGCCGTCAGCTAAACCCCTGGCGGCTCGAGGCCGACCCGCGATCTTGGCCGTGGCTATCGTCCTCCTGGCGACGGCCTTGGTCGCCCTGGTCCTCTTCGTCTAACTCATGCTGATTACCTGTGCGGGAGATACCCACGTCGGCGTGGTGCGCAGCGGCAACGAAGACAATTTCATGGTCGACCTGTCGAGCGGGCTTTTTGTCGTTGCCGACGGGATGGGCGGCCATGCCGCAGGGGAAGTGGCCAGCGAAATGGCGGTCGAGATTATCGCCAAGCAGCTGGGCTCGCTCCGGGGACTGACGGACGGCGCCGCGTTCGAACGGATGCGTCATGCCATTCGGGCGGCCAACCAAGCCATTTTCGAACGGACCCTCGCCGAAGCCGACAAACGGGGGATGGGAACGACGACCACCGTTCTGGTGCTGGGGGCCCATCGGTATGTGATTGGACAAGTCGGGGACAGCCGGGCCTACCTATTTCGGGGTGGCCAGTTCCTTCAGATCACCAAAGACCACAGCTACGTCCAGGAGCAGGTCGATGCCGGCTTGCTCACCGCCGACCAGGCTCGGACCCATCCCTACAGTAACGTGATTACCCGATGCGTGGGGGCCAACGAAGATGTCGTCCCCGACGTGTACTTCGGTACGCTCGAGCAAAGCGATGTGCTCTTGATCGCGTCGGACGGACTCACCGGCATGCTGGAGGACGATCAGCTCGCCAAGATCATTCAAAGCGACTCGACCCCCGAACTGGTCGTCAGCCGGATGATCGCCGAGGCGAACCGTCATGGCGGCCTCGACAATATCACCGCCATCGTGGTCCGAATCGACGAGGTGTGAGGGGTCTCGGACTAGGTCAGGCTTCGGCCGGTGGTCAGCCGGTCTCGGGCATCCTCCGCCGTTAGGGTCGCCAGCCGCTGCAGGCGGTCGACCATCCCCCCCAGCGGCTCGGCCGAAAAAACCCGAAGGTGGCGCGCGCTCCGATAGAGTTCGTCGCCGATTCGCGGAAGCCCGAGATGCCCCGAACGTCCTTCGCCGCTCAGCCGCTCAGCCCGTCCGTCACGGGTGGCGAGCAAGATGTCGACGCCAAGCATGTTGGGGCGGGCCGGGTAGTCGAGTAGGAGGCCGGCGGGCCCAAGGCCGAGTTCGATGGCGGCCGCATCTTCAACCCGTTCGAGCAGGTCGGGATCGTCTCCAATCCAGTCGCCGGCCTGATCGGGGACTTCGCTGGCGGGGAGGTCGAGGGCCCGTTTGTAGAGGCGCCGATCATGGACGGCTCGGGCCAGTCCGGTCGGGTCGCTCGAAAAGAGCCGCTCCATCAGGGCGCCGTCGGTTTCCTCCGCGAGCGCTTCCCGGCTCAGCCCGCCGGAGGCGACGGCGGCCCGGACCGCTCGTTTGAACATGCAGGTGGCGGCTCGCACCGCGTGGTGCCAATAGACGTTCCGGTACATCTGATACTTGGCGAACAGCAGCGTCTCGAGGGCGCTCATACCCTTTTCGAGAATGCCGACCTCGAGCTGCCCCCCCGGATTCGCGACCACGGTGAGGGCGGACAGGAGTCGATCGACGTCCAGGGTCCCGTAGGGTACGCCGCAGGCTCGGGCATCCCGGCTCAGGTAGTCGAACTTGTCGAGGTCGAGCGAGCCCGAGACCAAGCCCTGCAGCGGGCCCGGGTTGGTGCCTTGAATCAGGGTCCCGATTTCACGAAGCAACTCGGGTCCACCCAGGCGGTTGAGGGCAACCCCAAGCTCCCCACGGCTCAACTTGGCGACACCGAGGTCCTCATGGTTGGGGAAGCCGGCTTCCTCCAGTCCGTGGGAAAAGGGATAGTGGCCGATGTCATGAACCAGGGCCGCCATCCGCACCGCCAGCTGGTGGCGGATCGGCACGGCCTCAAGCTCTCCGCGCTGTTGGAGGCCCGTCAGGGCCCGCCCGGCCAGGTGGTAGGCGCCAAGGGCGTGCTCGAACCGGGAATGGGTGGCCCCCGGGTAAACCAGAAACGCGTGGCCCAACTGCCTAACGTAGCGTAACCGCTGAAGCGGCGGCGTGTCGAGTACCGACATCGCCGCCGCATCCAGCTGAATATTATCCCAGAGCGGATCCCGAATAATCTCGAACCCCGTCATCCGAGCGCCGAGTGCCGAGTGCCGAGTGCCGAGTGCCGAGTAACCGGGCCCCTACCTCGGCCCCGCCTGGGCGACCTCGTCGGGGACCTGGCCGGCGTACGCCTTGAAGTGCTCCTTGAACATCGCCGCGAGTTTCGATGCTTGCGCGTCGTAGGCGGCTCCATCTTTCCAGGTCGCCCTCGGGTCGAGTACCTCAGGCGGGACACCGGCCACGACGGTCGGAACGTCGAATCCGAACACCGGCTCGGTTCGGAAGCTCCCTTGGTCGAGGGCGCCTGACAGGGCCGCCGTGACCATCGCGCGGGTTGAGCCGAGCTTCATCCGGGATCCGACGCCGTACGGGCCGCCGGTCCAACCGGTATTGACCAACCAGACCTTGGCGCCATGCTTGGCGATCTTCTCACCGAGCATCTTGGCGTAGACCCCGGGATGGAGCGGCAAGAATGGAGCGCCGAAACAGGAGGAGAAGGTGGCTGTCGGCTCGGTCACTCCCCGCTCCGTACCGGCCACCTTGGCGGTATATCCGGACAGAAAGTGGTACATCGCCTGCTCGGCAGTGAGCCGGGCAATCGGCGGCATGACCCCGAAGGCATCGGCGGTCAGGAAAACGATGTTCTTCGGATGGCTGCCAACCCCGCTCGGTTCGAAATTGGGGATGTAGTGGATCGGGTAGCTGGCGCGGGTGTTCTCGGTGATCGTATCAGAGTCGAAATCCACGGCTCTGGACTGCTCGTCGA
>JANNQX010000101.1:0-3251 GCA_031400975.1 Gemmatimonadota bacterium
ACGGTGGCCAAGAGCGCCATGTCCTCGGGCGTGGTGCCGATGTCCGGGCCGGTGCCATAGCGCCCGTTCAACGAATCGATCATCCGGCCAAAGCGGAGCAGGAGCGCGGTCCGGGCCGGGCCGGATACCGGCTTGGACAGCGCGATCACCGCCTTGCCGCCCCCGTAGTTCACGTCGATCGCCGCCCACTTGTTCGTCATCCCCTCGGCCAGGCGGATCGCGTCCCACAGCCCTTCTTCTGGACTGCCATACACCTTCATTCGGCAGCCGCCCACCGACCGGGTGCCGTGGGTGGCGTGAATGGCAATGAACATCCAGGCGTCGGCGTCGCGGTCGTACCGGACCACCACTTCTTCGCCGGGCCAGGCCTTGATCAGGTCGGTCCAAACGGGCATCTCGGGAGTTCCTCTGTTGCGATGTTGAAATGATGCGCGATATTCCAACCATGTCAAGTCGAGCCGTGACCCGACCGTACCTGATCAAGCGCCCCGATCAAATCGCGGCACTGGAGTCGGCCGTACGCCAGGAAATCGTCGATACCATCCAGGCGGCCGGCCCCCTGGCCGCACCGGAAATCTCCGCCCTGATGGGCCGCCCGGCCGACGCCCTCTACTATCACCTGAAGCGCCTGGTCCGGGTCGGATTGCTGGTGGTCCGTGCCACCCGCCGTACCGGCCGCCGCGACGAGGCGGTCTACGATCTGGCCGGCCACCCCTTGGTGCTCGACTATCCACTGAGCGCCGAGGGCCGGGAGCATCCGTTGTCGCGCTTGGTCCGGTCGATGCTTCGGACCGGTGAGCGCGATTTTCGCGCCGCGGTCGGCACCGACCAGGCCCGCCCCGACGGCGACCGGCGGAATCTCTGGGCGGGCCGCCGCCATGCATGGCTCTCGCCGCGCGATCTCGAACGAGTCAACGGTCTCGTCGACCAGTTAGTGGCGATCATGACCCGGGCCCGGAAGCCCGCCAATGGTGAACTCTGCACCCTGACCTTGTTGTTGGCGCCCCGGGTCTCGCGGGCCGGCCGGCGGCCGCCGCGATCATCGTCCAATCGGCGGTCGGCATGAGCCACGATCCCGAAGATCTCTTCGCACCCGAGGTCATTGCCGACCCCTACCGCTACTTCGGCCACCTCCGCGACACTGATCCGATTCATTGGAACGCCCGTTCCGAGCTGTGGGTCATCACCGGCTACGATGATCTGGTCTGGCTGGTTCGTCACCCTGAGCTGTTCTCATCGGCGGTGATTCACTCCGACCAGCGGCCTCCCTACCCTCCGATCGATCCCGCCGACCGCGGCCTGTTCGATGAGGTCCGCCACTTCCGCGCCGACCAACTGGTGGAGCAAGACCGTCCCGCTCACCCGCCGATGCGCGAGGCGGTTCACGAGTACTTCACGCCGGTGGCCATGGAGACCTGGCGTCCCTTCGTCCGGGCGGCAGTGGCGGAACTGCTCGAGGCTCGGCACTCGGCGCTCGATGCTCGGCACTCGGCGCTCGGCGCTCGGCGCTCGGGGGGTGGGGGGCGGATGGATGTGTTGGAGGCGGTGGCGGCGCCGTTGCCGGTTCGGATTATTGCTGAGATGATGGGGGTGCCGAATGAGGATCGGGAGCACCTTCGGGGGCTGGCGGATAAGCTGCTCTATATCAACCGGGGGGAGCCGGACCGGATGCGGCCCCTGATGGAGGGGATTCGGGGGATGATGGCGTATGTCGAGCCCAAGGTTGGGCTCCGGGCGGATCATCCTAGGAATGATTTCATTTCGGTCCTGGCGGCGGCGGAAAAGGACGGTGTCTTTACCCGTCACCAAGTTTTGGTCAACACGGCCCTGCTGTTGTTTGCTGGGCACGAGACCACCATGAATCTGATTTGCAATGGCACCCTGGCCCTGCTTCGTCATCCCGAACAGTGGGCGAAGCTCTGCGCCGACCCAGTCAATTTGGCTCGGCTCGCGACCGAGGAGTGCCTTCGCTACGATCCGCCGGTGAAGTCGACCCAACGCATCGCCGCGACCGATGTCGAGCGCCACGGCAAGCAGATCAAGAAGGGAGACCGGATTCGGTGGATCATGGCGTCGGCCAATCGGGACCCCCGGATCTTTCCTGATCCCGATCGCTTCGACGTGTCGCGCAGCCCCAACCCCCATGTCTCCTTCGGGTCGGGAATCCACTATTGTCTGGGGGCTAGCTTGGCCCGGATCGAGGGTCAGGAGGTCTTTCGAGCCCTTGCGGAGCGGTTGCCTGATCTTCGGCTGGACACCGATCGGTTCGAGTACCAGCCGAGCATCCAGTTTCGATCGCTCAAGTCACTGCCCGTGGCGTGGGGGTAGGCCGCGACGTGACTCGACCGCTTCGAATTACCGTCGACCATCGATGTTGCGTCGGCAACGCCCAGTGCGTCAACCTGGCGGGGGGGGTGTTCCGCCACAATGCCAACGTTCAGTCGGAAGTGTTCGATCCCGCCGGCGCGCCGGAGGCCGTGATTCTCAAGGCGGCGCGGTTTTGTCCCACCGGGGCGATCCGGGTCGAAGATGCGACCACGGGCCAGGTCCTGTTTCCTTGACGAGGTAAGGTGATGGCGGACTATCTCTCTGACTCCAAGAAGCGAATTACCACCCTCGACCTGGTTGCGATGAAGCGGACCGGCCGGAAGATCGTGATGATCACGGCCTACGATGCGCTGTTCGGTGCCCTGGTCGATGCCGCCGGGGTCGATGTCGTCTTGGTCGGCGACTCGGTCGCGCCGGTCTTGGCGGGCGAAGAGACCACCCTTCCCGCGACGGTCGACCAAATGATCTATCACGGCAAGATCACTCGCCGCGGCGTTCGGCGGGCTCTGGTTGTGGTCGACCTCCCGTTCCTGAGCTACCAGGTCTCGATTCCCGACGCGATCGCGAATGCCGGCCGGATCCTCAAGGAAACCGGCGCCGCGGCGGTTAAGCTCGAAGGCGGGGCCTCGGTGGCACCGACTGTTGCGGCCCTCGTCAATGCCGGCATTCCAGTGATGGGCCATCTCGGGTTCACGCCGCAGTCAGTGCACCAGCTTGGTGGCTTCAAGATCCAAGGCAAGGCGGCCGACGACGCGGCTCGGTTGGTCGAGGACGCGAAAGCGCTCGAGCAGGCCGGGGTTTTCTCCATGGTGCTTGAGCTGATACCGGGTCCGGTCGCGGCCCGGGTAACCCAGGCGGTGACCGTTCCCACGATCGGGATCGGCGCCGGCCCTGATTGCGACGGCCAAGTCCTAGTCCTCCAT
>JANNQX010000102.1:0-12234 GCA_031400975.1 Gemmatimonadota bacterium
TCGATCGTCGACGTCGATTCCCTGCAAGTGATTCAGAACGGACGATTGGTCCACTCCGTAGAGCTGAACGGATCGCCGAGGACGGCGGACGCGACCATCAGCCTGACGGTGGACCAGAGCAGTTGGTTCTCGGTCCGGGCGTTTTCGCGGCGGTCACGCCACCCGACGCTCGATATCTATCCGTTCGGCACGACCAGCCCGATCTACGTCGAAGTCGGAGCGGCGCCGATTTGGTCGGCGACCGATGCCCAGTATTTCATCCAGTGGCTCGATCAATTGGTGCCGCAGGTCGAGCGCCACCCGGGATGGAACTCCGCCGCGGAGAAATCAGCCGTCCTCGACGATATCGCGAGAGCCCGGGCTGGCTTCGTTGCCCGGGCCCAGCCGCAGTGATTCCCCCCGTCTAGCGGCCCTCGGTCACCACTCGCTGGCCGATCAGTTGGTCGATCTCGCGGTCGGACCGCTCCAGCAACTCGCGAAGGACGGCGCGAGTATCCTGGCCGTGGAGCGGGGCTGCGATGCGGACCTGACCGACGCTTTCGCTGAAGCTGATCGGCGCGCCGGTGACCCTGGTTGGCCCGGCGGTGGGATGATCGACCACTGGGAACATCGCTCGCCCGACCGCCTGTGGGTCGGCCGCGACTTCGGCCAAGTTGTTGACCAAGGTACAAGGCACTCCGTGTCGCTTGAGCCGGTCGATCCACTCGGCGGCGGGCCGGGTCCGAAATAGGTCGGCGATCAGCGGCTCGATGACCTTCCGGTGCTCGATCCGGACCGCGTTGGTCCGAAACCGCGGATCGTCGACCCAACCGTCCCGGTCGATTGCCGCACAGAACGCGACCCAGAGTTTCTCGCTTGCCACGGCGATCCCGATGTCTCGGTCCGCGGTCGGAAAACAGGCATAGGGCACGATGGTCCCGAACGCAGTGCCCCGGGGCGCCGGCGATAGCCCCGATCCAAAGAGGTTGGCAAACGGGGAGGCCATGGCTGAGATCATCCCGTCGAGCATCGAGACGTCGACCTGCTGGCCCCGGCCGGTTTCTTCCCGGGTTCGGAGCGCCATCAGCACGCCGATCAGGCCAAACATCCCGGCGGTCACGTCAGCGACGGAGTGGCCGCAGCGGACCAATTCGCCCGCCTCGGTTCCTGTGAGGCTGATCAATCCCGACGCGGCCTGGAGGATCAGATCCATGGCGGGGCCGTCCCGCCGCGGCCCGGTCTGGCCATATCCTGAAATCGAGCAGTAGATCAGCCGGGGGTTGATCGCTTTCGCGGCGTTGAAGCCCAGCCCGAGCCGGTCCATCGTGCCAGGCCTGAAGTTTTCGATCAAGATGTCGGCTTTGTCGATCAGCTCCCGGCAGATCGCGACCCCGCTGGGGTGTTTCAGGTCGATCGCAATGCCTTGCTTCCCGGTGTTGAGGCCAAGGAAATAGGAGGCCTCGGCGCCGCTGAAGGGAGGGCCCCACGACCGGCCCATGTCGCCGGTCCCGGTGTCTTCGATCTTGATGACCCGGGCTCCATAGGTGGCCATCAGCATGGTGCAATAGGGGCCGGCAAGCGCATGACTGAAGTCGAGGACGATCAGGCCATCGAGGGGGAATCGTGACATGGTGATCAAAAGATACCCGGCCGTGGTACCTTAGGCGGATGAGTGCCTTGGGGACCGTGAGTATTGCCCGCGGACTGTCGAAACTCGGCGTCTGCTCGCGGGCCGAGGGGGAGCGATTGGTCGAGGCGGGACGGGTAACCGTCGGAGGGCGGGTGATTCGTGACCTGGGATATCGGGTTCGCCCCGAAGCCGATCCGATCGCGATTGACGGGCAGCGCGTTGGTCAGGCGCCGCGGGTCTACGTGGCGTTAAACAAGCCGCGAGGGCTGGTCACTACCCGCGATGATCCCCAGGGCCGGCCCACGATCTATCAGTGCCTGGCCGATGCCGGGTTGCCGTTCGTGGGTCCGGTCGGACGTCTCGACAAAGCGAGCGAAGGCCTGTTACTGCTGACCAACGACACCCAGTGGTCGGCCCGGTTGCTTGACCCCGCCGCTCACGTCGACAAGGTGTATCACGTTCAGGTCCGGGGCCTGGCCGACGAGGCAACGGTCGCGGCGGTGGCCGCGGGCGTCGTTGAGCGGCCTTCGAATGAGCGGCTCGATGTGAAGCGAGTCTCGTTGTTGCGGGTTGGCTCGCGCAGCAGTGCTTGGCTCGAGATCGTCCTTGACGAGGGAAAGAACCGGCACCTTCGCCGGCTTTTCGCCGTTCTCGGCATCGAAGTCCTCCGCCTGGTCCGAGTCGCGATCGGGGAGGTGGCACTCGGCACCCTCGGCAAGGGTGCCTGGCGAATGCTCACCCAAGACGAAGTGCGGTCCCTCCACAGGCACCCCGTTAGTGGAGTTCCGCCGCGGCCCGATCGATCATCCCGGCGGCAGCCGTAAGCCGTTCGGCGATCCGCTCGATTTCGTGGCCGACTTCATCCCAATAGCCCTGCTCCAGCGCCTCCCGCACTCCCGGGAACGTCTTGACGCCATAGCCGGTGTAGTAACCCGGTGCGTAGATCAGGTGCCGGTACCAGGGCCGGCGGGGCAACCCCACCTCACTGGTGAGGGCTTGCTCAACTTGACGGAGAATCTGGTTGGCCGACGTCTTGACCCCGCTCGCTCGGGGCTTGGTGATGGCCGCTTCGTACCGCTCGGCCGCCTGACGGAGGGTCGCCATGGCATTGTCGAGGGGAGCGAAGTTGAAATACCCTGGGACCGGTTCTCGAGCGGGCGCCTTTCGAGGGGTCCGCGGATCGGTCGTCGCGGCGAAGAGGCCCTCTTCGATCTGCCGGTTCCGTTCGGTGATCTCGGCTCGACGGCCCGAGGCGAGGGCTTTCACTTCGTCGAGATAGATCCCGTAGGTATCGGCCATGTTGGTGAACTCGAACGGGAGAATCTCGGCACTGGCGAGCCGCATGATCGCCGTCCCAATGGTTTGGGCCAAGGCCCGGGCGTAGACGAACGACGTATCGTTGAACCGGACGAATCGCTCGAACGTATCGTAGGTCGAATGGTAGAGCCCGTCGCCGCCCTCGCCGCCGAATCCAACGTTGAGCGCCGGCAACCCGACGTGTTGGAGAAACGGCGAATAGTCCGATCCGCTGCCTAACGCCCCGATCCGGAGATCGGTCCGGCGCCGGGCCTCTTCTCTCTGGGCCGGGCTTCCCTCGGCGATCCGGCGGAACTGGGCCCGTTTCCAGGCCGACAACCCGGTCTCGGGGTCAACGACGTCCCGGGCGACTTCGTTGATGAATCGTTCCAGGGAATGGGATCCGTCCATCCCGAGGTAGCCCCGTCCATTGGTGTCGGTGTTGAGATACATCACGGCCTTCGCGGCCAACTCGTCCCGGTGGGTCTCCACCCATTCCGTGCTGCCGATGATGCCCTCCTCCTCACCATCCCACGCGGCATAAATGATGGTCCGTCGGGGCCGCCATCCCTGCTTGAGGAGCGCGGCCATCCCTCGGAGTTCTTCCATTTCCGCCACCAGGCTCGAGAGCGGGTCATTGGCGCCGTGGACCCAGCCGTCGCGGTGGTTCCCCCGTAGAATCCACTGATCGGGCGCCTCGCTTCCGGGGATGGTCGCAATCACATTGTGGAGGGGCACCCGCTTCCAGTCGAACACGAGCTTGAGACGAACCCGGGCCGGGCCCGGCATCCCGGTCTTGTAGGTGATGGGCAAGGCACCGCGCCACGCCGGCGGAACCGCTTCTCCGCCTAACGCGCTGAGCAGGGGAAGGGCATCGCCGTAGGAAATCGGGAGCACTGGGATCTTGGTGAGGGTTTGAATCTGATCGAAGGGAAGCGGGGTGACCCCGGGGACCGATCCGCGTCCCGGGGTCGAAGGATCGCCCGGACTCACGGGAAGGTCGACCACCGACCCCATCTGGACCCCGTCCCGCGGGCGAAAGGGCCCGATCGGATAGACGTCGCCCTGGGCGTAGCCGTCGTCAGCCGGGTCGGAATAGATCAGGCAGCCGATGGCCCCGTGCTCCGCCGCCACCTTCGGCTTGGTCCCCCGCCACGCGCCGCCATACCGGGCGATGACGATGGCGCCCTTCACGGAAATGCCGCGCCGCTCGAGCTCCTCGTAATCGGCCGGGACGCCGTAGTTCACGTACACCAGCGGCCCGGTGACGTCTCCATCAATGGAATACACATTGTAGGGCGGAAGTCGCTCGCTCGTTTGGGCCGACGACGCATCGCCCGCGACCGGCGCCTCCCGGAGGCTGGCGACGAACTTGGTCGGCGCCACCAACTCGACCAGGCGTTCCTTCGGAGTCGGGAAGAGCACCTCGAACGTTTCGATCTTCGCGTCGAGCCCCCAACTCCGGTAGAGTTTCACCAACCACTCGGCGTTGGCCTTGCCGTATGGAGAGCCCAAGTGCTGGGGCCGGGCCGACAGAACCTTGAGATAGGACCGGAGGCTGTCGGGCCGGGGGATCGCCTTGAACTTGGCCTCCCATGACCGCTGGGTGGTGGCGGCTTCTGGTGAAAAGCCTCGAATCGGCCCGCTGTCTTGGGGCAGTGGGGCAAGAAACAACATCGGAACGAGCACCAGAGCCGGTGGGCGCATCGCGGGAATATCCTCGAGTTGGAGATGGGGAACACCTCAATTTGGCACCGGCCCGAGCTGCCCGCTAGCTTTCCCCGGATCTGCTGAGAGGCTGCCATGACGAAGACTCCCGATCCCAGTGTCGTCGCGATGCGCCGGCTTTGTGAAGACGTCAACGCCGCCATGTCTCGGGGTGAATTGCCGGCGGATACCGTGGCCGAGCTCAAAGCGGTCGTTGACGACGCTCGACTCCGGCTCTGGGCCTCGATGGAATCCGCCCAAAGCGGAGACCCGCTCTGGGCTCAAGAGTTCTGGCTCCAGCGCGCCGCCGATATGTGCAAGGCCGCGGGCCAGCTTCTCGAACGCGGGGAGCTCGAGCGGCACTCACCACGGGCCGGTCAGTTGCATGCCGCCGCCGACCACCTGGCGACCCTGCTGAGACCCGCGCCCCCGACGGGTTGAACCCCCCGGACTCTTCGAGAAGGGATCCGAAAGCAGTTGGGTTGCCCAACCTGGAATAGTGCGCCTAGAAGGTGATCCGCCGGTAGACGACGCTGATGTCTCCGGTCTGGCTCGGCAGGAGGTTGGCCGGCCGCGCCGCAACGATGATCCCCGGCAGCGGGGGAAGGCCGGCTATCTGCCGGGTCAATTCCAGTACCGGCGTGGTTCCCGCCGGGACCGTCAGGCTCAGTGTGAACCCCGAATCAGCCGGGGCCCAGTAGGTCAACCGCCAGTCCGGTGTTTGGAATCGGTAGCCGCTCGGGTCGACCACGTGCTCGTCGATCTTGGCGCCGATGACCGGGCTGCCGGCTACCCGCATTCCGATCGCGATCGTTCCCGATCCCGGCCGAATCAACAGACGTAACTGCCGCCCAGCCGTCCCTACGGAGTCACCGAGGACGGTAGCCGTTGGCGGCTCGAGCACGGCTCGTGGGGCCGCGCCCGCCACCACCGAGAACCGCCCTCCGGCAATCGTGGTGAGCCAGCGAGGAGCTCCGTTCGGCGGCTCGGGTCCCTCCGCCGGAACGAGGCGGGCGGTCGGCCCGACCGCGGCCCTTCCCCAGGTGCCCGGAGCGGCGGACGCCGAATCGGTGACCAGCCATCCGTCCTCCGCGTCAGCGTTCAGAGCGTAGGCGAGGATCGATCGGCTTGGGTACTCGGCCGACCGCCGTCCAATCTCTCGTCCCGCCACCACCGCGATGAGCCCGGCCCCGACAACCGCTCCCGCGGCCCGCCAGGGCCAACCGACCATGGCCCGTTCGAGCGTCGGGAGGAGGAGCCAGGCCATTGCCGGAGTCAGCGCCCCAATCGCAATGCCCCCGGGCCCGATCAGCCCGAGCGCGACGATGCCCATGCCGTACAGCAACGGCACCACCAAGACTCCGGCTACGACCAGCGGCAGCCACTGGGCCAACCGGGCGCCCCAGGACGGCCTTTCCGCCGGCGTCACCAGGGCCAGGGCGGCGGCGGCGATCGCCGGCCACGCAACCACAAATGAAACCCCCGGCAGTTTCCAACTGGCCACCGCCGCCAGCCCGGTCCACACTAGGAGCGCTCCGAGACTCGTGGCCAGAGGCCCAACCCACCGCCGGATCAGCCCCCAGGCCAGGCATGAGACCCCCAAACCGATCAGGGCCAAACCCATGGCGTAGATCCCGCGGGCCCCCGGAGCGGCCACGGCCACTGGCGCCTGGAGTCCGAGTCCATATGCCGCGGCTCCGCCGAGGGCGCCGGTCACGGCCATGGCAACCAGGCCGAGGGCGAGGCCCAGGAGCCATCGGCGTTCCCGGCGCCCGACGCTGATGATGGCCGCGAGGGTAAGCAGGACCGATCCGATCCCGATCGGGCGGGCCCAACTCTCAGGGTAGACCGCCAACCCGACCAACGGCAGCTCAAAGAAGACGGCGTCGCCCGTTGTGGGGCGGGGTAGCGGCTGGTGACCAAAAGCCCGCGTCATTCCAACCGCCGCCGCCCCCTCCTGCTGGATCGAACCGGGATTGAGGTGATCGACGTCGTCTTGGGCCGTGTGGTACCGCTCGACGCCGTCGGCAAAGGCGAAGTTGAGGGCGGGCTTGTTCAGCGCGAAGAACTCGGATAGATCAGTGTCGTTAGGTAGGTATCGGTAGACCGTGACTGCGATCGAGCTCGCGGCGATCTCGGGCAACCGGCGGAGGAGCCGAATTTGGTCGAGGTTGCCGGGCCCGGTCTGGAACATGACCGCGGTGCCGCCGGTCCCCCGGGCTTCGAAGTTGAGCATCACCTCCACGTCTTTGGCCCAAGGATGCTCCGCCACGAATGCCGCGGCCCCAAGCAGGCCACCCTCCTCGATGTCGGTGAACAGGAGGATCACGTCGTGCTCGAGGGGAGCGCCCGACTTGAGGGCGCGAAGGGTCTCGATCAGCACCGCCGACCCGGACGCATCGTCGCCGGCGGCGGGCGAAGCCCCCACGCCATCGTAGTGAGCGGCGAGAAGGATCGCGGGCCCGCCGGGTTTCCGGCCCCGGAGCCGGCCTAACACATTTTCGACTCGGCCCGCGGCTTGGAACCGCTTGCCGACCGCTGTGGTCCGCTGAACCTGGGGCAGAGCTCCAAGGGCCTGGAGCTGTGCCACCAGATAGTCTCGGACCCGGGCGTGTTCGGCCGAGCCCGGGGGATGAGGCCGCTCGGACATCGCCCGGACGTGGGGCATGGCCCGCTCCGCCGAAAACACCGAATCGGGGGCGGTGACGGGGAGCGGACGGGGCGGACCCTTCGCCGCGAACGAAATGATCCCGGTCATCAAGGCCACAATGACGAGAGTGGCGCGGATTGGCGGGCGAATCGGCATCGGTCGGTTGTCCTCTAACGTTTGCCGAAAAGACGCCCCAGGAATCCGGGTGGCTCGCGCGGCGTTGATTCGAGCGACGGGGCTTGGTGGGGTCGCCCGCCGGTGAGTTCGGCTATGAATTGCGCCACGGAGGCGGGTCGATGCTCGGGGCTCTTGGCGAGCGCTTTGGTCACCGCGGCATCGGTGGCTGGGTCGATTTCCCGGCGGTGCCGGCTCGGTGGATCGGGCACCAGATTGAGGTGGCCCTGGAGCAGATGGAGGACCGTCGTGCCGATGAACGGCGGACGCCCGGTCAGCATTTCGTAGACAACGCACGCGAAGCTGTAGAGGTCGGCCCTCGCGTCGGCCTCGGAGGCGCCGGAAATCTGCTCGGGGCTCATGTACGCCGGCGTCCCGAGCGGCATACCCGCGCCGGTGAGGTTGCTTTGGACGTCGACCGCCCGGGCAAGGCCGAAATCAACGATCAGGGCCTGCCCGTCGGCCACCATGATGTTCTCAGGCTTGAGATCGCGGTGGATGATGCCCCTGTCGTGGGCGTAGGTCAGCGCGCTCGCCACCTGAACCGAAATCCGGAGGGCGTCCGCGATCGACATCAAGCCCCGGGCCACCAGGATCTCGCGGACCGTCTCGCCCGCGACGAAGGGCATGACGTACCAATACAATCCGTCCGAGGCACCCGAGTCGATCAACGAAAGAATGCCTGGGTGTTCGAGAGACTTGGTGACCGCGATCTCGCGGAGGAACCGCTCGGCGTTGGTGGCTGTGGCCGCTTCGGGGGGTAGGAGTTTGATGGCCACCCGCAGATCCGACCCAACCTGGACCGCTTGGTAGACCCGGGCCATGGCCCCCCGCCCGGCTTCCTTCTCGATTCGGTACCGGCCGGCGGTGGCCGCGGCCAGCCGGGCCATCATCTCGGCCGGGTCGCCGGGTCTCACTGGAGAATGACGTCCTGGGCCAGGGGCCCGGCCACCCGACGAAGCGAGTCGGCCAGCGTCGCGGCCGGGATGCGCTTGCGACACCGGACCTGATAACGGAGTCCCACCGCGCCGTCGGGTTGGGTGGCCTCACCCTCAAAGCGCCACTGTTTGGCGTCCTGTTCGAGCGCCGTTTCGACCGAACGGCGGAGGTCGGGAACCAACCCGGCTCCGGCCGCCACGACGACGAGGAACACCTCGCGCGTTTCGGCAGGATTGTCGGGGACGGCCGAGTCCTTGGTCAGGGATTGGTTCCGTTGCATCGCTTTGGCGGCGAGCGCCTGCAGCTGGTCGGACGTCATCGATTGGAGCAGGTGCTGGTCGAGCTGGGCCACATACTCGCCGGTCAGCCGGTCACCGGTCAGGTCTTTTGCCAGCTGGACTCGCTTGTGGGCGATTTCGGCGGCGAGCGGCGCCGGCGCCCGGGCAAAGTCGGTGGCCCAGAGACCTAGCGCCACCAAGTTATAGAAGGCCGAAGCCGCCAACGCCACGGAATAGGCCTGGACCCCGACGGCCAATCCAAGCGCGATGGTGACGAAAACGTACACCGCATCCTTGGTGTCTTCGAGCCGGTGACGGAAGGCCACGGCACCGACAATGCCGCCGAGCGAGAAGGCCAGCGCCACGTTGTGCTTGACCAGCACGACGACGATGGCCACCACGATCGGAAGGATCACCAGGGTTTGGGCCAGCGACTGCTGAAAGCCTCGTTTTTGGCGGGCAAAGGTATAAACCCAAATGACCGGGAGCGTGAGCAAGAGTGCCGAGCCCATGGTCAACAGCGCGGTCACGAATGCCTCTGCCGGCGTGTCCTGGTTCGGTTCGACCCGCAGATCGATGCCCGTGGCCGTGCCCGCGGGCCGGGGGACGCCCGAGAGATGGTCGGCCATCCACGGGCTCAACCAGACCAAGCCGAGGTAGATGCCGACGAGGACCAGATAGTAAAACGTCAATCGGGCGACCGGACGCCAGGTCTGCTCGACGAGTTGGAATCGGCTGGGAGATTCGCTCATGGGGGTCTCTGAAGATACGAGGGTCGGGGGGTGCGGGGCAGGGTGGCTACCCACTCGGGCCGCCGTCCAGATACAATTCCGGCATTCCCCGACCCAAGTTGTTCTGATGCTCATGGTAATTCTTCCCGCGCTCTTGGCAACCCTCGCGGCCCGCCAGGTCCCGGCCGGCGATTCGCTCTTAGTGCTAAAAGTGGGTGCCCTGGTTGATGTCGAGGAAGGGCAGGTGCTTCGCCATCGGCAACTGGTGATCCGGGGCGACCGCATCGTCGCGATCCTTGGCGCCGGTGCGCCGATTCCCCGCGGCGCCCGGGTGCTCGACCGGAGCCGACTGACGGTGGTTCCCGGGCTGATTGATCTCCACTCTCACCTGGTTGGGGATATCCAAGGGAACTCGCCTACCGCTCCGCTGGAGTCGACTTCGGCCGAAGATGCCTTGCTCGGTGTGGCCAACGCTCGGGCCACGCTCATGGCCGGGTTTACCACCGTCCGAGACGTCGGGACCTACCGCGGGGGGATCGACATTTCGCTCCGCAACGCGATCAACAAGGGCCAGGTCCTCGGCCCCCGGATGGCGGTGGCGGGCCCATACCTGACCAGGCCGGGCGGGGGCGGCGAAGTCACCGGCCTGCCGAACGGGGCCGTTGCGCCACCTGAGTTCAGGCTCGGGGTGGCGACGACCCCCGATCAGGTTCAAGCCCGGGTGACGCAGATCGTCGGAATGGGCGCGGATTTCATCAAGATCATTGCAACGGGCGCGGTCCTGACCCTCGGCACCGACGTCGGCGTCATGGAATTCTCCGAAGAGGCGATCCGGGCCGCTGTCGACGAGGCCGCCAAGCATGGGACCTATGTCACCGCCCACGCCCACGGAGCGCTCGGGATCAAAGCCGCCGTGCGGGCCGGCGTCCGGTCGATCGAGCACGGCTCGCTTCTCGACGATGAAGGGATCGCCCTGATGGTGGCCCGGGGCACCTGGCTCGTCGCCGACATCTACAATGGCGACTACATCCGGGAAATCGGCCGTCGGGATCGGTGGCCGGAGGAGACGCTCCGGAAGAACGACGAAACCACCGAGACCCAGCGGGCCGCGTTTCGGAAGGCGGTGGCGGCCGGGATGAAGATCGGCTATGGTACCGACAGCGGCGTGTATCCCCACGGCGACAACGGCAAGCAGTTGCGTTACATGGTCCGGTATGGGATGACTCCGATCCAGGCCATCCAATCGGCCACCATCGACGCGGCTCGGCTGATGGGCTGGGAGGACCGGGTGGGGTCGATCGCGGTCGGCAAATTTGCCGACCTGGTGGTGGTGCGGGGCGATCCCCTTCGCGATATCACCGCCTTGGAGCGGATTGAACTAGTGATCAAGGGCGGGACCGTCGTTCGAAACGAGAAGGACCAACGGTAAACATGGCCAAGCGGTACGGCGGGCAGACGATGTGGGGTCCTCTCGAACGGGTCGTGGTCCGACGCCCGGATCAGGCCTTCGGCAACGCCGATCCGGCGCGTTGGCACTATACCTCCCGGCCGGTCATGGCTGCGGCGTGCGCCGAGCACCAGGCGTTCGTCGAGACGTTGATGAAAAGCGGCACCGAGATCATCTGGCACGATGAGCCGCTGGCCGACCACGCCGACGCGATCTTCTGCCATGACCCCGTCCTCATTGCCGACGTCGGCGCGATCCTGCTGCGGATGGGCAAGCCGCTTCGACGGGGCGAAGAGGAAGCGTTAGGCAAGACTCTGGCCAAAGCCGGGGTTCCGATCGCGGCCCGGCTCGACGGCGACGCCTTAGCCGAATCGGGCGACCTGATGTGGATCGACGAACAAACCCTGGCCGCGGGGATCGGCTACCGGACCAATTATGCCGGGGTCGCCGCGTTGAAGCGGGCGCTCGGCCCCGCGGTCGGGATCGTGAATGTCGAGTTGCCGTACTATACCGGACCGGAGGCGTGTCTCCATCTGATGTCGATGATCAGCATGGTCGATCGCGATCTGGCCGTGGCGTATCCGGGTCTCCTGCCGGTGTCGTTCGTCCAGCTGCTCGAGCGGCGCCAAATCCGGCTGGTCGAAGTGCCCGAGGCCGAGTTCCTCACCATGGGTACTAACGTGCTGGCCACCGGCCCGCGGCAGTGCCTGATGCTCGAGGATAATCCGATCACCAAGAGTCGGCTCGAAGCGGCGGGATGTACGGTCTCGACCTACCGAGGCCGGGAGTTATCGCTCAAGGCCGAAGGCGGCGCGACCTGCCTCACCCGGCCCGTTTCTCGGCACTCGGCACTCGGCACTCGGCACTCGGCTTAATCACCCTCACCTGGGTTTCAATTGCGCGCGATTCTTTCGGTGGTTCTAGTCGGGGCTCCGCTGTCGCTGGCTGCGCAGGCGCGCACGGCTGTGGCCGTGCCGGTTGCTGCGTTGGAGCAGCCGGCCGGGCTCAAGGGGCTCAAGTTTCGGTCGGTTGGGCCCTTCGACGGGGGCCGGGCCTCCCGGGCGGCGGGGGTCGCCGGCGATCCGACGACGTACTACATGGCGACGGCTTCCGGGGGGGTGTGGAAGTCGACCGATGCCGGGGTCAATTGGGCCCCGATCTTCGACGATCAGCCGGTGGCGTCGATCGGGTCGCTGGCGGTGGCGCCGAGCGATCCGAATGTGATCTACGTTGGGTCGGGTGAGGCCAATGTCCGTGGAAATACCACGCCGGGCGATGGAATCTACAAGTCGATGGATGCCGGGAAGACCTGGACCCACGTGTGGACCCAGGAGGGCCAGATCGGAACCATGGCGGTGGATCCGCGGAACGCCGAGGTGGCTTTTGCCGCGGTCTTGGGCCGG
>JANNQX010000103.1:0-25965 GCA_031400975.1 Gemmatimonadota bacterium
ACCTCGAGCATGGTCGTCGCCGGGGTCGGCGCCCTCACCGCGCTGTTGGCCGCCTCGATTGGCCTCCGCCAGTACGACATCAAGAAAGTCCTGGCGTACTCGACCGTGTCGCAACTCGGCTACATGTTCCTTGGCGTCGGGTCGGCCGCCTACTCCGCGGGGATCTTCCACCTGGTGACCCATGCCTTTTTCAAGGCGCTGCTGTTCCTCGGGTCGGGCAGCGTCATTTACGCCATGCACCATGCCTATCACGCCAGCCACAGCCACGACGATCCCCAAGACATGCGGAACATGGGTGGGCTCAAGCAGTACCTGCCGATCACCTACATCCTCATGCTCTTGGCGACCCTAGCCATCGCCGGCGTCCCGCCGTTCTCCGGCTTCTTCTCCAAAGACGAAATCTTGGCCTTTGCCTTTACCCGTGGCCGCGAAAATCCGATCTACTATGTGTTCTGGGTGGCCGGGGCGCTGGCGGCCCTGATGACGGCGTTCTACATGATGCGTCTCCTTGCTATGACGTTCATGGGCCACAACCGCACCGGCGACCAGGAGCGCGCCCATCTTCACGAGGCCCCGATGGTCATGACCGCGCCGCTCATTGCCCTCGGCGTCCTGACCGTGATCGGCGGCGTCTTGAACCTGCCGGCCTTCGTCCCCGGCCTCCCGCACCATGGCCTGGAACGGTGGCTCGAGCCGGTCCTTGCCCCGGCAGCCAAGCTCATGCCGGCCGAGTTGCCTCACGGTTCGATCGAGATCGCCTTGATCGCAGCGGCCGTGCTGATTGCCGTCCTTGGTCTATGGGCTGGATACCGGGCCACCATGGCGAAGCCGATCGCCGTGGCAACGAAGGCGCCCGACGAGGTCGGGTTCGCGAAAGTGCTCTTCCACAAGTACTACGTCGACGAGATCTATCACTCCCTCATCGTGCGCCCCCTGACTGGGATCTCGAAGATCTTCCTTTGGAAATTTTTCGACCAGGGAGTCATCGACGGTATCGGCGTGAATGGATCCGCCGGCCTGGCTCGTGGACTCGGTTGGCTTGGCGGACGACTCCAGTCCGGGCAACTCGGGTTCTATGTGATCGTGTTCGCGATCGGTGCCGTATGGCTCATTCACGCCGTGGTTAGGTAGGCCGCCATGCTCACATTTCTCGCCTCGATCCAATACAACACCTGGATTCTCCACGTGTTGCTGGCGCTCCCGCTCCTCGGCGCTTTGGTCGTATTCCTGGCCCCGGCGTCGTTCGCCAAGCACCTAGCCCTCTTCATCACCGTCGTGGAGTTCGTGCTGTCGACCGGCCTCTGGTGGTCGGTCAATACCGCCAACGGCACCATGGAACTGCTGTCGTCGACTCCCTGGATCCCGCGGTGGGGCATCTCCTACGCCCTCGGCATCGACGCCATTTCCATGATGATGGTGCTCTTGAGCACCCTGTTGATGCCGCTCTGCGTCCTGGCGAGCTTCAGCGCGATTACCCAACGAGAAAGAGGCTACTACGGCCTCCTCCTGATTCTGACGACGGGTATGATCGGGGTGTTCCTCGCCACCGACATGTTCCTATTCTACACCTTCTGGGAGCTGATGCTGATCCCGATGTACTTCCTGATCGGGATTTGGGGGGGCAAGAACCGGCTCTACGCTGCGATGAAGTTTTTTATCTACACGATGGCCGGTTCGCTTTTGATGCTGGTCGCGATCTTGGTGATGGTCCGGGTAGCCGCGGTGATGGGGGGCGGCACCGTATCCTTCTCCTATTTTCACCTGATGACCTACGCCCAGTCTCCCATTATGGGACGAGTGGCGCCCTGGCTGTTCCTGGCCTTCTTCCTGGCCTTCGCCATCAAGGTCCCGATCTTTCCGTTTCATACCTGGTTGCCGGACGCCCACGTCGAGGCCCCGACAGCCGGCAGCGTCATCCTAGCCAGTGTGCTCCTCAAGATGGGCACCTACGGCTTCCTCCGGTTTGCGCTCCCGTTCTTTCCGAACGTCGCCTACAGTCAGGCCGTCGAAGGCACCGTGGTCGCATTGGCCGTCATCGGGATCGTCTACGGGGCCCTGGTCGCCATGGTCCAGCCCGACATCAAGAAGTTGGTCGCCTACTCGTCAGTCAGTCACCTGGGTTTCGCGATCCTTGGGATCTGGGCCGGGTCCATCCAGGGAGTCCAAGGAGCGATGATGGTCATGATCGGCCACGGGTTCTCCACCGGCGGCCTGTTTTTCCTGATCGGAATGCTGTACGAACGTCGCCACACCCGAGAGATCAGCGCCTATGGAGGCCTGGCCCGGGTGATGCCCCTGTTTAGTGTGACCTTGACCGTGGTCGCCCTGGCCTCAATCGGCCTGCCGGGCCTGAACGGATTCGTCGGCGAATTCCTGGTCCTGATTGGCAGCTTCCGGGAGTATCCGATTGCGACCGGAATCGCCACGACCGGCGTCATCTTCGCGGCGGCGTATCTGCTCTGGGCTCTGCAACGGCTGATCTTCAACCGCCTCGACAATCCGGAGAACCTCGGTCTTAAGGATCTGACCACGAGGGAAGTGGTCGTCCTGGCCCCGCTCCTCATCGGCATCGTGTGGATGGGCCTCTATCCCAAACCTGTACTCGACAAGTTGGAGCCGGCCGCGCGCCGGTACATCATGACGGTGCGGGGACTACCGGTGCCCGGCGAAGAAGTCATCCCGGTGCGTGAGGTGACCCCATGACCGGCCTTGATCTCGCAACCCCCTTCGGCGTCACGATCGCATTGTTGCCGGAAATCACCGTTACGGCCGCCGCGCTGATCGTACTGCTCCTTAACGCCTGGCGGCACCAAACAGCCGCCGACTCACGACTAGCCGGCTGGGTCGCCCTTGGCGGCCTTGTGGCCTCGGCGGCAACGTTGGTCGCACTCTGGCGGAGCGGGGCAGTGGCCCAAGGCGCCCCCCAGATGGTCGCGCTCGACGGCTATCGGTTCGCCGCCCTCCTGCTGGTGCTGATCGCCAGCGCCGGGGCCGTCCTCCTCTCCCTCGACTACCTCGAACGGGAGGACCTGATCGCGCCCGAGTACTACGCCCTGCTCCTCATGGCCACATCCGGCATGATGTTCCTGGCCGGAGCCGAGGATCTGATCGTACTCTTCCTCGGGCTCGAGGTCATGTCGGTACCGATCTACGTGTTGGCCGCGTTCAATCGGCGGAGCGTGCTCTCCGCTGAGGCCGGCATCAAGTACTTCTTGGTCGGGGCTTTTGCGTCGGCGTTTTTGCTCTACGGTATCGCGCTCGTGTATGGGGCCACCGGACATACGGCTCTCACCGCCGTCGGCGCGTCCGTCGCCACCCACGGCGCCTCGCCCATGGCCGCGATCGGGGTTGCCCTGATTCTGATTGGACTTGGTTTCAAGGTTGCCTCGGTGCCGTTCCATATGTGGGCGCCCGACGTTTATGACGGCGCCCCGACACCGGTCACCGCCTATATGGCCACGGGAGTGAAGGTCGCCGGCTTCATCGCGATCGTGCGGGTCCTGATGGTCGGCTTTGGAACCACGATTGATACCTGGCAGTTTATCGTTGGGTCGCTCGCGGCGGCCTCGATGATCGTCGGCAACCTGGTCGCGCTGGTCCAACGTTCCCTCAAGCGAATGCTGGCCTACAGCTCGATCGCCCACGCCGGCTATCTCTTGTCGGCCGTGTGGGCCGGTAGCCAGGCCGGTGCCAGTGCCATCTTGCTGTACCTCGCCGCTTACGTCCTGACGACCTTGGCGACGTTCGGGATCTTGGCGGTCCTCGGCCGAGGGGGCGAGCGCGACGTCACCATCGATTCAATCGCCGGCCTCGGTCGCCATCGACCCTGGATGGCGTTCGCCCTGAGCGTCTGCATGTTCTCGCTATTGGGCTTCCCAGGCACTTTGGGCTTCGTCGGGAAATGGGCGATCCTCTCCGCCGTCACCTCGGAACATCACCGGCTCCTTGCGATCATCCTGGTTTTGACCAGCCTGGTGTCCGCCGGCTACTACTTGCCGGTGGTCCGCGCGATCTACATGCGCGACTCGACCTCGCACCAAGCGCACGCCGACGCCGGTCTTCCGGTGGCGGCTCGTTGGGTCGTCGCAATCAGCGTCGTGCTGATCTTGGTTTTCGGCGTGATGCCGCAGTTGTTGGTCACTGGCGCCGAGCAGAGCGCCGGTTCCATGGCCGGAACCACGCTCGATCGGATCGGCCATTAAGCTGGTGACTCTCGATCAACGCACACCGGGCCCAGCGGCGTTTCGGCGTCGCTGGGCCGTACCAGTTTCAGGAAAGGGCAGGAGTCAATGAACATCCAGAAGAAAATCTTCCGCCAATACGACGTCCGCGGCATCGTCGGCCCTGAATTGACCCCGGAATTCGCCCGGGGTCTCGGGCGGGCCTTTGCGTCACTTGGATGGGTCCGGATGGGCCGTGCCCCAGTCCTGGCGGTGGGACGGGACAATCGGCCCTCCGGAGACGCCCTCGCTGAGGGGGTGCGAGCGGGTATCGTGGACGCCGGCGGCACCGCGCTCGACATCGGTGTGGTGCCGACCCCGGCCCTCTACTTCGCGGTCCACCACCTTGAGACCGATGGCGGCATCCAAATAACCGGCTCGCACAACCCCAAGGAATTCAACGGATTCAAGATGGTCCTCGACGGCGACTCGGTCCACGGTGACGAGATCCTGGGTCTCTACGACGTGATGGTCGCCGAGACCTGGACAACAGGCCAGGGAACCGTCCGGACCAACAGCGCCATTCTCGCGGCGTACCAGGAGGCCATCCTGGCCCGCCATCGGCTCGCTCGGCCGATCAAGGTCGTGGTCGATTGCGGCAATGGCGCCGCCAGTCTGATCGCGGTCAAGACGCTGACCGCGTTAGGCTGCGAAGTCATTCCGCTGTTTTGCGAGTCGGACGGGACCTTTCCCAACCACCATCCGGATCCAACCGTACCGGAAAATCTCGAGGACTTGGTTCGCGAGGTCCGCCGGACCGGTGCGGAGTTCGGGGTTGCCTTCGACGGCGATGGTGACCGGATCGGCGCCGTCGACGAAGACGGCAACATTCTGTTCGGCGACCAATTGATGGTCATTCTGGGGCGTGATGCCGTTCGCCGCTTCGGGCCTGGAATCACGATTATCTTCGATGTGAAGTGTTCGGATCTTCTTCCCAAAGCCCTCGCGGCCGCGGGGGCAAAGCCCGAGATGTGGAAGACGGGCCACTCGTTGATCAAGGCCAGGATGAAGGAACTCGAGGCTCCCTTGGCGGGCGAAATGAGCGGCCACATCTTCTTCGGCGGCGACTACCTCGGGTTTGATGACGCCCTGTTTGCGGCCGCCCGACTGATTGAGATCGTCGGAGCGGGGCCTCGAGGGTTGAAACGGCTGATTGCCGACCTTCCACCAACCTTCGCAACCCCGGAGCTGCGGGTGGACTGTCCGGACGAACTCAAGTTCGGCATTGTCGACCAAGCGGTTGCCCACTTCGGGGCGAAGTACTCGATCAATACGATCGACGGTATTCGGATTGCCTACCCGGACGGTTGGGCGCTGCTCCGGTCGTCGAATACCCAACCCGTCCTCGTCATGCGCTTCGAAGCCGGGAGCCAGCAGTCGCTGGCCAGCTACCAAGCGGAAATGCGGACCTGGCTCTCCACCCGTGGCATCCAGGCCTAATGCCAATGTCGGGCCCCGCCCGCCCCGTCGTCATCGGCATCGCGCTCGCCGTGACACTCTTGGTCCTCGGGCGGTGGGCGGCCGAGTTCGCGACGGCCCGCCTCTGGGAGGCGCGGGTTTCTGAGTCCGCCGCCTGGATCGGCACTCGCTTCGCCCTAATGCGAGGAGGGCTTGAAGTCGCCGGCCTCGCTGTCGCCATCGCCTGGTTTACCGGCCATCTCTTGTGGGTCGCTCGATCGATTCTGCTCCAAACCGGTCAGGTCCCCAAGTCATTGGATCGGATGTCCGAACGATCCCTCTATCTCTCCGCTGGCGGGTTCGGACTGATCATGGGCGCGGCCGTCGGCGGCGGTACCGGTGAATGGATCAACCGTGTGCTCCTTGCCGGTGCCGACCCAACCTTCGGAGTCGAAGACCAGCTCATGCACGCCGACCTCGGCGTGTTTGCCGCCAAGTTGCCGTTCTGGGAACTCCTTTACGACCGGGCTGCGGCCTTGATCATTCCGGCCCTCGTGGCCGTGGTCTTCTTGAACACCTTCGGGAGCACGCTCCAAATCGCGAACCGCCGTCTGTGGCTGGCACCGCAGTCTCGGCCCCAGATCGGCATCTTGCTCACCTGTCTTGCCCTCTTGATCGGGTGGCACTTTGGGCTCGAGCCCTATCGGCTGGCCGCCCTCCGAAGCGCGTCGCTGGCTCCTTCCGAGTTCCTCCTTCGTGCGACGGTCGCCGAACTGACCGCACTCTTCGCGCTGACGGCCGCGCTGCTTACCATCCTCTGGACCGTCCGGATGCGGTTCGTGGTGGCCCTGACCGGTTGGGTTGGCCTCGGGCTCGCGGTCCTCGGAGGATCGATCGTCGTCCAGTCACGGGTCACCGAAATCCCGATCGGACCGGCCGAGGTCTCCACCCTTCGGAGGGTCGACTCGGTGGCATTCGGGATCCGGTTGCTGAGCGGAGCGGCCCCCGTTGGAGACTCACTCGGGCCATCGATCTGGGACGCCGACGCGCTCAGGCGGCTGGCTGCGGCCGACAGCAATCGCGTGCTCGACGTGTCCCGCGGTTCGGTCGAGGTCGATGGCAGCCCCGTCCGGGTCTGGTTCGTTCTCCGTCGCCGGCCGTTGGGCGACCCATCCTTAGTGGCGGTGGCGGATCACCAATCCGGCCCAACCGGGGGGATTACCGCGTTGCGATGGGGAGATGCCGCGTTCACGCCGGGCATCGTGCCATACCTAACGCTATCCCGCCATCACGCGGCGCCCGGGGCTCCCGAATTCGACCTTGACCCAGCCGCCACCGGGGTGGCCCTGTGGAGCACGCCCCGCCGGATCGCTCTCGCTTGGGCCCTCCAGTACGGCCCTGTCCTCCGGGCCGCCGGCAATCAGCAGCTGGCCTGGCGCCTCGATCCCGTGGCGCGACTGGAAGGCATTGTCCCCTTCGTCGATTGGAGCCGCCCCCGCCCGGTGGTGATCGACCGCGACGTCTACTGGGTCTCCGATGGCTTCGTGGCCGTCGAGCGATTCCCCTCGAGTCGTACGGTGGCGTGGCGGGGGCGGGAGGTCGGTGCCGTTCAAGCCGGCTTCGTCGGAGTCGTCCGGGCCCGGGGGGGGGAAGCGCGGATCTTCCTTCGACCCGATGCGGACACCCTAGCCGTGGCTTGGGCCCGGATCGCCACGCCCCTCGTCGAGCCCTCGTCAGCCATCCTCCCCGCGGTGACCGCAAGCCTCGGCGTGCCCGCGGAGCTCCTCGAGCTCCAGGCTCAGGTTCTTCAAGGTGCGGGGTGGCTTGGCCGCCGTCTCGCGACCCCGGAGGCCCCGGGCAGGCGCCCGGGCGACCTGGCCAACCTCGGCCTAGCGATTGATGCCCACCGGCTTCCCTACATTGGTGTGGAGGGCAATCGGGTGACCGCCCTGTTGGTCAGCCCGGCTCAGCCCCGCAGCCTTGGACTGCTAACCGTGCTCGATAGCGCCAAATCGGTCTCGGCCCCGCGAGACCTCCAGCAGCGGTGGGATCGGTTTCCGTTTTTCCAACAACTCCGGGATTCGGTTCGAGCGGCGGGGGCCGAGTATCTCGCCGGCCCGATCCGCTACTCGGCCGTTGGAGACACCCTGGCGGCGTACCAACCGAACTACGCCCTCGGGATGCCCGGTCAGGGCGCCCTGGTGCTGATCAACGTGGCCCTTGGTGACCGGCTCGGGGCCGGCCGAAACTACGAAGAGGCCTGGCAAAACCTCCGCGGCTCGGCCGCACCCGCGGCCGTCGGCTCTGCGAGCGGCCCTCGGCTTGAGCAGGCCCGTGAGTGGCTCGACCGGGCCGATGCCGCCCTCAAGCGAGGCGACCTCCAAGAGTTTGGCCGGGCCTTCGGCTACCTCCGTGCATTGCTCCAGCCGGCCGGCGGACCAACCCCGGAGGAAAAACCGTAAGTCGCCGCATTGCTTAGGCTTAAGGCCACCGCTACCTTTGCCTTCGGCTCTCTTCGCCCGAGCCCAATCGTTCCGTCATTCCGAGGACAATGTGAACCTCCACGAGTACCAGGCCCGCGAGCTTCTCCGGGCTCACGGCGTCCCAATGTTCGATGGCGGCGTCGCCGCCACGCCCGACGAAGCTGCCGACATCGCCCGCCGATTGGGTGGCACCGTTGTCGTGAAGGCCCAGGTTCACTCCGGCGGTCGCGGGAAAGCGGGCGGAGTCAAGCTCGCCAAGACCCCCGACGAAACCAGAGATCATGCGACCCGGATTCTCGGGATGACGATCAAGGGCCTCGTCGTCCATCGAGTTCTGGTGGTCCAAGCCGCCGACATCGTCACCGAGAGCTATGTCGGCTTGATCATGGACCGCGAATCCCAACGGCCCCTGTTCATGGTCAGTTCCGCCGGCGGTATCGATATCGAGGACGTAGCGGCCAAGACCCCTGAGAAGATCCACCGGCTGGCTGTCGACCCCCGGTACGGGCTCCAGCCACACCAGGCGTTGGGCCTGGCCCTCAAGCTCTACCAGTCGTTCGATCAAGTTCGCGCCGCGGCCAAGATCATGGAGCAGCTCTATGCGGCCTTCATAGCCAATGGCGCATCGCTGGCCGAGATCAACCCTCTGGCCACCACACCGGACGGAAAAGTCCTCGCCCTCGACGCCAAGATCTCCGTCGACGACAACGAACTCGACCGGCGGCCCGATCTGGCCGGACTTCGAGATGAAACCGCTGAAGAGCCCAGTGAGGTGGCGGCCCGCCACGCCAACCTGACGTTCATCAAGCTCGACGGAAACGTCGGCTGCGTCGTCAACGGCGCCGGCTTAGCCATGGCCACGATGGACCTCGTCAAGTTCTACGGCGGTGAGCCGGCCAACTTCCTCGACATCGGCGGCAGTTCCAATCCGGAGAAGGTCGTCAACGCCCTCCGTATCATCACCGGGGACCCAGCGGTCAAGGTCATCCTGTTCAATATTTTCGGGGGCATCACTCGAACCGACGATGTGGCCAACGGCATCGTCACCGCCACCAAACAATTCAAGGTGGAGGTCCCGATCGTGATCCGCCTCACCGGGACCAATGAGAAGGAAGCGGTGAGAATCCTCGAGGACGCCGGCATGAAAGCCTTGAACGATATGGACGACGCGGTCAAGCAGGCCGTCGCACTCGCCAAGGGGGCCAAATGAGCATCTTCGTTAACGCCTCGACCCGGTTGGTGGTGCAGGGCATCACCGGCCGCGATGGATCCTTCCATTCGAAACAGATGCTGGCCTACGGAACCAACGTCGTGGCTGGCGTCACCCCCGGGAAGGGCGGCCAGCGGTTCGACGGCAAAGTGCCGGTCTTCAACACCGTCGCCGAGGCCGTCAAAGAGACCGGCGCCAACACGTCGGTGATTTACGTCCCGCCGTTCTTCGCCGCGGCCGCGGTCGCAGAGGCCGCCGATGCCGGGATTGCCTTCATCGTCTGTATCACCGAAGGGATTCCAGTCCTCGACATGACCAAAGTGATGCCGTTCGTCCGCGAGAAGGGCGCCCGCCTACTTGGTCCCAATTGCCCCGGGCTGATCACCCCCGGGGTGGCCAAGGTCGGCATTATCCCAGGGAATATTTGTGCCCCCGGCCGGGTCGGCCTGGTCTCCCGGAGCGGAACCCTGACCTACGAAGTCGTCAACCAATTGACCAAGAACGGGATCGGCCAAAGCACCTGCGTCGGGATCGGCGGAGACCCGGTCATCGGCACCAACTTCATCGACGTTCTGGGCGCGTTTCAAGCTGACCCGGACACCGACGCCATCGTGATGATGGGTGAGATCGGCGGGACCGACGAACAAAAAGCCGCCCAATTCATTGCCCAGCACGTCACCAAACCCGTCATCGGATTTATCGCCGGGCAGACCGCCCCCCCCGGCCGCCGAATGGGCCACGCCGGCGCGATCGTGTCCGGTTCGTCCGGGACGGCCGCCGAGAAAATCGAGGCCTTCAAGGCCGCCGGCGTGAGCGTCATGGAGCGCCCGGCCGATGTCGTACAGCTGATCAAGAACCGTTTGAACTAAGAGGATTCTATGGCAGGCCGAATGACGCTTGGCATTGTGAAACCTGATGCCGTCGCGAAAGGCAACATCGGAAACATCGTCGCCCATCTCGAACGAGCTGGGTGGACCCTCCGGGCCGGAAAGATGGCCCGACTCTCCCGGGCGCAGGCCGAGGCGTTCTACGAGGTCCACCGGGGGCGGCCGTTTTACGCCGAACTGGTCGACTTCATGACCAGCGGCCCTTGCTTTCCAATGGCGCTCGAGAATGACGACGCCGTCAAGGCCTTTCGCGTCGCCATCGGAGCCACCGATCCAGCCGAAGCGGCGCCCGGCACGATTCGGAAGCTCTTCGCGGAGTCGAAGGGGAAGAACGCGGTCCATGGATCCGACAGCGACGAGAACGCGGCCCGCGAAATCGCCTTCTTCTTTACCGAGGCGGAGCGGGCCGGACTCTGGGGCTGACGTCCTTGTTCTAAGCCCGTCTCCGGGCTAGCTTTACGGGCTATGCTCCGGATCGACATTCGGGAGATCCATCGCGGCCCGGTTGAAACGGCGGGAACGGTTCCGGCCCAGGATCCTTTGTTCGAGGGGCTCGGCGTTTCGCTTGCGGGCCCCCTTGAAGTGGCGGGGACCCTCGAGGTCACCGGCCGCGGTGACTACGTCTGGCATGGAAGATTTTCAGGACGGGCCTCGGCCACATGCAGCCGGTGCCTCGTCGACTTGGAAGTACCGGTGGAGTCGACGATTGACGCCGTGTTCTCGGCCGACCCCGACCTTCAGGACGATCCCAGTGTGTATCCCCTCACTGAGCCAGTTGCTCAAGTTGATGTGACGGCGGCGGTGCGTGAGGAGCTCAGCCTGGTGTTCACGCGGTACCCGCTCTGCCGGGCGGACTGCGCCGGGCTTTGCAAGAAATGCGGAGCTGATTTGAACCAGGGTCCCTGCGGTTGCGGCGGATCCGAGTAATCCCGAGGAGTTTATGGCCGTACCCAAGAGAAAGACCTCGAAGTCGAGGAAACGGATGCGCCGCAGTCACCATTCGGCCGCCGGAATGAAGCTCCAGAACTGTCCCCGGTGTAGCTCGCCGCGACTTCCGCATCGGGTTTGCGGATCCTGCGGGTACTATGCCGGTAAGAAGCGCCTCGAGGTTGAGGACTGAGGCAAGTGGTTCGCGTCGCGCTCGACGCGATGGGGGGCGATCTCGCGCCGGCGACCGAGGTCGCCGGCGCGATGCTGGCGATTAGGGAACTGCCCCCAAATTTTTCCATTCAGTTCGTTGGCCAGACCGCGGCGATTGAGGCTGAACTGGCCAAGTACTCCGATTTCGACGCCGGCCGCGTCTCGATCGTCGATGCCCCCGAAGTCATCGGCTCCGGCGAAAAACCCCTCGAGGCAGTCCGCCGCAAACGAAAGAGCAGCATCGTCGTCGGCGTTGGGCTCGAAGCGAGCGGGAAATCGGACGCCTTCATCTCGGCCGGGAACACCGGGGCCATGCTCGCCGCCTCGACGATCCTGCTCGGCCTCCACCCCGGTGTCGAACGCGCGACCGTGGGCGCCTCGCTCCCAACCGCCGACGGACCGGTTCTGTTGCTCGATGCTGGCGCGAACCTCGACTGTTCTCCCCGCGAACTCTTGGGCTTCGCCTATCTCGGCACCATCTACATGCGAGACATCCTCAGCCGACCGAACCCCACCATCGGGCTTCTCAACGTCGGCGAAGAGGAGGGCAAAGGAAACGCCATTGTCAAAGAGGCCCACCTACTGCTGAAACAAGCCGCCGGCATCAACTACGTCGGCAACATCGAAGGCCGGGACATCTTAGGCGAGCATCATCGGGTTGGCCGGCTTGACGTCGTCGTTTGCGATGGTTTCGTCGGCAACGTGGTCCTCAAGTTCTACGAATCGGTCCTTGGCGTGGTCCGGCTGCTGGCCACTCGCGAAGGCATCTGGGACCAGCCCTCGACCAGGAAGGCGTTTCGGATGCTCGACTATTCCCAGTACGGTGGTTCGCCCCTGCTCGGCGTGAAGGGCAATCCCATCATCTGCCATGGCAGCTCCAACGCCAACGCGATCAAGAACGCGGTCCGGGTCGCGGTCCAGGCGGTGGAGAGCGGACTCTCCCGCCACATCGGAACCGAATTCGCCTCCCACGCCGCCGGCCCGACTCCGGCCTGAATGCGCAAGCCCATCGCGCGGATTGCCGGCCTCGGCGCCGCGGCCCCGACGACGATCGTGACCAACGCGGACCTCGAGCAAACGCTCGACACCACCAACCAGTGGATTGTCGAGCGCACCGGGATCCGCGAGCGACGCCGACTGCAACCCAACGAGACCCTCTCGGACCTCTTTGTCGAGGCCTCCCGGGCGGCACTCGGGAGAGCCGGCCTCGAGATCTCGGCGATCGACACCATCATTTGCGGAACCTGTACACCTGATCGCCGCCTTCCGTCCGCTGCCTGCGACGTCCAGGGCAAACTCGGCGGCGGAACGGCGGCGGCCTTCGACGTCGTGGCGGCCTGCCCAGGCTGGCTCTACTCGCTGACCGTCGCCGAGGGGCTGATTGCCAGTGGCGCCAGCACTCGAGTCCTCGCCATGGGAGGCGATCGAGTCTGGTCGATCGTCGACCCCGAGGATCGTAACACGGCCGTCCTCTTTGGAGACGGAGCCGGCGCCGCCGTCTTGGTCCCGGCCGTGGACGAGCGGGGGATTCTCTCCACCTCATTAGGCGCCGATGGAACGCTCGCCGAGCTACTCTATATCCCGGCCGGCGGATCGACCGAGCCCCCGTCCGAGGCCGTCATCCGCGACAAGCGCCACTTCGTCAAGATGTCCGGCCGGGAGGTCTTCAAGGTGGCCGTCCGCCGGATGGCCCAAGCGTGCCATGTCGCCCTTGGGAAGGCCGGGATCCGGCCGTCGGACATCGACCTCCTCGTCCCTCATCAAGCCAACCTCCGGATCATCAATGCCACCGCCGGCGAGGCGGGCATCCCGCTCGACAAGCTGGTGATTAACGTCGACCGATACGGCAATACCTCCGCCGGCACGATTCCCCTCGCGTTGGCCGAAGCCGAGCAAACCGGCCGCCTCAAGCCTGGCATGGTCGTCCTATTGGTGAGCTTCGGCGCCGGGTTCACCTGGGGCGCTGTGGTGGTCAGATGGTGACGGCGCTCTTGTTTCCGGGACAGGGCGCCCAAAAGGTCGGGATGGCCAAAGATCTGGCCGACCGGTTTGAATCGGCCCGTGAAACGTTGGCCACCGTCGATCAGGCCCTCGGTGTTCCGCTCAGCCGCATCATGAGCGATGGTCCGGAGGAAGAGCTCCAGCAAACCCAGAATACCCAGCCGGCCATCCTCGCCCATTCGGCCGCGGTCCTGGCCGTGGTGGCCGGTCGCCTCGGAGCAGTCGTCGGCGCGGCTGGGCACAGTCTCGGCGAGTACTCGGCCTATCTCGCCGCCGGCTCGATTTCCGTGGTCGACGCCGCCCAACTGGTCCGGCGGCGGGGCGAGCTGATGCAGCGCGCCGGTCAGGAGCGACCCGGGGCCATGGCGGCCATTCTCGGCCTCCCGGGTGAGGCCGTCATTGAGCTCTGTGCCGAGGCCTCGGATGCCGGCAGCGTTGCGGTGGCCGCTAATCTCAACGCCCCTGACCAGACCGTCATTTCAGGCGACCCTGCGGCGGTCGACCGAGCCGGAGTGGCCTGCAAGGCGGCCGGGGCAAAACGGGTCCTGCCGCTCAAGGTTAGCGGGGCCTTTCATTCGCCCTTGATGGCGCCCGCGGTCACCGGCCTCGCGACGGCCCTCGCGACGGTGCCGTTTGCCGATCCGGCCTTCCCGGTCATTGCCAACGCCACGGCCACCGCCGTGCGATCGGCGGCCCAAGCAAAACAATTGCTCGAAGCCCAGCTGACCGCCCCGGTCCGATGGATCGAATGTGTCGTCGCGCTCGCAGCCCTGGCACCGACCGTTCGGTTCATCGAGATCGGCCCAGGGCGGGTTCTGGGCGGGCTGGTGAAACGCATCGTCGAGAATGCCGAGTATCACTCGCTCGGTACGGCCGACGAAGTGGAGCAATTCCTCGGATGAGCGTCTCCATCGATCTCACCGGACAAGTCGCCTTCGTGACCGGTAGCACCCGGGGCATCGGGCGGAGCATTGCGTCGGTGCTGCACCAAGCCGGCGCCGCCGTGGCCGTGGTCGGCCGGAACCCGTCCCAGGCAGCGGCGGTAGCGGCTGAGCTGGGCGGCCGGGCCGTCGGCGTCGCCTGCGATGTTGCCGTTGGGCCCCAAGTCGAGACGGCCCTTGCCGAGGCCGAAAAGGCCCTCGGTCCGATTTCAATTCTCGTCAACAACGCCGGCCTTACCCGGGACAATTTGCTCCTTCGCCTCGCGGAGGAGGATTGGGATCAGGTGCTCGACGCCAACCTCAAAGGCGCATTCCATACCACCAAGGCCGTGATTCGGGGTATGATGAAGCGTCGGGCCGGTCGGATTATCAACATCACGAGCGTGGTTGGGATCACGGGCAATAAGGGGCAGGCAAACTACGCCGCCAGCAAGGCAGGGTTGATCGGGTTTACGAAATCCGTGGCCAAGGAGTATGCCAGCCGGGGCGTCACGGCGAACTGCGTCGCCCCGGGGTTCATCGAAACCGACATGACGGCCGCCTTGCCTCCAGAGGCCCGGGACGCGTTATTATCTCAAATCGCGTTGGGTCGGCTGGGGCAGCCAGACGACATAGCCGGTGCAGTGCTCTTCCTCGCCTCCGATCTCGCCCGCTACGTCACCGGTCAGGTGCTCGTGGTGGACGGAGGCATGGTCATTTAACGCAGGGGATGACATGAGCGACATGGTTGAGAAGGTTAGGGATATCATCGCCGAGGAACTCGGCGTCGAGCGCGAAAAACTCACCGAAGCCGCAAGCTTCATGGAGGATCTCGGAGCCGACTCGCTCGACACCGTGGAACTCGTCATGGCGTTCGAGAAGGAATTCGATATCGACATCCCGGACGAAGAAGCGGAGAAGCTCAAGACCGTTGGCGATGCGTTGAAGTATCTCCAGGAGAAAATCGGGAGCAAGTAACGTGAAGCTCGCGCGAGTCGTGGTGACCGGACTGGGGGCGTTGACCCCGGTCGGTCTGACGATGGAGGAAACCTGGGCCAATCTGCTGGCGGGAAAATCCGGAGCGGCTCCGATCACGAAGTTCGACCCAAGCCGCCTTCAGGTCCGGTTCGCCTGTGAGGTCAAAGGATTCGACCCTCTCGTCTATATCGATCGGAAGGAAGCCCGGCGTTACGACCTGTTTCTGCAGTTGGCACTCGGGACGGCCCACCAGGCCATTACCCAGGCCGGACTCGAAGGCAAGTTCCCTGACCCCGAGCGGACCGGCGTCATTATCGGCAGCGGGATCGGCGGAATGATGACGTTCGAGGAGCAGTGCTTGGCCTATCTCGAAAAGGGCCCGGACCGGGTCTCGCCGTTTTTCATTCCGATGTTCATTCCCGACATCGCGGCCGGCATCGTCTCGATCCGGTACGGGCTCAAGGGTCCAAACTTTTGCACGGTGTCGGCGTGCGCATCGTCGGCTCACGCCATTGGTGAAGCCTACGACCTGATCAAGCATGGCAAGGCGGTCTGTATCGTCGCCGGAGGCTCCGAGGCGGCCATTACCGGCCTTGCGATCGCCGGATTTCAAAACATGAAGGCGCTCTCGACCCGAAACGACGCCCCGGAGCAGGCCAGCCGGCCGTTTGACGGCGCCCGCGACGGCTTCGTGCTTGGAGACGGAAGCGCATCAGTGGTTCTCGAAAGCCTTGAGCACGCCACCTCCCGCGGCGCCACAATTCTCGGCGAGGTCGTGGGCTACGGCATGAGCGGAGACGCCCACCATATGACCGCACCGGCTCCCGACGGCGAAGGCGCCCAGCGGGCCATGCGGGACTGCCTGGCTGACGGCGGGATCGACCGGTCGCAGGTTGGTTACGTCAACGCCCATGGCACTTCGACGCCGCAAGGCGACGTCGCCGAGACGACGGCGGTCAAGACAGTGTTCGGGGACCACGCGTCCAAGCTGATTTTTGCCTCAACCAAGTCGATGACCGGGCACTTGCTCGGTGCGGCCGGCGCCCTCGAGTTCGCCGTGTCGATGCTGGTGGCGACCACCGGCAAAGTGCCGCCCACGATCAATCAGGTTACCGCCGACCCGAACTGCGACCTGTTCTCGGCCCCCAACGTGATGATTGATCGCCAAGTCGATGTGGCCATTTCCAACTCCTTCGGGTTCGGCGGCCACAACGTCACCTTAGCCGTCCGGAGGTACCAGCCTTAGGCGGGCGGATCCACAGTCCTCGCCCAGAACCAGGCGAACGACTAGATTACACCCGGCTCCACCTAAGTGCATTTCCTCAACGGAGATACGATGTTTGCCGCGCCCGATCCGGCCCGCTTCAAGGACCCCGCACTCCGGCCCATCGCTGAGAAGGTGTTCGCGGGCCAACGGCTCGACGCCGCTGATGGCATCGCTCTGTACCAAACCGCTGACATCTTAAGCCTTGGCGCCCTGGCCGAGTGGGCCAACCAGCAGAAGAATGGCGACCGGGTCTTCTTTTCGGCCAATCAACATCTCAATCCGACCAACGTCTGCGTGCTCCGGAACACCTGCGTGTTCTGTTCGTTTGCCAAAATGCCGAAGGAGGAAGGGAGCTACACCCGGAGCCTCGAAGAGGTCTATCACGAGGCCGAGGCCGCCCGCGGCGGTGTCACCCGGGAGTTCCACATCGTCGGTGGGCTCCACCCCAAACTTCGGCTTAGCTACTACGCCGACATGTTCCGAGGCTTGAAGGAGCGCCATCCGCAGGTCCATATCAAAGCCCTCACGGCCGTCGAGATTGCCCACCTCGCCCGGATCGAGAAGACTTCAGTCGAGGACGTCCTGATTCGGCTAAGGGAAGCCGGCCTGGACACGATGCCGGGCGGCGGAGCCGAGGTCTTCAGTACCGCCGTCAGGGCAACGATTGCCGAGCGGAAGCTCACCGGCGACGAGTGGATCAAGGTCCACCGGATCGCCCACGGCCTCGGGATTCGAACCAATTGCACCATGCTCTACGGCCATGTCGAGACGGCCGCGGACCGGATTGAGCACCTCACCATGCTCCGGGATCTGCAAGGCGAGACCGGCGGGTTCCTGACCTACATTCCGCTGGCCTACCACCCCGACAACAATGAACTCGGCACCGAAATGGGCCGGGCCGGTTCCGCGACAACCGGGTACGAAGACCTCAAGAACGTGGCCGTTGGGCGGCTCTACTTCGACAACATCGACCATATCAAGACCCACTGGCCGATGGTCACGCCCTTCATGTCTCAGGTCGTCCTTCAATTCGGCTGCGATGATCTCGAGGGCACCGTCGTCTTCGAACGGATCTACCACGAAGCCGGCGCCCAAACCCAAATGCTGATGCCGTACCGTGCCTTGGTCGACATGATCCGCGGCGTCAACAAACGCCCCGTCGAACGCGACGCCTTCTATCAGTCAATTCGCACCGAGTTCGCCGACGCCGCATGACGATCCGCCGAGTGCCGAGCCCCGAGCCCCGAGTGGCGAGACTCGGCCGAATCCCCTGGATCAACTGCTTCCCGATCTACGGCGCGATTGACCGGAAGATCGTATCGACTCCGGCGGATATCGTGAGTGCTACCGCCTCCGAGCTCAACGACTTGCTCGCCGCCGGCGAGCTCGACCTGAGTGTCGTATCGGCGGTCGAATACGCTCGGAACGCCGCCGCGTATCACCTCCTGCCGGACTTGGCAATCAGCTGCGACGGTCCGGTCCATAGCGTGGCGCTGTTCAGCAAGCGCCCGGTCCACGAACTCGATGGCGCCACCGTGTTGCGCACTGCCTCGTCGCACACTTCAGTGTTGCTACTCGAACTCCTTTGCCGACATCGCTGGCGGATCAAACCCAAGTTTGCCACGGTACGAGCCGAGTCCGCTGACTTGGAAGCGTTGACCGGATTCCCGCACGAAGCCGTCCTCGTCATTGGCGACGCCTGCTTGGTGTTGGCCGCCCAGTCGGCCTACCCCTACACGACGGACCTGGGACTGGCGTGGAAGGAATGGACCGGCCTCCCATTCGTCTTCGCTGTCTGGGCCGCCCGACGGGATCTGCGGCACGACACGGCCCAGACGGTGCATCGATGCCTGCTCGAGTCTCGGCAGTGGGGCCTCGAACACCTCGACGAGCTGGCCGCCGCGGCCGCCACCGCCACCGGGATCTCCCAGACGGTCGTCCGGGCCTATTTCGGCGATCTCGACTACGCCCTTTCGTATCGGCACCTAGCCGGCCTGACCGACTTTTTCCGACGGTTGGCGGAAGACGGATTGGTGCCGGATGGCTCGCTCTCCTTCATTACGGCAGCATAGGCGACAAGGAACCCATGATCGTCGACCGCACGTCAATCGAGTTTCGGCAGTTCCTCGACCTCTACGAGCGAGCGCCGCTCCTCGAACTCGGCCAGTTGGCCGATGCCGAGCGGTACCGGCATCATCCGGATGAAGTGGTCACCTACATCGTCGACCGTAACATCAACTACACCAATGTCTGCGTCGCCGACTGTAAATTTTGCGCCTTTTATCGGCGGCCCAAGCACGACGAAGGGTACGTCCTCCCGTTCGAGAAGATCGGCGAGAAGATCGACGAGTGCAAAGCGATCGGCGGGGTTCAGATCCTACTCCAGGGCGGCCACAACCCGTATATCCCGTTCGAGTGGTATCTCGAGCTGATGCGGTACATCAAAGCCAACCACCCGATTCACATCCACGGGTTCTCGCCCTCAGAGATCGTCTTTTTCAGCGAACGGTTTGGGTTGTCGGTCGCCGACGTCGTTGGCCAACTCAGGGCGGCCGGACTCGACAGCATCCCGGGCGGCGGCGGCGAGATCCTGGTCGATGCGATCCGGGAGCGAGTGGCGAAAAAGAAAGCCCAGACCGAAGAGTGGCTGGGGGTCCAAGAGGAGGCCCACCGGCAGGGCATGAAAACCTCCGTCACCATGATGTACGGATTGGGCGAATCGAACGCCGACCGGATCGAGCACCTGTTTCGGATCCGCGAGGTTCAGGCTCGCACCGGCGGGTTCACGGCGTTCATCTGTTGGCCGCTCCAACCCGACGGCACCGAGATGGCTGACCAGCCAAAGACGGACGCGGTCACCTACCTCCGGACCCTCGCGATCAGCCGGATCATCCTCGCCAACGTGCCGAACCTCCAGTCCTCCTGGGTGACGATGGGGCTCAAGGTCGGGCAGGTGGCACTCCGGTTTGGCGCCAATGACTTCGGCAGTTTGATGATGGAAGAGAATGTCGTGTCGGCGGCCGGGACCACCCACTCGGCAACCCTCCGTGAAATGGAACGGGCCATCACCGACGCCGGCTATCAGGTCCGGCGGCGTCGCCAGGACTATTCGTTCATCGAAGAGCTCGCGGCGGTCGCCTAACCGTGATCCGAGTCGGCATCGGCTACGATTCCCACCGGTTCGTCGAGGGCCGGCCCCTGATTCTTGCCGGCCAGCGGATTCCCCATCCGCTGGGCCTCGCCGGGCACTCCGACGCCGACGCGGTGGCCCACGCCGTCATCGACGCGTTGCTCGGGGCCGCAGGAGCCGGCGACATCGGCACCCTGTTTCCCGATACCGATCCTACCTGGGAAGGGGCCGATTCCATGGCGATGCTCGAACTCGCCCGGCTCCGGTTGGCCACTGAAGGGTACCGCCCGGTTCAGATCGATGTCACCGTCGTGCTGGAACAGCCCAAGCTCGGCCCCCACAAAGGCGCCATGGCCGAGGCCATCCGGCGGGTGCTAGGCCTGCCCGCCCGCGCGGTGAGCGTCAAGGCCAAGACCAATGAGGGCATGGGATTCATTGGTCGCGGCGAGGGCATCGCCGTCATGGCTGTTGCGACCGTCGAGAGTTCGTGATTGAGACCCTGTTCCACTCGATCGCCCAGTGGCCTCCGTGGTTCGTCTACGGCTTGATCGCGGTCTCGTGCGCGGTCGAAAATATCTTGCCGCCTTCGCCTTCGGACATTTTCGTTACGATCGCCGCATTCCTATCCCATGATGACACCTTTGTACCCCTGGCCATCGGGGTCACCGCTTGGATCGGGAGCCTCGGAGGCGCGGTGGCCGTCTACCTGGGATCGGCCCACTATTCCGATCGTTTCACCGGCTCCCGGGTCGGCCGGCTGATCCTGCCGCCGGCCGCGACGGCGTTCTTGCTCCGCCAATTCGGGCGCTATGGCGCCTTCGGCCTGTTCCTCACCCGGCTCCTCCCGGGATTTCGGTCGGTGGTCGCCCCGTTCGCGGGCCTCAACCGGATTGGGCTGGCCAGGTTTCTCGTCCCGACCGCAGCGGCTTCCGCCCTCTGGTTCGGCCTGCTCACCTGGATTGGGGCCCGTTTGGGTGACCAATGGGACGTCGTCGTTCGGGTCCTCAACGCCCTCTATTCGACGTTAGGCGCAGCCTCCGGAGTACTTCTCGTCCTGTTAGCTGGGGGGTTCCTTTGGTGGCGACGACGCAGACCGGCGGCCTGAGCGACGACGCGGCTCGCCGGTTCTCCCTGGAGGAGTTCCGGGACTACTTGGCCCTGGAAGCCGGAGCCAGTCGTAATACCGTCGACAATTACCTCCGTGACCTTCGTCATCTGGTCGGCTATCTGGCGGAGCGGGGCATTCAACGTCCCGCCGATGCCAGCCGAACCCACCTCCGTGGGTTTGTCTTTGCCTTGAAGGACACCGGCGCGAGTCCCGCAACGATCCGTCGCCACGTATCAAGCGTGCATACCTACTTCGGCTTCCTGGTCGGCGAAGGGGCCGTGACCGATGATCCGAGCGATCGGCTCGAAACCCCTCGAAGGGGCCGAAAACTCCCCAGCGTCCTAACGGTCAATGAGATCGACGCTCTCCTGGTCGCACCCCCGATTGACGACCCCTTGGCGTGGCGAGACCGAACCCTGCTCGAACTCGGCTATGGCGCTGGACTCCGGGTTTCCGAACTCTGCGACATCCGGCTCGAAGACCTGTTTCTCGGGGACCACTTGGTGCGGGTCATCGGCAAGGGCGACAAACAGCGCCTGGTGCCCATTGGCCGGAAGGCGATTTCGGTCGTGGCCCTCTACCTCAACTCGATCAGACCGACCCTGGATCGTGGGAGGACCAAAAGCCGGCTCCTCCTCAACTTTCGGGGCCAGCCCCTCAGTCGGGTCGGGGCGTGGGGCGTCGTCAAGCGGAGCGCCACCCGAGCCGGAATCAAGAAAAGGGTCACTCCTCATACCCTCCGGCACAGTTTTGCGACTCATCTTTTGGAAGGTGGAGCGGACCTCCGGGCCGTCCAGGAAATGCTCGGACACGCCGACCTGTCGACAACCCAGATCTATACCCATGTCGACCGCGAATACCTCCGATCGGTCCACCTCCAGTTTCATCCCCGGGGCTAGCCTTGAAACCGGGCAGGAACCCATTACGTTACAGGTTGTAACACTAAGATCGAGCCAACCAGAGAGGGTGTATGAACATGAAATGGTACTGGGGGAAGATCGCCCTGACGGCCTTGGCCATTTTCGGAGTCGGGTTTGGGGTAATCAACGTGGTCCGCGCCACCAAGCGGCAGGTCGTCAGTGCCGTTCAAACCAACGCTGACCTGACCATTCCGCTGCCATTCCTGCCGTTCAACGTCAACGGGACAAAAGTGGGCGCCTTCAGGAAGGTCGTCCTTCATCGGTCCAGCCCCGAAGCGGTGGAGTCGGTGGATGCCACAGTCCGGTTGACCGATCTGGCCGTGCTCGAAACACTGAAAGGATGCTCCGTCACCGTCGAGGATCCGTCGAGGCTCTCGGAGAACAGTTCCTTCCGTTGCGCCGCGGATTCCGAGACCGGGATGACCGCGTTCGGCACCCTAATCGTGATGACCCACCACGACGGCGATTGGACCAAGGCCGCCGTGTTCCCCCTGGTGTTGGCCCCGGAAGTGGCTCAGAAGATTCGAGGAAAGGAGGCCGAGCACCACGCGGCCGAACTGGAGGCAACCCGGTTTCGGACCCTGGGCGATAGCCTCCAGGCCCTCGCAACCAGCCTCCGGCGCGCCACCGCGGATTCAGTCCGCGAAGTCATCGAATCCGAGATGGAATCACTGGACGACGAAATGAGGGGGCTCCGGGAGTCGATGTCCGAAACGGCGGCCGAACGGACGGCCGACAGCCCCCCCGCTGAGGCTGCCGTGTCGATCAGCAACGGGAAAGTGACCGTAACGTCCCCGGACCGGACGGTTACCGTGGGCCCTGGCGGCGTCACCGTGCTGCCGAGCCCGCCCAAGCCCTCGAAGGCCCCGCCGCCGGCCAAGGCCCCGCGGCCATAGCGTTAGGTTCCCGAGGCTTCCGAACCAGGCTGAACGAGGACGTCCTAACCTATTGCGCAACTAGACCTTACCAATTAGGCACCAGGGTCACCAAGGACGCGGCACGACTTTTGACAACGGTCGGCCGCGTTCTTAGCTTAAATGATGCCTGTGCTCGGTGTCATCCCAGCCCGGTTAGGCTCGACCCGACTGGCGCGCAAGCCGCTCCAGTTGCTGGGCGGCGTTCCCCTTATCGTCCGGGTCTGGGAACGGGTCAGCCGAATCGCGATCCTCGACGAAGTCGTCGTGGCCACCGATGCCTCCGAAATCCAGGCCGCGGTCGAGCAGGCCGGTGGGCGGGTGGTCCTCACGGAACACCACCATGAATCCGGGACCGAACGGGTCGCCGAGGTCAGCCGGCGACCCGAGTTCGGGCGATTTGACCTGGTGGTGAACGTCCAAGGCGACGAGCCGTTTCTCCCGTTCGAGGCGGTTCCGGGCGCGGTGAACCGGGTCACCGGTGGGGACGACATCGGAACCGCCGCCGTCCCCCTTGACCCCGCCGAAGCGGACGACCCCGCGCGGGTCAAGGTGGTCTGCGACGAACGAGGCCGAGCCTTGTATTTCTCTCGCGCCCGGATCCCATTCACCGCCGACCCCCGAGTGCCGAGTGCCGAGCCCCGCGTGCCGAGTCCGCCCTACTGGCAGCACCTCGGAGTGTACGCCTATACCCCGGGCAGCCTGGCCCGATGGGTCAAGGCGCCGGCGACCGAGTTGGAGCAACGGGAGCGCCTGGAGCAACTCCGGGCCCTCTATCTGGGGATGACGATCGGCGTGGCGCACCTGGCCGAATCGGCACTGCCCGGCATTGACACACCGGACGATTTGGCCCGTGCGGAGCGACACTGGACTGCCACTGTAACTGGGGATTGACGCCCGATGACCGCCTTGTCTGGAAACACCAAGTACATCTTCGTGACCGGCGGGGTTGTCTCGTCGCTCGGGAAGGGCATCGCCGCCGCCTCGTTAGGCCGCCTGCTGGTTGAGCGAGGGCTCACCGTCACGCTCCAGAAATTCGACCCGTACATCAATGTGGACCCGGGCACCATGTCGCCCTTCCAGCACGGCGAAGTGTACGTCACCGACGATGGGGCGGAAACCGACCTTGACCTCGGCCACTACGAGCGGTTCATCGACCGCTCGCTCTCCCAACAGAACAACATTACGACGGGGCGGATTTATCAGACCGTGATCACCAAGGAGCGGCGGGGCGAATATCTCGGCTCGACGGTGCAGGTCATCCCCCACATTACCGATGAGATTAAGGCGGCCATCCGGCGGACGGCCCCGAGTCATGACGTGGTCATCACCGAAATCGGGGGCACCGTCGGCGACATTGAGTCCTTGCCGTTCCTCGAAGCGATTCGGCAGTTTCGGCAGGAAGTGGGCCGAGAAAACGCCATCTTCATGCACCTGACGCTGGTCCCTTGGATCGCAGCGGCCGGCGAACTCAAAACCAAACCGACCCAGCACTCGGTTCGCGACCTGATGCAAATCGGCATTCAACCCGACATCCTCATTTGCCGGAGTGAACGCCCCCTCGGCTCCGATATCAAGCGAAAGATCGCCCTCTTCTGCAACGTGGACTTCGGTTGCGTCGTCGAGAGCCCGGATGTGGCGTCGATTTACGAAATACCCCTCAAGTTCCGCGACCAAGGTCTCGACCGCGAGGTCTGCGAACGGCTCCACCTCGAAACCAAAGACCCGGACCTCAAACCCTGGCGCGAGATGGTCGGGAAGATCCTCGAGCCACCGGCCCGGGTCAAAATCGCCGTGGTCGGGAAGTACACGGATCTCCACGACGCCTACAAGTCCGTGCAAGAGGCGCTCCTCCACGGCGGCATCCCCAATGATGTGGGGGTCGACATTCACTGGATGTCGAGTGACAAGTTCACCGACCCCAAGGCGGCCGGCCAGCTGCTGGCGGGCATCCACGGCTTGCTCGTCCCGGGCGGATTTGGGGTCCGAGGCGTCGAAGGCATGGTCGAAGCCGTCCAGTGGGCCCGAGAGAATCGGCTGCCGTTCTTCGGCATCTGTCTTGGCCTCCAGGTCGCCATCATCGAATTCGCCCGCAATGTGTGCGGCCTCAAGGCCAACAGCACGGAGTTCGAGCCCGACTGCGAGGTCCCGGTGATCGCGCTGATGGCGTCGCAACGGAACCTCAATGAGATGGGCGGCACCATGCGGCTCGGCGCCTATCCCGCCCGCCTTCGGGCAGGCAGCCTCGCCGCGGAGGCCTACGGGGCCACGGAAATCAGCGAGCGCCACCGCCATCGCTGGGAGGTCAGCAACGCATTCCGCGACGTGTTGGCGGAGCATGGGATGCGGCTGTCCGGCCAATCGCCCGATGGCGGGCTCGTTGAAATCATCGAACTGCCCGACAATCCCTGGCACCTCGGATGCCAGTTCCACCCGGAACTCAAGTCACGCCCGACCCGGCCCCATCCGTTGTTCGCATCGTTCGTCGCGGCCCACGCGCTGCTTCATGCCGCCGGAGATTTCGTGCGGGCGCTTGTCCAGGGCGTGGCCCATGCCGACGAGTTCGAGCGCGGCGCGTGTGCGATCGGCCAGTTGCTTCTTGGTCTCGCGCGGGCCGAAGACCGATTCCACCGCCAGCAGCACGTTGTCGAAGCAAGTCAGCCAGGGCAACAGCGAATGGTTCTGGAATACCACGCCACGCTCGGGGCCGGGCGCCGCGATCTCGCGCTGGTCGCACAGCAACACGCCGCTGCTCGGCTTCAACAGGCCCGCGATCAGGTTCAGCAGCGTGCTCTTGCCGCAGCCCGAGTGGCCGATCAGGGTGATGAACTCGCCCTTGGCGACTTGCAGGTCGATGTCGCGCAGCGCGTGGAAGGGGCCCTTCTTGGTCGAGAACAGCATCTCGACCTTTTCGACGCGAATGAAGTCAATCTGCATAGCTGAACCTCTTGGCGATGCCGACCAGCAGTTGCTCGAGCAGCAGGCCGACGATGCCGATGATGAAGATGGCGATCAGGATGTGCTTGACGTTGAGGTTGTTCCACTCGTCCCAGATCCAGAAGCCGATGCCCACACCGCCGGTGAGCATCTCGGCGGCCACGATCACCAGCCAGGCGGTGCCCACCGACAGGCGCACGCCGGTCAGCATGTAGGGCAGCACGGCAGGCAGCAGGATCTTGGTGATGACCTTCCACTCGGAGAGATTCAACACGCGGGCCACGTTGAGGTAATCCTGCGGCACCCGCTGCACGCCCTGGGCGGTGTTGAGGATCATCGGCCAGATCGAGCAGATGAAGATGGTCCAGGTCGCCGCCGGGTCGGCCCGCTTGAATACCAGCAGGCCGATGGGCAGCCAGGCCAGCGGCGAGACCGGCCGCAACAGGCTGATC
>JANNQX010000104.1:0-17643 GCA_031400975.1 Gemmatimonadota bacterium
CGTCACCACGAAGATCTGCTGAAAGCCCTGGTCGCTGAACCCCTCCCGATCGCGGCGATAGTTGAGTTTCTCGACCACATAGGGCGCTTCGGTCCACTTGGCCCCGGCGGGCGGCGCCGGCAAGTCGGCCACCTTCCAGGCTTCCTTCATCGGCACCATCATCCGAAACACCAGGCTCTTGCCATCTGGGGCCCACTCGAGATCGGTCGGCGCCTCCGGCACCCTGGTGATCTGGGTGGTGGCACCCTCGGCGTCCATCCAGCGAACGAAGATCTGGGCCCCGCTGGGCTGGCCGTCGGCCACGAACGCGATCCGGCTCCCATCCGGCGACCACCGGGCGCTTCCGCCCTTGAGCAAAAATCGGTGCTTGGTACCGTCGGCGTTCACGATCCACAGAGCATTGTCCCATCGGTCATTGATCTTGTCGATGGTCCGCCGGGTGTAGATCACCTGCTTGCCGTCGGGCGAAGCCCGGGGATCTTGGGCGTCCTCGAAATCGAGGTAGTCGGCCAGCGTGAGTCGTTCTTTTGTTTGGGCCGCAACCGATGCGAATGAGCCAACGACCAGCGCGGCCGCCGCGAGCAGGCGATAAACCACTGGGACCTCCGGCATGAGAGAATCGGACCGATCCAGACTACCAGTTCCGCACCACCGGCGCAACACCACTATGTTTCCCCGGTCGGAGTCGCGGGACCTTGAAGGAGTACCGTTACCATGAACGGTCGTTTGCTGGTCACCGCTGTTTGGATTGCTGTTGCTGCTCCCCTGGCTGGCCAAGCCGGGCCTCGCGAAGCGGCGGCCGGCTTCTTGGACGCCTGGAACGCTCGCCGCTGGTCTGAAACAGCCCGGCTCCTCGATCTCGATCAATTTGACCGCTTCCGCCGGGACTTCATTGCCCGGGCCCGCCGCCAGCCCGACGAAGGACCCCAACCGACCGTCGAGGATCTTCTCCGCCGCAGCCCGGACATGCCTCGGGAAGCCGCGGAGTACCAAATCAAAATGATGCGGGAGCAGCAGCGGCGTTTTGCCGACCCGACCCCCTTCGAATTCGCTCGGGTCGCCTCAGCCTCCGCCCTTCGGGCCCTCCCGGTCGAGGAAGCCGCCGCCCGGTGGCTCGAAAGCCGAGATCCGCGCTGGCAGGTGCGGATGCAGTACGAGCAAGCCGGCTGCGGCCCGCCGGCCGACTTGGCCGAGGTCCCGGTACCCCGCCGGCGTCTGATCGGCGTGGTCGCGGACGGTGATTCGACCACCTATGCACTGTTCAAAGAAGACCTTGCCGATGATGGGACACCTGCTTGGGTTGGTGGCGACGTGTCGGTCATGGAGTTGGCCCGCCGGCAAGGACGCTGGGTAGTCGTCCCCCGAGCCGATCTCCTGCCGGAGGTTGGATCGGTCGACGTCTCCGACTGCAAGAAGTAGTTGCAACCTTTTCCGGGGTTACCGCATCAGAATAGGCGGTAACCACACGGAAACAGGACCATGGCACCGAGCAATAGACGCGACCGATTCGAGAGCTACGAAGTGTACGACAGTCGGGGTAAGTCGGTAGGACGGGTCATCCTGCCCCGGCAAACCCGGTCCACCGGACCGGGCAGCGCGACGGTGTTTCTCCGTCGTCCCGCCATGCCCAAACCGGGGGCGAAGCCCCGGGCGGCCTAACGCCTCACTGCGGACCCGGCAGCCCTGGCCGCACCCTTAGATTATACGGGTGCGGCCTCTTCTTTTTGCCTTGAGCCTCCTCTCGTCCCAACCCGGGCGTGACCAGGCCGGACTCACCGATTCGGTCCTCGCGGCCGCCAATCGTGCCCTCGCCGCCGGGCGACCCTGGCAGGCCACCCGCCTCCTGGCTCCACTGACCAGGGGCGCCCCAACCCCGGCCGTCCGGTTGACCGCCGCGCGGGCCGCCGCTCTCTGGGAAGGCTGGGAATCGGTCGAGCGTCTCCTCGAAGGCGAGTCCTGGCTCGATCAGCGAGAAGCCGGCGAGGGCCGGGCGCTGCTAGGCCGGGCTATGGTCGAGCGCGGCCGGGCCGAGGCGGCGGCAATCCAGAGTAGCCGGGCGGTTGAACTCGCCCCGAACCCGGAAGCCCGCGGCGAGCGATTGGTGACGCTCGCCCGGGCCCTCGACCGGCTCGACCGGCTCGATTCGGCCGCGACGATGTACTTGGCCGCCGCGGTCGAACTGCCTGGGCTCAAGGACTGGTTGGTACTCCGGGCGGCCGGAGTCACCGGCGATTCGGCCGCCCGGGCCCGGCTATTCGGCTCGATCACCGGGCTAGGCCAGCGGGGCAGGATTCCGTGGACCGAAGCGCTCGCGCGGAGCCGAACCGGCGATTGGCGCGGCGCGGCGGAGCGGTACGCCGCCCTCGGCGCCCAACTGGCCGCCCTCCGCCTCCAGCTATCCGGGGGCGACGGGTCCGTTCGCGCGGCGACCCGCCGGAGCCTCGTCGGGCTACTCGGCTCCGGCCTTCCGGCGGGCGATGCCGGGGAAGCCATCGCGCTGTTCGACCGAGAGTTCGTTTCGACGACCTCCGCTGAAGAAATTCGGATCGCTCGGCGGGCCGCCTCGATCAATCAATTGGAGCGAGCCGCCCGAGGTTTCGCGGCCAGCCGCGGCTCATGGACCGATCGCGATCGCTTCACCTACGCCACCGTCTTGGCCCGACTGGGCCGAGGCGCGGAAGCCGTCCCCCTGTTCGACGGGGTCAAGACTCCGAAACTCATGGCCGACGCTGCCTATCTCCAAGCGCGAATGATGGTCAGGACCGGGCAGCCAGGCCCGATCGTTCGCGCGCTCGAAAAGGTCTGGGTCAGCTTCCCGAATGACTCCGAGCCGGCCGCATCAGCCCTGTTTCTGGCCGCTGATCTCCTGGCCGACCGCGGTCGCGACGACTCGGCCCGGATCTTCTTCCGTCAAGCCGGAGCCCGCTATCCAACCACGCCGTTCGGTCGCCGGGGCGCGTTCCAGGCCGCGCTGATTGCCTATCTGAACCGCGATTACCGAACCGCGAAGGCCGAGTTCGATCAGATCGCCGGGCAAGCGGGCAACCCGGACGCGATCGGAGCCGGATACTGGGCCGGTCGAGCGGATGCGGCGGCGGGGGATCCCGCTGCGGCTCTGAGCCGGTGGCGGCAAGTCGTTTCGCAAGGGCGGGACACCTACTACGCCTGGCGCGCGGCCGAGCGGCTAGGCCGTTCCTTCCGGCAGTTCGAACCAGGCCCGGCGTCGGGGCCCGGCCTGGAACCGACTCCCCTCTCCCAAGTCCGCCGCCTTCGACAACTCGGCCTCAAAGCCGAAGCTCGATTCGAGCTCGACGGGTTCGTCGCGGGTGCCGGTACCACGACCTCGTCACTGATCAGAGCCGCCACCGCGCTCACCGAGGCCGACTGGCATGCAGAGGCCATTCGGGTCGTCGACCGGGCTGTCGAACGAGGGGCGGCTGTTGACCGAAAGGTCGGGCGGCTCTTGTATCCGCTTCCGTTTGAGCGACTCCTTCGGGGCGAAGCGCTCCGTTCGGGGCTCGACCCGATGTTGGCGGCCGGTGTCATTCGCCAGGAGTCGCAATTCGATCCCGAGGCGCGTTCAGTTGCTGACGCCCGAGGATTAATGCAGGTCGTGCCTTCGGTCGGCATCGAACGAGCCCGGCGAACTGGGCTTGCCGATTTCAATCCGGTCCTGCTCTACCAACCCGACGTGAACATCGATTTCGGGATTGAACATCTCGCCGACGCCCTCAAGCAGTTGGTCTGGCCCGAGCGGGCCCTGGCCGGGTACAACGCCGGGATTGATCGGGTGGCCCGGTGGCAGTCGATTCGCGGCGTCGACCAAGATCCGGAGATCTTCGTCGAGCGGATTCCGTTCAATGAAACCCGCGACTACGTCCGCCGGGTCCTCGGCAACGTGGCGATGTACCGAGCCCTGTACCCGAAGGATGGTCTATGAGCCACGACCCCTACCAGGCTCTCCGCCACCCAGGGTTCCGCCGCTTCGTTGCGGGCCACGTGCTGGCCGTCTTGGGTCAAGGGATGCTGGCCGTCACGATCGGGTGGGAAATCTACGAACGGACTCGCTCCACCTGGGCCCTCGGCATGGTCGGGTTGGTCCAAATCATCCCCTTGCTGCTCCTCATTCTACCAGCCGGCCAGCTGGCGGACTCCACCGATCGCCGGCGGCTATTGATCCTCGCCGAGATCACCATCGGACTGGCCGCGCTCGGGCTGTGGCTCGCCTCGAAGTGGCAGGCACCGATCGGGGCATACTATGGATTGCTGGCGGTCTATGGGGCCGGGCGAACGTTCCAGCTCCCGGCGAAGCAGGCCATCCTCCCGAACCTGGTGCCGGTCGATTCCCTCCAGAACGCTCTGGCGTGGAACAGCGGTGGCTGGCAGGCGGCCGACATGATTGGCCCGGTCTTGGGTGGATTCATCATTCATGGGGCCGGCGCAGGTACCGTCTACGCCCTGTGCGCCGCGACTGCGCTGGTGTTCGTGGCCTTGATCGCCCGGATCGAGATCCGGGGCTATCTCCCGGGTCGCGCCCGAATCAGCAGCCGCGGATTCATGGAGGGAATCCATTTTGTCCGGCGGTCGCCGGTGCTCCTCGCCGCGATGTCGCTCGACTTGTTCGCCGTGTTGTTAGGCGGCGTGATGGCCCTGTTGCCGGTCTTCGCCAAGGAGATCCTCCTGGTGGGTCCGGTCGGTCTCGGCTGGCTTCGGGCAGCGCAATCCTTCGGGGCCGTGCTGGTGTCGGTCGGATTGGCTCACCGGCCTCCGTTTCGGCGGGCCGGGCGGACGCTGCTGGCCTCGGTCACCGGATTTGGTCTCGCCATCATCGTCTTTGGGTTGTCGGAGAATTTCTGGCTCTCGATCGTCATGTTGTTCCTTGCCGGCGGGTTGGACGCGGTGAGTGTGGTCATCCGGCTGGCACTCGCCCAGATCCGCACGCCGGACGAGCTTCGCGGCCGGGTATCGGCGGTCAACACCCTGTTCATTGGGATGTCCAACGAGCTGGGTGAGGCAGAATCGGGGATGTTGGCCAGTTGGATCGGACCGGTCGGCGCGGTGGTCGCCGGCGGGGTCGGGGTGGTCGGCGTCGTGGCCGCGGTGGCCGTTGCGTGGCCGGAGCTGCGGACGCTGGATCGGCTCACTGAAGCCGGCGCCTAACGAAAGAGGCGTCCGAGGTCGCCCGCGGCAATCGGCGCCGGCGATTCCTGCAGGCCGGTAAGGTGGGCCGCCAAACCAAGAACCTCCAGGCTCGTTTTGCCGGCGGCCCGCAAGTTGGCGAGGGCCGGAGCGCCATCCCGCTTGCTCAGCTTCGCGCCTCCTTCGTCGCGAATCAGCCGGTGGTGGAGAAAGGCGGGCGGCGTCGCCCGCCCCAAGATCCGAGCCAACTGAATCTGCCGCCCGGTCGAGGCGAACAAATCATCGCCCCGAATGACCAAGTCGACTTCCTGGGCCCAATCGTCAACCACCACCGCAAACTGGTAGGTCCAGCTACCCAGCGGGTCGCGGAGGAGTAAGTCCCCGCACTGCTGAGCGGGTCGTTGAGCAATCCGGCCCAGCATCAGATCCGACCAGACCACCTCGTCCTCGGGAAGAACGACCCGAATACCGCGGCCGACCGCGGGCTCGAGCCCCTTCGACCGGCAGGTCCCTGGGTACCGCAACTCTTCGCCCTCGCCGAACCCCGAAGCGCCCAAGGTTCTCGCGATCGTCTTCCGGGAGCACTCACAGTGAAACACTGGTGCCGCTGCACGAACCCGGCCCAAGGCCAGTTCGTACCGCTCGGGATTGTCGCTCTGGCGATAGGCCGACCGCCCGCCCTGAAACGATCGGGCCGAGGCCTCATCGGGTTCGAGTCCGAGCCAGCGGAGATCCTCGAGGATGCTTGCTTCGTGTTCCGGCCGGCACCGACTTCGGTCGTGATCTTCGAGTCGGAGAATGACCCGGCCGCCGGTGGCCTGGGCAACACCCCAGGTCCACACGGCATTGGCCACATGGCCGATGTGGAGCGGCCCGGTCGGGCTCGGCGCAAACCGGGTAGTCGGCTTGGCCGGGAGCTTTCGAAGATCGGGGCGCATCATCCCAAAATAGCCGCCATGCCGCCATCTTTTTGGGATGATCTCGCTTGCCCTTGGCCTCGTGGCGTTCCAAGCGCCGGTCGGGCTTACCAAGCCGGACCAATCCTTGGACGAACCGTTTTCGCAGAGGACCAGGACGACCTGATGTTTCTGGAGCGCCACCGAATGCCGTAGTCCGCGACGTTATCGGCCAGGCGGACATCAGCTAGTGGTCTGATCACCAACTCCAGGAGCCGCAGCCGTGACCCAGGTCGCCCCCTTTCTGACGGTGTTGTCCATCCTCGCGGTTAGCCGCGCCCAAGCCCAACCTGCGATACCCCTGATCAAGGCCGACGCCTCGTTCCCCGAGCCGTTCACCCGCGTGACCGGCCTTAGGGAGTTGCCGAATGGGAAGGTGATTGTCTCGGATTTCGTCGACAAGACGGTCCAGATGCTCGACTTCGCGTCGGGCCAAGCCACCAAAATCGGTCGCGAGGGACAAGGCCCGACTGAATACGCCCTTCCGGCCGGGCTCTTGGCGATGCCCAATGGGGAGACTTGGGTCAACGACTTGCTCGGCCGCCGGTTCTTGGTGATCGATGCGGCCGGCAAGCCTGTCAAGACAGTGCCGCTCCCTGGGACAGGCGGCACCGGACCCGGCGGGTTCGCGCTCGGGGTCGGTGGCGCGAGCTCCGACCGGGCCGGCCGGATCTATTTCCAAGCACCGCCGTTCAACCTCGCCAGCCCGGACGGGAAGGCGCCCGATTCACTCGCCATCCTCCGTTGGGATGCGACCAAGCCAAGCTCGGCCGTCGACACCGCAGCATGGATGATCGGCCCGCAAGGCTCCATCAACGCCTCCGGCGGCGGCCAAACCCGTTCGGTTCGCGTAACGCTTGGTGGAGGCAAGGTGTTCGCCCCACAAGAAGGTTGGGGGGTAGCGGCTGACGGGTCGATTGCCCGAGTCCAGCCGGATCCCTACCATGTCGTCCGGTATCCCCCGAATTCCACGAAGGCCGCCGCGGGCCCCCCACAGGCCTATACGCCAATCAAGGTGACGGAGGAGGACAAGCAGGCCGTGATCGAGGCAGGAAAGCGAAATCGGCCGACCATGATTTCAGTCGGCAGGCCCGGCGGCGGTGCCGGGCACCCCGGAGGCGAGGCCAATTTTCAACGCCCTGAACCGGAATTTGAGACCACCAAACCACCCTTTACCGGCAGCAACGCGATCTTGGTAACCCCCGAAGGCGAAGTCTGGGTGGCTCGGACCCGGCCGGCGGCAGACAAGATCCCCAGCTACGACGTGTTCAACCAGACCGGCAAACTGGTCCGGAAGGTGACGCTCAACCAGAAGAGCACCATTCTTGGATTCGGAAACGGCACTGTTTACGTTGTCCGAACCGACGATGAGGACTTGCAGTACCTAGAGCGCTACCGCCGGTGACCGCTTCCGGTGGCGGGTCACGGGATCGCCCCGCCACCGTACCGCTTGAACCACTCCATCATGTAGATCTGGGTTCGCATCCAATTCGACGGCTTGGATCCCGTGCCGTGATACTCGCCCTCAAACCGGACCATTGCCGTTGGAACGCCTAACACCTTGAGGGCGGCGAAGTACTCCTCGGTCTGGCCCATCGGCGTCCGGAGGTCAAGTTCTCCCGTCATCAGCAGTGTCGGCGTCTTGACCTTGCCGACATGAAAAATGGTGCTGTGCTCGAGCCATGGCTTGGGATCTTCCCAATACGGCTTCTCAAACCAGTTGAATCCGAACAGCGGAATGTCGCTGGTCCCCGCAAAGCTCATCCAGTTGGTCACCGGACACCGGACCGCCGCAGCCGCGAACCGGTTGGTATGGGCAATGACCCAACTCGACAACACCCCGCCCCCGCTGCACCCGGTCACATACATCTGCTTCTCGTCGACATAACCCCGGCCGATCACGCTGTCGACCCCCGCCATCAAATCGCCGTAGTCGACTCCAGGATAGGCCTTGTCGATCGCGTTTCCAAAATCGGTCCCGTACCCAGTACTCCCTCGCGGGTTGGTGTACAGCACGACAAACCCGTTGGCGGCAAAGTTCTGGTACATCGGATTGAACCCGACGTTGTACATCCCGTGCGGCCCACCATGAATTTCGAGGATCAGCGGCCACTTCCTGTCCGGCGTGAAGGAGGGCGGCTTGACGATCCACCCCTGAACCTTGGTCCCGTCGCCGGAGCGATACCAGATCTCTTCGACTTCGCCGAGCTTGGTTCCGGTCAGCAAATCGGCGTTCAGCTGGGTCAATGGCGTGAGTTGCGAGGGCTTCTTGAGATCGATTTTCACGAGATCGGGCGGGGCGTAGAAATGGGTCCGGGTCACCACCGCCGTAGCCTTCTTCGAAATCGACGGGGTCGTCAGCATGTGAATCCCAGTGGTCAACTGGCGAATCGGACCACCCATCGGAGCCAGGTAGAGATTCGACGCCCCCCGGTCGTCGGCCACGAAGTAAAGACCGCTGTTATCAGGTGCCCAAATCGGCTGGGACGGCGTCCGATCGAAGCCCTGGCTTCGCAAGACGGGGGCACCACCGACGGCCGGAAGGGTATAGAGGTCCGAGACGCGATAGGTCTGTTTGGTGAACGGAAACCCAAGAAAGGCAATCGTCCGCCCGTCGGGTGACACGGCGGGATTGGTCCAGTTCCCTTTGGTCGAGGTCAGTCGGCGCCGAGCGAGGGTCTCGAGATCGATCGCGTAGATATTGGAGACTTGCCGTTGGCGTTCCGCATCGGGATCGTCATTGCCGTCGACCACGATACTCCGGCCATCAGGCACCCAGTCCCAACCAACAGCCCCAGGAAGGCCGATACCCCGGGCGCCGACGTTCCATGCGCCGCTGGTGATCTGCCGCGGCGTCCCCCCGGTGGCCGGCACAATGAAGAGATGGGTGTAGCCGTTGACAAGCCATCCTCGCCCATCGGCGCGACTATGGAGTTTGTCGACCACCCGGGGCGCTTTGGTCCAGGTGGCCCCGGCCGGCGGGGCCGGAAGCCGAACGTTCCAGTCCGGTGCCGATGGTACCACCATCGCAAAACCGATCGACTGGCCGTCCGGGGCCCACCGGATATCCGACGGCGTCTGGTCGACCCGCGTCACCTGCGAGGTTGCTCCTTCGGTGCCCATGTACCGAACGAACACTTGATTGCCACCGGGCTCTCCGGGAGCCAGAAACGCTATCCGGGTCCCATCCGGTGACCACACCGGGTCCGAACCCTTCACCAGAAATCGAAGGCCCGACCCATTGGCGTTCATGACCCAGAGGCTGGTCTCCCACGCGTCCTTCATCCGATCGACGGCCCGGCGCCCAAAGACGACGACGTTCCCGTCCGGCGAAATCCGCGGAGATTGGACCGTCTCATAGTCGAGGTACCGCTCGACCTGAAACAGCGTGTCCGTCGGCCGAACCTGCCCAACCAATGACCGTGAAATCGCCGTGAGTGCTAGGAGGAGCAACAGCCGCATCGGGACCTCGGGGGAAGATGGCGTGTACCAAGGAGATTAGCCCGCTCCGAGCGGCGCCGCCACCACCCCACCTCTAAATCTTGGCGGCAGCGGCCGACCAGGCGGTCGGCTCCTTGTCGCTCTCAAACACGTGCTCGACATCGACCACCACCGTGCCTGCTTCGCGGCGGATCGGCAGCCGATCCATGTTGCGAGTGGCCCGCCCAGAGATAAACGTCCCGTCCGGCTGGTACCGCGACTTGTGTTTGGGACACTGGAAACGCCCCTCGTCCTCCAACCATCGAAGAGCCGTATTCTGGTGGGGACACGAGAGCGCAAACGCATAGACCGACCCCAGGTGGCGGGCCAGGATCGTTTCGTTCTTTTTGTCGATCAACACCCCGTCGGCGGCTGGAATCGGATAACTCACGTTGTTCGAGCCGGCCGCCCGCTGGCCGACGATCAGGCCAATCGGGAGCGCCACCGCCGAGCGGGTTGGAATCCCGAGGGCCGTGGCGACGCCCGCCGCCCAACCCGCCGCTTGGCGAAGAAAATCCCGTCGGCCCCCAAATGAGTCACAGTCGTCGCACGGCTTGGTCATCCGTTGCTTCTTTCGCGGCGGGTATCGTCAAGTCCCGCTCCGGCTGATCAGCAAGGGTAGTGCCTCCGGTCCCCGGTCAAAAACGCCCTGCAGGATTCTGCATGGTTTGGACGAAAAGGGCGATCAGGATCAAAAAGGTGCCCTATTCGTTGGCGAGGGTGAGGCCCAGCAGCACCGCCGAGAACCACAGAACCAGGCTGATCATGGCGTGCCGACGGGTCCCCTGCCAGCTGCCCTCGCCGGTCCCGGTACCGTTTTGCAACGACCTCTCATACCGCTTGATAAAGACGCCGTTCGCAACCAGCAGAAAGACCACCGAAAGTTTGGCCAGGTAGAACTTCGACGACAGAAAATGCTCGAGGTCCGCCGTCGAGAGGGCAATCCCGCTGATCGCCGCGATCACGAGACCGGTGAGGACGTCCCGGTGGCTTTCCAGCAAAAATCTAAAACTGCCTGACGAGCGATAGCCCTCGAGGGTGGGGGATCGGAGGGCCAGCAAGTCGGCGGTGACCGCCCGACCACCACCAAACAACAGCGCCGCGACATGGACGAATGCCACCGCGGCCGGCAGCACGTTCGAGTCGCTGTAGAGTTTAGCCCACGGCGCAAAGAACCCGATCAACCCTTCAACCATGGCGATCCTCCAGGCCAACGAGACACCTCATCACCCGCTTGCCCCTACTCGCGCCCGACGCCGAAACCAGTCACATTACAGCCGCCATGCACCGTCATCTCCGATTCATCTGGCTCGCCCTTGTTCTTCCGGTTCCCACCGCGGCGGCGCAACTAGCCCTGGGCCGGATCTCGTTCCCAAATTCCGGCGCGACGGCGGCGCAACCCGAATTTACCCGGGGCGTCTTGCTCCTTCACAGCTTTCAGTACCAAGAGGCCGCCGCAGCCTTTCGGGAGGCCCAGCAGCTCGACCCCGGGTTTGCCATGGCATACTGGGGAGAGGCCCTGACCTTGACCCACCCGGTCTGGAACGAGCAGGACCTGGAAGCAGCCCGGTCGGTCTTGGCCCGACTGGCTCCGACGTCCGAGGCAAGACTGGCCCGGGCGCCGACGAGCCGGGAGCGGGCGTATCTGGAATCGGTCGAGCGGCTCTATGGCGAGGGCAGCAAACCGGCCCGAGACACCCTCTACGCCGAAGCCCTCCGCGACCTCGTTCAAGCGAACCCCGAAGACGACGAGGCCAAAGTCCTGTACGCGGTGGCCCTGCTCGGACTCAACCAAGGGATCCGCGATGTCCCAACCTACATGAAGGCCGGCGCCATCGCGCTCGACGTGTTCCGCCGGAACGAAGACCATCCGGGCGCCGCCCATTTCATCATCCACGCCTTCGACGATCCGGTCCACGCCCCACTTGGGCTCCCGGCGGCCCGCCGGTACTCGGCAATTGCCCCTGGGGCCGCCCACGCCCAGCACATGACGACCCACATCTTCCTCGCTTTGGGGCTCTGGGACGATGTGGCGGCGCAAAACGAAGTTGCTGCCGGACCCGACCGGGTTCGCTGGCGTCCCGGGCACTACACCCATTGGCTCACCTACGCCTACCTCCAACAGGGCCGCTTCGAGGCCGCCCAGCAGCTGCTCGGAACTCTGACCGCCAACGCAACCGGGCCCGGGGCGCTGGGGCAGGCTGCGAACATCCGAGCCCGGTATGTGCTCGAAACCGAGCGATGGGGCGGGGCCGAGGCTCGTTCCCTCGCCGCCGGAGCGGGAGCGCCGGGCGAAGACGGATATGAGTACAGCGGGTTTGCCAACGGCCTTGCCGCGCTCAACCGGGGCGAGACAACCCAGGCCGCCACCCAGTTAGCCGCAATGCAACAGCGGCATCGCGACCAAATAGTGACCGCGAAGCCAGGAGATCCGGGGTCCGTAGTCGTGCCGGTCATTCTGACCTGGTCGCTCGAAGCGGAACTCCTGGCGGCCTCCGGCCAATTCGCAAAGGCCACTGCCCTGCTCCACCGCGCGGCGGCTCTCGAGGACGGGATGCCCGAGGAATTCGGCCCGCCGGCCGTCGCGGTCCCAAGCCACGAGTCGCTCGGCCGGCTGTACCTTCGCTCCGGACAGCCCGCGCTCGCCCTCCGGCAGTTCACTCGCGCTCTCGAGCTCGGCCCTGGTCGATCCCGGGCGCTAGCCGGGCTCGCCCAAGCAGCCAAGGCTGCCGGGAACATCCCGCTGGCAGCCCACGCCACCAACGCACTCCGTCGCAACTGGCATCGCGCCGATCCAAACGTCACCACCGCCCTGAGCCCGCCATGAGAATTGTCGCCGTCGCAGCCCTCCTCGCCGGGGCTCCGTTAGCCGCCGAAGCCCAAGCCCCAATCCAGATTGACGGCGCCAAGATCGACTCCGTCTTCAGAGACTATGGCACTGGAACGCCGGGATGTGCGGTCGGGGTGTACCAACGCGGGGAGGTCCGGTTTGCCAAGGGCTACGGAATGGCCGATCTCAACCTCGGCGTTCCGATCACCCCGGCCACCGTCTTCGACATCGGATCAACCTCGAAGCAGTTCGCTGCCGCCTCGATCGTCATGCTGGCCAACGAAGGGAAGCTGGCGCTGGCCGACGATGTCCGCAAATACATTCCCGAGTTGCCCAGCTACGGCAAGACCATCACGATCGACCACATGCTCCGCCACACGAGCGGCCTCCGAGACTACAACGGGCTCCTGTTCATGGCCGGCCACTTCTTCGAAGACTACACCAACGACGACGACGCCCTCGCCGTCATCACCAAACAGAAAGCCCTGAATTTCGAACCCGGGAGCCGGTGGGACTACAGCAACACCGGTTTCTTCCTCCTCTCGACGATCATCAAGCGGGTAACCAACCAGACCCTGACCGAGTTCGCCAAGACTCGGATCTTCAGCCCGCTGGGGATGACGATCACCCATTTCAGAGATGACCACACGGCCCTGCTACCCGCCCGGGCCACCGCCTATTCCCCAGGGCCGAAGGGCGGCTTCACCGTGGACATGTCAGACTGGGACCAAACTGGCGACGGTGCCGTGAACACGACCGTCCTCGACTTGGCCAAGTGGGACGCGAACTTCTCCGATCCCAAGGTGGGCGGCCGGCCCTTGATCGATCAGTTGCAACAGCGGGGCACCCTCAACAACGGCGACAGCTTGGGCTACGCTCGGGGCCTGTTCGTCGATCGGTATCGGGGGCTCCGTCGGGTTCACCATGGCGGGGCCTGGGCCGGCTACCGGGCGATGCTGATGCGGTTTCCCGACCAGGGCGTCGCCATCGGCCTCACCTGCAACGTTGGAGACGCCAACACCCAAAAACGGGCCACCGACGTCGCCGATGTCATTTTGGCCGGGAGTTTCGCCGAAGGGCCGGCCGCGCCGCCGCAGTCCTCGACGGCGGCCACCCCTACGCCGGCAGCCAAGGTCGACGCCGCGCCATACCTCGGCCTGTTCTACGCCGAAACCCTCCAGGCCGCCGTCGAGATCACCGAGGACAAGGGACAACTGGTGGCCCATGCGCTCGGCCAAGCCCTGCCGCTCAACCCAATCGGGGCCGATCGGTTTGGCAACCAAGGCCAGACGGTCGAATTTCAATTCAGTGATCAGCGCCGCGCCTTGAGCATCTCGATCCGGGGCGACCGTCAGGGGCCCTATCTCAAGACCACGAAGTTCGCGCCGACGGCCGCCGAGCTCGAAAACTTGGTCGGCTCGTACACGAGCCCTGAACTGCTGACCACCTGGACCGTTCGCATCGCCGAGGGCAAGGCCATGCTGTGGGGGCGCGCCATTGGGGAATCGTCCTTGAACCCGTTGTTCAAGGACGCGTATCAGGCTGGTGGCAGCTTCGTCCGGTTCACCAGAGACGCCAAGGGCGCCATCAACGGCTTCGACGTCAGCGCCAGCCGAATGCTCCGGATTCGGTTCAATCGTTAGGCGGTCGGCGATGGTCCGCTCGATGCTTGCCGCACAACCCAAGCGCCCGCCCGCGACCCGGACCGACGCCCAGATCGACGACTATCACGGCACCAAAGTCACCGACCCCTTTCGGTGGCTCGAGGACGTCGACTCGCCGGAGACCCTGGCCTGGGTCACGACCCAAAATCAAGTCACCTTCGACTATCTCCGAGAGCTTCCCGGCCGCGAAGCCCTGAAGAAACGCCTGAGCGAACTCTACGACTACGAGCGCTTCTCGGTCCCCTATTGTCGTGGTGGGCGCTATTTCTACGCCCGGAACAGCGGTCTCCAAAATCAAAGTGTGCTTTATGTCCAGGAGGGAAGCACCGGGACCGCCCGCGAACTGCTCGATCCGAACCGGTTGTCCGCTGATGGAACCGTCGCGCTTGCCCTGACGGAGCCGAGCCCCGACGGAGCCCTCTTGCTCTACGGTATCGCGGCAAGCGGGTCGGATTGGCAGGAGTTCAAGGTCCGCCGAGTCGGGGACGGCACCGATTTGAGCGACCACCTCCGATGGATCAAGTTTTCCGGAGGGAGCTGGACGAAGGACGGCAAGGGATTCTTCTACTCCCGCTACCCCGAGCCCAAAACCGGCGAGACCATGGTGGCGCAGAACCGAAACATGAAGATGTTGTACCACCGGATCGGTACCAGCCAAGCCGACGACGTTGTGGTGTACGAGCGGCCGGATCAGCCGGACTGGGGGTTCGCCGGACAGGTCACCCACGACGGCCGCTACCTACTCATCAACGTCTGGGTCGGGACCGAGACCCGCCAACGGGTTCACTACCTCGACCTTGTCGATCCCAGTCATCCGACCGTAACCGGCACCGTCGTGCGGCTCCTCGATGAAGCCGATGCGGCGTACGGCTTCATCGGCAATCAGGGACCGCTGTTCCATTTCCGGACCGACCGCGATGCGCCCCGAGGGCGTGTCATCGCGATCGACAGCCGGGGGTCCGGCCCCTCGGCCGTTCAAGAAACGATTCCCGAGCAGCCCGACGCCCTGGAATCGGTCGTTGAGGTCGGCGGCCGGCTGGTAGCCAGCTACTTGTCCGACGCCAAATCAGCGGTCCGGATCTTCGAGCGAGATGGGCGGCCGGTGCGCGATATCGAGCTACCAGGCATTGGGAGCGCGGCCGGGATGAGCGGCGACCCCGACCGACCGGAGTTGTTCTATGCTTTTACCTCATTCTTGTCGCCGGGCACCGTCTATCGGTACGACGTCACCACCGGCGCGGCGGAAGTATTCCGGTCGCCGAAGCTCAAGTTTGACCCCGCTCGGTACACCACCGAGCAAGTATTCTATCAGAGCAAGGACGGCGCCCGGGTCCCGATGTTCCTGACTCACCGCCGGGATCTCGCCAAAAACGGGGCCAATCCGACCATTCTGTACGCCTACGGAGGCTTCGACGTCAGCCTGACACCCTCATTCGATCCAGCGCTGGTCGGGTGGCTCGAGAGCGGCGGCGTCTACGCCCAGCCCAATCTTCGGGGCGGGGGTGAGTACGGCAAGGATTGGCATGAAGCAGGGATGTTCGAGAAGAAGCAGAATGTCTTCGACGATTTCGTCGCGGCCGCTGAATATCTCTTTCGGGAGGGCTACACCGGCTCGGCGTACTTGGCGATCGAGGGCGCGTCGAACGGTGGTTTGCTGATTGGAGCCACGATGACGCAGCGGCCCGATCTGGCGGCGGTGGCCCTGCCGGCCGTTGGGGTGATGGACATGCTTCGATATCACAAGTTTACCATCGGGTGGGCCTGGGCGTCCGAATACGGATCGGCCGACGATCCGAAACATTTCCCGGTGCTCAAGGCGTACTCGCCCCTTCACAATTTGAAGCCGGGGACGGACTATCCCGCCACCCTCGTCACGACCGCTGATCACGACGACCGGGTGGTCCCCGGCCATTCTTTCAAGTTCGCGGCCGCGCTTCAAGCGGCGACCGCGTGGCGGCGGCCGGCTTACATCCGGATTGAGATCAAAGCCGGACATGGATTCGGCAAACCAATCTCGAAGACGATCGAAGAGCGGGCGGATGTGTTTTCCTTTGTACTCGCCAACCTCGGACAGCGAGGTCCAACCCGCTAGCCGGGAGGGACCCGTGCTTGACAAGCTCATGGAGAGGTTCCAAGCTTCGACGAAAGTCCCCCAGGCAATCCGAACGCGGGATCGATTCCATGTCAGACGCCATTCGGACCCAACTCGTCGCGCATCGGCCAGCTCGCCCCGGTCGATGTGGATCCCCGCGATCGCGTTCATGGCTTCGGCGCACAGTTCGGGCACCCGGGAAGCCACCGCCGCATCGAGGCTGTGCTGGGCCATCGAAATGGCGTCGAAGTGCCGGTTTTGATGATGGCGGATCACCGCCAGCCGGCGGAGCGACTCCGACTCGGCTTCGAGATCGCCGGCGGCCGCGCCGTAGCGCCAACCAGCCTCAAAGGCCACTTCAGCCGCTTCCATCCGCCCCGCCAGTTCCTGACGCCAACCTGCGTCTAGACTGGCCCGGGCCAGCCGGGCAACCGAGTCTTCGTGCTCAATGGGGGTGTCCATGTTTACGGCTCGTCTACCAGGCTACCGCGTAGTCGATCGTGAGCGATGCTGCTTTGCTGAACTTGAGGCCCTCGGGCCCAAAGCGGATCGAATTGAAACTGTCGGCAACGGCCACCGCCGTGATGGTGACGCTTTTCCTGAGCGCTCCCTTCGGGATCTCCAACTTGTACTTCCCGATTTGGATAACTCCGCCTGCGGACCCAACCACCTGACTCACCGACAGGGCCGGTTGGGGTTTGCAGGTCATCAGGCCCGCCGCGCTGGCGTACTTCGCCAACTCCTGTTGGAACGCTGTCATGTCGAACGTTCCGCCAGAACTGGCCAAACTCGGCGCCTGCGAGGGCACCGGATCCTAAGAGAAGCCGGACTGACACCGCATTGTCGTGGTCGGACTACAGCAGGTGGGGCGTGGTCGGCTCAGACTTGGAGTGGTCCGGCGGGTCCGATCGCAACCTGAAATGCCTCGGCCCGGATCGTGTTGGGCCGCGGCGGCAGGCCGCCAAAAACTCGCTCGATCGGGGCCCGCTGCGATCGATGATGCCCGAGCGCACGAGCCTTTCGGGTCCGGGCCGCGGGAGTCAACATCACCAGAACATCGACCCCCGCAACGTTCGACATTGATTTGGTGCTCCCCTGCAGGAGCCACGGCATGACGGGCGCCGTCCAAAGCAACGTGGCCACCCGGTGGGGCCGGCCAAGCGGCCGGCCGAACCTCACGTCGGCGGCCAGGGGTAGCGCGGTGCTGACGGCCCGGCTGATGGCCATGTGATCGGGATGACCGTTGCCGCCGTCGGGCGCGAACGTCACCACCACTTCCGGCCGTTCCTTCCGAATGACCCGAACCAGCCGCTCGACCAAGCGACTCCCCGGTAACGCGCTGAGTCCACCATCGGCAAACCGATCCAAGAACACCCTCGCGATCCCGAGTTCCTTTACCGCCAGTGCCAATTCGGCCGCCCGGGTCCGAGCCAACCGCCGCCGATCGGCCTGGGTCGGACCCACGCCTCGCGCCGCCTCGCC
>JANNQX010000105.1:0-7066 GCA_031400975.1 Gemmatimonadota bacterium
TGGGGAGCGATTGCGGCCGGCAAGGTCACGATGACGGTCAAGATCGACATGGCGGCCATCAACGACCCCGCCAACAACGGGTCGGCCCCGGACCGAATTGGGGCCTTCCAGGGGACCCTGAACTTCCCAGCGAGCCGCTTGAGTAACGCCGCTTGCAACAGCGGCAGCGGATTCTCCGGGGTTCTCAACACGGCGAGCGCCGGCGGTGTCACGGCCGTGGTTACCAACACGACCGGCGCCCCGGGCGTGGTTACTCTCTTTACCTGCACGTTCGATGTGGCGGGGACCGGCCCCACAACCCCGACCTGGGCGGCGGGCAGCCTGTTGTTCGGCGATCAGACCGGGTTCGACTTCGGATCCAAGGTCGACGTGATCATCGCGTCACTTCCGTAATCACGGCTTGACCCAAACGCGGCCACCTTCGGGTGGCCGTGTTGTTAGTGGCTCGCTTCGTAAAGAAGCGGTATCCAAAACCCAGCCCAAACGCCGGCGCAGTTGTTACTCGATCATCGGCAACCTGTCGACTCCAGAGGAGAAGTTCGCTGCACTTCCTACATGAACTCATACGGCAGTTACTCCGGTCCGCCTCCCTGTAAACGCGCCGTCACGACGACGGTCGCGTGCCGTGACCTGCCTGGGACGCTGTCGTACCACCGGTGTGCATCGCACGGCGCAACTTACCGCCGCTTCGATAGCCGCGAGTTCATCCGAAGCAACGATCCATCCCCAACCCTCTGGAGGTAGCATGAAGGTCACCCCGCTGCAACGCCGAAGCGGCATCAAGAACTTGGTCAGGTCGGCGGTCTCCGCCGCCGCCGTCGTTCTTGCTGCCTGTTCCGGCGAGTCCCTCAACACCCCGGCCGATCCGGTCCTTCCCCAGGATCCCCGGGTCAATCCGCAGGTCCGGTCGTTGGCGTGGCTGTTCGACGTCAACACCGCGAAGAAGACCGTCAAGATCACACCCCCGTCCGTTGCTGTTGCCAAGGCCGCTGGGTTGGATCTCGACAAAAACGGCCAAGTTGAGCTGTCGTTGGTTGGTTCCGACGTCATCGCGTTGACCGCCACCAACTATGCCGCCACCGGCGTCGGCTCCGGCGGGGCCCCGCCGAACAAAGTGCGGGTTACGTTCGACATTGCGATCACGAATCTGCTCAGCAGCGTGCAGTTGATCACCCCGACCTTCCCGACGCCGCCCGTGGGCGCCACCGGGGCGTTCATGTTCCCGTTCGAAAACGTCGTCACCACCACGTCCGGTGGGGCGTCGACCAGCGGCAACGAAGTCATCGTCGAATTGCCGAACACTGGCGGGGTTGCCCCCTCGGTTCAGTTCGACGGCGCGCCCCACAACTGGTTCAACGATACCGGCTGCCCCGTTGGAGCCAACGACTGCTATCGCTATGAGACCTATGGGGTTCCGCTCTTGGCCGGCGCGACCTCGACCGGCTCGCAAGTTGGGTTCGACATCGATCCGACGGTCTCGAACTTCCGCGCCAAGATGATCGTGGCCGCCGACCTCCAGAACTCCGGCCCGGCGATTACCCGGACCGTGTCTGGGTCCGTGACCTCGCCGCAGCTCGGTCCGTTGAGCAGTGGGTCGGTGACGATCATCGGCGGCTTTAGCCAGGCTCCGGCTGCTGGCAGCTACTCGATCGCCGGCGTTGGTGCTGGTCCTCGGACGGTGGCGTACGTTCCGCCCGCCGGCTGCTCGGCCCCGGCCTCGCAGTTGATCACGGTCAGCGCTGCTAGCCCCGATCCGATCCCGGTCAACTTCGTCGTGGTCTGCGGCGCCCCGACCGGTACCGTCTCGGGTTCGATCAACTTCGCCGCGGGCAGCAGCTCGCCGAGCTTGACTGGTGTGTCGGTCACCATCACCCCGACTGCGGCTGGCACGGGCGCGGTCACCGTCAACCCGTCGGCTGCCGGGGCCTACAGCTCCGCGGCCGTCAACATCGGCTTGGGCGCCGGCGCGGGCGCGGGTGCGGTGTCGTTCGCCAACCTCCCGGCCGGCTGCACCTTCGTCGGCGCGAACACGTCCAGCTACACCGGACTAACCGCCGGCGGCACGGCCTCCGCCGCTGCCGTGACGATCACCTGTCCCCAACTGCTGTATCCCCTGACCTATAGCTGGGGCGCTCCGTCGGCTGGCAGCATCACCATGACGGTCGCGATTGACCTCACGGTCCGCAACGATCCCGACAACAACGGGGCCTCGGCTGACCGTATCGGCGCCTTCCAGGGCACGGTCAACTATGGAACCCGGGTGTCTGCTCCGGCCTGTACGGCGGGTGCCGGCTTCTCGGGCGTCTTGAACACCGCCGCGGTTGGCGGGATCACCGCGGTCTTGACTAACACGACCGGCGCGGCGGGGGTGGTCGCCCTCTACACCTGTACCTTCACGTACGGCGCGTCAGGCACCCAGACCCTCTCGGCGGCGGCTGGCAGCCACTTGGCGGGCGATCAGACCGGTTACGACTTCACCAGCCTGGTCAACATCATCACCAACCCGATTCCGTAACGGATCCGGGCACGGAGGAGCCGGGTTCGCTCGAACCCGGCTCCCTCCGACTCGAACCTCACCCATTGTGGAGTATGACTCATGACGCGTACTAGTTGGAAGAAGCTGGCGCACCCGGTGGGCCTCGCGGCCCTCGCCGCCGCCACGCTGCTGTCCGCCTGCTCGCGCGATGAAGACCTGAGCGGCCCGGTTGCCAAAGCCGAGCCCCAGCTCCAAGTCGCCCTCGAGGCGTCGCGTTTCGACGCGGCTCCCGGGCAGCGGATTGCGGTCGCCATCGTCGGGATGCCTCGACTGGGCGCCCTCGGCGCGATCCAAGGAACCCTGCGGTTCAATCCGAGCTTCTTGCGTTACGTCGGCCAAGACGCCGACCGCGAAGTCTCGACCCTCGTCAATGCCGGTGCCGCCAGCCGGGGCACCTTGGCCGTTGTAACGGTGAATCTGGCGGCCAAGCCGCTGGCCCGCCGCACCGCGGTCCTCAATTTCGAGGTCCTCGGCGGCAACTACGCCTCGAGCCTCACCTATGAGCTTTCGGCGGCGGCCAGTCCCAAGAATGATGCCCAGTATGAACGGGCCCAGTTCGCGGGGACCTCGCTTGCGACCGATCTGGTTGCCAGCGACGCGGCAAAGTTCATGACCCTGCAGGATTGGGCCACCGCGGTCATCCCCGAGTGGGTTGACAGCCGGAACGGCAAGATCTTTGGGGTGCCGGGCGAACTTCAGTCCGGGTTGGTCTACGGCGACGTCAGCCTCGATGGCAACTTGAATGCCTTCGACGTGCTCTTCATCCAGCAGGTGGCCGCCAATCTCCTCCAGCCGATCTCCGGCACTGCGGCCCCTGACCGGGACTTCGTCCTGGCCGGCAACGTGTCGCCGGCGAACCTGCCCGGCCTTGGCGAAATCGGTGACGCCATACCTCCCGGTGTGGCCGGCAGTGCCACGAACATCGATACCCGGTCTATCAACGTGTTCGATGCGCTCGACATTGCCAACGACATCGCCGCTTTCTTGGCCAGTCAGCCGGATCCCACCCCGGTTGTTCGGTCAATCATCCCGGGCCGGGAAGCATCGCAGTTTGGCCGGCCGGTCGTGACCGTGTCCTGCCCGATTCTGGCCAGCGTCACCTGGACCCGTAGCAACATCTACCGGATTCCGTCCGGCGCCACTCCGCTCGACAACTGCCAAGTTGGGACCAATGACGGCACCGGATCCAACACCGTGCTGACCATTGAGGCGGGCACCCGGGTCGAAATCGATCTGAACCGGACCATCGTCATCAATCGGAACGCCCAGATCCAAGCCGTCGGAACCGTGGCGGAGCCGATCATCTTCACCAGCGTCGTGCAACCGGCGACCAACGGCGCCTGGGGCGGTTTGTACCTCAACGGCAACTCCTCGATCAACAACGGGACCGCGACCAGCCCGGCCATTACCGGCCGTCAGACCGGTGGCGCGCTCGAGGCTGTCGGTGAAGGCAACACCGGCCTTTACGGAGGGAACAGCGACACCGACAACAGCGGGACCTTGAAGTTTGTGATCATTGAAGGCGCCGGTACGATCTTCTCCGGAACTTCGGAGCGGAACGGTCTGACACTCCATGCCGTAGGCAGCGGCACCTCGATCGACTACGTCCAGGTTGCGAAGGGTCGCGACGACGGGATCGAAATGTTCGGCGGCACGGTTGACTTCAAACATGCCTACGTCGACGAGAGCTGGGATGACTCGTTTGACTGGGTTGCCGGGTGGCGCGGTCGGGCCCAGTTCCTCATCAGCCGTGGCTGTAACACTGGCTGCGACAACGGGATCGAAGGCGACAACTTCGGCGCCGACGGCGGCAACGTCGATCCGGAAGCAACCCCGAAGTCTGCCCCGGTGATCTACAACGCGACCCTCCTTGGGGTCGACGGAACGATCACGGCGACGACCGGCTTCCACGGCATGTTGCTCCGCCAGAACACCAACGCGACGATTCGCAACGTCCTCGTGTTCGGTTTCAAGGCAGGGCTCGATATCGACTCGACCGGCCAGGCCACGGCGTACACCGGTTTGCCGGTGCTGGGTCGGATCACCGATCAACTCAATGCCGGCACCTTGAGCGTGCGCTTTGGCTACTTCGGCCAAAACACCGCTGACGGTGACGCCGACGCCGCGGACCCAATTGGCCTAGGCGCGGCTCCGTACGGCACTCACTCGGGTTCGAACCTCGAGGCGATCTACATCGCCGACGGGGCGAACAACCTGTTTGGCGGGCAAGGCCTTGCGACGGCGCACCTCGTTGATCCGTGGTCAGCGGTGCCGGATTTCCGGATCCTCTCCACCTCGACGATCGCTACCTGCTCGGCGCCGCCGGCCGGTTTCTTCGACGCCGCGACCTATTGCGGTGGGGTCCCGCGCCAGAACACCGTCGCGGTCAACCTTCCATGGTATGCCGGTTGGACCCTTCCGCGTAACTGAGCGGATCGGATAGAACGTCAGGATGCAAGTCAGTATCGCATGAAGCTGCGCGGGGCGGACAGCGTCCCGCGCAGTCATGGCGTAGTCAGAAAGCGGTGGTATGATGCGACTCAGGTGGCTTGTCGTAGTGACAGTGCTCGGCGTGCTGGGTTGCCACGCCGATTCGTTAGGTCCGGATCAAAGGAAGCCCCCCTACCTCGCCGTCCTTTCGAAGATCGAGACGGGGAACCTTCCGGACCCCAACCTCAAGTTCGAGTACCGGATTATCGACGTCTCGGCCGGAGGGGTGTTCGACACCACGGTGCGGTTGGCGCCTACCGATACGCTGATCTTGAGTGTCCGGGCCGCCACCTACGAAGTTCGGCTCCAGAATCTTCCCCCAAAGTGTGTCTCCCGGTACGGGCCAACCGAGTTTGTCGTCATTCCGGAAGCGATCAATACCGCGATCGCCCGGTTCTTCGTCAGTTGCAACCTGCCCCTGGCTATCACGGTCTTCACGGCCGGCGGTCCTGACTCGTTGAGCTTCGTGTGGGAGCTCACTGGTGCTGGGGGCACTCAGCGGACGGGGATAATTCGCGTCAAGGAGGAAGTGGTCATTCTCAATCCGCTCCCCCCTGGTGAGTATCAGTTTGCCCTCTGGAACCTTCCCTCAAACTGCGAAGTGACCACCGCCGGCCGGCGCCGCCAGGTGGCCGTTGTGGTGCCCGATGGTGGGACCCAACTGCAGTTCGCGGTGGTCTGCTCTCAAACCGCCAATCGCCCGGTGATCACGTCGTTTGCTTGGAGCTACCACGACAGCGCGGCGGTGTTGCTCGCCCGAGTCAGTGACCCCGACCGCAACCTCCTGGGCTACTATTTCGACGTCACCGATTGCAATGGCCGAAGCTTGCTTCCCGGGGGGGAAATCGAGCGCGGGGGCCTGGCCGGCGGCCGGACCGCCCTGTCGCCGACGGCAACGATCGTGGGTGGGTACGAGCTCCTCCAACTGGGCATCGCCGATGAGGTGCTCGAAGGCAGCTGCGCCAGCGTCCGGGTGGTCGATGATTTCGGCAACACGACGCCAGTCGTTGAGCGCCCCCCGATCCGGCCGACCGGGCAGCCGCCCCGTGCCACGGCGTACAACGCGTTCCTGGTGGGCACCAACTACTTGACGACCCAGCTCGAAGTCGAGGACCCGGACGCCGATTTCTGGGGCGTCTTCGTCGTCGCGGAGCTTCGGGATGGTACCCTTCGAGGCGTGCCGGACGGACGTAACGACATCGGGATCTACAACACCCAAGGCTACGAGTCGAACCAGGTACCGAACCTGTTCTTCCAGGGCCGCATTGCCTACTCGGACGTCTATGCGCAAATCATCTACTTGGTGGACGGGGCCGGTAACTTCCGGCGCTTGGTCGACCGGGATCCGTTCAAATGAACTGCCAGGTTGCTCGTGGTGTTGGAACCTTCGGCCTCCTCGTCGCGGCCGGATGCACTCCGATGGCCGCCCCGCCGTTCGACCACCCGACCACTGGGCCGGCGGTCCTCCGTCTGTCGAGTGACCAGGCCCCGACCGCCGGGCTGATCTCTGTCGCCGTCGGGGTGAGCCGATTATCGGAGACGTCCGTTGTCGGCCTCGAGGGTTCCGTTCATTTCGATCCCGGCCTGCTCCGCTACGTCGGCCAGGCCCCGGTCGGAGAAGCGATTGCTCTCGTCGGAGCCGGTCAGGCCCAGGCGGGGCAGTTGCGTTTTGTGGCCTTGGATCGGGGTGGGCTCGATGATGGCGCCTTGATGTTGGTGTTCGAAGTTCGTGGGGCGGGGTATGCCGCCGCGCTCCGGCTCGAGCCGGTTCACATCGTCGGCGCGGACGGCGAGGCCAACCGGGCCTCACCCAGATCGATCCTCCCGGTCCTCGATGTCCGGCTACGGGTTCCCTCCGGCGCTCGCCCGTTGTCGCTCGCCGATTGGACCGCCCGGTTTACCGAGCAGACTGGCGCCGACCGGCCCCAACTGCTGCCGGGGGATGGGACAGTGTTCGGGGACGTCAATCTTAGCGGCTCGGTCAATGTCTTCGACGTGTTAGGCGTGGCCAACGTGGCTGCCGGCAACACGCCGCTGCTC
>JANNQX010000106.1:0-10632 GCA_031400975.1 Gemmatimonadota bacterium
AGATCGCGACCGTCGTCGGCACTGAGGTCACCGAGAACCTCCGATCCCATCGGCGGAGCGAATCGATCGGCTCCTTCAACTGCGCCTTCTGCGGTGACGAACCGGGAAGTTGATCGTAGGCCTTGAACAATCCAGGCAGGATCGGATCGAACCCGGTCAGAAACGAATCGTAGGCTGCCTCGATCAGCGACTCGACGGTAAACCCCTTGTGGCCCTCCAACACCAGCACCGCGTGGAGACCGCGGGCGTTTTCCTCGTCCGGTGCCATGTAGGTGGGATAATCCTTCCGCCTTGGACTGGCCGGCCCCGAGACCGTGAATGGAGTCGAATTGCAGTTCTGAATCCAGCCGGAGGCCGGATTGCGGACATAGATCATTTCGCTAAGATCATGGAGACCTTGCCATTCGGTCGCGGGGGTGCTCCCGTCGACCACACCGGCCCAGGGGAATGTGGGATCCCGTTTCGGCATGAAGTTGCCGTGGAAGTACGCGATGTTGCCCGAGTCGTCGGCGAAGACCGTGTTGTTCGATGAGTTGGTCTTGAGCTTCATGATCTCGGTGAATTCGTCGTAGCCCCGGGCCTTGGTCCGGAGGAACGATTGAGCCAGCGCCTTTTCATGTTCGACCATGAGTTTCACGGTGATCCACTTGCCCTTCTCCTCTCGGATGACCGGGCCGTGGTGGCTGGAATAGGTCGTGAACTCTCGGGTTTTTATCGCGTCGCCATCCCGATACTTGAGCGTCACGCTCTTCTCGACAAAGGGGCGGACCTCGCCGCCATACTGATAACCAACCTTGCCCTCACCCCGGACCAGCGTTTCGGCGTATTCGTCGATGACGTCGGCGGCACTCGAGGTGTGCATCCAGCCGGCGTGCTCGTTAAACCCCTGATAGATGAAGAACTGGCCCCAAGTCACCGCGCCATAAGCGTGGAGGCCCGATTCACTCACCATCTGGACTTCGGGCCGGAAGTGGAACGAGGTGTGGGGATTGATCATCAACAACGCATGCCCGTTGGCGGTGTTCGCCGGCGCGATGGCAAAGCCGTTCGACCCTCGCGGTTCGAGATCGACCGGCGCCACAGCGGCCACCACCTTGGGCGGCGCCTTGCCGCCATAGAACGCTTCGATTCCGTCGAGCGGTACGCTCTCGATATCGCCTCCGATACTGCCCTCGCTGAACGCGAGCGCCATCCATGGCTCGAACCGGGTCAGCAGCTTGGGCTTCACCTCGGGGTGAGTGTAGAGGTAGTAGTTGACCCCATCGGCGAAGCCGTCCATCAAGGCCTTGAGCCAGCCGGGGCTTTTGTCGTACTCCTTTTTCACCTCCACGGTGTCGATGAAGAGCCGCATCCGAAGGTCGGAGTAGAGGGCCGATGGCCCGACCACTTCAGCCATCCGGCCGGTGGCAATGATGTAGTTGGTCTCGACCCGGTTAAAGTCGTCTTCCGACTGAGCATAAAGCAGTCCGAACACGGCATCAGCATCGGTCTTCCCATAGACATGGGGAATCCCCCAGTTGTCCCGAATGATCGTCGTGTTCTTGGCCCGAGCCTCCCACCGGCCGAGGTCAGGGTTGGCAGGCGCGCGTGAGGAGCAAGCCGCCAGGGCGGCAACCATTACAAGGGATGTTTTCATCAGGGTACATTAGCGCCGTCTTGGGCGCCCGCGTAAGGCCAGCCGCGGATCTGACGGCATCGCAGATTCCGTAGCTACGGCCGGGGAAGCGGTACGTCGATCGAGGCCAGCCACCCCAAGGCCAGGAGGACTGATCCGAAGTAGACCAGCGCGCCGGGGTCAGCGAGGACTTGGTTTCGACGAGTGGCTTGCCAGGCCGCTACGAGGCCGATCAGCAACAACAGTCCGTCGTCGAAGAAGTACCAACCAGCAAGCGCCATGGCGGTGGCCGCGGCGCGATGCGCCGTCGTGAGGGAGCCAAAAGCCCGCCCGCCGTCCAGCTGCCAGATCGGGATCAGATTGAACAGATTGATAATCGCCGTGACGTGCGCCATCGCCAGCCAACCGGGAAGGTGAAACGCCCGGCCGACAGCAAGGCACCCAAGCCCCGCACCGAGACCCCAGAGCGGACCAGCCATTCCAACCCGAGCGTCCTGCCGGACGCTCGGGAGGTGTTGGTGCAACCGGACGTAGGCCCCCAAACCCGGTACGAACATCGGCGCGCTGGCCTTGATGCCGTAGCGGACCAGCGCGGCGACATGCCCCATTTCATGGATATAGATCGTCAGGACCAGCCCCAAGGCGAACGGCCAGCCCCAAATCGCCCAGTACACCCCGAACGCCGCGAACATCGACAGCAGGGTCGGCAGCTTGAGGAGGCCGGCCAGCAGGAACTTGCCCTTGGTGACCACCAGGATCACCGCCGCGATGATTAAGCCCAAGGAGCGCCGCCACAGCGACTTGCCCGAGCTCGCGGGAGCGGACCCAGAGGCCTCCGGCAGGGCGGCAACCTGTTCGAGTTTGGCCGCCACCGTCGCGTATTGGGCCGACGATCGCGGCAGCAGCTCGAGCACCTCGCGCCAACGGGCCATGGCCGCCGGCCGATCGCCGGCATCGTGGGCGGCCGACGCCGCGGCGGCCAGTTCCTTGAGCCGGCCGGAGTGAACCAGCGTTTGACACGAAGGACACGAAAGAAGACCGGGACCCAAATCGGTACCGCATTGCGCGCAGGCAGCCATGGATACCGTTAGGCAGGCGCGGAGGGTGGCGTTCGGCGGACTTCGAAGGGCCCGAGAAACTCAACCGTCATCCGGGCGTTCATTTGCCAAGCCTGCACGAGGCCGAAACCTATGATCAGGAGGCTCAACAACCCTCCGGGCATCTCACCGAACGCGGCAATCAACGGGAGCCCCGCGAACAGCCACAACAACCCGCCGACCCCCGCCCCCGCTACCGCCAGGCCCTTCACCGCCAAAGCGAAGTAGGAGGTCGCGATCGAAAAATAGGTCAGGACCACCGCGGCGATCTGGAACCTCCTTCCCCCCCGGCCGTTGGCGCCTTTTTGGATCCCCCGGCCCACCAGCCAACCGCAGGCAATCGCGATCAGCCCGACCTCGTAACCGGTAATCGCCGCCACCGCGAAGTAGAGCAAAGCGCCGACCAAGGCCCCGCCGATTCCCAGCGCGATGGCGATCGGAAAACTGCCGGTCGGCCGAGCGAGGTCCGCCTCAATCGCCTCGCGGCACGTCACGCAGAATGGCTTGCCGTTGGCCTCGTAGTAGCTCTGTTCCAACGCGGCTTGGCAGCGAGTGCAGACGGTGTCCGGTGGAGCCGAGCCGGCCGATTCGGCCCGGTCAAACTGAAGATTGTCCTCGCCCACGTGGGTCCTCCCCGGCATCGGTTCAGTTCACGGAGCCCGCAACCTAGGGGGTTGGCAGTGCAGCGTCCACTTGTGGCTCAGTTTGCCTCCATGACGTCGATCGACAGCTCGAACTCCGGCCCCGTGACGCCGAGCCGGACGGTGTCCCCGGTGTGGAGCACGGTCGGCCCGGAGACCCGGACCCCGTTGAGCCAGGTTCCGTTCCGGCTCCGCAGATCGTCGATCAGCAACCCCGAGGGGCCGTCCCCCGGGACGATCCGGGCATGGTATCGACCGACCGTTGGGTCGTGCCGCGGATCGAACCGGACTGCCGCCGACGGCGCCCGCCCCAGAATCAGCTCCTGGTGAGCGCCCATCGGGACCACGTCGACTTCGGTAGCCCGGCCACCGCTGAGATGTCGGACAATGAGGCGAACCATGCCTCTAAGGCGTCAAACCGCGGCGCTGGGGATCATTCGGTGGCCGCGGGCTTGAGCCGGGCTCGGAATTGAGCCGCCCCCTCCGGCCGCCCCCACGTCTCATACAGGGCGACGAGCCGGCGGAGATTGGTCTGGGTGTTCGGATGATCGTTGCCAAGCGCCGCCACCATGATCCGGTCGGCCGACAACGCCAACGACTCTGCGGCCGAACAATCGCGGACCAGGATGTAGTGGTCGGCCAAGACACCCTCCGAACTCGCGACCAACCAGCTATCGGCCGGTAGGTATCGCTTTCGAAGGGCCATGCTTTCGCGCAATGCCCGCTCGCCCCCGACGTGGTCACCGTCCTTGTCGAGCGCCCTTCCAAGAGTCTGAAGTGACGCGGCAATCGCCGGATGGCTCTCGGGCAAGCCCTTCCCTCGCTGGGCCAACACGCTTCGGCTCAATGCCGCGGCTTTGGTGTAATTCCCTTGGGCCAAGGTGAACATCGCATAGTTGAACAACGTCCAGCTGTACTGGGGATGGGCGACCCCGGTGACCGCCCGGCGGAGCTCGAGGACCCGAACGTAGGCGCTTTCGGCAAGCGCGACTTTGCCTTGGATGTCGAGCGCGGTGGCCAAGGCGTCCTCGGCGTCGGCCACGAGTACATTCGGCTCCGGGTGGTTCGATCGGAGGATGCCGACCGCGGCCCGATGCAACGACTCGGCCTCGGCCCAGCGGTTCTGGTTCCCGAGCGCCACCGCGACGTTGTTCATCGAAAAGGCCACCATATCGGCCCGGTCGCCGAGCGACGTCTTTCGCAGGGCAAGCGCTTCCCGATGGAATCGCTCAGCGTCCGCCGAGCGCCCCCGAGCATTGGCGATGCTGCCTTGACTCTCGGTCAGCGACGCCAGCAGGCTGTCGGAAGGGCCGGCACCAGGCCGGTAGATCGCCAGCGCCCGCGCGTACGCTGAGTCGGCCCGATCGATCTCGCCTTTGGCGAGGAGGACACCGCCCAGATTCGACCATCCAATGGCCGCGGACACGCTAGCGTCCCCGCTGATGCGGCGGCGGTGGCCGAGGGCGGTGACGAAATGTCGCTCGGCATCTTCGTACCGCCCGAGCGCCCGGTAACTTTCCCCGATCACCGTCTCCAGCTCGGCTCCCGTGGCCGGATCGGTCCCGAGCTCGCTCAGAACCCGCCGGGCCGCGGAATCGAGCACTTCGGAAATCGGGACGTCGCGGCCGCCGGTGGTCGGCTTGACCGAACTGAGCAGGCTGCGAAGGAAGCCATTCACCCGCTCGGCCCGGGACTGGGCCGCTTCGGCACGGCGGGCCTGGGCCAGCGTCGACACAATCCCGCCGATCAACGCCACCAACAGCAACGCCGATACCGCCGCCACGCCCCGATTCCGTTTCAGGAACTTGGCCGCCCGGTAGCCGGCCCACCCTCGCTGCGCCGCCACCGGCAGCCCGTCGAGATAGCGCCGGATATCGTCACTGAGCCGTTCGACAGAGGCATAGCGCCCATCGATTTCGGCCTTGGCGGCGGTGAGGATGACATTGTCGAGCTCGCCGTGGAGCCGGCGCCGAAGGCGTTCCGCTCCTCGCTCGCCCCGTCGGCGCGCCGCCTCATCGGTCACCACCGCACTTGGGCGGGGCACCGGATCCTCGAGGACCGCGCGCTCGATGTCGACTAAGGCCGAACCCCGCCCGGTGTGGGGCCGCCGCCCCGCCAAGAGCTCGAACAGCACGACGCCTAACGAGTACACGTCGGACACCGTGGTCAGAGCGTCACCCCGGATCTGTTCGGGACTGGCATACTCCGGCGTAAAGGTCCGAGCCCCACCACGGGTCAGGGGAAGGCCGTCGGCGTCCGATTCGGGGCCGGTCAGCTTGGCGATCCCGAAATCCAGCAGTTTCACCGTGCCCTCAGCCGTCACCAGAATGTTCCCGGGTTTGAGGTCCCGGTGGGTGACCAGATTCCGGTGGGCATGCTGCACCGCCCCGCAAACCTGCCGAAACAGCCTCAACCGATCGGCCACCGACAGAGCCCGGGCGTCACACCAGGTGGTGATCGGTTGGCCTTCGACGAACTCCATCACCAGGAAGGGCCGGCCGTCCGGGGTCATCCCGCCGTCGAGCAGCGTCGCGATGTTCTTGTGTTCGAGGGTGGCGAGGATCTGCCGCTCCTGGCGAAACCGGGCCATCGCGAGGTCGGACCCGAGGCCGCTCTGCACTACCTTGATCGCGACCCGCTTCTGGTACTGATCGTCGGCCCGGACCGCCTCGTACACCGCCCCCATCCCGCCCACCCCGGCCAACCGGACTACGTGGTACGCACCAAGCCGCTGGCCGATCAAGTCGGCCGATCCGCCTAACGGGACGAACGGCGCTTCGGTCCGCTCGGCCCGGGTGATCAGGTCGCCGACTTCAAGACGAACGTCGGTGGGATAGGTCGTGGCACGCTCGAGGTATTCCCGACGGGCCGGGGGCTCGAGATCCATGGCCCGGTCGAACAGTTCGCGAACCTGTCGGAGCCGGTCGGGGTCGGTCATCCGAAAAGCCCGTCGCCCAGCTCGCGGGCCAGCCATGCCCGGGCGAACTGCCAGTCCCGTTTCACCGTGGCGGTCGAGATCTCCAACAATGCCGCGACCTCCGTAATCTCGAGGCCCCCAAAGAACCGGAGCTCGACGACTTGAGCCCAGCGCGGCTCAACGGCGGCCAGCCGGTTCAACGCATTGTCGAGCGACAGGACATCGACCACCGGTTCCACCCCACCGGCGATCCCCTCGTCCAGCGTGACCCGGAGGTTGCCACTCCGCTTAGCGGCGTTCCGGGCTCGGGCGTGGTCGATCAAGACCCGGCGCATGACGCGGGAGGCCGCGTTGACGAAGTGGGATCGGTCCCCGAGCGATCGCGATCCCGAGCCGACCAACCGAACGTACGCTTCATGGACCAGAGCGGTTGGCTGGAGGGTGTGATCGGGCCGCTCGCCCCGCATTTGGGCCGCGGCAATACTCCGAAGCTCGGCGTAGACGACATCGAGCAGCCGGCTCAAGGCTTCCGAATCGCCCCGGCCGGCTTGGGTGAGGAGATTGGCTACCGTCGGATCCGGTTGGGCGGAATCGGCCATCGCGCAAGTTCCCGCTCGACCGGGGCTTCGTCAAGGCGGGAGGCCCATCAGGGGCCGGTCGGGGCCTCGCCCTCGCCCACGGGTTCGAGGCCGGTTCGAATCCTCACGAAGGCTGGGTCGTCGAAGGTCTGGAGTCGGACCGGCTTTTCGTTCCGGAGCATGTCGATCACCCCCGGGAGGTCGCGAATCCGATAGAAGATCCGGACTCCGAAATCCGACGCCGGCTCCGGGGGAGGAAGGGGGTCGAGCTGGTCGTAAAACTGAATGATCCCGATCGTCTCGGTGTCGTCGAACAGGGTGATGGTGGCGATGGAGTGATCTTTGTCCACTCCGTCACGCGAGGACCAGAGGTGGTAGGCGTATCGCTTGATTTCAGTGCTGGTTGCCATAGTCGGTCTCGTCTGAAGGGTGAACCTGATCATCGGCACCGGGGCATCCGGAATGCGCCGATTCTCGTCGAGTAATTGGTACTGTCCTTCTTGAGGTAGTCGCCGACGTACCAAATCGTGCAGTCATCGGTCGGGTCCATCGCCGTCTGAGTATAGTCTTCCCATCGCTGGGTGGTCGTTTGAGCGGCGGCACCGGTTGCCAGCACCCGCTCCTTGTGGGTCAGACGCCCCTTCGGATCGCCGGCCATCCGCCCCGCGAACCGTTGCCCTGCAAAATGTGGCGTACCCCCAAACGAATAGCCGATGCCGATGTTGCCTTTGCGGTCCATGGCCGGACTCGCCATCCAACGATAGAATCGATCCGGCGCGTAGGTTCCCTGTTGATAGAGCTGCACGTTGCGGGCCCCGTCGAGACGGAATTCGTACCATCGCACGCCACCGCCGCCCGCCTTGGTATTGACCGAATGCACCGCGACGATCGATTCCTGGTCACCGATCCGGCGATAGACCACCCGGGCCATCAGTTTGTCGCCCTGGGCATCGAGCCGCCTGGTCGTTCCGGGCTGCGGGACGCAGTCGGTCAGCTGGCCACCGCAGAGGTAGTGATACGGCGCGACCGGGATCTTGATCGGGCCGGAGACCTTCGTCTTGGTGGTGTCGTCCCAGTCGACATGAAAGGTCCAGGTGTAGATGCCGTCGTCCTCCAAGACCTGGTTGAGTTGGGATCCGCCGGCGGCCAGGATGATATTCGGCGCGCCCGCCGGGGGCAGCGCCTGGCCATCGAGGTCAACATTGTTGAGAAAATTGACCCCATCGATGATCACACACTGCTCTTTGGCATCGCCGCCCACCAGCATCTTTGCCCGCTCGACGACGCAAGCGTGCTTTTGGATCACGTCGTCGCCAGTGCTGGTGGGCACATAGTACCCGTCCGGCCACACCGCCGGTCGCGGATAATCCGGAAAAAGCGCCCGCGCGAATTGATACCGATAATACGGCCCCATCGGATCGGAACCCGTACTCAACGCATAGCACATCGCGAAGCTCGGCACTGGGGACTCGGCACTCGGCATTCGAGTGCCGAGCGCCGAGTCCCGAGTGCCGAGCAAAACCGCGGGGCCGGGCTGGGGGCCGGTCCGGAGCGGTCGTTTGGCAAAGACCGGCATCACGATCAGCCACCGGCCGGCCAATTGGTCGTACCGGGCAACGGCATCGCCATTGTTCTCCGTTTCGCAGGGACCGCCGAAATCCCGGAACACCGTTCGGGTTTCGACCGGCCCGAAGAGGGGGGTGCCGGTCTTGGTAAGAATCGCCAGCCGGGTATTGATGATTTGCATCACATGAACGGGACCGACAGCCAGACTGTTGTCGGACGGATTCCGTTGGGTCGAGGTCCCCTGGGGGCCGACGAAGCCGGCGCCCAGGCCATCAAAACTGGCCACCAGCGCGACCGGAGGTTTCGGACCCGGCCTGGTTTGCTCGACCGTCGGGCCGGTACCAACGGCCAAGGCACCGGCAACCACCCATTTCAGTCGGAACATTGAACCCCACCTCTTGTTCGTGATCGGGGCAACCTACTCAGGGAGTGGTCCCAGCCTCGGATTTTGTTATACCCGGGTACTATTGACTCTGGAATAAGATCCGGGTAAAATAAACCATGTCTCAGCTACCCGACCGTCTCGCGATTGCGTTCGAAGGCCCCCGCCGGATCGCGGACGGCTCCCTGTCCCGGGTGGCCCTGGCGGTCAAGAAAGCCCGAGCTCGGGGCGAACGGGGCCCGATTCTCGTGTTTGACCGAATCACCAGCGCGCCGATCGATCTCGACCTGAGCGGCACCGACGCTCAGGTACTGAGCCGGCTCGAGCCGCCCCGCCGGAGCCCCGGCCGCCCCAGACTCGGGGTGGTCGCCCGGGAAGTCACGCTACTACCCCGGCATTGGGACTGGCTTCACGATCAACCCGGAGGCGCATCAGTCACCTTGAGGAAGCTGGTCGACCAGGCCCGCCACAGCACCGTCGATACCGACCGGATTCGGAAGGCCAAAGAATCGGCCTATCGGTTCCTGACCGACATGGCCGGCGACCGGCCTGGGTTCGAAGAGACACTCCGGGCCCTTTTCTCGGGCAACCGCGCTCGGTTCGAGCAACTCGTCGATCGATGGCCTAACGATATCAAAGCCCACGCCAAGGCGCTCGGGGCGGAGGCGATGCCATGCACGACTTGACCGAGGGCCCGGTGTCCCGTCATCTGATCCGGCTGGCTGTTCCGCTCGCCGCAGGGATGTTGTTTCAGACCTTGTACTACCTGGTCGACCTCTACTTCGTCTCGAAATTGGGCGACGCCGCCATTGCCGGCGTCAGCGCGGCCGGAAACGTCCAGTTCATCGTGATGGCGCTGACCCAGATCCTGGGCGTCGGTACGATGGCGTTGATCGCCCACGCGATTGGCCGGAAAGACCAACCCGACGCCAACCTGATCTTCAATCAGAGCCTGGTGCTGGCGGCGGTGGCCGCGGCGGTGACGGGGGTGGGTGGCTATGCCTTGGCGGGCCTGTACATGCGTCAGCTCGGTGCCGATGCAGCCACCGCCGCCGCCGGCACCGAGTACCTCTACTGGTTTCTGCCGGGACTAGCGCTCCAGTTCGCAATGGTGGCGATGGGCTCCGCCCTCCGCGGTACCGGGATCGTCAAACCGGCCATGGTGGTCCAGATGGTGACCGTCTTGATCAACGCCGTGCTCGCCCCAATTCTCATTGCCGGATGGCTGACCAACATCCCACTCGGCGTGGCGGGGGCGGGCCTCGCGACCTCGATCGCGATCGCCATCGGTGTCGCGATGATGTGGTTCTACTTTGTCCGGCTCGAGAAAGCGGTGGCATTCGATCCCGCGATGTTTCGGCCCCGGCTCGAGACCTGGAAACGGATTCTCCGGATCGGCCTTCCACCCGGTGGCGAGTTTGCCTTGATGTTCGTGTTCATGGGGGTAGTGTACTGGATCATCCGCAATTTCGGACCCGAGGCACAGGCCGGGTATGGACTCGGCTCCCGGGTCAAGCAGGCCATCTTCCTCCCCGCCATGGCGATCGCGTTTGCGACCGCCCCGCTGGCCGGACAGAACTTCGGGGCCGGGAAGTTCGAGCGGGTCCGGGAGACCTTTCGCGCGTCGATCGGACTCGGCACCGTCATCATGGCCGCGCTGACGCTCGTCTGTCAGTGGCGGCCGGAGTGGTTCTTCGAGGGGTTTACGAAAGAGACCGCCGTGATCGGAGTCGGGGCCCAGTTTCTTCAATTCGTATCGTGGAACTTCGTGGCGTCCGGCCTGATCTTCACCTGTTCGGGCATGTTTCAAGCGCTCGGCAACACGCTCCCGGCCCT
>JANNQX010000107.1:0-16424 GCA_031400975.1 Gemmatimonadota bacterium
ACCCTACTGCCGGACATAACGGGCTCGGCCGATTCGGTTCGAAATCATTTGACAATTGTTGGCCGCACAGCGGACATGCCGAATTGGGATTCGTTGAAACAAGTCGCTCCCAACCCGCGAGAAGTACACCGGGCCGAGTGAGTAACTCGCCACCAGTACCACCTCGTCATCGCGGAAGACCACAGTCTTCGTCGCATTACTCTCCTGGGCCCCATTCTCGACCGGCGCCTCGTCTCGAAGTCGGCTCATGTTTGCCGTTCGAACGTGCTGTCGAGCCGACGAATCATCGATCACGACGACGGTGTCGTAGGTGATGTGGTCAAACCACAGGGTATCACCCCGTTCCAACCGACCGGTGATGAACGGGGCCGGGGCGCCGTCAATGGTGGTGAGCACGTATCGTCCGGGCACCAGGAGCAACGTCACCGGTTCCGTTGGTGTGCTGCATCCTGCGCAAACCAGGATCGCTACTCCGACGATCCGGGCCACGAGACACTCCTTCCGCGGTGCCAATCAGGGTCTCTTCATTCTGTGGACCTGGTCGTCGAGGGCGCTCGGCAATCCAAGCCCATCGGCAATCTGGGCAATCTCTTCCGCTTCCCGCCACGCCCGTTCGAGGTCGAGCAGCTCACCGGCAAGCCAGACTCGCTCGGCGTCCTCGTTGGCCGCCATTTCGAGGGCCAGGCGGAGCTCCTTGCCCTGATGCCCGAGCCGGAACGGGAATCTCGTCTTCCCGGCTTTCGGCACCAAGCCGAAGAGCCGATTGTCCGACCGGCTGCGGTCAACCAACCCAGCCGCTGCGCTGACCGCCCGTTTCGATCCGCCATCGAAGTTGAGGGCGCGCAACAAACACCGGAGGCCCTCGACCGCCGTAGCTCCGTGGAGGATATCGGACTCACCAGTCGGCGTTGCCCCAAACCACCCGCGGGTCCGCGCCACCGCCAGCCCGAGCCGGTCACTTTCTTCCACCAGAGCGGTCGTGGCAGACACCCGAGCGTAGTTGAGCCGCAGGAGACCACCGTCGTCACCGCGGACTCGGGCCACGGTGCGCCGCGACATATAGGTGGAGCTGAAGCTCTGAACAACACTCGCCACCAAGCCGACCCCGCCTAACACCGGCGCGAGGAGCGGCGCAAACTGGGCGCCCGCCACAACACCCAACCCGCCGACGCCGAGAATCATCGCACGCCGCCTTCGCTTCCCAAACTGATCCCCGTAGCGCCAGGCCGCGAACTCGGGCCGAAGCGGTTCGCCGATGCGCACCAGTTCGAGGCCGCTCGGCAACCGGGCCAGTCCGATGTTGTCCGTCGCGAATCGGCGGGGCGTGTCGCGGTAGGCTCGCTCGCAGGCTTCAATCGCTTCCCACCGCTCGTCGAACGGGGTCAGATTCCACCGGGCGCATTTCCGGCACACCACCCACAGTCTTCCCTGGGCCTGATCGAAAGCCAGCCGCTGCCCTATCGGCAACGCCTCGACCACCTCGTTCGAACCGAGGCTCGTCTGACAGAACAGACAGTGCGAGTAGATCGGGCTCTCGGCGGCTTTAGCTCGAATAGGTCCCGCTGGTCGGCGTCGGCCCCGCCGTCCGACGAAGCCGGCCGTTCGCCGCCAGGTGCTCGAGGACCTTGAAGACGGTCTCCACCTGGTCAGCCATTCCGGCGGCTGCGGCGACCTGCTCGGCGTTCTGCGGCTGCGGGCTAGCTTGCAACGCGGCGAGGGCAGCCCGTTGCACCTCCAGCACCGCGGCGGCGGCCTTCTTACCAGCCTCCACCCCGGGCTGGTGATAGGCGTTCACCTGGATCAGCGAGGCGTAGAATCCGACCGCCCGCTCGTACAGTGCAATCAGGGCGCCGACTGAGCGGGGACTCACGTCCGGGAGAGTGATGGTGATCGACTCGCGGGCGTTCTGGTACATCGCCTCGCGGGTCCCAAGCAGGAAGCCGAGGAGGTAATCGCCGGGGGTGACCTGCGGTTCCACCTCGAACGACGTTCCGCCCTGATCCGCGAGCACCTCGATAAAGGTGAGGAAGAAGTTGTGGACGCCGTCCCGAAGTTGCTGGACGTAGGCGTGCTGATCGGTCGAGCCCTTATTGCCGTAGACGGCGATCCCCTGATGGACCACGGTGCCCGCAAGGTCCTTCTCCTTGCCGAGCGACTCCATCACCAGTTGCTGCAAGTACCGGGAAAAGAGCAGGAGCCGATCCTTATAGGGCAACACGACCATGTCTTTCGCACCGCGCCCGTTCCCGGCGTGATGCCACATCAGGGCAAGCAAGGCGGCGGGGTTTGCCGCGACCGTGCGGGCCCGGGTGGCGACGTCCATCGCCCGGGCACCCTCGAGCATTCCGTCGATGTCGATGCCCTGAAGTGCCGCCGGCAACAACCCGACCGCTGAGAAGACCGAGGTCCGGCCGCCGACCCAGTCCCACATCGGGAATCGGGCCAGCCAGCCGGCCGCGGTCGCCGCCTGGTCCAGTTCGCTTCCCTCGCTAGTAACCGCCACGGCGTGCCTGGCGAATCCGAGGCCCGCCTTCCGGTAGGCCTCGGCGGCGATCAGCATCCCGTTTCGGGTTTCCTTGGTCCCACCTGACTTGGAGATCACCAGCGTTAGGGTCCGGCCGATCCGGTCACCCAGCCGCTCGAGCACCCGGGCCATCCCATCGGGGTCGGTGTTGTCGAAGAAGTGCGGCGTGAGTCGGTCGATGCCTCGGCCGAGCGCGTCGGCGACAAACTGCGGTCCGAGCGCGGAGCCCCCGATACCGATGACGAGCACTTGGTCGAAGTGGCCCCCGCGCTCCGGCTGGATCCGTCCGGCATGCACGTCCCCGACGAACTGGCGGATCCTCGCCAACGTCGCCGTGATTGCCGTGACCAGCTCCGGTTCCGGCGCCAGGGCCGGGGCCCGGAGCCAGTAGTGGCCGACCCGGCGCCCCTCGTCGGGGTTCGCGACCGCCCCAACCTCGAGGGCCTCCATCGCCGCGAAGGCGTTGGCCATCGGGGTCGTCATGCTCGTCAGGAATCCATCGGGGAACCGGATCCGCGAGATGTCGACGGCAATGCCGAGGGATTCCACCACGCAGAGATGGGCGCGGTAGCGGTGCCAGAGTTGGAGCGAGTTCATGTCATCTCCTTGGTTGCGGCGACCACCTGCCGATCGCAAACCCGAATCGAGCGCTAGCGATGACCCGCCCGCCACACCATCAGATCGAAGTTCGGGCTCACCACCGAGTCCAGTATAACACCTGCATCCATCGGTTCGTCGTACGCCTCTAACGTGAACCCCGCGGCCAGATACGCCCGCATGTAGTCACGAAGGGGCCGGTGATAGTTCCGGATCATCATTCCCGCCCAGCTGTACACCAGGCCCTGCGGAATCCCATAGAACTCGATCCGGCGTGCGGTCTTTCGACCGGCCGAATCGCGTTCCCAAAACGGTTCCTTTGTCGCGGTCGATATCGGGGAGAGGTTGACGGCAACCAGCCGGCCCCCAGGCTTCAAGACACGGGCCGCCTCCCGGATCGCGTCCTCGTACTGGCAGATATCAATGAGGACGAGATAAAAGAGAACCAGGTCGAACGATGCGGCCCGAAACGGCAAACGTTCGCCGAGTCCCGCGACGGTCGGGAAGCCGGTCCGGGTCGCCAGCGGAAAGGTCGGATCGAGTCCCGTGACGCGCGCCCCTGCGGCCGTGAGGGCCCGGCCGAACCGCCCCTCGCCGCAGCCGATATCGAGAATCCGCCGGCCCGCCACCGGTCCGACCGCGGCCCAGACATACGGGTCAAGAAACCGCCGCGACTCGTCGCCGGTGGCCCCTTGGCTTTGCACCCACGCGTCGGCGGATTGCCGCCACAGGGTTACGTCGTCCGGTTCCATAGCCCAAGCGGGAATCTGATATCTCGCAAGGGGATCAAATCACTTTCCCCAGCACCCGCCGCATGTTGCCACCCAAGACCTTGGTTACTTCGTCGCGAGAAAGCCCTTTTGCCCGGAGGGCGCCAGCCCACTTCGGCAGTTGGGTGTACGAGCTGAACACCGGCTTGAAGTTGCCGTCCATATCCGTCCCCAGCCCGACATGATCGACGCCTGCGGCCTCGATCAGCCGGAGGGTGTTCTGGACGAAGTCCTCGAAGCTGGTATTGAAACCCGAGGGCCAGGCCCCGATCACGCCACCCGTTTGCGCCACGCGCTTCGCGTGGTCGGCCGAAATAGCTCGAGCGGAAATCGGTCGAGCCTCGTCCGCCTTGAGAATGCTGTGCGAGAGAATGATCGGCGCCGTCGAGATCTCCATGACATCTTGAACGGTCTTTTGGGAGGCGTGAGCGACGTCGACAACCATCCCGAGCTGATTCATCCGCTTCACCACGGCCTTGCCCGCCGCCGAGAGGCCGTTGTGTTGTGCTGGAGCGGTCTGGAGATCGCCCAAGATGTTAGGCACGTAGTGGACCAACTGGAGTGACCGGATTCCATCGGCGTGCATCGGTTCGAGGCGGCCCGGGTCGCCCTCGAGAAACTCGCCACCTTCGCAGGCCAGGAACGCGGCGACTTTCTTGGACGTCACGGCCCGGTCCAAGTCGGCCGGCTTGGTGGCCAACGTGGCCGGGACCGTGGTGAGCAACTCTTTGAGTGCGCCGAGTTGCCGCTGGTACTCCTTCCAGGCATCGCCCGGGCCATAGCTCCCAGAGACCTTGACCCCGGTGGAGGTGATCTCCAAGAACGGCGCATCGGCTACCAGGCCAAAGAAAGCCCCCGACAGTCGCCCCTCGTTCATCGCCGTAACCGTTTGAAGGATGGCCCCGTCGCCCCCGTAAGCCTGTCGCCCTCGGTTGAAGACCGCGCCCGGATGGGCGTGGAGGTCAAACGAGAGATCGTCTGCCTCCTGGAGACCAATACGGGGGGTGACGAACCCGGGAAGGATCGAGGCGCCGGCGGCGGCGAGCGCCCCTTCACGAAGAAACCGTCGGCGCGACAGCATGTCTGGCTCCTTTGACTCGCGATTCCGGTCAAGCGAAGGCGGGTACCGGAAATCTGCCCTGGAGGGACGGCAGAGCCAAGGGGTGGTCCGGAACCGACAAATACTTAGGCATTGACCTTACTATTGTCAAGCGCTATCGTGGGGGATGCCGACCCGACGTCCAAGGCTCGACCCCGTATTCCACGCTCTTGCGGACCCGACCCGGCGGGCCGTACTCGAGCATCTCTCCCGAAGCCCGGCGACGGTCAGCGATCTGGCCCGGCCGCACAAGATGGCCCTGCCCTCATTCCTTCAACACCTCCAGGTGCTGGACAGCTGCGGGCTGGTTCGGTCCCGGAAGGCCGGCCGAGTGCGGACCTACCGCCTGGCGCCAGGGCCCCTGAGGCAAGCAGAGGACTGGATTGCCGGCCGGCGGGCGCTCTGGGAGCGGCGGCTCGATCAGCTCGACGATTACTTGGTTCGCCTCAACCGAAAAGGAGCGTGACCGATGAACCCCACTGGTTCGCACTTCGATCCCAAACTCGACCTTGTCCTCGAGCGGGTGGTCGCCGTGCCCCGAGAGTTGGTATGGCGGGCCTGGACCAATCCCGACGACATCATGCAATGGTTCACTCCCCTGCCTTGGCGAACCGTAGAGTGCGAAGTCGACTTGAGACCCGGGGGCATGTTCCGCACGGTCATGCGATCCCCGGAGGGACAGGATTTCCCCAACGCTGGCTGCTACCTCGAAGTAGTCCCGAACGAACGCCTAGTGTGGACGGACGCACTCCTCCCCGGCTACCGCCCCTCGTTGGAGCCGTTCTTCACGGGGATCATTTCATTGCAGTCAGTGGGGACCGGGACACGGTACACGGCAACGGCTATCCACCGTGACGAGCCCACCCGGAAGCGGCACGAGGAGATGGGTTTTCACGGCGGGTGGGCCACGGCACTCGATCAGTTGGTCGCCCACATGAGCAAGGCCTGAGATCACCTCGGTGAGCCACGCAGCCCCGATCCAAGAGGAGCATCGAGCCTACCCCTGACGCCAGAGCGGTCAATCCGTCCGCAACGCCGTCTGGGGTTCCGTCCGCATGGCCCGGAGCGCCGGGAGGGCGCAGGCCAGCGTTGCCACCGCCACCAAGACGAGTCCGGCCACGAGGGGCACCCAGGGAGACCCCGAGGCAAGGCCGTACACCGACCCGCGCACCAGCCGGAGCACGACGGCCGTCAGAAGGCCGCCGGCCGCGAGCCCGGCCAACGGGAGGCCCATCCCTTCCCCCACCACGAGCCGAAACACCGCCGCCGGCGAGGCGCCCACCGCGAGGCGGATCGCCATTTCGCGGTCGCGCCGGCGGACCGCGTAGGCGAGGACGCTGTAGACGCCCGTGGCGGCAAGCACCAGCGCCACCGCCGCGAAGCCGCCATAGAAATGGGCGTCGAACCGGTTGCGAGACCACGACGCCCCGATCAGATCCCGGAGCGGCATCACCTCCGCCATCGGCACGTTAGGATCGACCGCCCTAACGGCGGCCCGGACGGCGCGAACCAACGCGACCGGATCGCCGCCGGTGCGAACGAAGTAGGTCCGCCAGGCATAGGTGAATTGCCGAAACGGCGTGTAGAAGCTTGCGGCGTTCGGGGCCCGGTCGAGCGGCTGATACGTGACGTCTCCGACGATGCCGATGATCTCGGAGCTGGAATCGGGATGGCCGAACCCAGTTCCCGCGCCAAACCAGACCCGGCGACCGATCGGATCCTCTCCCGGCCAGAACCGGCGCGCCGCCGACTCGCTGATCACGGTCACCCGTGGCGCGCCGGCCCGGTCCTGGTCGGAAAAGCCCCGACCTCGGCTCACCGGAACGCCGAGCGCCCGGAAATGATCGGGACCAACGTAATGCCGCCGGACCACGACCTCGGCGCCGGGCCCCTATGACCCAGCGGCCATGGGCAGCGGTCGTGTCCGTGCCTAGCACCTCGCGGCCCGTATTTGAGGACGTGGCTGGGGGCCGGGAGTCGATCGCAGACGCAGGCTAGATTTGGCGCGGGATTGAAATGTCACCTCTCCGACAAGAACCACGGAGCCCGGCCGATGCTCGAACGAAAGAACTACACCGCAAGTGAGATCGAAGCCGGCCGCAACATCATCGAAGCCGACCTCCGTGCCTACCGCCGCCTCCCGGCCGTCGCCAAGACCCGGGAGTTTGAAGCGGCCTTCTTTAACCGCGCGGTGCTGATCCTAGATTACCTGTTCGTCCACCGGCTCCCCAGCATGGAAGGCAATGAAGGCAACCCGCTGAACGAGGTCCGGATTCTTTGCAATTCGCTCATCCTCAATCGCGGCAAGCTCCAGCTCGAGATCCTCCCCGACTGGCCGGCCTCCGCCGGCGAATCCCTCACGCTCCCAGTTGAGAAATCCGTCCTCACACTCCGGGGCGGCGACGACGTCAAGCTCAGTGAAGCGGACTTCGTGAGGCTGTCGAAGGCCTTTTTCGCTGAGATCGAAAAGAAGTTCCGGTAACCCTACCCGCCCTCAGCCTCGGCCTCGGCCTCGACGGGGATCGTAAACCAGAACGTCGACCCAACGCCGAGCTGGCTCGTGACACCAATCTCACCGCCCATCAGGGCCACCAGGCGTTTGGAAATCGAGAGGCCGAGGCCGGTACCTCCTTGCTGCCGGGCGGCGCAGCCATCGGCCTGGGTGAAGTCATCGAAGATCAAGGACTGCTGAGATGGGGCAATGCCAATCCCGGTATCGCGAACTTCGAACCGAATGGTGTCACCACCGGGACCCGATGCTCGGCCAACCGAGATCTCCACCGATCCTGACTTCGTGAATTTGAGCGTGTTGCCGACCAGATGAAGGATGACTTGCCGAACTCGGCGATTCGCTACTGGGCGCGGTAGGACCGCCCCGGTAGCAAGCCGCACCGGTTGTCGCCTGCGTCCCGAAAGGTTACCGGAACCGTGCGGCCGCAGGGAAGCCGGTTGTATCCAGGCGGGAGGTTCGGGCCACAGGCCTGAACGTCGAAATGCAGGTGCGGCCCGCCGGTCTGACCCGAATTGCCGCTCCTGGCAACCCGCTGGCCTTGTCGTACCGTATCGCCGAGCCTGACCAGCGCCCCCCCGAGCGTTAGGTGGAGGTAGCGGGCCACTGTGGTATCAACGTGACGGATCATGACATAATTCTCCTCCAGGTCGGTCCCGTTGCCATCGGGGAAGCTGTCGCGAACAGCCACCACCACCCCGGCCCGGGCGGCCACGAGCGGCGTCCCTAAGGGCATCCCAATGTCCACCGCATAAAGCCCAACCCCGCCGTTGCCAGGGGTATAGTGACTTGTGGTGCGCCACACTGGATACCCGCCGCCGGGTTCGAACGGCAGGCTGTATGCCGACGTATCCGGCCGAGGAAAAGCCGCGACGGCCACGGTTGGGCCCCTCGGATCGGGGCGACAGACCGGCCCCGGCTGCAAGGCTGACCCTGGCCCCACCTCCCGAGGAGCGAGCGACGCCAGCGCAAACCCCCCAACCAGAACGGGCCAGGTTCGGCGGGAGAGCGCTACCCAAGCAGGCCGGCTCGAATCCACGACGGGGCCGCTCAGCTTGCGACGCGACCGACTGGCTCGCGGTCGGCGGCGGCTACGACCAACAGCATGACCATCAGCGCCACGCCGTGCCGATCCGAAGCACGGCCAGCGCCGCCCCAAGGCCGACATAGGGAAACCGACTCACCCGAACCTCCATTACTCCACCCCCAACGCATTGCGCGGCGTAACCCGCAAGACTTTCCGGGTCGGAACCCAGGTCGCGGCGAGGACCAGCACGACGATCGTGGTTGACACCAAGCTGCCTGCTGCCGCCGCGAGCCATCCGCTGATCGGGAAATAGTACCGGAACGCGATCCCTACCACGAGGAGGATCGGGGCCGCGATGAGCGCCCCCACCCCGATCTGACGGCCGCCCTGCAACAAGAGGAGACGAGTGACATTCGCATCCGACGCCCCAAGCGCCCGCCGGACCCCGATCTCTCGGGTCCTGAGTCCAATCGACCGCGACATCAGTCCGTAGGTGCCCACCATCGCGAGAAGGAGGGCAAACGCAAAGCAGGCGCCGAACAGCTGGGAGACCGAGGTGGCAATCAGGCCGGCTTTCCGGAGCACCTCCGCCTGCGGCTGGACCGAGTCCGGCACCAAAAGCGGATCAACCGAGCCGAAGGCTTCCATCAGAGCTTCGCGGCCGGCGACTTCCCTGGTGCGGTAGCGGATCACCACCGCCGCAAAGGGGCTGTCGAACTGAAGCAGCGACCCGTAAATGGCGTCGGGACTCCGGTCGGGCGACAGAGGATTCCCGTAGGGGATGTCGTTCGCCACGCCGACGATCGTGTACCACCGAAGCGTGTCGCCGACGCCGGCCAAACGCAACTGATCTCCGACCGGAGAACGCCCCTGCCAATGGCCGGCCGCGAGCGACCGACTGATCACGACGACCGGGGTCCGGGATTCGTCGTCGGTCTCATTGAGTTCGCGACCAAGAGCCATCGTGATGCCCATGGTCGAGAAGCGGCCCAGCATGGCGCGGATATTGGCGGTGGGTAGTTCGCCCGCCGACGACCGAGCCGCAAACCGCCCCTCCGCCGAGAGCCGGTCGCCGAGCGTCCGGCGGATCAGGACGCCATCGACTTCCCGATGTTCCACCAGCCGTGCGTGCAGGGTGCGGAACAGCGCGGCACGGTCCTCGGGCGTGCCGTACCGAGCTGACCTTGGTTGGATTCCGCCTTGCAGCAGGTTGATCGTGCTGTAGCCCGGATCGAGGGTCACGAATCGATAGGCAACCACGCCAGAGAGGACCCCAAAGAACATCAGGACCGTTACGGTGGTGACCTGGGTCGCGACCAGCGCCCGCGACAGGCGTCCCTCGCTCCGCGATCCCGATCGGGCGCTCCCGTCTTGCATCACTTCCCGCACGTTGGTGCGGGTGACTCGTCGGGACACGACGCTGCCCAGCACGGCAATCGCCGCCGTGATGAACGCGCCGGCGCACAGCACCGTGACCCGGTCGATCTGCCAAACCCACCAGAAGGCGAGATTCCCCTCCAGGTTCGCCTGAGTCCAGCGGGTCATTGCCGAGAGACCCCAGGCCGCGCCAGCAGTCCCTAACGCTCCGCCCGCCACGCAAAGAATGATCGTTTCCCACATCCCCTGCATCACGAGCCGCCCGTTGGAAGCGCCCAGCGCCAGGCGCACGGCCGTCTCCCGAATCCGTTCGTTCGCCCGAGCCAAGAGCAAATTGGTGACGTTGACCAAGGCCAGGAGAAGGATCAGGGCCGCCAACAGGTTGAGCACCGTGAAGACCAAAGCCCGTTCTTCGCCGAACTGAACGGCCGGGAAGGACTCCACGGCCACCGCCACAGCGCCGATTCGGATCGAGGTATCCCGGGCCGCCAGAACCCGCTGCAACACCGCGGTCGCCTCGGCCGAGGCGGCGGCCCGAGACACCCCAGGCGCAAGCCGCCCCACCAGCCGCACCGACTCAAGCCCCGCCACCGTCTGTCCGAGCGAACGGGCCGGAAGGGGCATCCACGCCTCAGACGCCACCGGGAAGCCGAAACCCGGCGGCATCACGCCGACGAGCCGCGCGCCGACTCCGTTCAACCGAACAAGGGTGCCCACCACCGACCGATCCGCCCCGAACCCCATTTCCCAGGTCCGATACGACAACACGATCACCGGCTCTGCCCCTGCCTCGGCGTCTGCCGGTAGGAGGGTGCGACCAATCCACGGCGGCGTCCTGGCCACGGTAAACAGGACCGGATCGGCCACCGTGGCGTCCACCACTCGGCGGCCGTCGTCGGCGCCAATCACGACCTCCCGACCGAAGTACCCACCCAGCTCGCGAATGCCGGACAACGATGCTTTGAGGGCCGGGACATCCACGGCATCGACCGCCTCCATCCTCCCGTGCATCATCGGATCGATCCGAACGATTCGCTCACCTTCGTCGAGCGGCAGGGCGCGGATCATGGCCGTATGCAGGAAGGAAAACGTAAAGGTGCTCAAGCCGAGACCGCCGGCCAGCACCAGCACCGTCAGCAGCGTGAAGCCAGGACTCCGGCCCAGAAGTCGAAAGGCATACCGAAGGTCTTGGATCTGGAACATGCGTTGCCGCCGAGTGTTAGGGTGGAGACGTTCTTGAAACCCACTCGTTACCAGGATGCCGAGTTCCCGAAGCACGAAGCGCCACGGGGTTCGACCCCCGTTCGCCTGGGCCGCTGCCCGGGCCGCGAAAGTGGCCCGCATGTCGGGACCCCAGTGGTCGCGAAACTCCCCGGGAAATGCTCGAAGAGCCACCTCGAACGCCCGACACCACCAGGGCTCCGGCCTCGCGCCCCGTCCGCTCAGATACCCCCCGGGATCAGCGATGCCAAGCGGGCTCGCGCAACCAACGACGCCATCCGGCGAGCCTCTGCGGCGGCCGCCCGCCGCCCGGCGGCAGTGATCGCGTAGTAGCGACGACGCTCATCGTCATCCGGGGTCACCCGCCGGGGTTCGGTCGGGCGGACCAGCTCTTGCTCGACCAGCCGTTGAAGGGCACGGTACAGGGTCCCCGTTTCCACCGGGAGGGTGGCATCGGGGTGAGTGAGGATGTCTTGAATGATCGCGTATCCGTGGCGCTCGCCGGAGGCCAGGGTCAACAGGATGTGGAACTCGATCGGGCGCATCGCCAATCTACGTGCGCGGCGCACATAGGTTTCAAACCCGAAAATATCCCCGCAAAGACGCAACGGTGCGGAACCCCAGTTTGGTCCATACCGGAAGCCCATCGGGACTGGCCTGGAGCGTCGCGGTCCGAAGGCCCCGGGCGCGCGCGGCGGCCAACACGCTCAGAATGAGGCGGCTGGCGAGGCCGCGGCGGCGGTGACTCTCCTCCGTCGCGACGTAGTGGACACCAACGTCGTCGCCGATGTCGAGGGTGAGCGCGACCGACACGAACCGGCCGTCGTCCCGAAGGCCGTGGGTTAATACCCGGTCGTCTCGTACGGCGGACACCAGCGGGCCGAACATCCCCACTTGCCCGTAGGCACGCTCGTTGAGATCGCCAATCACCAGAAGCGGCGTCGACTCCACGTTCGGAGCGCCGCCAGCCAGATCCAGCCTTGGATCGTCGAGCGATACGCCCATGAACGGCGTGGCGATTTCGGGCAGTTCGACCCGTCCTGGAGCCCGGTCGGCGAGGGTCCAGAGGCAGTGCGGCAGCTCGGCGTCGTCATCGGGCGGCGCCGCGTCGAGCGGGACGATCACCGCATCAAACCAGGGGTTGTCGGCTGCGGCCGGGATCCGGGCGCCCAGCGCATTCGGCCGGCGCACGACCGCCCCCGGACCGACCCCGTCCCGGCCGAGCACGGCCACCATCTCGCCGAATCCGAGAATCGAGCGGCGGGCAAGCTCCCGATCGCCGATGTCCGCCGGAGTGATATTCTTCACCATTACATTTCCCACAGAAATTGGACCCAGCAAGGTCGGCTGCTCCACCGGGATGGTCAAGCCTGAACGACCGACCCCCACCCGGGGCCGTGACGAAATGCTGGATTCCCGAGTACTAGAGGGATGCCCGCCTCGAACTTAGCTGCAGTTCTGGCCGCCGCATGCCTCGCCGGCGCGGCGGGATGCAACACCGCCCCGGTCGACGCCCTGTTCGGCGCCTGGAACAGCGACGGATTCAATCTTCTGATTGCGCCCGACAGCACAGCCGCTTGGGGCAACTGCAGCTATGGCAGGATCCCGCACGGCCTGGCCCCCGACAGGACCGGTCGGTTCGAAGTAACCTTCGACTACACCTTCTATCCCGGAGCCAACGGGTCCAAGCCCGTGACCACCAGATTGCGGCTCGACGGGCGCCTCGAAGGCAACCAGCTCACGATAAGACTCGACCCCATGACGAACTCTCCGCCGATCGTTCACGTCTTAGCCCGCGGGAGCGGCCAGCCGTACCTGCCCTGCCCATAGAGACGCCAGCCGGTTGGACTCAAACCCTCGGAACAGCGAACGGCCTTACGGTCGGCGTTCGAATCGCGCTCAGAGAATGACAATCGCGGTCACGACTCAGTCGCACCCCCTCGCACAGGCGACCAGGTACGCCCCGATCACCGCCAGAAACCCAAGCGCATCCGCCGCCGCACCCGCGACTCCGAGTTTTGAACCGAGCCTGAGCCCGAGGTACACCCTGCGGCGGTTCCGGATCACTTGCTCGCCTGTCGTAAAGGTGGTAACGGGCACCACAAAGGATTGAGCCGTCACGCCGACCCGATCGCCCCACATCAGCGAGGCATCGGCCGTGAACCGCCGGATCCCCACGTTACTCCCAAACATCACTCCGGGCGACAGGTCGACCGATGCTTTCGCGACAACCACACTCGAGCCCGAGGTTTAGCAGCCAGATAGAAGCCGCCCAGGAAGCCGGCGCCAATTGTGGCTCCTACCGCGACTCGCCCGCTCAGGTTTCGCATCCCGCCAAGTTCGGCGGTCGGAAGCAGCCACCTGCCGGGCTCGAAGCTCGCCTGCCGGTCCACCGACGACAACCGCACACTGTAGCTGGTTTCGGTGATCCAGAAGGACCGGCATTCACCGAGAGGCCGGCCTCGAAAACAACTCCGGTCTGAGCTTGAAGTCTCGGCCTGGGCCACCGCCGGAGTGACGGCGGCAAGGTCCAGCAAGAGGAGGATGAGGCAGCGTTTCATTGCACGTTGTCACCAGGGTGCGGTCAATGATGACGCAACCTACGCCGTTGCCGTGACCCAGGCGTGATCTCAACTCAGCGAGGGACCGCATCGGATCACCCACCTCCGCCTTAATACGGAGCGCGTGCCCTAGTGACCTCGATTCGGCCTATGGCCGGTGCCGGCGAATGACTTCGAGGACCTCCGCTTGGACGGCGGGGTCGGGCCCGAGCGCAAACACCGTGAGGAAACCGTCGCCGGGGCGGCCGCGCCAATAGGCGACAACCCCCCATTGAGGAGCCTCTACCGGATGTCGCGCGGTGAAGCGAAGCACCCGGGCCGTCCGACCGGGCAGCCGCAGCGCGCACTCCTCTCCTTCCGTCAGGGTCCACGGCGGATCGGCAAGAAACATCTGAAAACTCCGCCAGTTGTGAATTTGAACCAGAGTCGTCGGAGCCGTCGGCCCCCGCTTCGCAGCGCGCTCGGAACGAGTCCACCGGTACCAAGCCGGGGTGATGTAGAACCCCGGCAGCCATTGGTTCCCGCCCCACTCGCCGGGAATGGCTGGATGGCGGACGGGCTCGATCAACAATTCACGCGGCCCCGGTACGAACCCCGTTGGGAGTTCGAGGTGGAGCCGAAGGCGGGCAAACTCGACCGGCGCCGTCGCCTCGAGGTCGAATCCTCGAACGGCGCAGTCGGGGAGCGGATCGCTGCCGCCGAGTCGGGCCGACAAATAGGCCGTGAACACATCGTCCCGTGCCGGAGGCGCCAAATTCATCGGACGCTGGCAGCCGCCGATGACGACGGCCATCCACGCGAAGCGGGCGGAGCGAACCAATCTCACGGGAGAGCGAGCCACCTTAGCGGCGTCGTTTCGCGAGTGGATCCCCAAGAAACCCGAGAATTTCGTCCACCAACCGGGGCCCTTGGCTAGTCCGAAAAAGTGCTTGAGCATGAGCTTGGCCGTCCATGAGGAGCAGGGTCTTGGGCTCGGGAGTCCGATCGAATTGAGCCTGGATGCGCACCAGTCGAAGCGCCCCACCCGCTGTCGTATCCCCCCGGGCGGCGATGAACAACTTCCGGCCCGGAATTCTCTCAGGCTCGGCGACCGCCGAAGGGGCGAGCAGGACCAGGTTATCGATTTCACCCGGAAGGGCCTCGATCGCCGCCTGGGCCGCTGCCATCCCTCCCATACTTCCACCAATCACCGAAACTGACGTCATACCGACGCCACGGAGGTAACGCACGGCCGCCAGCACATCTCGGTGAAGGGGAGCGTTGAGGGGATCGTCGCCCCCGGGCCCGGCCGACTCGCCGAATCCGCGAAAATCGATCGCCAAGACGCGGAATCCTTTCGCCGCCAGGACCGCGGCCTCTGCCCGCCACGACTCTTTGGTGAACCGCCCGCCGTGAGCGAGGACCACACCATGGAGGCCACGCCCCGATTGCAGTGCGACTACCTGTCCGCCGTCATCGGTGTTGAGTACCAGCCGAGTCTGGCCCGCAAGCCCGATGGGCACCATCAGGCCGATCATCACCGGTAGCCAAGACCAGAGGTGACCCTCTCTCGCAAGCGGTCTCACTCGCCGATCCGGGGTGGTTCTCGTTGGTTGGCTAAGAGGCGCTCCGCGAAATCGAGCCGCTCCTCCACCTCGCTCAACCGAGCCCGAAGCTGCTCACCCTCCTCCGCCTGCAACCGGAGAGCCTCGAGCTCGTCCGGGTTGAGCCCCGGTGAGTCGACTCGATCCAAACGGCGCTTCACCGCTCCGATCAACGCGACCCCCGCGTACCCGATCAAGCCGGTCGAAAGCATCACCATCATGACGCCAAAAAACTGGACTATATCTTCATCCATCCGACGCCCCCGGCGAGAGGAAAGCCCTAAGGTACGGGCCCATGATCCTACCCCGGCCGAGGGGTCAGCGGGAGGCCGGAGAGCGGCGGGGCGACTACCTTGGAACAATGGAACCGAAACCCGCCCCCGACTGGCACACGACCACCTGGCTCAACACCGCCGAGCCCCTCACCCTTGAAAGCTTTCGAGGGCGAGTCGTCCTACTCCACGCCTTCCAAATGCTCTGTCCTGGCTGCGTTGCCCGCGGATTGCCTCAGGCCCAGCGAGTCGCGGAGCATTTCGCCGGTGCCCCGGTGTCCGTCGTCGGGCTCCATACCGTCTTTGAGCACCACGACGCCATGGGTCTTCCGTCGCTCCGGGCCTTTTTGCACGAGTACCGGATTCGGTTCCCCGTCGGGGTCGACCAACCGGGGCTCAATGGTGATCCCATCCCCCGCACGATGCGAGCGTACGCCATGCAGGGGACGCCGACGACGGTCATCATCGACGGGGACGGGCGGGTCCGCGACCAGGTCTTCGGCGTGCACGACGACTTGCTGCTCGGGGCGCAACTCGGAAAGCTGTTGGCCGAGCCCAGCGCTTATCGCTGAATCCGAATCGTCGTCCCGTCCGAGTCCCCGTCCTTCTCATGGTTCTGTTTCTTGTCGAACAGAAACCCCGGGTTGTCGTACCCTTTGACCGTCATGGTCAGCGTAATCCCCTGCTCATTGTCGAACGGCCGACTTTCCATCTTGCAGTAACCTTGCTCGTCGGAGGTGCAGCGTGTCGTCCCAGTAATGGCGCCCGACCACGCCGCTCGAACGATCACGTTCGGGGCCGGCCGATGGTTCTCGTCGTGAACCCAGATCCCGACCTGACCCTGAATCTTGCCACCGTTCCCGCTACCGCCCATCTCGTCGTCG
>JANNQX010000108.1:0-43002 GCA_031400975.1 Gemmatimonadota bacterium
TCGAGGACCGTGGCAGGTGGGTAGTTTGTCTGGGGCGGACGCCTCCTAAAAAGTACCGGAGGCTCGCTATGGTGCCCTCAGTGCGGTCGGTAATCGCACGACGAGTGTATAAGCAGAAGGGCGCCTGACTGCGAGCGCGACAGCGCAAGCAGGGACGAAAGTCGGCTTAAGTGATCCGGTGGTCCCGTGTGGATGGGCCATCGCTCATAGGATAAAAGGTACGCTGGGGATAACAGGCTTATCGCGTCCGAGAGTTCACATCGACGACGCGGTTTGGCACCTCGATGTCGGCTTGTCACATCCTGGGGCTGGAGAAGGTCCCAAGGGTCCGGCTGTTCGCCGGTTAAAGTGGCACATGAGCTGGGTTCAGAACGTCGTGAGACAGTTCGGTCTGTATCCGCTGTGGGCGTAGGAGTGTTGAGGGAACTCGTCCTTAGTACGAGAGGACCGGGACGAAGCGACCTCCCGTGTACGGGCTGTCCCGCCAGGGGCATCGCCCGGTAGCGATGTCGCGCGCAGATAACCGCTGAATGCATCTAAGTGGGAAACTGTCCCCAAGATGAACACTCCTGGACCGCAAGGTTCCTAAAGGGCCCTGGGAGACTACCAGGTTGATAGGGCGCAGATGTACGGGCTGTAAGGCCTTCAGTCGAGCGCTACTAATCGCCCGTGAAGTTTGATCTCTTCCATTGGTTTTGATTCCGAGCGGGTTTGAGACCCGCTCCTACGAACGACATCATCCAGTTCTCTCAGTTGCCGATTTCGGGCGCCCCGTTGGGCGCCCCTATCGGTGGTTGACTCGAGGTCCGGTGCGTCCATACGTCGTCCGATCCTTCCTCCCCTGGTATACAGGGGCGAAGACGGATAACAGGCCGCACACCGCTCGGTGATCACCGCCGGTAGCTCAAGATTGGCTGACGACTAGCGCGCAGGGGCCACACCCGTTCCCATTCCGAACACGGTCGTTAAGCCCTGTAGCGCCGATGGTACTGCGACTGAGAGGTCGTGGGAGAGTAGGCCGTCGTCAGCCACCCCTGTGGAGCCCCGTGATTCTCGGATCACGGGGCTCCTTTTTTCGGGCCACTTGCACTCCCCCACGGGGGTGGAGCACCTTTCCCGGACTCCGAAGGACACCGCAGATCCAACTGGACAGCCATCAATGACCACGACCACCGACCTTACCATGACCGGACCTGAGATCATCGCGCTCACCAAGCGCCATACCCTCTACGAATGGTCGGCGCAGTCCAAGGTCGATCCGATCGCCATCAGCCGGGCCGAGGGCATCTATTTCTGGACCCCGGAAGGGAAGCGATTCATCGACTTCAATAGCCAATTGATGTCGGTCAACATCGGCCACGGCGACCGGCGAGTCATCGACGCCATCGCCAACCAACTCGCGACCCTCGCCTACGCGAACCCCTTCATGGCCACCGAGCCGCGGGCCCGCTTGGGCGCCAAGCTCGCCGAGCTCTGTCCCGGAGACATCGATACCTTCTTTTTCACCAACGGCGGCGCTGAGGCGAACGAGAATGCGGTCAAGTTGGCCCGCTTCTACACGGGCCGCCACAAGATCATGGCCCGGTACCGCTCCTATCACGGGGCCACCGCCGGCGCGATCACCCTGACCGGCGACCCCCGCCGCTGGGCCGCTGAGCCCGGGATGCCAGGCGTGGTTCGGTTTCCCGATGAGTATCATGGAATTCAACGGGGCTGGGATCCGGTTGAACGGTCGCTGGCCGCGATCGAGGAGATCATTCAGCTCGAAGGGCCGAACACGATCGCCGCGTTGATCCTCGAAACGGTTACCGGCACCAACGGAATCCTGATTCCTCAGCCGGGCTACCTCGAGGGAATTCGAGCCCTCTGCACCAAGTACGGTATCCTCATGATTGCCGATGAGGTCATGACCGGCTTCGGCCGGACCGGAAAGTGGTTCGCGGTCAATCATTGGAATGTCGTGCCGGACCTGATCACGTTGGCGAAGGGCCTTACGAGTAGCTACCTCCCTCTCGGTGCCCTCGGGATGCGGCGCCATCTTGCCGAGCATTTCGCCGACAAAGTCTTCTACGGCGGACTCACCTACAACAGTCACCCTACTTGTTGCGCCGCCGCTCTCGCGACGATTCAGGTCATGGAGGACGACCAGACGGTCGACAACGCGGCGCGGATGGGCGTGCTGCTCAAGGAGTTGTTGGACGACTTGTCGTCGAAGCACCGGTCGGTCGGCGCGGTGCGGTCGATTGGTCTGTTCGGGATTGTCGAGTTGGTCCGGAATGCGAAGACCCTCGAGCCGATGGCGCCATTCAACGGGACGTCGGAGGAAATGGCCACCCTTAACCGATTCTTTCGGGACCATGGCCTCTATACCATGGTTCGCTGGAACTACTTTTTCACCAATCCACCGCTGTGCATCACCGAAGCTCAGCTTCGCGAGGCCTTCGCCATCATCGATCGGGCATTGGAAATGACCGACCGCGCCGTCGTGACGGCCTAGTGATGCCTCGTTGGACGGCGGCCCTGCTCGGCCTCCTGACGGCCTCCCGCCTTTTTGCCCAACTGCCCGGCGAGAGCGTCTACGAAACGAGGAAGAGTCCTCGGGAGGAGGTTCGCGCCCGGGCCTTCGAGGAAGTCAAGCCGTTCCTGGCTGAATGGAGTCGGCTGATCGGAACCAAGGACCGCCGGACGCTCGATAAGGTCTTGATGGACGCCGTCCTATTCGCACCTCTCGGCCTTGAGGCGAGCGGACGGGCCACGGTCGGCGATACCCTCGTCAGTTGGCTGCCTCGGATCAGCGGCTACCACCTCACCCCGCTCGACTTCGACGCCAGCGGGAACCTGGCCTACGGTTTCGGAACGGTTCGGTACTCCCGCACCGAGGCCAACGGCGGTCCGACAGTGATCGACGGCGAATGGGTCATGGTCCTCTATCTCTGGGGCCGGACCTGGAAGGTCCGGAGCTACCTCGAACGGGCTGGGCCATCGGGCTGATAGAGTTCCCCCGGCCTGACACCAAGCAGCCCCGACCGCTTGGACCGTTCGTCGACCGGTGTCAACCGGCGTGCCATGGCCGGCGTGACCAGGGTCACCCACCGTTGATCATTGAGGGCGTCACCGATCGCGTCGAGAGCGGGGTCCAGCCACATCCATCCGAGGCGATCGAATCGGGCTAAGTCGAGCGGGTAGGTATAGGCCCGGAGGGTGCGCTCGCCGAGCCGGTTGAAATGGCCTTCAAAGTACGACATCACCAACTCGCGGACGCTCTGGTAGACCGGTTCCCGCGACCGAAGCCCGGCGTAGTTCGACTTGGCGATCGCCCCGAAGTGGGGACCCCGCCGATACAGGGCGATCACGTGGTCGTCGTCCCGGTGATTGGGCAGCAGGTCAACGAGCACGCCCCGATGGCCAAGGCGGCGCAGGGCCATGGCGGCGAACGTTGCCCCGTCGAAGCAATGTCCGCCGCGTTCCCGCAGAAACGTCAGTGGCGACCGATACCGTTCTTCACCGACATAGGGAATCTCGTCGAGCAGCGCTTGGATCCTGGTGGGTGAGGTGAGCCGGGCGATGGCTCTGCGTTCGGCGGCCGTGAGGCGGAGGCTTAGCTCTGAGTATTGGGCGTCCATCGCGGGGAATCTGTCCTCAAAGTGGTGATCCGGCCAGGGCGATGGAGCTGGCGTCGACTCGCGAGCGGCGGTAACGTTGCTGCCTCCATGCGCCCTCCGGCCCTTCGTTTCGCGTTGTTCGCGGTCCTCGCCGCTGGTTCCCTCGAGGCCTGCGATTCGGGTCGGCGTCCGACGCCCGCGCAACCGCTCATTGCGGCGTATCTCGACCGGTACTTCGCGTTCTATCCTTCTCGGGCAACCCAGGCGGGGCGGCACGAGTTCGACGGCCGGCTCGAGTTGTTCGGACCCGAGGAACTCACGGGCTGGCTGGCGTTCAATCGGGCGGCGGCCGATTCAGTCGCGGCTGCCCTCGCGGGCGACTTGAGCGCCGACGATCGGGTCGACCTTGGGTTGCTCGATCGCCGAATCAAGCGTGAGGTGTTCGACCTCGTCAGTCTGGCTCGCCCCGCCCGCGACCCGTTGTTTTGGAGCACCCCGATTGCCGAGGCCACGATTTTCCTCTTGCTCCGTCCTGAGCGGCCGTTGGCGGAGCGATTTCGCTCGGCCCGACAGCGGGTCGGGGCGGTCTCGGCCCTGGCCGCCGCCGCCCGGGCTAGTCTCGCCGGGTCTGACCGGTCTTCGGTCGTGCCGGAGTTCGCCCGCCTCGCTGCGGGGCAAGTTCGATCCGCCGCGGCGTTTTACCGCGATGGTCTGGTGGCGGCGGGGGCGACCCTCCCGGCCATCGTTCTCGACTCGGCGCGGGTTTCCGGGGGAGCCGCCGCCCAGGTCCTTGAATCGCTGGGACAATTTTTCGATTCCCTCGCGGTCGTGGGGACCGGGAACGCAAGGCTCGGCGCCGATTACCCTTTGGTGTTTGCCCTCGAGACCGGGATCACGGATCCCGTCGACAGTGTACTGCTCCGAGCCGAACGCGACTTGGAACTGACCGTGACCGAGGCCGCCGGCTATGGCCGGGCGATCTGGGACTCGGTCCTCCCAGGCGTGGCTCAACCGACCGACGATCGAAGCGCGCTCCGCCTCCTATTCGGCGCGGTGGCCGCGGCTCGTGACTCGGCGGTGGAGCCCTACCTTGCCCACTGGCAGAGTCTGGTTCCGGCGCTGGAAGAGTTTGTGAGGAAGAAAGATCTCGTCACCCTCCCATCCAGCCGGACGCTGGTGGTCGGAACCTCGCCGGCATACTTCGCAGGGCAGTCGGTCGGTGGGGTCTATGGGGCCGGCCCGTTTGAACCGGCCGCTGTCACGTTTCTCTTCGTTCCCGTGCCGGGAGCGGGGTCGGATCCGGCGAGCCAAGCGGCGTTTTTCGCAGATTTTAACCGCCCCTTCACTCGGATGATCGCGGCCCACGAACTGATTCCAGGCCACTACCTTCAGGGCCGGATCGCGGCCCATGGGCCGCGGCCGATCCGGGCGATATTCGCGGACGGAGTGTATACCGAAGGGTGGGGGACCTTCGTCGAACGGGTCTTGCTCGAGGCCGGTTGGGGCGGCCCGCTCGAGTGGCTGGCCCACTTCAAGAAACAACTCGAGAACACCGCCCGGACGATTGTCGACATCCGGGTTCACACGACAGGTCTCGACCGCGAGGCGATGATGTCGTTCATTCGAGACCAGGCGATTCAGGGAGACCAGTTGGCCCGCAACATGTGGATGAGGACGTTGACCACGGCGCCGCAGATCACGACCTACTACCTCGGCAATCGCCAAATCCGGGGCATTTATCTCGAGGCGAAGGAACGGCCGGGTTTCAACGTGGGCCGGTTCCTCGATCAAATGATGTCGTTAGGTGCGGTTCCGATCGAGGAGTATCGACGACTCGTGCTTGGGCCGGCGCGCTAGCCGCAGCCGTGCCGGTGACGAAGTGGGCCGCTGATGCCATAGCGGCCCATCGACGAATGATCCGCCCAGGCGAACTTGAGGCCCACGCTCAACGACGAGAAGCCCGGTTTCCCGTAGGTGGCGATCAGGTCGAACAGGCCTCCGCCGATTGCGCGGACCCGGCCGGCAGTCGCCTCGGCGAACACCAGGACACAGCCCCGGTCCAGGACCCGGGCAAATGGGAAGGTCGCGCCCAGGGTATGGGAGGTCCACCGGGTGACCCCGAGGATGCTGTTCTCGAGGTGGGGTCTGGCCGACCGGAACGGGGTGAGCCGCTCTTCCTCCGGCCGTTCGGTTGCCTCGAACCGATATTGAAGTTGGAGCCGCTGCCCCCGCCATTGAGCCTCTGCGAGCCAACTGTCGAATGCGAAAAAGCCATCAAGCTCCGAGGTCCGAGCCCACTCACCGAAGATCGTGACCCGCCCGCCGACGGGGTACCCCGTTACCCCAATATGATGCTTCCGCTGATTTGAGCCGGCGCCGGGCCGATGTTCCGGGGAATTGACCCCGGCCATCGATGCGGACGCTTCCGCCAGGTCGCGGTGGCGGTAGGTCGCTCGGAGCGACCAGGAGTCCCCGAATCGTCCCTTGATCCGTGGCCATTGACCCGGCCGCTCCGGCTCGTCACCGTTGAAGAGCGCGCCTTCAAGCAGGGCAGGCCCGATCCCGAACTGGGCACCGACCACCGCCCGCTCGAGAATCTGGGCAAAGTGGTGGTTGACCGGGTAGCGAATGAAGGGCCGCGACATAGGGTCGGGCGAGCCGAAAGGCACGAAACCCTTGCCCAGGAATCCGGCGACCCGACACCGGCCCAGGCCTCCGCAGGACATGGCCCGGACGCCATCAATCACCAGTTCATGCCCAAAGGTGTGGGGGTGGCGCCGATCGACGAAGCCCTCGCCCCACGCCCCCGGCGTGAGCTCGCCGTCGGGAATGGTCAGCCCCTCGAGATTGACGGTGGCGCGGGCGCCGAACCCTCGCCCCAAACGGCCAGTCGCCATGATCACCGGCTGGATCAACTGAAACGCCGTGGCTGGGCGAGCCTCGGCCGTCGGATTGACCCGGTGCAGAACTCCGACGGCCTGGGCGGCGATCGCAACTTTGACCTGGGCTCGCCCGTCGATCGGGCTGCCACCAACAAGTAGGAGCGTTCCGAAGCCTCGAATCGCGGCAGCACGGTTCATAAGGGCCTGATGTTAGCGGGGCCACTACATCTTCGGCCATCCCCGGCCGGAGCCGGTCAAATGAGGGGGGACTTGGTTATCCTTGGTCCCATGACCAAATGCGGTCGAATCGCGATCGCAGGCCGCCCCAACGTCGGAAAATCCTCTCTCCTCAACGCCCTGGTCGGCGACCGGCTGGCGATGGTCAGCCCGAAGGCCCAGGCCACCCGTGAGCCGGTTGTCGGGCTCCGGACCGAGGGAGAGACCCAGTTCATTTTCGAAGACCTTCCAGGCCTGCTGGACCCCTCTTACCTGCTCCAACGACGGATGGTGGGCCTCGCGGTGGCGGCCATTGAGCGGGCTCACGTTATCCTGCACCTCCATCCAGCGGCGGAGTATCCGGCCCCGGATCTCGCGACTCTGCTGCCGGCAGGGATCCGGCCGAAACAGCCGGTCGTCGTGGCGTATACCAAGGCCGACCTGATCAGGCCGGCGAGCCGGGTTGCCGACCAATTGTATCTGTCGGCAGAGCCGGTCGAGGGCCTCGACGAGCTCACCGCCGTCCTGGCCGCGCGGCTTCCTCACGGTGAGTGGCAATACCCGGGCGACGATCTCGGGATCCAGCCGGTCCGGTTTTTCGTGACCGAGTATCTCCGGGAGGCCGCCTTTCTGCACCTTGAGGATGAGGTGCCCTACTCCTTCGCGGCAACGGTCGAGGAGTTCCGTGAAACGTCGGACCCCGTCTACATTCGGACCACGCTATTTGTCGAGCGCGAGTCGCAAAAACGAATCTTGATCGGGGCCGGCGGTCGGACCATCAAGGCGATCGGGCAGCACGCCCGGGTGCGGCTCGAAGCGTTGCTCGGTAGCCGGGTCTTCCTCGAAACGTGGGTGAAGGTCGTGCCTCACTGGCGTCAATCGAGCGAGGTGCTCGCTCGGTTGGGGTTTCCCGAACATCCATGATGGAGCTTGACGTATGAGCCTTGCCCCTGAGTTGCTGGAAATCCTGGTCTGCCCAAAGTGCAAAGGCGACTTGGAACATCGCCCCGAAGAGCAGGTGCTGATCTGCCGCGTTTGTCGCCTGGCCTACCCGATCGAGGACGACATTCCGGTCATGCTCATTGACGAGGCGCGACCCCTGTGAGCGACGGGACCACAGTCGAGAAGGCGGTGGCGGCTGCGACCGATCTGGCCGCCAGCCACCGACACAACTTCGTCGGGACCGAGCATCTGCTCGCCGGGCTGCTCCAGAATTCCGAGGGGTTGGCCGCAACGCTCATCGCGAAGGCCGGGATAGACCTCGACGGGTTGCGCGCCGGCCTAATGCAGGGGCTTCGCCAGGCTGCCGCCGACGCGGCCGATACCCGGCCGTTGGTGAGCCGGTTCGCCGAGCGGGCCCTCGAGACCGCCAAAGCCGCGGCAACGGCCGCCGGCCGCGCCGACGTCGAAGAACGCGATCTCCTCCAAGTGCTGATTGCGCAGCCCAAGGGCCGGATGGCTCAACTCCTCAAGGGTGATGGCAACGCGCTGGTCGCGCTCCGCGCCGCGCTCGGGGCCCCGCCGTCCTCCCGGCCAGAACGAAAGTCGGTCGAACGACCTGAGCCGAAGCCAAAGAATCCGCAGGCTGAGCCGAAGGCCGCCAGGGCGCCACGGGAGCGCGAGGCGAAGCCGGTCCCGAAGCAGCCGGCCGCGCCGCCCCGTGCCCAACGGATCGTCGAGGAGCCCGAAGAGCGCGACCATCGTCCGCTCCGGATTGCCCGCCCGATTCCGAACAAGCCGTTCCCTTGGTTGCTCCTGTTGCTGCTGGCGGTGCCGGCAAGCGTGGCCCTCAAGCTCATGAATGCACCTGACGTTTGGGTTTTTATGACGGCCTGCGTCGCGGTGCTGCCGCTGGCCGGCCTAATGGGTGATGCGACCGAGTCGTTGGCCGAGCGGACCGGTCCGACCCTCGGAGGCTTGTTGAATGCGACGTTCGGGAACGCCGCCGAACTCATTATCGCCATCATGGCCCTTCGGGCTGGGCTAGTGGACCTGGTCAAAGCCTCGATTACCGGGAGCATTCTCGGTAACCTCCTCTTGATTCTGGGCTTGAGTTTCATTGCGGCCGGGACTCGGACGCCAGTCGTCAAGTTCAATCGGACTAACGCCGGGATGAGCGCGGCAATGTTGGCGTTGGCCGTCATCGGCTTGGTGTTTCCGGCCTTGTTCCACGCGGCCCATGGCCCGCCGAATGCCACCGCCGAGCTCTATCTATCCGAGGCGGTCTCGGTGATCCTAATCGTGACCTATTTGTTGTCGCTGCTGTTTTCGCTCAAAACCCACCGAGCCTTGTTTGGCGGGGGTGATCACCCCGCGATCGAACCGAAGTGGGGCGTTGGGATGGCGGTACTGATCCTCGCTCTAGCCACCGCCGGCATCGTCGTCGAGTCCGAACTTCTGGTGCATTCGGTCCAATCGGTGACCGCGACCTTTGGCCTGACCCAAACGTTTGTGGGACTCGTCATCGTGCCGATTATCGGCAACGCGGCGGAGCACGCGACGGCGATTGTAGTGGCCAGAAAGGGGCAGATTGACCTGGCGCTTCAGATCGCCTTAGGATCCAGCACACAAGTTGCACTTTTCGTGGCCCCAGTCCTGGTTTTCCTGAGCCTGGCGCTGGGAACCGAGATGAACCTGGTTTTCCCGGTGTTTGAAGTGGCGGCGCTGGCAGTCGCCTCGATCGTGATCGCGATCATTACCCTTGACGGCGAAACCCACTGGTTTGAGGGCGCTCAATTGCTGGCGGTTTACGCGATGTTTGCTGCGGCGGCGTTCTTCATTTGACTTGTCGGATGTGGTGACCTAAGTTGCTAAGCCATAACCTCTTACGAAAGACAACTGGGTGAGGAATCGCCCGACCATCCTGATGTTTGGTCTGGCTGGGAAGCCGGTCCCCGATCTGGTCCAGCAATGGGCCGGGGAGAAGGAATTCCCAATCGAAGTCCTCGATCGGCCCGAAGAGGTGGAGTCGATCATTCTCCGAGGCCATCCCTGCTTTTTGGTGGTAAACGGCGACGCGGCCGGTGGCCTCGGCCCCGAATTGGTCCGGCATTTGAAGAGCGATTCCTTCACCGCAATTGTCCCGACGTTGGTTCTGGCCACCCAACACAATCCGGACCGGATGCGGCAGTGGTTTGCCGCCGGGGCTGAGGAGATCCTGACCGAGATCTTCCCGGCCGAGGAGCAACGAGCCCGGCTCGAGGCGCTACTGGTGCGGAGCCAACGGGATGTGTCCGTGCACCCCTCCACCCGGCTGCCTGGGGCGCCGGAAATCGACCGAGAGATTCGTCGCCGGCTCGATGCGACCCAGGATTTCGCGGTATGCTATGCCGATCTTGATCACTTCAAGGAGTACAACGACCGCTATAGCTACTATGACGGCGACCGGGTCATCTACATGCTGTCCCGGATCCTCCACGACGTGGCCAAGGGGCTGCTCGGTCCGCGGGGTTTTGTCGGCCATATCGGGGGCGACGATTTCATCTTCATCATCCCGGCCTCCGAGATTAGTTTGGTGTGCACCGAGATCCTCTCGGTGTTCGATACGTTGGTGCCGTACCAGTACAACGAGCAGGACCGCCGGGCAGGGTATTATTTCGGCAAGGACCGACGGGGCCAACTCCATCGAGTCCCCCTGATGACGCTATCGGTGGGAATCGTGACGAACCGCAATCGGACCTTTGCTCACCCCGCGGAAGTGAGCGAATTGGCGACCGAAATGAAGAGCTATGCGAAGACGTTGCCAGGTTCGGTCTTTGTCGTCGATCGCCGGCAAACCCGCGGCGGCGACGAGACGTAGAGGATTTCGGGAATGAACGTTACCTGTACCAGCTGTCAGACCATCTTCCGGGTCGACCCCGCCAAAGTGCCGGCGAATGGGGTCCGAGCTCGCTGTTCGGTTTGTAGTGGGGTCTTCTGGGTTCGCCACTCGGTCGGAGTCCCAGTCGCGACCCCGCCCGTGGAGGCCCGTCCGGTTGTGGAGTCGGCGCCGGCCATTGCTGCGGCGGCGCCGCCGGTGGCAATCCCGGTCATAGTCCCGGTGATGCCACCGATGGCGCCCCGGTTCTCAATGCCGGCCCAGGCTCCCACCACGCCCGTGGTCCGGTCATCGCCCCCGGCTGCCGCGCTGGTTCCGCCCCCAGCCGTGGCGCCCTGGCCCGCGTCGGGGCCGGCCGTCGCGCCACCGGCCCGCCGATCGGCACCGGAATCGGCGGTGGTGGCCCCACCGGCCTTTGAACCACCGGTTGGGCGTCCGGTCAACCGCCCGCCGGTTTCGAGCCCGACTGAGCGGCCGGCCCCGCCCGCCGCGCTGGCGCTTCCCAGCTACGTGTCGGCGACTGTCTCAGCTGTGCCTGCGACCTCACTGGTGGCCCCGAAGAAGGCTCGGCTCAACCCGTTTCTGAGTCAGGATCCCGCAGCGAAGGCGCGGCGGCTGGCCCGGGCCCTGATCTCAGACATGGTCGTGTACCACCCGGCCAAGCGTCGTGAGGGCCTCCAGAATTCCTCGCTGAAGCGACTCTTCGACGAAGAGATTCGGAAAAGTTGGGAGGAGTATGTTGACCAAGTCGGCCAGGACATGGCGCAGTCAACCCCCTACTTCCAGGAAGCCCTGAACGAAATCCTGGCCGACGGGCAGTCCGTTTTCCCGTAGAAACAACCGCCAGTTCCCCCTATATTTCCTCCGAGCCGGCCTTCGCCAGAGAAGGCCGGCTCGCTTCTTTTTCGCGAGTAAGGGAGTATCCCATGGCAGACAGTGCCGAACGATTGAGCGAGTTGGACCGGCGAATGGCCGAACTCCGAGACTTTCTTTGACTTGCCCGCAAAAACGGAACGGCTGGCAGTCCTCGAAGCCGACCAACTGGTGCCGGGGTTCTGGGCCAATCAGGAGCGGGCCCGGACCGTGGTGGACGAGGTCAAGTCCCTGAAGGGGTGGATCGGTCCGTCCGCTGAAATCGGTCAGCGTCTCGCCGACGCCAACGGTCTCGCCGACCTGCTCGGGGTCGAGCCCGACGCCGACCTCGCGTCCGAGCTGGAGCGCGAAATCACCGCGCTCGAACAGGCGACGGAGTCGTTCGAGCTCAAGTCGATGCTCCAGGGGTCTGATGACCATCGAGGGGCCCTCCTGACGGTCCACCCGGGGGCCGGGGGAACGGAGTCCCAGGATTGGGCGGAAATGCTGACCCGGATGTACCGGCGGTGGGCCGAACAGCATGGCTATCGAGTCAACGTGTTGGACTTCGAGCCAGGCGAAGAGGCGGGGATCAAGTCCGCGTCGCTCGAGATTGTCGGTGAGTACGCGTATGGGTTTCTCAAGGCGGAAAAAGGCGTGCACCGGTTGGTCCGAATTTCGCCATTCGACTCGCAGGCCCGGCGGCACACATCGTTCGCGTCGGCGTTCGTGTACCCGGTCGTCGATGATACGATCGAAATCGATCTCCGAGACGAAGACATCAAGATGGATGTCTATCGAGCGTCGGGGGCCGGTGGCCAGCACGTCAATAAGACCTCGTCGGCGGTGCGCCTGACTCACATTCCGACCAAGACGGTCGTGGCGTGCCAGCAGGAACGAAGTCAGCACAAGAACAAAGAGACGGCCATGAAGATGCTCCGGGCGGCGTTGTACCAGCGTAAACTGGAAGAGCAAGAGGCGGCCCGGGCCAAGGTCGAAGCCACCAAGACCGACAACTCGTGGGGCAACCAGATTCGTTCCTATGTGTTTCAGCCCTATACCATGGTGAACGACCATCGGACCGACCTCAAGGTGTCGGACGTTCAGCGGACGATGGACGGGGACCTCGACGGGTTCATTCGGGCCTATCTCAAGCGATTCGGAAGGTCGATCGGATGACCAGCGCGGAGGACCGTAACTACATCGAGCAGGCCCGGCGTGATACCCGTGCCCAACTGGAGGCGTTAGGTGTTCACCCCTATGCCTACCGGTTTGACCGATCCCATTCGGCCGCGGCCGCGGTTGGGGCGTATCAAGATGCCATGGGCGATGCCGGGCCCCTGGTCAAGGTCGCGGGGCGGGTTGTGGCGTTGCGTTCCCAGGGTAAGACGATGTTTGCCCACCTCGAAGATCATACCGGGAAGGTCCAGATTTACGTCCGCCAGGACCAGTTGGGGGACCAGTATGCGGTGGCCAAGCTCGTCGATCTCGACGACTTCATCGGCGTCACCGGCCAGTTGTTTCGGACCCGGACCGGCGAGGTCACGGTCAAGGCCTCGATGGTCGAGGTCCTGACCAAGAGCCTCAAGCCGCTGCCTCGGGGCAAGGCCCAGACGACTGAGACCGGCGAGGTCGTTACGTTCGGCGCCGTTCATGATCCGGAGTTTCGATACCGGCAACGGTACGCGGATCTGGCGGTGCATCCGGAGGTGCGCCAAGTGTTCGTGACCCGGGCCGCGGCGATTCGGTTCATCCGGCGGTTTATGGACGACCGCGGGTATCTCGAGGTCGAGACTCCGATTCTCCAGCCCCTGTACGGTGGAGCAGCCGCCCGGCCCTTCACCACCCATCACAATGCGCTGGACATGCCGCTCTACCTCCGGATTGCCGACGAGCTTTACCTGAAGCGGTTGATCGTCGGCGGCTTCGATCGGGTCTATGAGATCGGCCATGATTTTCGAAACGAGGGGATGGATCGGAGCCACAATCCGGAATTCACCATGTTGGAGTTCTACCAGGCGTACGCCGACTACACCGACATGATGGCGATGATGGAAGCGATGATTCCCGGTTTGGTTGAGCACTGTTGCGGCCGGATGACCATCGAGGTTGAAGGCCGGAGTATCGATTTCACACCTCCGTGGCCCCGGCTGCCGTTCGCCGAGTCGGTGGCGGATCGGTCCGGGGTCGACATCTTGACCGCGTCTGAGGCGACCATGCGGGAACGCTTGATCGAGGCAGGCACGGCGCGGGAGGCCGCCGCCTCGATGACCGGCGGAAAATTGATTGACGAAATGTTCAAGGCCTTCGTGGAGCCGCACCTCATCCAACCGACGTTCGTGACGGAACACCCAGTCATGATTTCCCCGCTGGCAAAGAAGCATCGATCCAAGCCGGGCGTGGTGGAGCGTTTCGAGCTCTTCGTCAACGGCCGCGAGATCGCCAATGCCTTCAGCGAACTCAATGATCCGGACGATCAGCGGGCTCGATTCGAGGACCAGGTTCGGCAACGAGTGGCCGGCGACGACGAAGCCCAACTCTATGATGCCGACTACGTCAGGGCCCTCGAGTACGGGATGCCCCCGACCGGCGGGCTCGGCTTGGGGATCGACCGGTTGGTCATGCTCCTGACCGGCCAAGAATCGATTCGGGACGTGATTCTGTTCCCGGCCATGCGTCCGGAAGCCGGATCGACCGACGGTGCCGCCGGGTGACTCAATCCCGGCGCTGGTGGCCGAATGCTCTCGAGCGGCGGATCGCGGTTCGATATCTGCGAGGCAGAACCTCGTCGCGGTTTACCAGCCTCAACACCAAGATCGCCACCGGCGGGGTGGCCATCGGGGTGGCGGCGCTGATTGTTGTCTTAGGGATAATGAACGGGCTCCACGATGACCTGCGGGACAAGATTCTGGTTGGGAATCCTCACATTCACGTCCTGACTTTTGGGGCCAATCTCAGAGTCGACAACTGGCGGGCGGTCATGGATTCGGTGCGCCAGGATCCCGAGGTGGTGGCGGTGGCGCCCGAGGTCCTGGTCAAGGGCCTGCTGGTCAACAGCTCGGGCTATCCAGCCTACGTCGATGTCGTGGGCTTCGAACCGGATACGGGGGCGGCGGCGGTTACCACGCTGCCTCAAGCGGTGACTGGCGGCGTCGTGTCGTTCCAAAACACGGTTGACACCGCAGACGGTGGCATCATCCTCGGGTATCGGTTGGCTGAGCGGCTTTCGCTGCAAGTCGGGGATATCGTCACGATGCTGTCGGCCAGTGATATCGGCAAGGTCAACCGAGCCCTTGGGGTGCCGACCGCCAGGCCGTGGTACTTCGAAGTGACCGGGACCTTCAATACCGGCATGTATCAGTACGACGATCAGTTTGCGGTGGTTCGGCTCGATGTTGGTCAGCGGGTTGCCGGTCTTGGCGCCGCGGTGACCGGGATCCAGGTTCGAGTGCGTGACCCGTGGCGGGCCCAAGTCGTCGGGCGCCGGCTCGAGGGCCGGCTTGGCTATCCCTATCGGGCTCAGGCTTGGCAGGACCAGAATCAGAGTTTGTTCGGTGCCATGAAGCTCGAAAAGTTAGGCATGGGCCTGATTATTACCTTCATTTCGATTGTCGCGGCCTTCAATATCCTGGGGACGCTCACGATGATTGTGGGGGAACGAACTCGGGAGATCGGAATTCTATTGGCCATGGGACTGACCTCGAGGTCGATTGGCCGGATCTTCGTGGCCCAAGGGGCCGCGATTGGCCTCGTTGGTACTGGCCTTGGCCTCCTGATCGGGCTGGTGCTTGGATTCATTCTCGACGGATCCGCTTTGATTCGGATTGATCCGTCGGTCTATTTCATCGATCACTTGCCGGTCCACACGGAGTGGCCCGACGTCCTGGTGGTCGTACTGGTGAGTCTCTGCATTACGCTGGCAGCCACGATCCCGGCCACCCGAGCGGCGTCTCGGCTCGAACCGGTGGAAGCGATTCGACACGAATGACCGTCGTTCTTGAAGCCCATGACCTCGGGCGCACCTATCGGGGCGGCGATGGGTCGCCGATCACGGTACTCGACCGGCTCGACTTGTCGGTCGTGGTCGGGGAGTTCGTGGCGATCGTCGGCGCCAGCGGAGCCGGTAAGAGTACGCTCTTGCATCTCCTTGGCGCGCTCGACCGGCCCACCGCCGGCCGCGTCGTACTCGAGGGGCGGGAAATCGGGTCGCTGATCGACGGAGACAAAGCCCGGGTGCGCAACGAACGGATCGGGTTCGTGTTCCAATTCCATCATTTGCTGCGGGACTTCACGGCGATCGAAAACGCCATGATGCCGCTGGTTATCGCGGGCGTTCCCGAAGCCGAGGCCCGTGCTCGAGCGCGGGAGTCGTTGGTCCGGCTCGGACTTGGGCACCGGCTCGAACACTACCCTGCGCAGCTCTCGGGCGGCGAGCAACAGCGGGCCGCCGTCGGGCGCGCGGTGGTCGCCCGGCCGGCCGTTGTGCTGGCGGACGAGCCCTCGGGCAATCTCGACCCCGCCAACGCCCGACTCCTCCACGAGGTGTTGTCGCAGCTTCGGGAGCAATTCAACTCGGCGCTAGTCGTGGCGACTCACAATGGCGAGTTGGCCGGCCAGGCCGACCGAGTGCTTCGGCTGGAAGGTGGCTGTCTCACGGCGGTTGGCCGATCGGGCGCGGCGGCGGCGGCGATCGGATGAAGCGATGCAGCGGCTGTGGAGAGGCGGAAGGTGTCGTCGACCTGACCCACATCGAAGGCGGCGAGGTCAGGACGGTGCACCTCTGCGCGAAATGTGCGGCGGAGAAGGGGATTCAGACGCCTGGAGCGATGGCCGACTCGCCGCTGGGAGGTTTGTTGGCCGCCCTCAGTGCCACGGCCGCCGACGCGATCGCGGAGGTCGCGGAACCGATCTGCGGTACTTGCCGGGCGACGCTCCGAGATTTTCGCGAAACCGGCCGGCTCGGCTGTGCCGACTGCTACGACGCCTTCGGGGAGCCGCTTCGCGAATTGATGCGACGGCTCCACGGGTCCGTGCATCACACGGGGAAGGCATACCACCCACCGGGGATCCAGGCCGCCCAACCGGCGGAGGGTGCTCCGGAGCTGAGAGAGCGGCTTCGCCAAGCGGTCGAACGGGAGCAGTTCGAGTTAGCCGCCCGGCTTCGAGACCAGCTCAAGGAGGCGGGATGATCGACCTCAATTTGCTTCCGGATGGCGGCCTAGGCTGGCTCGACGCGAGTGGGCCCGCAAACCACTTGGTACTGTCGACCCGAATCAGGCTGGCCCGCAACCTGGCCGGGACCCGCTTCAATGGCCGAATGGGTCCGCGGGATCGCGAGGCGGTGCTCGGGTCGGTGTTGGCGGCCGCCCGGCGGATCCCGAGCCTTGAACGGGCGGTGACCCTCCGGATTGACCAGTTGGAGCCGATCGAGCGCCAATTGTTGGTGGAACGCCATTTGATTAGTCGGGAGCTGGCTGGTGGCGACAGCCGGGCGGAGGCTCGGACGGGCAGGGCATTGCTCCTGCAGGACAGTTCGGCGGTGATGGTAAACGAGGAGGACCACCTCCGACTTCAGGTCCTCGCTTCTGGGGCCGATTTCGGGCCGATCTTTCGACGGGTCGAAAGCGTGGACACCGAACTGGGGCAACAACTTGCCTTCGCATTTCACCCAGATCTCGGTTACCTTACTTCGTGCCCAACCAACGTCGGAACTGGGCTCCGGGCATCGGTTTTGATTCACCTTCCGGGGCTCGTGTTGACGAAGGAGATCAACAAGACGTTGCACGGTTTGACGAAGATCGGGTTGACTTATCGGGGTTTGTACGGGGAAGGCAGCGAGGTTGTCGGCAATTTTTTCCAACTGTCGAATCAGACCACGCTGGGCAAGAGTGAGACGGCCTTGCTGGAGCAGTTGGGTGCGATGGTCCAGCACGTCATCGCCGTTGAAGAGCGGGCGCGGCAGGTGCTGCTACGCGATGCGACCACGGTTCTTGAGGACAAGTGCTGGCGGGCGTTCGGACTCCTCCGATACGCTCGGTCCCTTGGATTCGAGGAGACCATGAACTTGCTATCAGGTGTCCGGCTCGGCGTCAGCCTCAAGCTCATTCCGGATGTTGGGATGTATGCGCTGAACCGGTTACTCGTGCACACGCAGCCTGCTCATTTGGCGGCGATGGCCGACCGGGAGCTTGATCAAGAGGAAATGTCGATCCGGCGGGCGGAGTTCGTCCGTCGGACGTTGGAAGATGAAGTCCGACGCGGGCGGGTCACATGAACGGGTACAACTTTACGGATCGAGTGCGGAAAGTTCTCCAGATGGCACGGGAGGAAGCCGCTCGGCTCCATCACGAGTACGTCGGGACCGAACATATTCTGCTCGGCCTGATCCGCGAGGGCGAAGGGGTGGCGGCGGCCGTCCTGACCAACCTGAACGTCGATCTCGAAGAAGTCCAGCAGAAAATCGAGGAAACGGTCAAGAAGGGAAAGGCCTCTTCCGCGCCGGGGCCTGATCTGCCCTATACGTCGAGGGCCAAGAAGGTCCTCGAGTTGGCCATGACCGAGGCCCGGGAGCTGAATCACTCCTACGTCGGCACCGAGCACCTCCTGCTTGGCCTTCTCCGAGAAGAGAAAGGCATTGCCGCTCAGGTCTTGACCGATGCGGGTGTCACCCTGGAGCAATCGCGGGCCGAGACCTTGCGGTTACTCGGAAGTGAGATGCCGCCGCAGTCATCCGGGGCGGCGCCATCGACTCCCCCGAGTTCCCCGAGCCAGAAGACTGAAAAGAAATCCAAGACACCGGCCCTCGATCACTTTTGCCGCGATTTGACCCAGTTGGCCACGGAAGGCCAGCTCGATCCGACCATCGGACGTCAGAAGGAAATCCAGCGGGTCATGGAGATCCTGGCCCGTCGGAAGAAGAACAACCCAGTGTTGATCGGTGAGCCAGGGGTTGGGAAGACGGCGATTGTCGAAGGCCTCGCCATCATGATCGCGACGAACACCTGCCCGGACGTTCTCCGGGACCATCGGGTGTTGTCGCTCGACATGGCGGCGGTCATTGCTGGGACGAAGTATCGGGGCCAGTTTGAAGAGCGGCTCAAGGCCGTGATGAACGAGATTGCCCAGAACAAGAGCATCGTCCTGTTCATAGACGAACTGCACACCCTGGTCGGTGCCGGCGCGGCGGAAGGCGCCATTGACGCGTCCAACATGCTCAAGCCCGCCTTGGCCCGGGGCGAGTTGCAGTGCGTCGGCGCTTCGACCTTGAATGAGTATCGCAAATACATCGAAAAGGATGGCGCCCTCGAACGGCGGTTCCAAGCTGTGGTGGTCGATCCGCCGTCGGTCCCGGAAACGATTGAGATCTTGAAGGGCCTTCGGAAGAAGTACGAGGACCATCATCGAGTGGTCATTCCGGATCCGTCGCTCGTTGCGGCGGCTGAGCTGTCCGAACGGTACATCACCGACCGGTTCCTGCCGGACAAGGCGATCGACGTCATCGACGAGGCCGGTGCCCGGGCCCGGTTGGCCACCCAAGCGCCTCCGCCGGAACTGTCCCAACTCAAAGGCGAGTTGGAGAAGGTCAATCAGGAAAAGGAAAACGCGGTTCGGGACCAGAATTTTGAGCGGGCCGCGGCCCTCCGCGATTCCGAGCGCGACCTTCAGAACAAGATCCGGCTCAAGCAGGAGGAGTGGGAGCGGGATCGTCAGAGCCGGCGTCCGGTCATCGATGAAGAAGCGATTGGATTCATCGTGTCGCGCTGGACCGGAATTCCCCTCACTCGATTGCAAGAGGCTGAGACGGCCCGGCTGCTTCGCATGGAAGACGAGATCCACAAGACGGTGGTCGGTCAGGACGAAGCGATCGCGGCGGTTTCCCGGGCCATTCGTCGGTCGCGTGCGGGTCTTAAGGATCCCCGTCGGCCGATCGGCTCGTTCATCTTCTCGGGTCCCACCGGGGTAGGCAAAACAGAGTTGGCCCGGTCGTTGGCCCAGTTCCTGTTCGCCGATCCTGCCGCGCTCATTCGCGTCGACATGTCGGAATACATGGAAAAGTTCTCGGTGTCCCGGCTCATCGGAGCCCCTCCGGGTTATGTCGGATACGAGGATTCTGGTACCCTGACCAAAGCCGTTCGCCGGAAGCCGTATTCGGTGGTGCTCCTCGACGAGATCGAGAAGGCCCATCCGGACGTCTTCAATATCCTGCTGCAGGTGCTCGATGAAGGTCACTTGACGGACAACTACGGTCGGGTCATCGATTTCAAGAACACCGTCGTGATTATGACCTCGAACGTCGGGGCCCGGGACATTACCCAGAACAAGTCGCTCGGATTCCACCAAGGCGGCGGATCGCAGTCGTTTGCGAAGATCGCCGAAACGGTGAAGGAGGAAATCGCGAAAGTCTTCAATCCGGAATTTCTGAACCGGGTCGATGACGTCATCGTGTTCCACCCGCTCGATAAGGAACACATCAACAAGATCGTCGCCATCCTTCTCAAGGATCTCGACAAGCGGGTGGGCCATGAAGTTCGCTTGTCGGCGCCGGCGGCCGATTTCTTGGTGACGAAGGGATACGACCAGAACTACGGGGCGCGGCCGCTCAAGCGCGCCATTCAGAAGTACATCGAGGACCCGCTGTCGGAGCGGTTGTTGTCGGGCGAAATTACTCGGGGCGAGGAAATCGAAGTAGATCTTGCCCCCGAGGGGGACCGACTGGTCTTTCGAACCCTCTCCCAGTCGCCTCTGTAGGGTGAGGCCGGCGTTGGGTTGGAAACGGGCACGCGGGTCGCTCTATGGGCTCGCCCTCGCGGTCGGAATGACGCTGGCAGCGGCCGTGACCCGGCCGGTTTTGGCCCAGGACCCCACCGCGGCCGTGACGGTCCCCTCAGTCGATAGCGTGGCGGTTGTAGGCAACCTACGGCTTCGGTCGGAGGAGATCATTGGGTTCACCGGCATCCAGCTATTCCAGCCTTTCAACTACCGCAGTATCCAGCGAGCCATTACGGCCCTCTACGCGACAAGCCAGTTCGATGACGTGACCGTCGACGGCCAGGAACTGGATACCGGCGGGTACCTCGTCACCATCATCGTCAAAGAACGACCGGTCTTGCGGCGCTGGAAGATTCAGGGCGTCGAGAAGCTGGAGGAGTCAGCGGTCCGCAAAAAGGTCGCGGTTCTCGAGGGCCGAGCGATCGATCGGGTGGCCGTCGCACACTCGGTGGCTGGGATCGACTCGCTCTACAAGAAGAAGGGCTACTACGCCGCAGAGGTGACGACGGTAGAGACTCGGCCGGACTCGACCAATACCGTCGAGGTGGCCTTTGTCGTCAAAGAGGGCGGCCGGGTGGCGATCAGTCAAGTCGTGATCGAGGGCAATGAGAAATTCAAGGACGAGGACATCATCAAGGGCATGGGGTCCAAGCCGGAGGGATTCTGGTGGTTCCGGAGGGGCGAGTATACCGAGGACAAGGTAGAAGACGATGTTCGGAACAAAATCCCTCAATGGTACGCCGATCGGGGGCACGTTGATCTCCGAGTCCTCCGAGACACGTTGGTCACCGACAGCACCCCGGGCAAGGCCATCCTCAAGATCACCCTCGACGAAGGCAAGCCGTATCGCGTCGGAGCGTTCGATATTGTCGGCAACCGACGGTTTTCCTCTGACGAGCTGAGCCTCTACTTTCCTTTCGGCACGGCGGTGATCGCCGGGAATGGTTTGGAGGTCGGGCTTCCGTTCAGCAAGGCCGACTGGGAAGCGGCCACCGAAAAAGTCCGCAATCTCTATTCGAACAACGGCTACATCACGTCGCAGGTCGAGCCCGAGGAGGTCCGCCGGACGGGTTCCGCCGGGCAGCCGCTGGTGGACTTACGGTGGCGGATCTTCGAGGGTCAACCGGCCACCGTCAACAAGATCGTTATCCTCGGCAATGACATCACGCACGAGCGGGTGATTCGGGAGCAAATCGTGTTGCTGCCGGGGGCGACGTTCAATCGAGATGCGCTGATCCGATCGTATCAGAACGTCTCGAATTTGAATTTCTTCGAACAGCCGGTGTCGGCGCCCGATGTGCAGCAGTCCGAGAACGGAGCCGACGTCGACGTTACCTTCCGGGTCAAGGAACGGAACACCGGCAACGTCAATTTCGGCGCCTCGGTCGGGCAGGGGGTCGGCGTCGGAGGGTTTTTGGGGCTGGAGCAGCCCAACCTGTTCGGCAAGGGCAAACGCGGCAAGATCCAATGGCAGTTCGGCCGCAACATTAACGACTTCAACTTGAGCTACTCCGACCCGGCCATTCGCGATAGCCGGATTTCGGGCACGCTGACTTTGTTCAATAGCCGGCAACGATTCACGGTTGGAAACCTCGGACGAATCCGGCGCAAGGGTGCCAATTTGCAGCTCGGCTTTCCGCTCTTTGGATCGCGGTACACCCGGGTGTTTGCGTCGTACGGATTCCAGCAGAACCGGTTCACGGATACCCCGGCCGACTTGGCCGACCGATTTCGTTGTGACAACAGCTGTAGCCGATCATCCGTCGGCATGAGCCTGGTTCGCGACACTCGGGTCGGGCTGCCGTTCCCGGTCGGAGGGAGTTCGGTCACGACCTCCGGTGAGTTCAACGGTGGGTTCCTCGGCGGCAGCGGCCAGTATCAGAAGCTCGACCTCGAGGGCAACTGGTTTACGCCACTCGGTCGAGCCGGCGGTGACGCCTTCGGCGGCGGGGTCCAGTTTACGCTCGGGTTCAAAGCCAAGAGCGGTTTTGTCTTCGGAGACGTCGGGCCGTTTTTCACCGAGCTGTACTCGCTGGGCGGGGTTCAGTATGGTGTGCCGCTCCGAGGCTATGACGAGTTTTCGATTACGCCGCTTGGATACGATCCGACTGCTAGCGGGTCGCAAGTCCAGCCAGGCTCGTTCGGGAAAGCCTATGCGGCGTTCACGATCGAGGCTGGGGCCCGACTGAGTCAACAGTTTTACGTCAATGTGTTCACGGATGCCGGCAACGTCTATGGGCGGGCCCGGCAGTTCAATCCGTCGCGATTGTTTCGCAGTGTGGGCGCGGGGGTGGCACTGATCTCACCTCTTGGGCCCATCGGGATCGATCTTGGCTACGGCCTGGATCGGACCGATCAGGCCGGTAAGCCCAAACCCGGCTGGCAGCTTCATTTCCGACTGGGCAATTTCTTCTAACCCGGCTCCCTCGGGAAAACGATATCGGTGGAGGACCATCATGTTTTCTGTTCGTACGCCCCTCGCGGTGTTCTCGCTCGTCTTCGTCGGCGCCGGTTTGGCGTTGGCCCAAGCCACGCCCCTCAAGCCTCAGCCGCAGGCGGCTTCGCCCGCGCCGACGGGCGGGTCCAAAGTGGGGTTCGTCAACGTCCAGGCTTTGATCAAAGGGATGCCGGGGTACGCTCAGGCTGAGAGCACCTGGACCAAAGACGCCGAGGCCGCCAACGGCGAAGCCATAAAGCTTCGGGCGACCTTCGATTCGGCGGTGGCCCAGTATCAACAGCAGCAGGCGTTGATGACCGCCTCGGCCCGCACAGCCAAAGAGAAGGTGCTTGGGGCGCAACAAGACTCGTTGCAGGCGAAGCTACAGCAACTGCAGGCCCGGGTCGCCACCAAGGAGCGAGAGCTTCTCGGGCCGGTTCAAGAACGGCTCAAGTCGATCATTGATGGCGTCCGGGCCGAGGGCAATTACGTCATGATCATTGATCTGTCGACCGACCAGGCCGCCCACATCGTCTCGTACGATAAATCGGCGGACATTACACTCCGGGTGGCCCAACGGCTCGCGCAGGGGCAGTCGAACTAGGGTGCCGGATGCCGCGGTGGCCCTCACCGCGGCGGCTGTTGCAAGTTTGGTTGGCGGCCGCCTCGAGGGGGACGGGTCCGTTGAGATTCGCGCCGTGGGTCCGCTTGATCGGGCTCACGGCGACGCGCTCTCGTTTCTTGCTTCGGCGAAGTACGTTGACCAGTTCGCGATGTCCGCGGCCGGCGTCGTTTTGGTGCCGGTGGGATTTCATCCCCCGCCGACCGGGCCTCGAGTTCGGATCGCAGTCAAGGACCCCCAGCGCGCGATGGCGGTCGCGATCGGGGCTCTGTTCCCGATCTCGCCGCCGGTGCCGGGAATCGACCCGTCAGCTCGGCTGGGCCGGGGGGTCCGACTGGCCCCGTCAGTCTCAGTCGGTCCGTTCGCCGTGGTCGGGGCGGGCGTGGATTTGGCCGAGGGTGTGGTCGTCGGAGCCGGTGCGGTCTTGGAGGACGGCGTCGTCATTGGCCGAGGCTCGGTGATCGGCCCGCGGGTGGTCTGTCACGTCGGGGTGGTGGTTGGTGAGCGGGTCGTGGTCAAGGCTGGTGCGGTCCTCGGTGGCTCCGGCTTTGGGTTTCTCTCCGATCCGAGCGGGCATCAACCGATTCCGCACGTCGGGGGATGCCGGATTGACGATGACGTTCAAATTGGCGCCAACAGCTGTATTGATCGCGGTAGCGTTGACGATACGGTCATTGGGGCCGGAACGAAGATCGACAATCTGGTCCATATCGGCCACAATTCGCGCCTCGGCAGGCGCTGCCTGGTGATGGGCGGGGTGGTGGTCGCGGGCAGCGCGAGGATCGGTGACGACGTCATTCTTGCCGGCCACAGTGCCGTCGGGGGGCATTTCACTGTCGGCGACCGAGCCCGAGTCGGGGCGAAGGCTGGGGTGATTTCAGCAGTACCGGCCGGGGCGGATGTGAGCGGATTCCCGGCCCGGCCGCACCGAGAGTTTCTTCGGGCCCAGGCCGCCCTGTATCGCTTGGCGCCGTTGATCGATCAGCTCGAAGCCCTTGCTAAGAAACCCGGTTGAGGCCATGTCCCGACGAACCCTGGCCACCCCGATCGAACTGTCTGGTGCCGGACTCCATACCGGCGCGATGACCTCGATCCGCTGCCTCCCGGCTGGTTCGGGGGCCGGGATCCGGTTTCGCCGGATCGACCTTGCGGGCCAGCCGGAGTTTCCGGCCCGGGTCGATCAGGTCGAAGCGACTGAACGCCGCACCGCCATCGGCCATGGCGACCAAACGGTACACACGGTTGAACATCTGCTCGCGGCGCTGGCGGCCCTCGAAATCGACGATCTCGTCGTCGAGGTCAACGGGCCGGAGGCGCCGATTCTGGATGGTTCGTTCGCTCCGTTCCTGGCGGCCCTTGAGGCAGGGGGCGTCGTCGAACATCCGGGCGATCCGCTCTCGTTCACGATCCAGGCTCCGTTCACGATGACCGTTGGCGAGGCGAACTACGTCGTGTCGCCCTCGAAGGCACTCCGGGTCACGGCCACGATTGAATGGGCCCATCCGTTGATTGGTCGCCAGACCGCCTCATACGACGTCACCACTGATTGCTTTCGGAGCGAGCTAGCCCGAGCTCGGACCTTCGGGTTTGCCCACGAAGTTGAGGCCTTGCGGGGCAAAGGGCTGCTCAAGGGAGGGTCACTGGAGTCCGCCGTGGTCTTGTCGGCGGACGGAATCGTGAACGGGCCGCTCCGCTGGCCCGACGAGTTCGTCCGGCACAAAATCGGCGATATCATCGGGGATCTGGCCCTGACCGGCGGCCGGGTCCGGGCCCATGTCATCGCAACCCGGCCCAGTCACGAGGGCAACGTGGCGCTGGCGAAGCTGTTGGGGCGCACGGCCCAACAAGGCGGGGGCCGGGTCTTGGACATCAGTCGGATTCTGAGTGTGATTCCGCACCGATATCCGTTTCTTCTGGTCGATCGGATTCTTGAGATTGAGCCGAAGAAGCGGGTCGTCGGGATCAAGAACGTCACCATCAACGAGCCTTTTTTCCAGGGCCATTTTCCGGGTCACCCCGTCATGCCCGGGGTGCTCATCGTCGAGTCGATGGCGCAGGTCGGCGGCATGTTGCTGATGGACGAACTGGAAGAGCCGGGCGAGAAGGTCGTCTATTTCATGACGCTGGACAACATCAAGTTCCGGCGTCCAGTGGTGCCCGGCGATCAGATTCGGCAGGAAGTTGAGATGATTCAGCTTCGGGGGCGAACCTGCCGGCTCCGGGGCATGGCCTATGTTGAGGGTAAGGTTGTGTGCGAGGCTGAGATGATGGCCATGGTGGTCGACAAGTGACGATGACACCCGTGGCCACCGCGATCCATCCGACGGCCGTCATCGATCCGACGGTGGTGCTTGGCGAAGGCGTCGAGATCGGACCGTTCGCGATTGTTGGGCCCAATGTGACGATCGGCGATCGGTGCCACATCGGGGCTCGGGCCACGTTGGAGCGGAACGTCCGACTGGCGAGCGGGGTAGTGATTGGTTCCGGTTCCATCGTCGGCGGAGATCCGCAAGACCTCAAGTACCGGGGCGAGGAATCGTGGGTCGACATTGGGACGGAAACGGTCATCCGGGAATATTCGACGATCAACCGGGGGACCTCGTCGTCGGGCGTGACGACCGTGGGGGCTCGGTGCTTTTTGATGAGCTACGTTCACGTGGCCCACGATTGCCGAATCGGCGACCATGTCATCATCGCCAACGGGACCCAGCTTGCCGGCCACGTGGCGGTCGATGAACGGGCGATTCTCTCAGGTCTCGTCGCGATTCATCAGTTTGTGACCATCGGCGCTCTCGCGTTCGTCGGAGGGTGCTCCCGTGTCAACCAAGATATTCCGCCGTTCGTCAAGGCAGTCGGCAATCCGGTCGAACTATACGGCCTGAATAGCGTCGGACTGCAGCGCGCCGGCCTGTCGGAGGAATCGGTTCGGTCGCTGAAGCGGGTCTACCGGCTGTTCTTCAATTCCGACTTGAATCTCACCCAGGCGGCGGAACGGGTGCGAACCGAAGTACCGGAGATCCCCGAAGTGCGGCGGTTTCTCGACTTCGTCGGGCGATCCAGTCGAGGCATTCCTTCCTGACATGAGGCGGATCCCGGTTGGTGTGATCGGGGTCGGAGCGTTAGGCCGCCATCACGCCCGGCACTTGGCAACGTCGACTGCGGCCGATTTGATCGGGGTCCACGACCTCGATCCGATTCGAGGGCGAACCGTCGCGGACGAGGTCGGGGTCCGGTTCTTCAGCGACCCCGACGAGTTGCTCAGCGTGGTCGAGGCCGTGACCATCGCCGTACCGACGCCCGTGCACGCCGCCGTCGGGCTGCAGGCCCTCGACCGCGGTCGGGCCGTGTTGATGGAGAAGCCGCTGGCCGTGTCGATTGCTGAAGCGGACGCCTTGATTGCGGCCGCGGATCGGCGAGGGGTACCGTTGGTGGTGGGACACATCGAGCGGTTCAATCGGGCGGTCCGGGCTGCGATCCCGTTTCTCGGCGACATCAAGTACTTCGAAAGCACGCGGCTGGCGCCCTTCCAGTCCCGCGGGACGGACGTCGCGGTGATCCTCGACCTGATGATTCATGACCTCGACTTGGTCCTCTACCTGACCCGTGGAGACGCTGTCGCCGACGTTCGGGCGAGCGGCGTCGCGGTGCTGACGCCCCATGTCGACGTGGCCAATGCGAGGGTGGAGTTTGCCGGGGGTGGTGTGGCGAATATCACGGCCTCGCGGGTCGCCCGCGATCGGGTCCGCAAACTCCGCCTCTTCCAGACGAACGGATACCTCTCCCTCGATCTGGCTGCCGGGACCGGTGTCTTCATGCGGCTCCGGTCGGATCGGCATCTGGCTCCGGCTCTTCATCTTGAGGATGTCGTCGAGGTCGTGGCCCTCGACGCGCCGGAGCGGGACGCGTTAGGCGCTGAACTGGAGAGCTTTGTTCGTTTCTTGCGGGGCGACCCGGATCCGGTGGTGACCGGCGTCGAGGGTCGGGCCGCCTTGGCGCTGGCGCTTCGGGTCAGCGACGCCGTTGCCCGCCGGTGACAAGGCGAATTTTCGTCTCCGCAGGGGAGCCCTCCGGCGACCTCCACGGGGCGCCGGTGGTCCGGGCTCTGCAACGCCAGTTTCCGGGGGCCGTGATCGAGGGATTGGGCGGCCCCCGGATGGCGGAGGCCGGTGCCCGGCTCCTCTGGAGGATGGAGCGGTATACCGTCATTGGATTCGTCGAAATTCTGGCGAAGATCCCGGCCCATGTGTCATTGCTTGGGACGATGAAGCGACAATTCCGATCGGAATCGTATGACTTGGTGGTATTGATCGACTACCCGGGGTTTCACTTGCGGGTCGCGGAGGCCGCCAAGGCTGCCGGGTTGCCGGTGCTGTACTACGTTGCTCCGCAGCTTTGGGCGTGGCGACCCGAACGGGCCACCAGATTTCGACGGGCGGTGGATCAATTCGCAGTGATATTTCCGTTCGAGGCGTCGTTTTTCCAGAAACTGGGACTGCCGGCGGAGTACGTCGGGCACCCGCTGGTCGAGCCAAGGGCCCGCCTCAACCGGGCCGAGGCGCGAGCGGCGTTAGGAATTCCACTGGACGCTCGTGTGATCGGCCTCTTTCCGGGGAGCCGGCCCCAGGAAATTCGCCGCCATTGGGCGCCGTTTCGGGACGCGGCTCAGTTGCTGATCCGCGGCGGCCATGCTGATCGCGGGCTGGTCGCCGCCATGCCCGAAGGCGACTATCCGGACCCCGGCGGACTCGGATTGGCCCGGACCGACCCGGCCACCGTGCTGGCCGCGGTTGACGCGGTGATTGCCAAGTCCGGCACGACGACCCTCGAGGCGGCCCTCACCGACACCCCTATGGTGGTGGCCTACCGGGTCCATTGGCTTACCGGCTGGTTCGCTCGCCGGGTGATGCGGGTCCGGTGGATCAGCCTCGTCAATTTGATCGCCGAGGGTCCGGTGGTCGAGGAGTTGGTCCAAGACGAGGTCGTCGCCGACCGGCTCGCCCAGGCGGTTCGGCCCTTGCTCGATCGGAGTAGCTCAGAGGCCAGGACTCAACGCGAAGGCCTCGCTCGGGTGCGGGCCTTGCTGGGCACCCCGGGCGCGGCCGAGCGCGTCGCCGTCATGGCCGGTGCGCTGGTCCGATGAAATGGCCGCTGGCGCCCGGGCCAACCGCGATACTGGCTGGAAGCCTGGTCTCCGGCCTGGCCGCCACCTGGAGGACTGAGGTGGTTGGCGAGGGCCACTACCGCGAGGCAAGCTCGGCGGGAGGGTTGCTCTTCCTCCTCTGGCACGAGGCGCTGCTGCCGTTGCTCTGGCACCATCGCCACCAGGGGGTAGCAATCGTTGTCAGTGAGGCGCAAGACGGCCGATACCTGGCCGCGTACGCTGGGCGGATTGGGTACCAGTGCCTCTATGGGTCGAGTACCCGTGGGGGCGCGCGGGCGCTGTTAGGCGCTGTGCGGGCACTCAGAGCCGGTACGGCGGTCGCGTTTACCCCCGACGGCCCCCAGGGGCCCCGCCGGGTCGTCAAGCCGGGTATCTTGGCTGCCGCCGCTCGGAGTGGGGCGTGGGTGTTGCCGATTCACGCCGAGGCCAGCCGGGCCTGGCGGCTTCGTTCCTGGGATCGATTCGTCGTCCCGAAGCCGTTTAGTCGGGTTCGGATCGGCTATGGCGCGCCATACCGGGTCGAGGCCCGTCAGGATTTCGCCGAAGCCAGTCACGACGCAACGGCCCGGCTCACAGCAGTGGAACAGGAGATTCGATGGCGGGACGCCGGGGTGACGGACACCGACTGATTCGCTGGCTGTGGACCAGCCGCCGGCTTGGTGCCAGGCTGGCCCGGGCCGGCCTGTCGCCGCTGGCGAGCCTGTGGCGGGGTTTCGTTGCAATCCGAAACGTTGCCTTCGACCGGGGCTGGCTGGCGGTCCACAATCTGCAAGTGCCGTCGGTTTCGGTTGGCAACCTCACGGTCGGAGGTTCGGGTAAGACCCCGATTGCCGGGTGGATTGCAAAACACTACGTCGAGCGGGGTGTCACGCCTGGAATCCTGCTCCGGGGTTACGGACGAGACGAGGTACTCCTTCACCAGCGCAGCGTACCGGGGGCGATCGTCGTGGCCAACCCCGATCGGGTGGCCGGTGGGGCACTCGCTGTCGCCCAGGGAGCTCGGGTCCTGATCCTCGATGACGGATTTCAGCGGCGGGATGTCCATCGCGATTTCGATCTCCTGCTGGTGGCCGCGGAGACGGCAGAGGCGGTTCAGTGGAGCCTGCCGGCCGGCCCGTGGCGAGAGCCGATCTCATCGACCCGGCGAGCCGGTGGCCTGATCGTCACCCGGAAGCGGGCGGACGCTGCCACCGCCCTGATGGTCGCGCAGAACCTCGGCGCGATGATCGACGGGCCCGTTGGGGTCGTCCATCTCGGGATCCGCCGGTATGTCGGAATGTTGAGCGGAAAGGTGACCCCGACCGATGCTTTGGCCGGGAAGCGAGTGGTGGCTGCGTCGGCGATCGCCGATCCGGAGGCGTTCATCGCCCAGGCTAAGGCTACCGGGGCTCAGGTCCAGGCGGCGACCTGGCGAGACCACCACGATTTTCGGGACGAGGACGTCGCCTGGCTGGCCCGGGCCGCGAGGAAATCTGATTTCGTTATCCTGACCGAAAAGGATGCGGTCAAGCTTCGGGGCCGATGGCCGGCCAGTATTCCGGAGCCGCTGGTGGCGGAGTTGGTGGTCGAGTGGGAAGCCGGAGAACTGGAGATTGTCGCTCGACTAGACCGTCTCACCAGCTAGGCTGCCCGACCGCGAACAACTATGGTAGCTTTAGCCCCCTTCACGCTATGGAACGGGAGAGTTCGATGACAGTCTCGAGCGGGAACATCCGACCGGAACGCGACACCCATCTCGGTGGGGAAAACCCTTTCGAGTCGATGATGGTGCGGTTCGACATCGCCGCCAAGAAGCTCAATCTCGAGCACAACGTGTACAGCGTGCTCCGGCATCCGGAAAAACAGCTGATCGTCGCCTGTCCGATTCTTCGGGATAGTGGCCAGGTCGAAGTGTTCACCGGGTACCGGGTGTTGTACAACACCGCCCGCGGCCCGGCCAAGGGCGGGATCCGATTCGACATGGGCGTTACGCTCGACGAAGTCAAAGCCCTCGCCGCCTGGATGACGTGGAAGTGTGCCGTGGTCAACCTGCCCTTCGGCGGCGCCAAAGGCGGGATTCTCTGTGACCCATCCACGATGTCCATGGTGGAGCTCGAGCGGCTGACCCGCCGGTACACGTCGGGCATCATCGATTTCTTGGGCCCTGATTCCGACGTCCCCGCGCCCGATGTGAATACGAACGAACGGATGATGGCGTGGATCATGGACACCTACTCCATGCACAAACGCCATACCGTCACCGCCGTTGTCACCGGGAAACCGGTCGAGATGGGTGGGTCGTTGGGCCGTCGCGAGGCCACCGGGCGGGGGTGCATGCTGGTGACCCGAGAGGCGCTCAAACGGCTCAACATGCCGATCGACCGAACTACTCGCGTGGTCGTTCAGGGCTTCGGCAACGTCGGGTCGATCAGCGCCAAGCTGATGCAGGATCTCGGGCTTCGGATCGTGGCGGTCAGCGACAAAGATGGCGGCATCTACAACAAAGATGGTTTCGACGTCGAGGCCTTGATTGCGCACGTCCGAGAACACAAGTCGTTGAAGACCTACTCGTCCGGCGACCGGCTCACCAACGATGAATTGCTGACGCTCGACTGCGAAGTCCTGGTTCCTGCCGCACTTGAGAACGTTATTACCGATGACAACGCCGGCCGGATCAAGGCCAAGATCATTTGTGAGGGTGCCAACGGGCCGACCTCGGCCACCGCGGATCAAATCCTCCAAGACAAGGGTATTCTGGTGATTCCGGACATCCTAGCCAACGCCGGCGGGGTGACGGTGAGCTACTTCGAATGGGTTCAGGATCGGGGCGGTTATTTCTGGGACGAGGAGACCGTCAATACTCGGCTCGAGCGGATCATGGTCGAGTCCTTCAACGAGGTCGCCGGCATGGCGGCGCTGCACAGCGTCAGCATGCGGATCGCGGCCTACATGGTGGCCATCGACCGGGTCGCCAAAGTTCATCGGTTGCGCGGCATGCATGCCTAGTTGTGCCGAGCCGTGATCACGACGCTGATCGCGGTCGGGAAACAGCGGCCAACCTTGGTGGAGGCGTGCGAGGAGTATCTTGCGCGCCTCCGCCGCTATGATGAGCTGGTACAGCACGAGGTTCGGGAGGCACCGGGCAGCGCCTCGGCGGCCGAGCAGCGGCGGACCGAAGCGAAGCGTCTGCTCGAAAGGGTGCCCGAACGGGCCCTTGTCGTTGCCCTCGACCGGGGGGGGACCGGCTGGACGAGTGAGGCTCTGGCCAGCCACGTCGGCCGGTGGCGAGATGGTGCCAAGCCCGTGGCGCTCTTGATCGGAGGGTCGACCGGACTCGACGATACCGTCCTCGCCCGCGCCGACCACCGCTGGAGCCTCGGCCCGCTGACCCTGCCGCACCAACTCGCTCGGCTGGTTGTGCTGGAGCAGTGGTACCGTGCCTGGACGATCCTCCGCGGCGAACCGTATCACAAGTAGATCGGCAGCGATGGGCGATTGGTTTCAAGAATGGTTCGGAGAGGAGTATCTCCAGCTCTACCCTCATCGGGATGAAACCGATGCGGAACGTCTGGTGGCCCTGATCGAACGAACGCTGCCGGACCTGGCCCACGGGCCGGTCCTGGATATCTGCTGCGGCGCCGGCCGCCATGCCAGGGCGTTTCGCGACCACGGTTTCCGGCCGATTGGCGTCGACCTCTCAGCCCACCTGCTGGAACGGGCTCGCGAAGTTGCCGGCGTTCCACTGGTCCGTGCGGATATGCGGGCCCTGCCTTTTCGGCGGGATTCCATCGAATTGGCCGTGAACCTCTTTACGAGTTTCGGCTACTTCGAGCACGATCATGAGCATCTCGGTGCCCTTCGGCAAATGCTCGAGTCGGTTCGGCCCGGCGGTTGGTTCGTGATTGATTACCTGAATGCCGCTCAGGTGGTCGCGACCCTGGTGGCTCGGGAAGAGACCGTCCTTGGCGAACTGCCGGTGGTAATCGAGCGGTGGCTGCATGACGGCGGGCGATTCGTGGTGAAGACGATCACCACACTCGATGGCCGGCAATTTCTGGAGCGCGTGCGGCTCTACCCCGTGGATGAGTTGACCGCCATGATTGGGGCCGCCGGGGGTCGGGTGCAGCATCAATTCGGAACCTACGATGGCGGGGTGGTCGAGTCAGGCGCCCCACGGGTCATTCTCTTCGCGCAGGCAACATGACGTTAGGCTTCGTTGACACTTCGTTGGGCGTCTCGCCACGATGGCCGGAACCCCGGGCCGGAGACGGGCTTGGGGGGCTTTCGGCCGCGCTGGTCGGTTGCCCGGATGCCCTCCGTTCCAAGTTGGAAGACCCCGACGTCTTGGTGGTGACCACAGGCCAACAACCGGGCCTGTTCACCGGGCCGCTTTATACCATTTACAAAGCGCTCTCGGCCCGCGCCATGGCGAACTTACTCGAGGCCCGCTGGGGTCGCCCGGTCGTTCCGCTGTTCTGGTTGGCCGGTGACGATCATGATTTTGCCGAAGCGGCCGGAGCCCATTGGTTCGGCCCCGATGGCGCGATCGTATCGGTGGGCTTGGAGCCGCGGCCGGCCGACGCCCCGCAGCGATCGATGGCGCAGGAGCCGGTGCCGCCCCGGGCGCTCGAGTTGATGGCGGAACTGCGAGCCTCGTTGCCGCAGGGGCCGGCGCGGGACCAGACGCTGGAGTGGCTGGGCCGCCACTATCGGATCGGTAACACTTTGGCTCAGGCGTTCGGCGAGTCGCTCGCCGAGGTGCTAGGACCACTGGGCATTGTTTGCTTCGATTCGACGGCTCCGGCCGCGAAGGCGGCGGCGGTCCCGACGATTCTGGCCGCGATTCATCGGGCGGCCGACCTGGATCGACGATTGGTTTCCCGGACGGCCGAGCTGGAGGCCCGGGGACAAGACCCGAGCGTCAAGGTCGGGGACGGCGCCACGCTGGCCTTTCTGGACGGCCCCGGCGGCCGGGATCGGTTGCTGCTCGATCCCGCTGGCTTTCGGACCCGGCGGGGCGGGGAGGTCATCTCGGCGGCCGAGTTGGACCGGATTGGCCGGGAGGAGCCGGCCCGGCTTTCGCCCAACGTACTGCTCCGCCCCGTCGTCGAGAGTGCCATCCTTCCGACCATTGGCTATATCGGCGGCCCTGGCGAGCTCCGGTATTTGGCGTTGGCCGAGGTGTTGTACCAGCCGCTCGGCATTCCCAGGCAGATCCCGATTCCGCGGTGGTCCGGGGTCATGGTTGAGCCGCGGGTGACGCGGGGTCTCGAAAAATTCGGCGCTACGCTCGCGGAGATGGTCGATGGAGGGGCGGAGGTCGAGCGACGGGTCTTACATGATCTCGCCCCGGTTGATTTCGATCCGGCTTTTGCGGAGGCTCGGCGGACGGTCGAAGCGGCCTATGTTCGGGTTATGGCCGTCGCCAAGGGCATCGACCCGACTCTTGAAAAGCCGGCCGCGGCGAGCCGAGGCGGCGCCCTGACCGGGCTTGGGGACCTCGAGAAGCGACTGGTCCAAGCTCAGAAACGGCGACACGGCGAGATCCTCACTCAGCTTGCCCGGACCCGCGGCGCGATCCGTCCTGGAGGCGCCCCACAAGAGCGAGTGATCGGCTTGCCGGCCTTTACCGGCCGGTACGGGTTTCCTTTCCTGGCTGACCTTGCGGACCACATCATCGACTGGTACCGGCGCGCCCTTGAAGGTGGCGCGCCCACCGCCTAGACTCGGACCCATGGTGTTCCTCGGCCTGATCATTTTTGTCGCGTTGCTGATTCCGGTCGCGGTCGTGTTGGTCGACTCGCCGATCGGAAGAGCCTTGGCCCGCCGGCTCGAAGGCCCCGCCTACGCCCCTCCCGATCTGGTCTTGCTGGCGAAGCGGGTCGAGTTGCTCGAGACGGAGGTGGATGAGCTCGGGCGAGCCGTTGGCGCCCTCCGCGAAGAGAACCTCTTCCTTCAAAAACTCCTCGAAGCGGCTCCCCCCCGTCCAACCCTACCACCCCGAACCGGCCCCTGACGGTGCCTCGCCGCGCCGCCGCGGCATTGGTCGCGGCCGGGATTCTGGCCAGCCGGATCGTTGGTCTGGTTCGCCAGCGGGTCATCAGCCATTATCTGGGCCAGGGGGCGGTTACCGACGCCTTGAACGCGGCGTTCCGGATTCCCAACTTCCTCCAAAATCTCTTTGGTGAAGGGGCGCTCTCAGCCTCGTTCATTCCCGAGTATGTCAGGCTCCGGGCGTCCGGGGACGAAGCGGGGGCCCGGCGGTTGGCCGGCGCCGTGGCCGGCTTGTTAGGCATGGTCGTGTCCATTGTGGTGGCGGTTGGGATCACCGGCGCGCCGTGGTTGGTGGATCTGCTCGCAATGGGATTTTCCGATTCCACCCGGGCGCTGACCGTCCAGCTGGTTCGAATCCTCTTTCCCGGGGTCGGGCTGTTGGTCCTCTCGGCGTGGTGCCTGGGCATTCTCAATAGCCATCACCGGTTCTTCCTCTCGTATGCCGCGCCGGTGGTCTGGAGTCTGGCGATCATCGGGATGGCGATCGCGGCGGCGGGCGGGGCACCGGAGCGCCTGGTGGTCTGGGCGGCGTGGGGCGCGGTGATCGGCAGTGCCCTCCAATTTCTGGTCCAGCTGCCGACCGCCTTGCGGTTGGCCGGCGGCGTCCGACCGAGCCTCGACCTCGGGGCGCCATCCGTGGGCCGGGTGCTCAGCAACTTTGGACCGGCGTTCCTGAGTCGAGGGGTTGGCCAGATCGGCGCGTTCTTTGACACCATCATCGCCAGCGGGCTGCCGGCCGGCGGGTTGAGCGCGTTGACCAACGCCCAGGCCCTCTACCTCCTGCCGATCAGCCTGTTCGGGATGTCGGTCGCGGCCTCCGAGCTGCCCGCGATGGCGGCGGCCGCGGGATCGGACGGTGACTTTGCGGGGCTCCGGGCCCGGATCCGGTCCGGAACGGACCGGGTTGCGTTCTTCGTGATTCCCTCGGCGCTAGTTTTTTTCTTTCTCGGTCACTACGTCGCGGGCCTGGTGTTTCAGTCGGGCCGGTTTGGCGCCGCCGATGCCCGGTGGGTGTGGGGGACGCTGGCGGCGACCTCGATCGGTCTCTTGCCCCAGGCAGCCGGCCGGATCTTGAGCTCGGCTCACTACGCGTTAGGTGATACCAGGGGTCCTCTCCGGTTTGCGGCCATCCGGCTCGTGGTGGGCATCGTCATCGGGTTTCTGGCGTCGCGCTACGGCCCGGGTTTGGTGGGCATTGACCCCCGGTGGGGTACGGGGGGCCTCGGATTGGCCACCGCCGTCGGGGGCACCCTCGAGTATGGGCTTCTCCGCCGTTCGGCGGCCGGGCGGGTCGGTTCCCTCGGAATCGACCGCCTCTTGCACGCCAAATTCTGGGCGGCGGGACTGTTGGCGACGGCGGCGGCGTGGCTCGTAGCGGTTGTGATGCCGGCGACCGGGCCGCTCGTCGAAGGTGGTGTCGTGTTAGGCATCTTCGGTCTGAGTTACCTCGCGATCACCATCGCGCTCGGCGTCGGCCGGACCGGGGACCTCCTCTCGCGCGTCCGCCGATGAACGGTCCGGACAGCGGCCTCGAGCGGAGGCTCGAAACGCTGCCCGATGGGCCCGGCGTGTATTTGTGGAAAGATCGGGCCGGACTGGTGCTTTACGTCGGAAAGGCGAAGAATCTTCGGAGCCGGGTCCGGAGCTATTTCACCTCTGATCACTCGGCGAGTCCGAAGAATCAGCTCTTGGTCCGGCAGATCGCCGATGTCGAGACCATCGTGGTGGCGAGCGAAACCCAATCGCTGCTCCTCGAAAACAACCTGATCAAAGAGCATCTACCGCGGTTCAACGTTCGGCTCAAGGACGACAAGAGTTACCCGTCGATCGCGGTGACCCTGAAGGAGCCGTTTCCGAGGGTCCTGGTGACCCGGCGCCGAGACCTTCCCGGCGCCCGGTACTTCGGGCCCTACACCGACGTGGCCGACATGCGCCGGAGCCTTGCGCTGATTCGGCGGATCTTCACCGTCCGAACCTGCGGCGATGATCTTCCGGCTACCCGGCGGGAGCGGCCCTGCCTGGACTACCATATTGGGCGGTGCAAAGCTCCCTGTGTGGCGTCGCAGAGCCAGGCCGACTACCGGGCGATGATTGACGAGGTGGTCCGGTTCCTCGAGGGGAATACCGGCGATGTCCGGTCCCGACTTCGCGATATGATGGCCGCGGCGAGCGGTCGGGAGGATTTCGAGCGGGCCCGGGATCTCCGCGATGCGCTCAAGTGGCTCGAGCAGGTTGATGCGCCACCAGAGGTGGATCTTCTGGCCGGCGGCGACGCCGATGTCGTCGGGTATGCCCGGGATGGCGACGATGCGATCTGCGTCCTGCTCCGAGTTCGCGACGGCCGGTTGATTGCTCGTGACCATCGGATTCTCGAGAACCTCGATGAAGTCATCGACAGTACCGTCCTCGAACACTTTTTGATCCGATACTACCTCCTGGTCGAGGAGCGAAGCCGCCGGGTCCTGGTTCCGTTCGCGCCCGCGGACTTCGATGCGGTCCAGTTGGTGTTTGCCGAGTCGGACCTTTCGACTCCGATCCGCGGCACCGGCAAACGATGGCTCGACCTGGCGGACCAGAACGCACAGCACTTGCTCGAAAGCCTCAAGTTGGAGTCGTTCGAAACCGACGAGCGATCCGACGATCCGGTCTACGCTTTGGGGCGAGCGTTAGGCATGGCTGTGGTGCCCCGGACGATGATTTGCGTCGACATCTCGACCAACCAGGGCCGGGACACGGTCGGATCGCTGGTGTGGTTCGAGGCCGGGCGGCCGAAGAAGGCCGAGTACCGGAAGTTCAAGATCAAGGGGCCGGGGCAACAGGACGATTTCGCTGCGATTCATGAAGTGGTCACCCGCTACTTTCAGCGCCGCATCGAGGAGCAGAAGTCGTTGCCCGACCTCGTCATCATCGACGGTGGAAAGGGGCAGCTCAGTTCGGCGCTCGACGCCCTCACGGGGCTTGGCTTGCCGACCATTCCGTTGATCGGCCTCGCGAAGAAGGACGAAGAGATATTTCTACCCGGCCAGTCCGACTCACTGCGGTTGTCTCGGCGGAGCGCCGCCCTCAAGTTGTTGCAGCGAGCTCGGGACGAGGCCCATCGCTTTGGCGTCACCTACAATCGGAAGCGGCGCACCGAGCGGACCATCACCTCAGCCCTGCTGACGATTCCCGGCGTCGGGCCGAGCCGTCGGCGGGCGCTGATCGAACGGTTTGGCAGCCTCGCCGGGGTGAAATCGGCGAATCTAGCCGAGATCGCCGGCTTGCCGGGCTTTTCCACCAAGTTGGCGGAACGAATCCTCGGAAACCTCAAGATCCCCTGAATGAAGGTTGGCTGATGCTTGACTGGCACTTGGAGTGCTCGAAATGCGGAGTCATCCGCGGTCCCGATGGCCTGCCAACGGTGTGCGAGGCGTGCGGTAAGCCCTGGCTGGTGCGCTATCCGACCCGGCAACCGACGCTCACCGATCGAGACCGGCCCGCTGGAGGGCGGGGGATGTGGCGATTCCGGGCCCTCCTGCCGATTGCGGCCGGCGAAACGCCCCTGACCTTGGGCGAAGGCGAGACGCCGCTGCTCCGGGTTGATCGACTCGAACGGGATCTCGGTTTTCAAGACCTCTGGGTCAAAGACGAGGGGACCAATCCGACCGGCACATTTAAGGCCCGCGGACTCTGTGCGGCCCTCCACCGAGCGACGGTAGCCGGGGCCACGATGTTCACCCTCCCAACCGCGGGAAACGCGGGCGTGGCGGCGGCGGCATATGGCGCTCGGGCTCGCGCCACCGTCCGAGTCTACGCACCCAAGACCACACCGGTCCCGATCCTTAATCAAATCCGAGCTTTTGGAGCGGACCTCCACCTGCTCGACGGACATATTGGCGACTGCGGGAAGGCCAGCCGGGCTTTCGCCGCCGAGTCGGGGGCGCTCGATCTTTCGACGCTGCGGGAGCCCTATCGGATCGAAGGCAAGAAGACGATGGGCCTCGAACTCGCTGAGCAGTTCGGCTGGAAGCTGCCTGATGTCATCATTTATCCGACTGGTGGCGGTACCGGCTTGATCGGGATGTGGAAGGTCTTCCAAGAAATGGTTGCTCTGGGATGGGTGACCGGGAAATTGCCCCGAATGTTCACGGTCCAGTCGGACGGCTGTGCCCCCGTCGTTCGCGCGTTCGACGCCCGCCAGGAGGAATGCGTGTCGTGGGAAAACCCCTGGACGACCGCGAGCGGCCTCCGGGTCCCCGGGCCGCTCGGCGATCGGTTGATGCTGGCTGCGTTGCGCGAGAGTGGGGGGGGAGCGGTCGCCGTTGGCGACGCGGAGCTGGACCGGGAAGCCGCCCGCGGGTCGGCTCGGGAGGGGATCGATTTCTCGCCCGAAGGTGGCGCGGCCCTCGCGGCGGCCGTCCATCTCAAGGCGCGGTTGGTCGTCCGTCCCGACGACAGAATCCTGCTATTCAACACCGGGGCCGGCTGGCTGTACCGCTAGGAATCCGGCGGTTGCCGAGAGCCCAATCGGGAGCGATATTTCTAAGTCTATGTCGCCTCAACGGTTTGCCTTGATCGACCCAGCCGCTGGTATCAGCGGGGACATGCTACTGGGCGCCTTGATCGATCTTGGCGCGTCGCCGGCCTGGCTCCGGGGTCTCCCGGCGCGACTCGGGGCGCCGAATGTCGAGGTCGAAATTGCCGATGTGATCCGCTGCGGGATGCGGTCGACAAAAGTCACGGTGCGCCTGAATGGTGCAACCGAAGGGCCCGCCGACGTCAACCATAGCCATGACCACGTCCATCACCACCACGCTGACGGCGGCCACCACCACCCGGGGGCCGAGCAGCGTCAGTCGCCCGGCCGGCACGGGCATCGGCACGTCGGCGAGTTGCTCGGGATGATCCAAGCAGCGGACCTTTCCCCTTGGACCAAGGAACATGCGACCTTGGCCTTTCGGTTGTTGGCCGAGGCCGAGGGTCGGATCCATGGCGTGGCGCCGGAATCCGTCTCGCTCCATGAGGTCGGGGCGTTTGATGCGTTGGTCGATATCGTCGGGGCCGTCGAAGGGTTCGAGCAACTCGGGATCTCCGACATTCGCACTCGGCCGGTCGCGCTCGGGAGCGGGTGGGTCAGGGCCGCGCATGGCCTGCTGCCGGTACCCGCCCCGGCGACGGCTATTCTGGTTGAGGGCCTTGCGATCGCGGCGGACGGGCCGATCGTCGGCGAGGCCACGACGCCAACCGGGGCCGCGCTCCTCCGGGCTTTAACCAACCGGTCCGATTCGCTGTCCGTCGGTGAGTGGGCCGCGATCCGCACCGGCTGGGGAGCCGGCGGTCGCGACCCGGCGGGCTACGCGAACACCCTTCGGGTGGTGATCGGCGAAGCGGCGGCCCAACCCGATGAGGGGGTGACGATCATCGCCACTGACCTCGATGATCTGAGTCCTGAGTATCTCGAGCCGCTTCGAGCCGCGCTCCTCTCGGCCGGCGCCCTCGACGTTCAGAGTTGGCCGACGCAAATGAAGAAGGGCCGGACCGGATTCCGGGTCGAGGCGTTGGTCGCTTCGGATCGGATTGGCCCGGTGACGACCGCCTTTTTCAAGAATAGCACGACGGCTGGGGTCCGTCGGTGGGCCGCCGAGCGATCGACCTTGCCGCGGCACCACTGGGTGCTGCGGACCGATGATGGCCAGCAGTTTCGAATCAAGACCACCGATGGCCCCGAGGGGCCCCAGGTTAAGCCAGAATTTGATGACGTACTCGCGGCTGCCGAGCGGACCGGACAACCCGCGCACCACCTGTTCCGAATGATTCAAGCACAGGCCCTCCGAGCGGAGACGTCTGCCATAGCCACCACGAAGGAGTCGACACCATGAAGCGCATTTGGTCTGGGGTACTCGCGACCGCCATCGCGGGCACGGCGTACGCCCAGGGGCCGGTGTTGCAGCCCAAGCTCGCCGAACTGCAGCCCGCCAAGTTCTCGGTGCCGCTCTGTCCGCTCAAAGCGACCGGCATGACCCAGAAGGGGATCGACGCTCTTCGGAAAGCGTACGAGCCCAAGTCGGACCGGGCCGCGATGCTTGGCCAGGCCAAAGACCTGATCCTCCAGAGCATGTCGAAAGAAGCGCAGGGCACCAGTCCCGCGGCGTGGTACTACCTGGCCCGGGTCTACCTGATGCAGGGTGACATTGGCGGCGTGGATTCCGCTTTCAAGAAGGCCCAAGAGCTTCAGCCGCAATGCGAGCTCGATATCGATCAGTATCGGCAGAACAACTGGGCCCAGTTGGCCAACGCCGGGCTCGAAGCCCAGAAAGCCGGCAGTATCGACCTGGCGATCACCCTCTTCCGCGACTCAGACCGGCTCTACGCCGGGCTCCCTCATGTTGCGTCGAATCTCGGGGTGTTGTTCGCGAACATCGGCGGGCAGGACGACAGCGCGGCGGTGTATTTCGCCAAGGCGCTGAAGATCTCGGAGAACTCGCCCGACACCGCCCTGATCGGGGACCGGAACTCCAACGCTCTCAACTTGGCGCTGATGTATCAGCGGCTCGACCGGCACAAGGAAGCGGTGGTCATTCTCCAGAAGTACCTCGGGTGGAAGCCAGGCGACATGGACGCGAGGAAGGCCCTGTCCCAGTCGCTACGGTCCGCCGGGATGGTCGCCAGCGCCGATTCGCTCGAGATGGCCATGGTCAACGAAATGTCGAAGCAGAACCTCGACTCGCTCGATACCCAGGACATTCTCGCGATTGGTGTCGCCGCCTTCAATGGCTCGAGGCACGCCGACGCGGCGGTCGCCTTCTCGAAAGCGGTCTCTCGGAACCCCTACAGCCGCGACGCCGTGTATAACCTGGCGAACGCCTATCTGGCGCTCAAGGACTGGGAAAACCTGGTTAAGTCGGCCACGATGCTCGTTGACATTGAGCCGATGAACGAAGATGTCTACCGGCTTCAGGGGCAGGGCTACAAAGGTCTGAAGAAGGATCCGGAGGTTCTCAAGGCGGCGGAGAAGTTGGTTGGCTTGCAGGCCACCGTTGAGATGACTGGGTTTCAACTCGGCCGTTCCGCCGCCAAACTGGAAGGCGCGGCCACTGGCCGGGCCCCGACTGACGCCGTCGGAAAAGCCATCAAGCCGGCGGCCGTGACCTTGGTCGTCGAATTCCTGACGAGCGGCGGTACCGTGGTCGACACCAAAGAAGTCGCGATCCCGATTCTGACGGTGGGGTCGGTCCACAAGATCAGCGTTGACGGGAAGGGCGCCGATATCGCGGGGTGGCGGTACCGGAGCAAGTAACCCCTTGCAGGTCCCGGATGGCGGACCCATTATTCCGCCATCCTTTTGCGGGCGTAGCTCAGTTGGTAGAGCGTCAGCTTCCCAAGCTGAATGTCGCCGGTTCGAGCCCGGTCGCCCGCTCTCATGGAAGTCAGCGGCCACCGACGTACCACGGTGGCCGTTGGCGCATCTGGCAACCACTAGCGGAGGCGGGTGAATGATGGGAGGTGGTTCGACCGCTAGTTTGTGGGCCAGCAACCTTCTGTCGCCGTTCGTCTTAGCCTTTGGTTTGGGGGTCCTCGCCAAGCGCATGGGGAGTAATCTCTCGCTTCCCAAGGACGTGTACGACGGGCTGGCGACTTACCTGCTATTTGCGATTGGGCTCAAAGGTGGCGCACGTCTCGCCGAAGCGCCGCTTGAACAAGTCCTAGCGCCGACTGGGGCTGCGGTCGCCCTGGGGCTGGCCACGCCGGTGATCGCCTTCGCGGTTCTGCGGTGGATCGGACGGTTATCTCGGGTCGATGCTGGGGCGATCGCCGCCCACTACGGTTCCGTCTCGGCCGTCACATTTATCGCGGCTCAAAGCCTGGTCCAGCAGCGGGGTGACGCCGCCGAGCCATTCCTGCCGGCATTGCTCGCCATCATGGAAGTCCCCGGGCTGGTGGTCGGTCTCGCCCTCGGGCTTCTGGGGACCGACCGTTCCAAGCGGCCGCTCCGACAGGTGCTGAACGAGATCCTCCTCGGCAAGACGCTCGTGCTGTTGCTAGGTGGATTGGTGATTGGTGTTGCGGTCGGAAAGGAACGCTTGGTGCCGGTCCAGCCGTTTTTCGAGGGCCTCTTCCCCGGCGCCCTCACGCTCTTCCTGCTCGAACTCGGGGTCGTTGCCGGCGCGCGGCTGGGTGACCTGAAAAGGGTAGGCCCTTTCCTGCTGGCGTTCGGTACGGTCATCCCCGCGTTGCACGGCCTCCTGGGCGTGCTCCTCGGCACCTGGGCCGGCCTCTCGCCCGGCGGGGCCACGGTGCTCGGCGCGATGGCGGCGAGTGCGTCGTACATTGCGGCACCGCCGGCGGTGCGGCTGGCCCTGCCGGAAGCAAACCCGACCTACTACCTGACGGCGGCCCTGGCGATCACCTTTCCATTCAACCTGATTGCCGGGATTCCCTTGTACTACGGGACCGCACTCTGGCTCGCGCAAAGGATCTGACCCATGGCGACGACGCCCCTCAAGCTGGTGACCATCGTAGCGGAGCCGGTGCTCGAGCCGCAGCTCCTGGCGGATCTCAAACAACTGGGGGCAACGGGCTGGACGATTCTCGAAGGTCGCGGAGCGGGCTCCCGGGGGATGCGGGCGAGTGA
>JANNQX010000109.1:0-29091 GCA_031400975.1 Gemmatimonadota bacterium
GGGTCGGGCCTATCGGGCGCTCGTGCGGGCCCACGGCGGATCCCTCAGCATGAGTCGCCGGGGGAACTGCTACGACAACGCCGTCGTGGAGAGTTTCTTCGCGACGCTGAAGATCGAGTTGGGCGAGGTGTTTGACTGGGAAGACGAGCGGGCGGCCCGGCGGGACCTGTTCGATTTCATCGAGGTGTGGTACAATCGGCAACGGCGGCACTCGACCCTGGGCTATCTCAGCCCGGTGGCCTACGAGGAATCCCTCGTTCGGCCCGCGAGTGCGGCTTAACCAGGTGTCCGCGGAATCGGGGCAAGTCCACTATACCAACGTTGTGAACAAAGGAGGGCTTGGGGTTCGAAGCCCCCGCCGATCTACTGGGGGTGGATAGGGCAAGGTATTAGCTTGCGGGCGTAGGTTCCGAGAAGCATCATAAGTACAGGTTAAACACACTGATCGGCGACCTTTCGCGCTGAAACACTTTCCTGGAAAAGCCGATGCTGAGTGGCGCCACACTTGTCCCGAATGTCGTGCTCCTGCTGATCGGGCTCGCGGTTTTACTTCTCGTCGCGTTTCTCGTCGCCATGCTCAGCGATCGGAACCCCCTCCCGTTTCCGGATCGCGACTACCACGTCTTCTCTGCCAGTTCCCTTCCGGCACTCGTGGCGCTCGAAAGGCTCATGCAGCTGTTCGGACACCGGCCGCGCTTTCGTATCGATTCGGACGAGGTGGAGCGCACCGTCTTCAGCAACGGCACGATCATCAACCGTCCACATCCGCGAATATCGGCTGTCTTGGGCGAACCCGGTGGCGCCCTTGGTTTCGTGGTCCCTGACCCGGAGCGCGCTGCTCGCGAAGCAGCGCAACTGCTCAAGGCGGCTGGGTTTCAGGCGGCGGTCATCCTCGATGCAGAACCCGGACTTCCGATCGCATTTGTGAAGACCAACGCGCTCATCAGTGGAACGCTCGTCTTCCGGAAGCACGTGTTGAAGATGGGGCAGAAGCCGCCGACGTGGACACGGCGCTCCGAGAGCTCGACATCTCCGCACCCGGAGGCCAAGGGCGTCTAACGACGGTTGCTACTGCCGGGGCGACAACAGGATTGGACTGGGGCTAGCCGGCCGCCGGTCGCCCCGCAGTAGAACCAGACGTTAGAGGGCACAAGCTCTATGGCTAGAGAACCGTACCTAGGCGAGGCGTACCCGCCGCAGGAGATTGCCCGGAAGGTCGAGCGCCTCGGCGTTGCGAAGGCGCGCGCCGATACCCTCACGTTGCTCGTGCTGGCAGTACTTGCCGGGGCCTTCATTTCGCTTGGCGCACTGTTGTTCACAGTGGTGGTTACGGAGTCCGGGCTTGGATTTGGCCCTACACGCTTGCTTGGCGGCCTGAGTTTCTGCCTCGGGTTGATACTCGTCGTGGTGGCCGGCGCCGAGTTGTTCACGGGGAACAACCTGATCGCGATGGCCTGGGCCAGCCGCCTGATCGGCACCCGAGAGGTCATGCGGAGTTGGCTCCTCGTCTACGTTGGTAACGTAGTTGGCTGCCTGGGAACGGTTCTGTTGGTCGTGTGGGCCGACATTGCCGGTCTAGGAAAGGGCGCTGTAGGTGAGATGGCGGTGCGCATCGCTCGTAGCAAAGCGGACCTTACCTTGGCCGAGGCCTTCACGCGCGGCATCCTGTCCAACGCGCTCGTCTGCCTGGCCGTGTGGCTGGCGATAGGCGCGCGTAGTGTAGCCGACAAAGTCTTGGCAATCCTCTTTCCCGTTACCGCCTTCGTGGCCATGGGCTTCGAGCACTCGATCGCCAACTGGTTTTTTCTGCCTTTCGGCCTCGCTGTGGATGCGCTCGGTACGGTCTCAATCGCCGGAGTCGGCAGGAACATTGTCGCAGTGACCGCCGGCAATGTGGCTGGTGGTACGCTGCTGGTGGCCGGCGTGTACTGGGTCGCCTATTTGCGGGGCGAGCGCATGCGGACGGATCGGTCGTAGAGGAGGAATCCATGGGCGAGAATGCGGTTGTATTGCTTCACGGTGCGGGCTTCTCAGGGTGGGTCTGGGACCGCGTGGTGCCGCTCATTGCCACGAGGTCCATCGCGCTCGAAGTTCCGTCCCGGTCGCGCCAGTCTACGCCCGCGACCTGCGCATCGAGCCTGGTTCAGGCGCTCGATGATCGAGGACTTGAAAGGACCGTGGTGGTGATGCATTCGCTCGCCGGGGTGCTTGCTGCTGACCTCGGCCACCTTCTGGGGGAGCGGCTCGCTGCCTGTGTCTACGTCTCGGCGGTGATCCCAGCCGAAGGAAGCACCTTCGCCAAAGCGCTCGGGTTCCCAGGGCGCCTCCTATTGCCGCTGCTCTTTCGCATGAACCCGGGCGGACTGAAGCCCTCAGAAGCCATGATACGCAAGGAGCTCTGCGCAGATCTCACGGAAGACGATGCTACGCTCGTGGTCGACCGCTACGAGGCCGAGTTTCCGGGACTGTAGCTGTCGAAGGTCGGAGCACCGCCTGCGTGTCGTTCGGTTTACATCAAGCTCTCACAAGAACTGAGCGTTTCGCCGGCGCAGCAGTCCAAGATGATTGCTCGCTTGGCTAATGCTCAGGTCAGTGAGATTGAATCGGGCCATCTCGTCATGCCCTCGCACCCAAAGGAACTCGCTGGTATCATCAACGGCATCGCGTCGAGCAGTCAAGGATATGGGTAACAATACAGTCCAAGGACATAGGTAACACTCGTTAACGGGTGGGTCGGCGTCGCTGACGACCGTGAATGTCTTCCACGAGATACGTGCGTTCGTGGAACCGGCCGAGGCGGAGCGGCCCGAAATACAGGTCCCATTCCCCATCGTCGATCTCGACCAAGCCGACATACTCGCCACCCAAGGTGTGCGTCACGGTGACCCACCGGGCATCCCAGCGAATCCCGCCGTTGGTGCTGACGCGGCGGATGGCATAGTGGCCAGGATACTCAAGCGGCGGGTCGGCAAGAAGGCGGGCTACATCAAGATCGGCAGCGAACGAGTGACGCTGGTGACGACTCATCTCGAAATCCGATCTCGGCCTGGGCAGCTACCCCTTCCTGAGCCCGCTGCACGAGGCCCAGGCGGCCGAGATCGCCGCTGTACTCGGGCCCACGCCCAAGGCTATCGTGGTCGGCGACATGAACGACGTCGCGGGATCGCCCATGTACCAGGTCTTCCAGGGCGCCGGGTTCACCGACGCTTGGCTGCGCTCCGGCCGAACGACCAGGGCCAACCGATGGCTGCTTTGGTCCGGCCCTCGCGGATCCGGTGCCAAACTGCCAGCAGAGGATCGGAGGCCCAGCCCCGCCGGTTTGATCGGGCCGTCGGATCACCCGGGGTTGGTCGGGTACTTCACCGGCCACTAGTGTAGTGCGTCCAACGCTTCTTTACATTTGGCGATTTTCGCCAAGATGCTCTCGGCGGAGGCGGTCCACACGAATATGTGGGGGTTCTGGTTCGACTGGGCAATGTAGTCCTCAATCGTTGCGATGAGCTCTGGCACTTGTTCAAAGGATCCTCGCCGAAGCCGTTTGTCGGTGAGGTCACGGAACCAGCGCTCCACCAGATTGAGCCACGAGCTCGCCGTGGGTGTGAAATGCAGATGAAACCGCGGATTACGCCGGAGCCAGCTCGTGACCCGGGGATGCTTGTGCGTGGCGTAGTTGTCGACGATGAGATGCAGCGCCAGGTCGGCGGGCGTTTCGGCATCGACTTTCTTCAGAAAGCGAATGAACTCTTGGTGCCGATGGCGGGGCATGCACGCGCCGATCACCTGACCGTCGAGCATGCTCAAGGCGGCGAACAGCGTGGTGGTCCCATTGCGCTGGTAATCGTGCGTCATGGTCCCGCAGCGCCCCTTCTTCAACGGCAGCCCGGGCTGCGTACGATCCAGCGCTTGGATCTGGGACTTCTCATCCACGCAGAGCACCAACGCGCGGTCGGGAGGATTCAAGTACAAGCCGACCACGTCGTACAGTTTCGCCAGGAACTGTTTGTCTCGGCTCAGTTTGAAGGTCTTCGTCAGGTGAGGCTTCAGCTGATGCTGGTGCCAGATCCGCCGGACCGTCGCCGCGCTCACGCCCTGCGCCTTGGCCATCGTCCGCGTCGTCCAATGCGTCGCATTCGTCGGGGTCGTGTGCAGCGTCGCCTCGACGATGGCTTTCACCCGATCGTCGGCGATGCGGGGCAGGCGACCGGGCCGCGGCGCGTCTTTTGCCAGTCCGACGAGCCGCCGCGTCAAGAAACGCTCGCGCCAGAGCTGCACGGTCGGCCGGGAGACGTCGAGCATCCGCGCAATCGCTTGGCTCTCAACGCCCGTCGCGGCGAGTTGAATAATTTGGGCTCGCTGCACCTGCCGGAGTGGCAAGGTCCGACTCCGCGCCCAGCCGTCGAGCGTCGTCTCCTCGTCGGTGCTGAGCACGATGGGCGCGGCCTGTCGACTCATGAACACCAGGATAACACCCATCTCGCGATAAGTCAAGTCATTTACGACCCACTACACTAGCGTCGCGGGGCGTTTGCCCGGCGGGCGCGGCCAACGGCGGCTACCTTGTGAGCATGGAGCCTCGTCGGAGTGACTTGGGTGCCCGCGCCAAACCGAGAACTCGGGTCTGCGCCGGCACCGTGCCGGGTCTTGGGCCCGAGGACGAGACCGCCGAATCGGCGCCGGCCGACGGTCTCCACCGGCTACGGGTTGGGGTCGACGTCATCAGCTCGACCTTGTCGCTTCAGCGGTCCGTCGGGAACCGGGCCACGACGGGCGCTCTTCACCGCGCGGCTCGCGGGCCAAAGCCATCGCCTCGCCGGGCACTGGTCTCGGCGGTCCGATCGGTGCCGCGCGGCGAGGGAATTCAGCGTAAGCATCTGTCGATTCCCGAGGCCGTCAAGACCTTCAAGACCCAGATCAAGCCATCGAACGAGACCGGCCCCACCAGCCTCGCGACGTCCGGTCAGTTCTACTGGACAGGTCTCATCCACGACCGGCTGGTCGCCAAGTTTGATGCGCTCTTGCGGCACTCGGCTGAGGCGAACAAGGGTCCCTGGAACCCGGAGGTGAAGGATCCGTTCGGATTGGCCCGGGTCGGCGAGAAGCCGACCGCCCCGCCGATGTCGGGGTTTGCCGAGTTCGAAGTGGTTCCCGCGAAAGGCCCGTGGAGCTATCTGATGACGACGCTCCGCGCGGCGATTGCGACTCGCCTGCTCGTCGATGCTGCACCGCTCGCCAAGGCGATCGAGGTGGTCCGCAACCTGAAGCGCGAGGGTCACCTCTGGCCCGGCACTATCGCTCGCCTGCCCGAAGTCGAAGCGATGCTGGCGAGCCCGTCGCGAATCCCCGGTGCCACGCCGATGGCGAAGGGCAAGGGTCTCTACTACAAGTTCTGGGGCGCCCTGAACGGCAAGGGCGGCGTCATTCCCGACCTGACGTCGTTTGCCACCATACCGATCCGTGGTTGCCTGGATACCTGGGAAAACCAGGCGTGCGGCTTCACTGGTTCTCTGGCCGCGGCCCGGTTCGTGGCGAAGGGTGGGATGAAGACGGAAAACCCCGATGCGAAGCGGCAGGCGTCGACGAAGTTCGGGGCACTGCTCGCGTCAAGCGCGACGCGAGACCTGAGAAAAGTGGGCAATCGGCGCCGGGGCGACGTCCTCCGCCAGGGCGGCGCGGCGGGCGCGGCCGCGGGGATGCGGAGAGCCCTCGACGATGGGTGGATCCTCCACGCCCGGGTGTTGAGCGGCATCGACTACGGCGGCGGGCAGAGCGCGACGGCCTACGACGTCGCCGATGCCGCCGGCAAAGCTCCCCGGCAACCGGTGACCCTTGGCAAGCCGCCGGAGGAGCACTCGATCATGATCCTCGGCTATGACGGCAACCAGTTCGTGTTTTGGGATCCCGATTCCGGCTCGAGCAATGCGCACGGGGCGGGCTTCGGTGCCTTGTTCGTGAGCAGCGCTGGGCTCACCACCGCATCGAGCGACGGCGACTTGCTGGTCGACGACAACGGGAATCACGCGGCCGGAAGGCACCGCTACCAGGTGATCCTGTTCGGGAGCCAGTGACCCAGAGGAGGCTATAGCCTTGGACGGCTTTCGGTTCCTCGACCGCCCAACAGCTGCGCTTCGACGACCGCAAACGTCGTCTATTGCTGGGGCTACAGCCAAGACGGGGCAGTGGGCGCCGGACGATTCGACACCCAGCTCGAACCCGCCATCGTGCGGCACCAATGCCTAACGACTCCGAAGCCGCTCCAGCCGCCGGGCCAAGAGATCGAACAACCGGCGCTGCGCTTCGGTGCCGAGCCGGGCACTCCAGTCACGATCCTCGTCCCAATCCGGAGCCCCGAACCCGCAGCCTTCGTCGGCCGGCTCAGTCCCGGACAAAAACACCTCCTCCGTGCCGCACTCAGAGGCCCAATCGGACTCGCCCCGCCCGATATGGGCTGTTGCCACGCCGTCGGGCACCGGAAACGGGTCCCAACTGGCGTCCGGGGTAGCCCGGTGGAGAAACCGCGCCACGATCGGCAAGGCGGCACCGGCGCCGGTCATCTTGAGGCTCCGGCCATCATCAAACCCAACCCACACTCCAACCACCAACGAGGGCGAATAGGCCACGAACCAGGCATCCCGCCAGTCGTTCGACGTCCCGGTCTTCCCCGCAATCGCGCCGAACCGCCCATCGCCGCCGAGGGCCCGCCCAGTGCCCCGCTTCACCACACCCTCGAGGGCCGAGGTCACCAGATAGGCCGCGGCCGGATCGACGACCCGGGTCACTCGGGACTCGGGTGCCTCCGCCACGTCTCCGCCTAACGTTCGGCGGCCGAGCACCACCCGCGAGGCGGCCAGGTCGCCGCCGGTCGCGAAGACACCATAGGCTCGGACCAGTTCGAGGAGGGTGACCTCCGAACTGCCGAGTGCCAAACTCGGTACCGGCGCCAACGGGCTCGCAATCCCAAGCCGGCGGGCGGTCTCGATGATCCGCTTGGGGCCCACCGCAAGCCCGATCCGAACGAACGGCACGTTGAGCGACTGTTCCAATGCCTGCCGCACCGTGACCTGGCCGCGAAATTCATGATCGTAGTTGCTCGGCTCCCACCGGCCGGCCGGGGTCTTGACGCTCAACGGCTCGTCCTCCACCACCGAAGCGAGGGTAAACGCGGGGTCCTCGTCTCCCTCGCGAGCTAGGCCTGCCAGCGCCACGACCGGCTTGAATGCGCTGCCCGGTTGCCGCCGCGCCTCGGTGGCCCGGTTGAACTGCGACGCCCCGTAGTCGCGGCCGCCCACCATGGCGAGGATATCGCCGGTCCGCGGATCAAGAGCCACAAGGGCCGCCTCGATGCCCTGCGATTGGAACCGGGCCAACCCCTCCCGGACCGCGGCCTGGGCCGCCCGCTGCAAGGTGGCGTCGAGCGTCGTGTACAGGGCGCCGCCGCGCGAGGGGAGGCCACCCGGCACCGCCGCAATCACCGCGTCGCGAAAATGACGGCTGTCAACCCTCGAGGCTCCGCTCGGACGACTCGTCACCCGAACCCGGGTGGCCTGCTCCGCCGCCGATCGGGTGATCCGCACCTGCTCGACCATCAGTTGAAGCACCAGGTTGCGACGACGCCGCGCCGTCCAGGGATGGCGAATCGGCGAATACCGGTTCGGCGCGCTGATCATCCCCGCCAACAACGCCGACTCAGCGGGACCAAGCTTCCGAACGTCCTTGCCGAAGTAGTACCGCGCCGCCGCACCCACGCCGTGAATGGACTGGCCACCGTCTTGGCCAAGGTAGATCTCGTTCAAGTAGGCCTCAAGAATCGTGGCCTTGTCGTACTGGGCTTCGAGGACCGACGCAAAGGCCGCCTCCCGCAGCTTACGAAGCGGAGTCCGGTCGGCACTCAGGAATAGATTCTTGGCCAGCTGCTGCGTCAGGGTGCTGCCGCCCTGGGTGATCCGGCGGGCCTTGAGATTGGCCAACAGGGCGCCCCCGATCCGCCGAAAATCGAGCCCATCGTGCCGGTAGAACCGCTGATCCTCGACCGCGAGCACCGCCTGGATCAGATGATCCGGCATCGCTTCCACCCGAACCGGATTCCGGCGCTCGGCCAGGCGGTCATCGATCAGCCCAATCGCCACCGGCGCCCGCCGGTCGGCGTCAGCGCCCCACGGCACCGGCCGGGAGTAGATCGTCGTCGGAACCCTGGCCTCGAGGCCGTCGAGCTTGGCCCGGAATGCCGCTTCGCCCGCGATTCCGAGAATCCCAGCCGCCAAACCACCGAGTACGACCTGGCCGAGACGCCGGAGTGGAATCCGAGCCCAGAACGCGACGAACGACTCGCGGCATCGAGATCTGATGTCCTGCCAAGACACGAGCGGCGCTCCGGAATGGTGGTGTTTTACTAGGACGCTTGGAGGCCCGAAAGGGTTTCAGCGTGAAACGGACTCCGAGGAGGCCGAGCGTCGCTATTGTTCTGGCGACTCAGCAGGGCAGCCCACTTCACTCGCCTGGAGGTGTTCCATGACTCGTCCCGTCTCTCGTCGTCAGGTCATCGGCACGATCGCGCTGACGGCCCTCATCGGCCAAACCGCCGAAGCGCAGCAGCCCCACATGCAAGCGGCCAAAGACAGTCTCCAAGAAGCCTTGAAGCACCTCGAGCAGGCCACCGCCGACAAAGGCGGCCACCGGGTCGCGGCCATCAAGGCCACCAAAGGCGCCATCGAGCACGTCGAGAAGGGCATCCGGTTCGATCGCCGCAACTAGGGTACCGCCTAACAGGAGTTGACGGCATGGCACCAAAAACGATTCTCATCCTTGGCGGCACCGGTTTCATCGGCCCCAACACGGTCAAGTACGCCGTAGAACGCGGGCACCGGGTCACCATCCTGACCCGGGGGCGGAGCCAGACCAAGGTCACCGACGTCGAGCATCTGATCGGCGATCGCGACACTGACCTGAGCGCGTTGAGTAAGCGGAAGTGGGACGTGGTGCTCGACAACAACGCCCGCGACTATCGGTGGGTTGATCGGAGCATCAAGGCCCTCAAAGATTCGGTCGGCCACTATCTCTTCGTATCATCGATTTCCGCTTACAAGACCGACGCGATGGGGTTCGGGCTCAAGGATCGGGTCTTAGCCAAGCCGATCATCGACGAAAACGCCGAGCGCTTCGCCCCGCCTCCCGGATGGAAAGACGGCGACGTCGCCCCCTATGGGCTGACCAAAGCGCTGTCGGAGAATCTCTGTCACGCGGCCTTTCCGGGCCGGACCACGATTGTGCGGCCCGGTCTGATCGTCGGACCGACCGACCCGACCGACCGGTTTACCTATTGGCCGGTCCGGATCGATGAAGGCGGCGAGGTGTTGGCGCCGGGCAATCCAGACCACTCCGCCCAGGTCATCGACCAGCGCGACTTGACCGAGTGGACCGTGCGTCTCGCCGAGAATGGCACGATGGGCAACTTCAACGCGACCGGCCCAACCGGCCGGATGTCGATCGCGGAAATGTTGTACGGCATTCGGGCCGTGACGTCGGCACCGGTCAGCTTTACCTGGGTGCCGGAGACCTTCCTCGAGCAGCAGAAACTGGCGCCCTGGAGTGACATCCCGGCGTGGGCGCCGGGGGATCCGCTGATGTATGTGAACGTTGCCCGAGCCGTGGCGGCCGGCCTCACGTTCCGGCCGTTGGCGGACACGGTGGGTGACACGTTAGTGTGGGACAAGACCCGGCCGGCGGCCGAGCGGGAGAAGCGAGCCGCTGGGATGAGCCGAGCCCGCGAGAGAGAAGTGCTCGGCGCTTGGCACTCGGCGCTCGGCACTCGGAAGTAACGGCCGGCCCGCCTTACCCGTAGAGGGCACGGAGGGTTTGGAAGTGGTAGTTGACATGGCCCGGGAGGATGTAGAGCAGGGCCTGGGCTGAGGCCACGTTGTCCGAGGCAACGCCCCGGCGGGGCGGGGCGTCATCCGGCGCCCCCTCGACGAACGCAATGGTGGCAAGTCGTACCGCGATCCACTCGTCGACCAAACTCGCGATCGGCCGCTCCGAGTAACGACCCGACCGTACCCAAACGTCCTGATCATAGCTCGGCAACGGCGCCGGATCTCCCCGGGAAATGCTGATCGCCCGATAACAGAACACCCGCTCGGTATCGATCAGGTGGCCGAGGATTTCCTTGATCGTCCATTTACCCGGGGCATAGGCAAACCCGGCTCGCGCTTCGGTGAGCGAGCCAAAGGTGGCGCGAATCTCCGCGATCTGGTTTCGCATCGTGACCGCGAGGTCGCCGTCGGGAGTCAGGCTGATGTACCGGCTGTAGTACGGCGCATACTCGTCGGGCGCGGGGCGGTGAAACTGGGCCATCGTCGGCAGACCTCGTGAAAAGTTCAGATATCGACGTTCAAGACGTCGGCTACGGCCGGGTCAGGTGGAAGAGGCGGACGTGGGGGGCGTCATCGGGGTCGAGCCAGGTGCCGAGGACTTGGTCGGGGCCGATCCAGGTTGGGTCGAATCCGGTCGGGAGTTCGACGGTCGAAAGCCAGGTGCCGGCCCGGTCGAAGACGGACCAATGGCTGGGGCGGGTCCGGTGGTAAGGGCCGAGGTAGTCGCGGAACCAGAGCTCGCCGTGGGCACCGGAGAGAACGCGATCGTAGGCCGGCTTGGCGGCGGGGACCGCGGCCTTCTCGAGGGAACTCTGGAATCGAGCCCGTGCTTCGGCGTTAGGTAGCGGCGCGGCCGCCACCAGGGCGGCGAGGTCGGCGGCGGTGATCGGTTCCGGGACGTGCCGGCGGCGGGCTCGGCGGAGGAGATGACCCGTTCGATCGTAGAGTTCGAACTCATAGCGGTCTGACAGGGCAACGACGATCGAGGTGTCTGAGGTCGCAAACCGAGACGACCGGCCGAACGGAACCTGCGCGATATTCACCGAGACGACTTTTCCGGCTTGGGTCCCGATCTCGATCCCCGCCTCGGAGCCGGGGAACGGGCCGACCACCGTTTGCTCGCCGTCAGGATTGATGACTCGGAGGTCGACCGAATCGCGAAAGACCCCGGAACTGGTCGGGGCTTGCCCGCCGCCCGCCGAGCGAACCACGAGACCACCACCGGTCAAGACTCCGATCATGCCGGTGGCCTCGGTGCTCTGCTCGAGTGAAATGAGTCCAGTCCGAATCAGGATGCCGGTCGGACCGATCACGGTCAACCGGCGGGTGCCTGTGTCGAACACCAAGACGGAATCGCCGGCACCGACGACCATCGTGGCGATCCGCTGGAACTCACCGGGGCCGGACCCCTTCCGCCCAAAGCCGCCCAGCCGCTGACCGGTGCGATCGACGAACCGGATTTCGCTGGTGCCTGCGTTGGCAACGACCAAGCGGCCGTCACTCATCGGGAGGGCAATGACGGTTCCGCTGAATTCGTCGGCTGGGTCGGTGCCGCCGCCGAGGTCGAGTACCGGAGTCGAGTCGACCCGATAGATTGGAATCGAATCGCGGGGAGCAGTCGAGAACACCACCGGAATCCCGGCCCTGTCTTGGACCGTAGTGTTGAGAGTCGGCGCTGCCCGGTCGGTTCCGCAACCGGCCAACAACGTCAGCAGAACGATCGGCCGCCAATGAGATCGCATAGGCCGGATGGTAGGGAGGCTGCTTAGCCCAAGTCAACCGGGTCTTGCGCTCCGTCACCGTTGAACGATGATTGGACCCTATGCTCACCGCACTCAAGCAGGCGACGCGCCGGCTGTGGCGGAGCCCCGGCTATAGCCTGACGGCCATCCTGTCCACCGGACCCCTGCTCAAACCGATTCGGGAAACGCTGGCCCGGTTGGTGCCGGACCGGCCGCTCAGCGCGACCCCGGCAAAGGTCCGCGTCGATCAGCAATTGGCCGGGGTCCGGACCAACGCGTACCAGGTCTTGGGATTCGCGCTGGTGGGGTTGGCGCTGGCGTTGATCGGAGTCTACGGCGTCCTGCATTCTCGGTCGGAAGGCGGACTCAGGAGATCGGGATTCGGGGCGCTCTCGGGGCCGGTTCGGGGCAAATCCGGCGGATGGTCATCCGCGACACCGCAATTCTGGCCGGAATTGGGGTCGGGATTGGTCTCCCGGTGGCGACATTGGCCGAAAAATGGTTAGGCAGCCTGCTCCATGGCACCAATCCAGCTGATCTGGACGTTCTGGCCGGAACCGCTGTTCTGATGGTGGCGGCTGCCTTATTGGCTGGCTACTTCCCGGCGCGGCGGGCGGCTCGGGTTGACCCATTGGTCGCCCTTCGGAGTGACTAAATCCGCACCACGAGACGCCGTTTGGGCTAGCGTCCCCCGGTGAAACGAGGCATCTTTCCTGCTGGGCCTACCCCGACCGGCTCAATTCCCGAGCTGTTCACTCTCGAACCGGACACCGATGCCGGCTTTTCGCCGCCCCCAGGGTTGGTTCACACACCTCGCGCCACTTGATGTGCTCACCCTGGTTTACGTGGTGTGCTCATTCTCTATCCTCATGGTTCAGGCGGCCGGCACCGAAGGCCTGAGTCTTTCAGGCGCGGTCCTCGGGTCGGTGATGTTCGCCCACCTGTTGTTGGTAGTCCTGGTGTTCTTGGCGGCGGAGGCGCGCCTCCAACGGACCTGCCCGCGGCCTTGTTTGTTGGCGGAGTGGTATCCATTGGTGGTTCTCTTGGCGGTCTACGGTTCATTGGACCTGATCAATGGACCGCGGGAAGCGGCGGCGGCATCCTATGATAGTTTGGTCCAGCGGTGGGAGCTGATGACGTTCGGCCGCCAGCTGGCACATGACTGGAGTCGATCGCACTCCGGCGCGATGGCGTGGCCGCTTTCGGTTTCGTACCTCGCGTTCTTCCCAATGGTCATCTCGGCCCCCGCGGTGCTCTGGTGGCGAGGTCATTTCGAGCCGGCCCGCCAAACCATCTTCGGAATCTCGTTGGCCTTTTTCACCTGCTATCTGGTCTTCTTGCTCTTTCCGGTTGCCGGCCCGAATTATCTCTGGGGCTGGCCGGCCGTCAACGGTCACATGGAGCTGCCGGCCCGGATGGTTCGTGATCTGATCGAGCGGGGCGACTCGTGGGGCTCGGCGTTTCCGTCCAGTCACGTCGCGGGCTCGATGGCCGCCGTGATGTTGGCCTTCCGCTACTGGCGCCCGCTCGGATGGACGTTGCTGCCGTTTGCGCTGGCCATCTTAGTTGGCGTGGTGTACTTCCAGGTCCACTACGCGGTTGACGCCGTGGCTGGGTTGAGTATCGCGATCCTCGCGACGATTGCCTCCTCTCGCCTCTGCCCCTCGGCCCGCTCGACGGCATGACCAAGACGTTCCGCCTCCTCGCGACGTTGGCGGGAGCGGCGGTGCTAATCCTGCTGGTGCGGCAAGTCGGTCTCGACGCTCTCTGGTCGGGCGCTCGGGCGGTCGGCTGGCTTCTCATCCCCATCTTGCTGCTCCACGCGCTGGTCTACGGCTTGAACGCCGTGGCCTGGTGGATCACTCTTACGCCGGAACCGAGTTGCCCGCCGTTCCTGAGCGTGTTTCGGATTTCCGTCGTCGGCTTCGGAATCAACTTCATTACTCCCGTGGTCAATGCCGGCGGCGAACCCTACCGGGCCGCGGCGCTCTCGGCATGGATCGGGACTCGGCGGGCGGCCGGGTCGGTCCTGCAGTATGCGATGCTCCATGCGTTGAGTTCGATCTTGATGTGGCTCACCGCGGTTGGGTTTGCGTTGGCGTTCGGACACGGCACCGGGCGGGTCCGGCTCGCGCTGGCCGGCGCGGCGGTGATCATCGCCGCGGCGTTGGCGGTGGTTCTGACCGGCCATCGTCATGGGTTCGTGACCAAGCTGGCCAACGGAGTCGGGCGGCTTCGGCTTGGGCGGGTGTCGAAATGGTTGGCGGCCCGGGAGGCCGGATTCGCGGCTGTTGATGCCCAGATCACCGAACTCCATCGGGAGCGGCCGGGCCGTCTGGCCGCGGCGGTGTTGATCGACTACCTCTCCCGGTGGGTGGCCGCCGGAGAATTGCTTTTGGTGGCCCAAGGGTTGGGAGTCGACGTCGGGGTAACCTCGGCTGTGATGATTTCGGGTCTATCCGCGTTGGCGGTCAACTTGTTGTTCATGCTACCGTGGGAACTCGGCTCCCGAGAGGGGTCGCTCTATCTGCTGTTTGCGCTCGCCGGGGTACCGGCCTCGGTCGGGCTGGTCGCGTCGATGGCGACCCGGATTCGGGAGTTCGTCTGGTGCGGTCTCGGCCTGGCGCTTGCCGGGCGGCCGAACGGGCCGGACCTAACGCCCGCGCCGCCCGTTTGACGGGCCGGCCACCGAATCGAAGTACTCGACCATCCGGGTCCGGAGGGCCGCGTCCGGCAGCCGGCCCATGGCAGCTCCCATGTTGTCGCGGAGGTTGGCGACTTTGCTGGTGCTCGGGATGGCCGCGGTAACTGCTGGGTGGCCGACTACGAACTTGATGAAATACTGGGCCCAGGTTTGAACATCGATGTCCGCGGCCCAAGTGGGCAGCGGCTTGCCCGCCACCCGCCCGAAGAGAGCGGCCCGCCCGAAGGGAACCGCGACGAGGACCGCGATCCTTCTCTGAACCGCCAAAGGCAGGATCGTCTCCTCGACGTTGCGATTGGCGATCGAATAGTCGATCTCGATGAAGTCGAGCGGCTCATTCCGCATGATCGTTTCGAGTTCGGCATACTGCCCATCGTTGGTGGTGGTTACGCCGAGGTACCGAATCCGACCCTGTCGTTTGAGCTCTTTCAAGATGGCCAACTGGGTCGGGACATCGCCCAGGTTATGGACCTGGATCAGATCGATCACTTGCTTCTTGACTCGGGCAAACGAAGCTTCGATCTGCGCCAGGGCCGCCGAGCGATCCGCGGTGCCGCCTCGGCTCGCGACGTTGACCTTGGTGGCCCAGAACATTCGATCCACCAGGCCAAGTTCGTTGACCAGCGTGCCGGCCACCTCTTCGGACGCCCCGTAACTCGGCGCCGTATCGAATACGGTCCCGCCGAGTTCGGCCATGGCCTTGAGGACCTCACGAATCGCCGAAACGTCCTCGCTCCGGGCCACTTGGGAGAACGTGGCTGAACTGCCGAGACCAACCACCGGAATCCGCTCGCCGGACGAAGGGATTGGCCGGGTGATTACCGATTTGCCCTGGGCCAGCAAGGCACGGGGGTCGATGGTCGCGGCGGCGGCGGCGCTCGCGGCCATGGCAATCACTTCTCGGCGGCTCAGCATCGGAATCGGTCTCCCGGTCTCTCGTTGGTCACAGCCATGCGGGCGTCCCGCCAATCGCGGAAATGCCCAGAAACTGAATCATCCGTTCGAGTTCGTCCCGAAGCGCGGATTTGAGTTCCGGTTCGGCGATCCGGCCGGCCACCAAGCCGACCTCGGCCTCGAGCCGCTCGTTTCGCACCGCCAAATTGCCCCACCCGATAATCTCGTCTCGCCACAGCAACGGCAAGGCGTAGTAGCCGAGCTGGCGCTTGGGCGCGGGGGTATAGGCCTCAAACCGATAGGCCCAACCCCAGAATAGCTCGAACCGGCGGCGATCCCAAACCACCGGGTCGAATGGGGCCAAGAACCGGGCACCCTCGAATCGGTCATCGGGCCTCCGACCGACTGGCTCATCCGCCGGCCAGAACCATTCGGTGCCGTCGATCCGAGTCCGCGCCAGCCTGGCCTTGGCTCGATCGATGGCGCCCTTCCGCTCGGCCTTGAGTTGGGGGGCGCCGAAGCGGAGCCGGTTCACCAACTCGCTCAGGCTGGCCGCGGGAAGCGGAGCATACTTGTTGACGACGATGTCCACCAGACCGTCGATCAACGCCCGCCGAGATGAAGCATCCATCGGGCGGACTCGGTGATCGACGGCCGCATAGATCCGAATCCCGCTTTCCCGCCGAACCACCCGAAGCAGACCTTGATAGTGGAGGTTGTTGAGTAAGTGGGAGGTCGCATTCGACTTGCCACCCCAATAGTTGGTGACTCGGCCGTGGCCCAACTGTTCCTCGACCGTCCGGGGGTGGACCGGGCCATGCTCCCGGACGAAGGCCAGCAACTCTTGGCTCCGTTTCTTGGTACTGACTCGCCAGGCGGCCGGAGCCGTCCGCGGATGCATCAGCTGATGGCAGGCGTGGGGCAGGAAGCCATAGTTGACGAAGAAGTCTTCTTCGATGCCGAGCTTGGGGTAGCGCCGTTCGAGGTCGCCGGCTTGGTAGCCCACGACCCGATGGCGGAGCGTGAGGTCCTGCGCCCGGGCGGGGGCACGAATCGGATCCGCTTGTACAAAACCGAGCTTGGTGATGGCCCGGCCGAGTGTGGTCGGAGGGAAGAGCGACCGAATCACCGCATAACGTCGAAGTCGCTCGAGAGGCGTCACGGGCGTGGGATGACGAAGCCCCTGGTGATTTCGGCAATCGATCGGGTGCCGGCTTGGCGCATGATGGTCTTGAGCTCCCGATTCAGTAGCTCGAGCACCATCTCGACGCCGGGCTGGCCGAACGCGCCGAGGCCCCAGAGGTAAGGACGGCCAATCCCGACGCCCCGGGCCCCAAGCGCCAGCGCCTTGAAGACGTCGGTACCCCGGCGGAACCCGCCATCGATCATCACCGGCATCCGGCCGGCCCCCGCAATCACCTCGGGCAAGGCCTCGATTGTTGAGCGATTGGCGTCCTCGGCCCGGCCCCCGTGATTCGAAACGATGATCGCATCGACCCCGTGCCGAACCGCAAGTGCGGCGTCTTCCCTGGTCAGGATGCCTTTCAAGATCAGCTTCATCCGGCTCATCTCGCGGATTCGCTTGATCGACTCCCAGGTCAGGCCGGTCGGATTGAGCACGGTGACCCGGCTCAAATCGAGGCCGGCGAACATCGGCTTGCGGCGCATCCGATTGGCGTATTGGTCTCCGCCACCATGACAGGTGGCACACGGGCGGGCGTCGATCCGGGCGCCACGGACCTGGGTCTCCCGGTTGCTGTTCTCTTGCAAGTCCACCGTCACCACCAGCGCCGTACATCCAGCTCGCTCGGCCCGTTGGACCATGGCGCGGGCTACGTCCCAGTCGTTGGTTGGGTAGAGCTGGAACCAGATCGGGGCGCCACGGGCTTCGGTGACCTCCTCGACCGAGCAGGTGGCCACAGTCGAGAGGACCTGATGGTAGCCCTTGGTCCGGGCGGCCCGGGCCACCGCCAGCTCGCCTTCGGCATGGAAGGCTTTGCCGCTGCTGGTTGGGCTGAGGAAAATCGGCGTTTGCCACGGGCTGCCTAACACCTGAGTCGTGATGTCGATGGTGGAAACATCGCGGAGCCGCCTCGGCCGGAGCGCAAACTTGGAGAAACCCTCCCGATTGGCTCGAACGTTCCCGTCAGAATCCACCCCGGTGGCCAAATAGGCCCAATGGGCCGGGGGAATGGCCTTCCGAGCCACCGGTTCGAAGTCCATCACGTTGAGCGCTTGCTCCGGCGCGGTGATCAGTTCCGGGTCTTGGAGAATCTGATCCAGGGAGCGGAGCCCGGCGGGCAGGAGCGGGCTGGCGGCGAGGTATCGAAGGAATTGGCGGCGGTCGGCTGGGCGCATGGACCAAGGATACGGTGCGAGGGCGGCTTGTCAAACCCGACCTTGAGGGGCCGATGATACCGTGCTGATGTTGGATTGACGGGCGCCGACGATGTTGGGGCCGTCTCTCACTGGTTCGAGCCACTATGCCCTGCGCCACGTTTCGTCTGACGACTCTCGCCGCCGGCTTCCTACTCGGGTGCGGCACCGATCCCAATAAGGATCCCGAAATCGACGACGCACCCTACCCTGGGGTCCCGGCCGGACCACCGGTGGTCGTTTCGATCGGGCCGGCAGGCGGGGTTGCCTCCACGGCAGACGGCGCGATCACGGTCACCATCCCGGCTGGGGCGCTGGCCCGACAAACGGATATCACCATTCGTCCCTTGGTGCCCACCGCCCCTCAGTCGTTTGGCAACGCGTATCGGATCGAGCCGGCCAATCTGGCTCATTCGAAACCGATCATGATCACGCTTCAGGTAGCTGAAGACCTCCTCGGTCAATTCGGCGCCGACGGCGTGGGCATTGCCTACCGACGACCGAGCGGCGTTTGGCGAGCGGATCTCAACAGTACCTCGAGCGTCACAAGCTCCAGCTTCCGGCCGGCCGGTAGCCTGGCAGGTTCCAGGGCGCGGACCGTGAGCGTCACCCGAGTCGAGGGGCGAGGCCTTTGGGTTGAATACGCGGTGATCGCGTTCTGGGCTCTCCTCCCTCACGACGCCACGATCGCGACGGGCAGCTCGATTCCGGTCCGGGCGCTCGCATGTCTCAAGGAGGTCGAGACCAGCAGCGAACCGTCCGGTGAGGAAGAAACCCTCGAGCCGCTCCCGATTTGTCGGCCGTCGATCCGCGAAGCAACCTGGACCGTCGACGGTGTGACCAATGGCAACAATAATGTCGGAGTTGTTTCCACCGGGACCAGTTCCACCGCGTCCGAGGCCCTCTACCTCGCGCCTAACACCATTCCGGCATCTAACCCTGTACGGGTTAACGTGTCGCTATTCTGGCGCGCACGCGGTCTAACCAAAACGTTCCGGGAGCCGATCCCGATTCGAGTCGTCGGGGGAGACTTCGTCGGGGGAGCCAGCGGCTCGGTGGCATCGGGTGCCGTTGGGACACTCTATGATTACGTCGCGGCAGTGACTTGGCGGAGGGTACGGACTAACGGCGCGGTTCTCACCTACCAGGGCTCGGGCTACCTCAAATACACGGCGCGGCACAGGTGCATCTCCAATATGAGGCCCGACTCCATCCCGATCTCACCGGCCTACAACGAGTTGACGGTGGACTTCAACGACTCCACCTGGGCCGTCACCGAGTCGGCCGACCCCAATCAAGGACTGATCCGCTACTATGACACCTGCGCCAAGCAGGATGCGTTTCTCGAAGTTAACGCCGCGCCTTTCATCGATGGCTTCAGCACAAACCCCCTCCCGATCAGGGGTCAGATCAACGTGGACGCGGGACTCAAGATCAACGCGACCTACAACTATGCCCGGGAAGGCGACTCCCCTTCGCCGATCGCGCCGACCGCGTGGCGAGCCAGGACCGACACCCGCTCGTTCAAGGTCGAAAACCGTTCGTCGGCGGTGAAGCCTCGGACGTAGCGGGCGTAGATTTGCTGGAGAATCACCGCCAACTTGAACAGGCCGAACACGTAGTAGAAGCGGAGGTCCCCGATAGCGAAGCCGGTTCTTTCGGCATACCGATCAACGAATTGTTGCCGGGTCCACATCCCGGGCGTGGTGGTGCTCATCGCCGCGGCCCGGAGCGGGGCCGGGTCACTCGGTTCGATCCAGTAGGCGAGTGCCGTGCCGAGGTCCATCAGCGGATCGCCGATGGTGGCCATTTCCCAGTCGAGCACCGCTTCAATGCGGCCGAGGTCATCCGCGGCCAGCATCACGTTGTCGAACTTGAAATCGTTGTGGATGACGGCCGCCCCGCCCTCTTTCGGCATGGTGGCCGCGAGCCACTGGGCCACGCTGGTCATCTCAGGCACCGGCTCGGTCTCGGCCTTGCCGTAGCGCTCGGTCCAGCCGCTCACTTGGCGGGCTACGTAGCCTTCGGGTTTGCCGAACCCCGCCAGTCCAATGGCCTGATAGTCGACCCGGTGCAATGCGGCGAGGGTATCGGCCATGGCCTGGCAGAGCCGCCCGGCCGCCGCGGGCCCCAGGTCCTTGGGGAAGGTTTGCCGGAGGACCACGCCATGGCGCCGCTCCATCAAGTAGAACGGGACCCCAATGACGCCGGGATCTTCGCAGTAGAACAGCGGCCGCGGCGCCGGCGGAAACACCGGGGCCAAGGCGCCCAAGATCTTGAATTCGCGGCCCATGTCGTGGGCCGACTTGACCTGATTGCCGAACGGCGGGCGGCGGAGGACGTAGTCGAACCCATCAACGCTGACGAGATAGGTCAGATTGGAATGTCCGTGGCGAAACTGGCGGATGACCGGGTCGGCCCTGAGCCCCGGCTGGTTCGCCTTGAGGTAGACAGCCAACGCGGCTTGGTTCAGCTCTTCGCCGGGCCGAATCGACTCGGCGGCGTTAGGCGGGACCGTCATACCTGGTCCTCGAGCTGCCGCTGCAGTCGCTGCATGCCTTTGATCCAGCGATCGCGATCGGAGGCCTTCCGAGCGATAAACTCGCGAACCTGAGGATGGGGCAGAATCAAGAAGGTCTCCGCCTCCATCCCGCGGACCACCGCCTCGGCCACCGCCTCCGGCTCAATGGCTTCGGGAGACAAGAGTGCGGTGATCCGCTCGTCACCAAAGGCCAGCATCGGGGTCTTGACGCCTAACGGGCAAACGCAAGAGACCCGGATTCCGCGGCTGCCGTAGCTTACCGCGAGCCATTCGGCAAAGGCCACCGCGGCATGTTTGGTGACGGCGTACGGCGCCGACCCGATCTGGGTCAGCAGGCCGGCCGCCGAGGCGACGTTGACGAGGTAGCCTTGACCGCGGCGGACCATGTCGGGCACGAGGACCCGGGCGGCCCAGACGTGGGCCATCACGTTGATATCGATGATCCGGCGCCACTCGTCATCGGGCGTCTCGGGCCCCCCGCCGATCGCGATCCCGGCGTTCGAGACGAAGATGTCGATCGGCCCGACTCGCTGTTCGACGTGGGCTACCAGGGCGATCAGGTCTTTCTCCTGGCTGACATCGGTCCGAAACGCCACCCCGCCGATCGCAGCCGCGACCTGCTCCGCCCCGGGCAGATCCACGTCGCTCACCACCACCCGGGCCCCCTCGGCGGCAAACCGGTGGCAAAGGGCTTTGCCTATCCCGCTGGCGCCCCCGGTGATCACCGCCACCCGGCCGTCGAGCTTCATGCCTTGGGATTCCACTTCCGGAGTTCGAGTTTAGCCACCGACTCGCGATGGACTTCATCGGGCCCGTCAGCCAGCCGGAGCGTGCGCGACTGGGCCCAGGCGTAGGCCAGGAAGGTGTCTTGGCTGACCCCCATCCCGCCGTGAGACTGAATGGCCCGATCCAGAACTCGGAGCGCCACGTTAGGCGCCACAACCTTGATCATCGCGATTTCGGCCCGGGCGGCCTTGTTGCCCACGGTATCCATCATCTTGGCGGCGTGGAGGGTCAGGAGCCGGGCTTGGTCGATTTCGATCCGGGACTCCGCGATGTCGTGGCGGATCGTCCCTTGATCGGCGATCCGTTTGCCGAACGCCACCCGTTGGTGGACCCGCCGGCACATCAATTCCAGGGCTCGTTCGGCCACCCCGATCAGCCGCATGCAGTGATGGATCCGGCCCGGGCCGAGGCGTCCCTGGGCGATCTCGAAGCCACGCCCGTCGCCGAGCAGCAGGTTCGCCGCGGGAACCCGGACGTTGGTGAACGACACTTCGCCGTGGCCGTGGGGTGCGTCGTCATAGCCGAACACGGTGAGCATTCGCTCGATCTTGACCCCCGGCGCATCGGTCGGCACCAGAATCATCGACTGCTGCAAGTGGGTCGGGGCGGTTGGATTGGACCGGCCCATCACGACCAGGATCTTGCAACGGGGGTCGCCGGCGCCGGAGGTCCACCATTTCCGGCCATTGATGACGTAGCTGTCGCCGTCTTTGGTAATCGAGGCTTGGATATTGGTGGCGTCGGAGCTGGCGACCTCGGGCTCAGTCATCGCGAAGGCACTCCGGATCTTCCCGTCGAGGAGCGGATCGAGCCAGTGTTTCTTGTGCTCCTCGGTGCCGTAACGCTCGAGGACTTCCATGTTGCCGGTATCGGGGGCCGAGCAGTTGAAGGGCTCCGAGCCGATCGGTGAACGGCCCATCACTTCGCAGAGTGGGGCATACTGGAGGTTGGTCAGACCGGCACCGCGATGCGACTCGGGGAGGAACAGATTCCAGAGCCCCGCCGCGCGGGCTTTGGTCTTCAGGTCTTCGACGACGGCGGTCGGGTGCCACCGCTTGGCGGCAATCTCGGCGTGGAAGGTCGCTTCGGCGGGGTAGACGTGCTGGTCCATGAAGGCCACCAGCCGGGCCCGGAGGTCGGAATCGGTCATGAGCCAAACATATTGCCGGGAGGTGGTTCGGACCATGGGAAAGGTGACGGAACGGAGGTCGGCGGGGTAATAAGGGTGCACCTTTAACCAGTGGGGTATCGGTTGAATCGATCCAGTGTTGCGGTAGCCATTGCCATGGCCTTGGGGGCCTGCAGCCAGGCGGCCCCGGGTCCTGTTTTCGATACCGAGCCGCTTCCGGCTACGATCGTGGTCCGAGTCGGGGAGTCGCGCACCTTTGGGCCGTCCGTGGTTCAGTTCGGCGATGTCAAGGGCGATTCTCGATGCCCGGTGGATGTGGTATGTGTGTGGGCCGGGAACGCCGAGATTGGACTGGTGGTGGGGCCGAGAGTGGGAAAGGGCCCGGCCCAGCTGGTGTCGCTCAACACCTTGCTCGAGCCTCAGGTTGCCAGCGCGCGCGGCTTGCGGTTTCGGTTGATTTCGTTGGCGCCGGAGCCGCGGACGACCGATAAGCAGCGAGTGTATGTCGCGACGATCAAGGTCGAGCGCGCGGAGTAGTTCCACCGGGTCGGGACCGGTAGCGGCGAGGCCTGCTGAAGCGAACCCGACCAGCGACCTCGCGCAACCACCCGTCTCAGCCTAACTTCGCGGAACCGATGAACCCTCCAGACCACCGGCCCGCCCCATCGGGCCGCAGCCGCTACCTTGCTCGCAAGGGGCTCTTTGGGCAGTGAACCCGCGGCACCCAGCCTCCCCCGCCGCCTAAGCACCTGGACGGCGACCGCAGCAGTCGTCGGTGTCATCGTCGGAAGCGGAATCCTCCGAGTACCCACTACGGTGGCGTCGCTGGTCGACAGCCCCGCCGCCATCATCGGGTTGTGGATCGCCGGCGGACTTTTCACCATCACCCAGGCCCTCGTGCTCGCCGAGCTGGGTGCGCTCTTCCCCTCGGCCGGCGGGATGTACGTCTTCATGCGCCAGGGCTTCGGCGAACGGATGGCCTTCGTCTACGGCTGGACCTTCCTCCTGGTCAATCCCGCCGCCTGGGCCACCCTGGCCACCCTCGCGGCCGAGTATCTCGGGCCGCTCCTCGGCGTCGGAGATGGCCACCGCCGGCTGATCGCCATGGCACTGATCGTTGGTTTCGCGGTAGCCAATAGCTACTCCACGGTGCTTGGCGCGGCGCTCCAGAACATGGCCACGGCGGCCAAGCTGACGGCCCTGGCCGCACTAACCGGCCTGATCGTCGCCTTTGCGCCCGGGGGCCAGGGGGCGTTCGCCCATCCGGGCATTGGGCAGCCGCTCGCGGTCTCCGGAATCCTGGCGGCGTTCGTGGCGGTGCTCTGGACCTATTCCGGCGCGGCGGGATTCTGCGCCCTCGCCGGTGAAGTCCGCGACCCACAGCGGGCCGTTCCCCGGGCACTGATCGGCGGGGTGGGCCTGGCCATGGCGCTGTTCCTCACAGTGAACATCGCGCTCCTCTATGTGATGACCGTGCCCGAAATCGCCGGCACCCCGCTCGCGATGTCGGAGGCGGTGGGCCGAGTGGTGGGACCGATCGGCGGCACCGCGATGGCGGTGACGGTCGTCATTGCCGCGCTCGGATCGTTGGGCGGAATCGTGCTGTCGGACCCGCGGGTGTTCTTCGCGATGGCGCAGGAAGGCCACCTCTTCGCCAAGGTCGGGGCGGTGCAGCGGGTTTCACTCACCCCGGTGTATGCGATCGCCCTCCATGCCGGGCTCGGCTGCCTCTACGCCTCGAGCCGGACGTTCGACCAATTGGCGGCCACCTTCGTCCTCGGGTTCATGCCGTTCTACGCGCTCGCGGCCGTGGCGGTCTGGCGGCTCCGGCGAACCCGCCCTGATCTGGCCCGGCCGTTCGTCGCGCCCGCGGCGGCCTGGCTCGCGGTGCTCTGGGTCGTCGTCTCAGCGGCGCTGGTGGTGGACGCCCTCATCGAAACGCCGGAGGTCGCGGTCTTGAACGTGCTGATTTCGCTGTCCGGGCTGCCGGTGTTCGCGCTCTGGCGCCGATGGAGCACCCCGGCCCAGCGTTAGGCTGGCGGGAGAATTTCCCGGCCGCGGCGAACCGCCCGCACGGCGGCCCGAATCGGGGCCACGAGTCTTCCGAGGGCGGTGCGCCGCGCCAGGATCCGTTGGCGCTCGGCGCGTTCCCAGGCGATCCGGCGGCGCTCAGCAGGTGAAATGGAGATCCGGACCGGGCCGGCCGGGGCCCGGTCGGCGACCAGGGCCTCGCGAGCCTCGGCCGCCATCGTCTCGAGCACCCGAGCGAACTTCGTGTAGAAGAGCCGATTGCCCCGCTCTCGATAGTAGAGCGCGTCATCACCAAGTCCGAGGGCCAGCGGCGCATTGTGGGTCGACGAATTGTCGAGCGCCAGATACGGGCCGATCGTCGGATTGGTGTTGATTTCCCACAGCTGGGGCCGGCCGTTCACCAGGGAATAGTCGACCCGCCCGTACTCAACCCCGCCCAGCGCGAACGCCTCACGGATCCAAGCCTCGTGGGGGTTCTCCTCGACATACCGGAGTTCCAAGGCGCCGTCAAACTGATCACCGCGGTACTTGGCCACCCAGTCGTCGCTTCGCGCCACCGACCGGGGCAGGATGTGGGTACCTAACGCCATGGCCGAGTATTTGGTAACGACCCCTTCAACGGCGACGTCCAGGTGCTCCACGATGAGGAGGTCCCGGAGCTGGTACCCCCGCAGTAGTGCGAGCAGCAGGGCCCGCACCAGCGAGGCCCGATCAAACAACAGGGGCGAGAGGCTGCCGGTGTGTTCCATCTCGGACCGGATAAAGACCGGAAAGCGGCGGTGCCGATCAGGGTCAGTGGCACGGGTAGCCCGGAAGGAGTTGATCCCGGCCTCGAACGCCGCATCAAGCAGGGCCAGCCGGGGCCGCCAACGCACGGGGTCGTTGAGCAGGGCGATCGATGGGCTCGCCTCGGCGAGGGCGTTTCGGGCCCGGGTCACCAAGTCCAGCTCGGTCCTCGTGAGCTGATCGAAGCCCGCAAAGAGATAGGCGCCTAACGGGAACAGCCCGTTGTCGAACACCTGCTCGCAGGAGAGGAGGCCGACACAGTCGCTCATCCCTCCCATGTCACTCTTGAGGCAATCGCCAAGGCCAAAGGCGGTATCGCGGCGGGTCAGAGCGTAGATCACGACCCTAAGATGAGCGCCGCCGCTCCACCCGGCAACGACGGCTGCCTCCCCCGCTCGAAGGACCCGCTCCGCCATCACGACAGCTCTTCCCCGTCCCGCATAATTCAAACTATATACTTAACGATATTTTCAAGGAGATAAATATTACTTTGCATATCTTCCATAAATATGTTATACTGTATGTAACCAGAGATTCATATGCCAAAGCATATTGACCACAAAACAACCGGCGCCACCCCGCTTTTCGAACTCATTGCTAAAGCTCGTAAAGACAAGGGTTTAACTCAAGGAGCCTTGGCGCAGCAGCTCGGCGTTCCCCAAGGACAGATTTCACGAGTTGAATCAGGCCTGGTTGACGTCCGGGTTTCCACGCTCGTCGAGCAGGCCCGCCTGGTCGATCTCGAGGTTGTCCTGGTCCCGAGGAAGTGGGTACCCGTGGTGACCAAGTTGATTCGACCGGACCCGGAGAAATCGCCCTTCCTCTATCGGCTCCCGAAGTAACGAGGGCCGGTGACGATATCGGTGTTGGAGGTCCTGCTGAATGAGAGCCCGGTTGGAACGATTACCCATCTTCCCGGCGATCGGACCCTCTTCGTGTTCTCCGATGACTACCTCGGCAACGCCGAGCGACCAACGCTCAGCCTTTCGTTCAAGACGGCGGATGGTCGGGTGGCTTCGTCCCCCAGGCCAACCCGGACCCGGGTCGCTCCGTTCTTCTCCAATCTTCTGCCGGAAGGGCACCTCCGCGCCTACCTGGCTCAGAAAGGGGGCATCCATCCCAGCCGAGAGTTCTTCCTCTTGTGGCTTCTTGGCGAAGACCTGCCGGGAGCGGTGGTCATCCGAGCAAGCGATGGCGAAGGGCTTCCGCCCCACCGGACGAGCGACGGCAGTGAAACCGAATATGAGAAGCAGCTATTGCGGTTCTCACTGGCCGGCGTGCAGCTCAAGTTTTCGGCCGTCATGGAGGCCGACGGCGGTTTGACCATTCCAGCCAAAGGCGTTGGCGGAGATTGGATCGTTAAACTCCCCTCGTCGAGACATCCTGCCGTACCAGAAGTAGAGTATGCCACCATGCGGCTGGCCGGAGCGGTCGGGATCGACGTGCCGGAGGTGAGGTTGGTCAAGGCCTCGGACCTGAACAACGTGCCGGACCCGGCCCTCTCGACCGACCGAGCCCTGGCCGTGCGACGCTTTGATCGCCCGCCGGATGGGCCTAGAGTGCATATCGAAGACTTCGCTCAGGTCTTCAACGAATTCCCGGCCCGCAAATACGAGCGAGCAAGCTACGAGGATATCGGGAGGGTACTCTGGGCCGAGGCCGGGCTCGAAAGCGTCAAGGAGTTGGCTCGGCGGCTGGCCTTCTCGGCCCTGATCGGCAACGCCGATATGCATCTAAAGAACTGGTCCGTCATCTATCAGGACGGCCGAACCGCCGCCCTGTCGCCCGCCTACGATTTGGTGCCGACGATCGGCTACCTCCCTGACGATCAGATGGCCTTGAGTATGGCGGGGACCAAAGCCATGCACTCGGTCGACTCGGCCCTCTTTGCGACCTTCGCGAATCGAGCCGGTCTACCCGAGCAACCGGTGGTTGACGCAGCGATGGAAACCGCGCAACGGCTCGCCACCCAGTGGAAAACCAACGAGGTCGTAGATCTGATCCCGGCCGCTATTCGAGATCGAATCGACCGGCACATGAGGCGGGTTCCACTTGGCTAGGAGTCCGCCTTGAGTACGTCGGCGGGATCGGCCTGAATCGCTCGCCTCGCCGGTATCCAGGCGGCAACCAGGGCCACACCGGCTACCACCCCGACGACCGTTCCCAGGGTAGCCGGGTCGGTGGGCTTGACCCCATAAAGCAGCCCACGAATCAGGCCCGACGAGACGATGGCCCCGCCAAGCCCGGCTAAGAGCCCAAGGAGCACCAGTCGCACCGGTCGCGCCAGGACCAGGCCGATCAATCCTCCCGGCTCGGCACCTAACGCCGCGCGAATCCCGATCTCTCGAGTTCGTTCGGCCACCGCGCTCGCCGCCGTACCATAAATGCCGATCGCCGCAAGGACCAGCGCCACCAGCGCGAACCCGGCCACCAGAACGGCCACCAACCGCCGCTCCGCCAGCGACTCCGCCACCACATCCGTCATGGCGATGACCCGGCTGATCGGCTGACTCGGATCAATCTCCTTCACGGTGGCCCTCGCGGCGGCACCGAGTGCTCGGAGATCGCCGGTGGACCGGAGCGCCACCGACATCCACGGCTCGGGGGCGGTCGCGTGGACCGCGTAGATCTGGCCCCGATCGTCCGAATCCATCCGATAGAGCCGAGCATGTCGGGCCACCCCGATCACCTGGTACCGAGTGGAGTCGCCGCCGAACGCAACCGGCTGACCGACGGCACCGCCGTTTGGAAAGAACCGGCGGGCCAGCGTCTCGTCGATGATCAGGCTTCGGCTGGCCGAGTCGTCGGAAGCCGCGAACTCCCGGCCCTCGAGGATCGTGATGCCCATGGCGCGGAAGTACCCGGGCGTCGTCACCAGCACATCCGTGGTCTGATAGTCTCCCTCCTGGCCTCGGCCAACGGACGAGGTCGGAAACGCCGCCGGATACTGATCGGCCCCCGCGGACAACGGCGGCGCCGAGCTGGCACCGACAGCCTGGACGCCTGGCAAAGCGCTGAAGCGCTCGAGCACCGTCCGGTAGAACCCGCTCAGCCGCGCTCGATCCGGGTAGCGTGAGGCGACGGCCCGCATTTCGACGGTGACCACCCCCGATGACGTGAAGCCGGGATCCACATTGCTAAGCCCGACCACACTCACCAAGAGGAGCCCGGTTCCGGCCAGGAGCACGGTCGAGAGGGCGACCTGGATGACCAACAGCGTACCTCGCGACCGCCGTCCACCAATCGAGAGCGAGAGCGTCCGGAGCACGGTGGCCGCGTCGCGGGTCGCGGCGTGACGCGCCGGGAGCAGCCCGATCGCAATCCCGATGACCGTTGCCGCGACGATCACGAACCCGACCACGGCAAAATCGACCCCGACCTCATCTCGGCGCGGGAGTCCGGTGGGCGCCAACGCGAGGAGACCCTTGACGCCGAGGAAGGCCAGCCCGATCCCGACGGCACCGCCGAGCAACGAGGTTACCGTCGTTTCGGCGATTGACTGACGAATCAATGGCCACCGGCCCGCGCCAAGGGCGGCCCGGACGGTGAACTCCCGCTCCCGTCGAGCGGTCCGAGTCAGGGCCAACATCGCCAGATTGGCGACCATGATGGCGAGGAGAAGGCCAACGGCGCCTAACAGAGCGAGAAGCCCCGGCCGGACCGTCCGAACCAGCCGGTCTTGGAGTGACCAAGCCACGAACTTGAACCCCCGACTCTCGAACTCCTCTCGGTCCATTCGGACCGACAGGGCCGCGAGGTCCGCCTTGGCCGCCGCCACGCTGACGCCCGGCTTGATCCGGGCCACGACGCCCAGGCTGTGCGCGGTCCTCGGCAAATCCGCTAAGACCTCCGCATACGGCACGAAGAGGTCGGGGTCGGTGAACGAACCGAGACTCGATTGATTGGAAAACCGGAACTCCGGCGGGAGAACGCCAACGACCGTAGCCGGCCGGCCATCGAGATCGATCCGCCGGCCCACCACCGACGAGTCGCGCCCCCATCGACGAAGCCAGAGCCGATGGCTCACCACCACGGCCGGCTCCTCACCAACCCGATCCTCGCCCGGCCGGAAGAAACGGCCTAACGCTGGGTGCGAACCCAACAGGTCGAAGAAGTCGGCCGACACCCGGGACAGCCGAATCTGCTCGGGTTCGCTCGGGCCCGGCTCGGTGAGCGCGGCACTGCCGGCCCGGACCACCGCGAATCCGGCAAACTGGCTGGTTTCCTCGCGGAGCCGG
>JANNQX010000110.1:0-3243 GCA_031400975.1 Gemmatimonadota bacterium
ATCGTGGACGGCAATCGAGACATACCGGCCGACCGGGAGTTCAGGATACGGGTCCATCGTCGCGCTGGCGGGGACCAGGTCGTGGACTTCGATGGTCAGGACCCCGCCTTGCGGCATCGAATCGACGGCGTTGACGCCCAGGTTCATCAGGATCTGCTGAAGTTGTCCCTGGTCGGCCCGGATCGAAGAGGCATCCGGGGCGATGACGGTGTTGAAGGCGATGTTCTCCCGGATCAGGGGCCGGAGCAGCGCCGCGATCTGGGCAATGCTCCGGCGCACATCGATCGGCCCGAGAACGAGGGCCTGACGCCGCCCGAATGCCAGCAGTTGTTGGGTCAGGTCGCGGGCCCGTTCGGCCGCCGTAGTGACATGGGCCAGGCAGTCTCGCTCGTCGGAGCCTTCGGGGAGACTCCGGAGGACCATGTCGGTGTACCCGAGGATCGGCGTCAGCAGGTTGTTGAAATCGTGGGCCACGCCCCCGGGGGGTTGCACCGGGCCGTTCGGGAAGGCCGGCCCGATCTGGTTGGATGGCTCCTGGGGCTCGCCCCGATCGACTACATCGCCAGGCAGAAGACGACCGACCTGGAAGAGGCCCGCACCGCCGACTCCACCGAGGCCGCGCTCCGCGCCGGCCAAAGGAAGGGCACCCAACCGAGCCACGAACTCTCGGCCTATGCCGGCGCCTATCAGCACCCGGGGTACGGCACCGCGCTGGTGAAGCTCGTCGGCGGCCATCTCGAAGTGGTCCTCGACGACCTCGTGGCGCCAACCACCCACTATCACTACGACACCTTCGAACTCGGCGACGCGAAGAGCCTGGTGCCGCTCAAGGGCCTGATGAGCTTCGGCACCAACGCCAAGGGCGAGATCGACCGGCTGTTGCTCCCCCTGGAGCCGGCCATCGCACCGATCGGGGTTATGCGGAGTCCTCGTTAAGCGGCCGCGCCAAGAACCGGGGATCACAACCGCGCCGAGCGCCGAGCGCCGAGCGCCGAGTGGCGAGCTACCGAGCGCCGAGTACCCAAGCGAGGTAGCTTGGACGGGGCCACGCACGCTCCTCATTCCTGGCAACGGTTATGAGCCACGAGAAATTCGAGACCCATCACAAAGCGCTCCAAATCAACCTCGACCCGGCGCGGTACGGCACCTTCGCTGAAATCGGCGCCGGTCAGGAGGTCGCGCGGTGGTTCTTCCGCGCGGGGGGTGCGGCGGGCACAATCGCCAAAACGATTTCCGCGTACGATATGTCGGTGAGCGATGCCATCTACGGCACCGCGGATCGCTATGTCAGCCGGCAGCGGTTGCAGGCGATGCTCGACTCCGAGTTCAAACTGCTGATCGAACAGCTCGATCAGCCGCGCGGTGAGAAGACGACGTTCTTCGTGTTTGCCAACACGGTGGCCACCCGCAGTTACACCCGCAAGGACGAGGGCCAGGGCTGGCTCGGCGTGCGGTTTCAATCCCAACCGCGGCAACGTCCGTCGACCATTATCATCCACGTCAAACTGCTCGATGCCGAGAACGTCCGGGAGCAGGAAGCACTCGGGGTCATCGGCGTCAACCTGATTCACAGCGCGTTGTATCTGAGTAGCGCGCCGACCGAGATTCTCGCCGCGTTCAAGGACGGGTTGACACCGGGACGCTTCGAGGTCGACATGGTCAAGTTTTCCGGGCCGGCCTTTGCCGGAGTGGACAACCGGCTCATGGCTCTGCAGCTCGTCGAGCAAGGTCTGACCGACGCCACGATGTTCACCGCCACCGGCGAGACCGTCATCCCGAGTGAACTGCTCTACAAGAAGCCGGTGCTGGTCCAGCGTGGCAGCTTCCGGCCGCTCACCAATCCGATGCTCGATATGGTCGACCGGGCCCAGGAACAGTTCGTGAAGGCAGCAGCCCTGAAAGGCGAAACGCCGGTCGTGCTGTTTGAAATGACCCTCCGCCAGTTGCAGATCGGCGACGCGATTGACCACGGCGATTTTCTCGACCGGGTGGACACCTTGAGCGCCTTGGGCAAGCCGGTGCTCATCTCGAACTTCCTGCGCTTCCATCGCCTGCTGATATATCTGTCCCGCCACACCCAGAAACCCATCGGCTTGCCGATTGGGCTGGTCCGGCTGCGCGACGTGCTCGACGAGAAATATTACACCGACCTCCCCGGCGGCTTGCTGGAGTCGCTCGGCCACCTGTTCACCAACGGCGCGAAATTGTACGTGTATCCGTCGCTGGATAAGACAACCGGGAAGCTCGTCACCGTGGAGAATCTGGAGGTCGCCCCGCATCTGCGCCACCTCTACGCGCATCTGGTGGAAAACCATTTCGTGGAGAGCATCCCCAACTACAACCCGGACTACCTCGGGATCTACTCCAGTACCGTGATGGAGAAGATCCTGGCCGGTGACGATGGGTTAGCAAAGCTGGTGCCCGCGGCCATCTTCGAGATCATCAAGAACAAGCAGCTTTTTGGGTGGGGCGAAAAGGCTCCGCGTTAGGGAATCGAGTTACCTCGAGCATGGCCGCGCCATTCGGCTCGGCAACTATTCGAGCCGGCCGGAGGTGGCCAGGGGTGGCGAGCTGGTGTTCGTCGGATTCGGGATCGATGCGGCGGTGTACGGCTGGAACGATCTCGCGGGCGTCGATCTCCGAGGTAAGGTTGCCATCGGTTTGCTAGGCGAGCCGGCGAGCACATCGTGATCAGCTCGCACTGGGACGGGCCGGGCGACGAGCGCAATCCTGAGTAGATTCGAGGAGTGACGCAAACCACCGACCGGTGAGAAGGGACCGTCCTTTGCGCGGTGAACTCCGGCACCGGCCTCCGGATGGCCGGTTCGCTCCATGTTTCACGGCGCTCCCAAATTGCGTCGACTCGTAAGACTGGAGGCACTATGTGGTTCAGGCACCGCGCGTGGATCCCGGTCACTTGGGCGTTGGCCATCAGTAATATCGCCGCCGTGTGGTTCGCCGCTCAGCCCGCTGAGCCGTGGCATGCGACCGGGCACGCCCTCCTCGCGGTCGGTCTAGCCCTCGGCGCGAAACGGCTCCAAGAGCGGCACCGAGCCGCCGGTCCGCCCGAACCGTGGCAGCAGGCCCTCGACCAGGCCGCGGACTCAGAGGAGGCCGTGGCCGGCATGCAAGCCAGAGTCGAGGAATTGGAAGAACGCTTGGACTTTGCCGAGCGCTTGCTCACCAAGCAGCGGGACGCCTCTCCGGTCGACCCGACACCGCGTTGACCCGTCACTGGCGCGG
>JANNQX010000111.1:0-17739 GCA_031400975.1 Gemmatimonadota bacterium
CGACGAGGTGATTGCTCTCCGGAACGGCTACCACGGCACCCAGGGCCTCCTTGGCATTACGCCGGACCTGACCACGATGGGCAAGATCATCGGCGGCGGGATGCCGATCGGGGCGCTCGGCGGTACCATCGAGGCGATGTCGGTGTTCAATGTCGACTCCGGTGAGCCCAAGGTGAAGCACAGCGGCACCTTCACCGCCAACCCGCTCTCCATGGCTACGGGCCATGTCGGGATGTCGCTGCTGACTCGAGAAGCGTTCGATGATCTGTCGGCCAAGGGTCAACGCCTTCGCGACGGGCTCGAGCGGGTTCGCCGCGACCTCGGCATCGTCGGCCGAGTCGAGGGGCGGACCTCGATGTCGGCGCTGATGATGACCGACCAACCGGTTACCAATTACCGGCAGCTCTCGGCCGTCATGGCGTCCGGCCTCCTAGCCAAGACCCAGGCCTATCAGAAGCTGTTGCTGGCCGAGGGCGTGCTGACCCTCAGGGGCGGATTCATCGGCTCGACGCCGATGACCAACGACGACATCGATTTCACCATCGAGGCGGCCCGCCGGGCCCTCACCAAGCTGATCGCCGTCTGACGATGGCGCGACCCAAGCCGAGTTGCAGCGTCTCGATGATGTTCCGGGAGCTTCCGATCCAGGAGCGGTTCGGCGCGGCGCGGGCAGCGGGGTTCGAGGGGGTCGAAATCCAAGTCATCGACGAGGGCAACCCGGCGGCGATGGCTGATGCGGCCCGCGATGCGGGGGTCGAGGTCGTCCTGATCAACGTCGACATGGGCGACCTTCGCACCGGCGGCCCCGGACTGTCAGGGGTTCCCGGCCGCGAGGCCGAGTTCCGCGCCGCGCTCACTCGGGCCCTCGATGCCAGCCGGGTCCTCGGCGCCAACCGGATCCACCTCGGCCCCTCTCGGGTGCCGCCCGGCACGAGCCGGGACGAATGCTGGGCGGCCTATCGAGCCAACTTGGCCTGGGCCGCGGAACAGGCAACCGGTCACCCGGCCACTCTGCTCCTTGAGCCGCTGAATGTGGTCGAGAGTCCCACGATCTTGCTCAGCGACTTGGCGGAGGCGGTTCGGTTGATTCAGGAATGCCGCTCCGACCGGGTTGGCCTCCAATTCGACATCTACCACGCGGCGATGAACGGGGTCGACATCCCGAAGGCCTTCCGGGACCACTTCGCCTCGATCCGGCACATTCAGTTCGCCGACGCGCCCGGCCGCCATGAGCCGGGCACCGGGAAGATCGATTTCCCCGCCATTCTTTCGGATATTGCCGCGAGCCCGTATGCCGGCTGGGCCGGCGCCGAGTACGTTCCGGCAACCACCACGGCCGCCTCGTTCGCGTGGCGCCACACCTTGCGAGAGTACTTCTCTTCATGACCACGTACCGCATTGCCCTGATCCCCGGCGACGGCATCGGCAAAGAAGTCGTCCCCGAAGGCGTCCGGGTCCTCGATGCCGTCGGCCGGAAGATCGGGGTGTCCTTCGAGTGGACCCCGTTCGACTGGAGTTGCGAGACCTACCATCGGACCGGCCGGATGATGCCGGCCGACGGCCTCGACCAACTCCGGGGCTTCGACGCGATTTATCTCGGCGCGGTCGGATTTCCCGGCGTCCCCGATCACGTCTCGCTCTGGGGACTCCTGATTCCGATCCGGCGGGAGTTCGACCAATACGCCAACATCCGGCCCTGCCGGATCATGCCCGGTCTCACGTCGCCCCTGGCCAACACCGAGGGCCGGAAGATCGATTTCTGGATCGTCCGGGAAAACGTCGAGGGCGAGTATTCCGAAATCGGCGGCCGGATCTTCGCCGGCACCGACCGCGAAACCGTGGTGCAGGAATCGGTTTTTACCCGGATCGGCGTCGACCGGATCGTCGAATACGCCTTTCGGCTGGCGGAGAAGAAAGGGCTGGCCAAGGTGACTTCGGCCACCAAGTCGAATGGGATTTCGATCAGCATGCCCTACTGGGACGAGCGGTTTGCCGAGGTGGCGAAGCGATTTCCCAAGATCAAGACCGACAAGTTCCACATCGACATCCTGACCGCCCACTTCGTGGCCCATCCCGAGTGGTTCGACGTGGTGGTCGGGTCAAACCTCTTCGGCGACATCCTATCGGATTTGGGCCCCGCGGTCTGCGGCAGTATCGGCATTGCCCCGTCGGCCAATATCAATCCGGACCGGAGCGTGCCGTCGATGTTCGAGCCGGTCCACGGCTCAGCCCCCGACATTGCCGGGCGGGGGATTGCCAATCCAATCGGGCAGATTTGGGCCGGGGCGATGATGCTCGAACACCTCGGTCACACCGATGGGCACGACCGGATCGTCAAGGCGATCGAAACGGTTCTTGGGAGTGGGGGCCCCCGAACTCCTGACCTGGGCGGGAAAGCCACCACGATCGACTTGGGGCGGGCCATTGAAGCCGCGATCTAGGCTCGGCACTCGGCACTCGGCGCTCGGCACTCGCGCAGGCGTCGGAGCAACGACGAGTGGGTTGAACAGCATTTGACAGGATGGACAGGATGAACAGAGGATGGAACTACTGGCCGGCGGCTGAAGCTTGGGGTAAAGCCGTCCGTTTAGTTTTTGTTCATCCTGTTCATCCTGTTCATCCTGTCGTGGCTGTTCCTCCGGCCTGCCGCAAACCCACCATCCATGTGGAGCAACCGACTGGAGTAGTGCTAGCGCCGCTTCTCGAGGATAGCGCGGATGGTCTCCCTCGCCTCCGGACTCCCTAGTCGGGCCGCGAGGATCCTGGTTTCGGTTTCCGCGATTTCCCGGACCCGCGCGGCGAGGGGCGCCCGCATCAGCCGTTTGGTTTCCCGAACCGACTCGGGCGCCAGGGTATTGAACCGTTCCGCGACCCGGCGGGCGTGCGCCAATACTTCGGCTGCGGGGACCACGGCGGTCGCCAGACCACACGCGACCGCCTCGGCCGGGGTGAGCGGTTCGCCTAACAGCAGCTTCTCGGCTGCGCGGGCGTGGCCCATCAGTCTCGGCAACAGCAGGCTCGAACCAAACTCGGGCACCAGGCCAAGCGCCACGAACGGCATGATGAGCCGAGCTTCGTCCGAGAGATAGACCAGGTCGCAATGCAGCAGTATCGTGACGCCGACCCCGACCGCAAGACCAGTTACCGCCGCCACCACCGGCTTCGGACAATCGAACATCGCCGCCATGAACGGCGGCAACGGCGGGTCCCGCTCGACCGGCGCTCGTTCCAAAAAGTCGCCCAGATCATTCCCGGCGCAGAAGATGCCCGGCTGCCCGGTCAACAGGATGGCGCGGACTTGGGGGTCGAGCCCGGCGGTCCGAACCCCATCGGCGATGGCATCGTACATCGCCGTGGTGATGGCGTTCTTCTTCTCGGGCCGGGCCAGCTCGATCGTGGCGACTCCGTTTGCGACACTGAACCGGACGTGCGGCGTGGCTGACATCCGGGGCTCAGGAATGGATGACGGACACACCGCCATCGACGGCCAAGATCTGGCCGGTGATGTGTTTCCCAGCGTCTGAGGCAAACAACAGCGCCGCGCCCTTCAGGTCATCGTCATCGCCGAGCCGCCGAAGCGGAGCGCGGGCGGCCAGGTTTTCGGGGCCCATTTTCTCGAGCGTGCCCTTGGTCATCTTGCTTGGAAAGAAACCCGGCGCCAACGCGTTGACGGTGATCCCGAACTCGCCCCATTCGCCGGCCAGGGTCCGAGTCAGGTTGACGACCGCGCCCTTGCTGGTGTTGTAGGCCACCGTGTCATGCCCGGGCGGATTTCCGCCCAAACCAGCGATCGACGCGGTCATGATGATCCGGCCCTTTCGGCGCGGAATCATGCTCTGCTTGGCGATGGCCTGACTGAAGAGGAACACGCTCCGGAGATTCAGGTTCATCACCTTGTCCCAGGCTTCGAGCGGATGGTCCTCCGCCGGGGCGCCCCACGCGGCGCCGGCATTGTTCACCAGGATATCGACGTGCCCGAGCCGAGCCATCGCTTCGGTCACCACTCGGGTCACTTCGGCGGGAATGCTGGCGTCGGCGGCGATCCAGGTCGCGTCGATGCCCAGTGTGCCGAGGTGGGCCGCCGCCGTTTCGAGCTCGGCCGCCTTGCGCGAGGTCAGGACCAGGCGGGCGCCCGCCTCACCCAAGGCTTCGGCGATCTGAAGGCCGAGACCGCGGGATCCGCCGGTGACCAGGGCGGTGCGGCCGGTGAGGTCGAACAGCTTGAAGACGGGGGTACTCATCGGGAAGCTCCGGAGGCGGTGAGGCCTAGAATATCTCGTGCTTCGGCCGGAGTTGCGAGGCTCCCCCCCAGCGACTCGACGACTTTGACCGCCCGTTCCACCAACACGGTGTTGGACGGGGCCAGGACGCCCCGGTCCAAGTACAGGTTGTCTTCGAGGCCGACCCGGACATGGCCGCCCGCCGCGGCCGCCATCGCCACCATCGGAAATTGCCGGGGACCGATGCCGAAGGCGGCCCATTCCGCGTCGGCCGGCGCCAGGCTCCGCAGAAACCCAAGCGCTTCGGGCGTGTCGGGGGCCCCCCATTCGATCCCGAGGCAGAACTGGAAGAAGGCCGGCCCTTTGACGAACCCGGTCTTGATGAGGTGACTGGCCAGTCGGACATGCCCGGAGTCGAACACTTCGAGCTCCGGCTTGACACCGGCATCCCGAATCGCCGCCGACATGATCTGGAGATGCTTCACGGTGTTCATCATGACCGTGCTGCCGAACGCGTCGCCCGAGGCCATCGTGGCCACATCGAGGCTGCAGATCTCTGGTTTGAGCGCGACCACATGCTGGACCCGGACGTCCGGCCCCGCGAGGTTGGTTCCGGGGCCCGGCGTTCGGGGATCCTCATCGCCGGGGGCAAACCGCTGGCCGGGGCCGGTGGTGAGGTTGATGATCACATCGACGGACGAACTCCGGATCCGGTCAACCACCTCACGGTAGAGGTCGAGCCGCATGCTGGCGAGCCCGGTCTGTGGGTCACGGACGTGGATATGGGTAATGGCCGCGCCCGCCTTGGCCGCCTCGATGCAGGCAGTGGCAATTTGGGCCGGCGTCACCGGGACGGCGGGGTTCTTCTTGACCGTCGGAGGCGACCCGGTCACGGCACAGGTCAAAATCGTCTTCTTGGCCATGGTCTCTACTTGGTTCGGGGCATACCAGCCAGCGCGGTCCTGAGCGCCGTCACGAACGAATCCACCTCGGCGTCGGTCATCGGCGTGGACAGGCAGCCGAGACCGGTCTTCCCGATGATAATCCCGGACCCCATCAAGTGGCGATGCAGGTCGGCCATTCGGGCCGCCGGCTGGGCGTTCCGGACCCCGCTCCGATAGTTGGTGACCCGATCCGAGGTCAGCACGATCCGGAACAACGAGCCGTCGCCGGTGAGTTGACCCGGTTCGCCGGCGTCCAGGAAGGCTTGATTGCCCTCCCGGCGGAGCCGCTCGCCCATAGCACCTTCGGGGTGCCCTTGGTCGGATCGAGCATCGCCGTCAACTCGATCCGGCCACCGGCCGCCCACCTCGACGAACTGGAATCGCGATTGGCCGTCTGGTCCGACCGGGTCCGGGAATCGTTGGCCGACACCAGTCGGTCCGACGAGCAGCACGCCACTGAATTCGTCGGGTGGGTCGCGGCCCAAATCCGGGAGCGGCTTGCGCCGGCCGACGCCGTCATGTACGAATGGGGTACCACGGCCATCAACAGTTGGCACGGACTGGCCCGCTATTGGCGGGCCACCACGGGAGATTCCCCTCGATGACCGACCCCAGCAGAGAGCCCGCTCCTTCGCCGATCCGGTGGCGGATGCCGATCGCCCTGCTGATCGTCACGACGATCAACTGGTTCGATCGCTCCGCCCTGTCCCTCGCGCTCCCGAAGATCGCCGAGGAGCATGGGTGGTCCACCACCGAGATCGGGGCCAACGGCGGCCGGTTGATCTCGTTGTTTTTTCTCGGCTACGGACTCGCCAATTTGATCTTGAGTCCGATTGCCGAGCGGTTCGGGCCGCGGAAGGCACTGGCATGGTCAGTGGTCGCCTTTTCCCTCGCGACGGCCTTGAACGCCCCGTTTGGCGCCACCGTCATTGCCCTCGCCGCGCTCCGGTTTTTGCTTGGCGTGGCCGAGGGGATCCATTTCCCGATGTCGAGCGCGATCGTGAGCCGGTGGTTTCCGCTCAATGAGCGGTCCCGCGCCAATGGCCTGTTCATCATGGGCGTCCAAGTGGCGGTGGTCTCAGGCCCGTTCGTCATGGTGCCGCTGATCGAGCACTTCGGGTGGCGGAGCATGTTCCTCGTCCTTGGGGCCCTCGGGTTCTTCGTTGCACTGCCGGCGGTCATCTGGCTCCTCCGCGATGATGGGCCGTACCGCCAGGGCGACGGGACCGACGGCGCCCCGCTCTGGGCTGTGTTTCGGAACGGCAACTACTGGCTCGTGCTGGTAGCCGGGATTCTCAGCAACATCATCATCTATGGCATCCTGACCTGGCTTCCCACCTACCTGGCCAAGAGCCGTCAGGTGCCCTTTGCCGACTTGGCTGCGAGCGCGTCGGCGCCGTTTTGGCTCGGGGCGTTAGCCATACCGGTGTGGGCCGTCCTCGGAGATCGAACCGACCGCCGGGCCCAGTTTGCGAGCTTCGGGTGCGGACTCGCGGGCATCGGTGTGTACCTCGCGGCTCACTCAACCAGCTTGGCGGTCACGGTCGCGCTCTTGGCCGGTTCGCTGTTTTTCCAGAACGCGTACCAAACCGCGGAATTCGCCCTGGTCCAGCGGATCCTCCCCCCGGAGCGGGTCGGGGCGGCCACCGGTCTCTACAATGGCCTGGCGATCATCCTCGGCGGGGCCGGCGGCACGGCCCTGATTGGGAAAGTGGTCGAAGTCACCGGCAGCTACGACAGCGGGCTGATGGTGGTGGTCCTGGCCGGCTTGCTCAATGCGGTGGTACTCGGGCTCCTCTATCGTCGAATCAAGTATTGAGGCAACCATGAAGCGCGAAACCGATACCCCGGGCATCGTCAGGGCGGCCCTCGTCACCATCCTCCTTGGGCTCGCTCGGCCGTCCGTTGCCCAGCAACCGGGGTGGGACCGCGGGTTCGACGCGCTGATGGACTCGATCCGGGTCCAGTGGAACGTTCCCGGCATGGCGGTGGCGGTTGTCTCCAAGGGTAAGGTCATTCACATGGCGGGGTACGGTCTCCGCGACGTGGCCGCCAAGCTTCCAGTCACCCCTGACACCAAATTCGCCATTGCCTCGATCAGCAAGTCGTTCACGGTCACCACCCTCGCGGCGCTGGCCAAGCAGGGCAAGATCGAATGGGACCGCCAGGTCCGGGACTATCTCCCGGATTTCCGGATGTACGATCCGGTGGTGACGGAGCGGATGACGATTCGCGATCTGGTCACCCATCGCTCCGGGCTCGCGCGACACGATCTGATGTGGGGTATCGGCGTCTATGGCCGGGAGGACCTCTACCAGCGGCTTCGATATCTCCAGCCGAATAAGGACTTTCGAACCACGTGGCAGTACCAGAATCTGATGTTCACCACGGCCGGTTACCTGGCCGGCAAAGTGAACGGCAGCAGCTGGGAAGATTTGGTGCAAGCCTCGGTATTCACGCCACTTCGGATGACCAACTCGGGCACCTCGATCGACGCCTACGCCCGGTCGCCAAACATCGCGCTTCCCTACGCTATCCACGAGGCGGACTCCCTCATGCCGGTTCCGTGGCGGAGCACCGACGCGATCGCGCCGACCGGCGGGGTCCACGCCAGCCTCGACGACCTGACCCGGTACCTCACCATGCAGATGCAAGGCGGCATGTTCGAGGGCCGGGAGATCATCGCCCGGGCCGACGCCCGCGCCATGCAGACTCCCCAGATGGCCATGCAGCAACCGATGACGACGCTGGCCGGCGAATTCCCTGAGCTGAGCGACGAGGCCTACGGGATGGGCCTCCTGGTCACCAACTACCGGGGCCACAAGCTGGTCCATCATCCCGGCAACTGGGACGGCTACTCCCTCGAGCTGAGCTTTTTGCCTAACGACTCGCTCGGCGTCGTGGTGCTCACCAACATGTACAGCACCATTCTGCGGGACTTCCTGCCGTGGCTGATCTACGACCGGCTCCTCGGCCTCGCGCCCTCGAATTGGAACGCCCGGTTCCTCGACCGCCGGGGCCGGATGCGCGCCATGGCCCAGAACCAACGGGCCGCCGAGGAGGCGGGCCGAGTGCCGAACACGACGCCGTCCCACCCGCTCGACGCCTATGTCGGGCGCTACCGTCATCCGGCCTACGGCGACATGGTGGTGAGCCGGAACGGCGACGGCCTCCGCCTCAAGTTCGGCGCCTACGAGTTCCCGCTGCCTCACTTCCACTATGACGTGTTCCGGTTCGCGCCGCCGGCCGGGAATCCGATGCACAACCGGTTCCGGTGGCGAGTGACGTTCAATACCGATGTGGATGGGTCGATTGGCTCGATCTCGGCGCCGGTCGAGCCGACGGTCGGAGCAATCGTGTTTACTCGGCGGGAACCTCCTCGGCCCACACCTCCCTGAAGTAGCCAGGAAGATCAATCGCAAGCGCGGTGTCCGTGCCGGGAGGGGCTCAGCGCAGGGAGGCCTCGACGACGGCCGGCCTCTGGGCCCCGGGAGACCACACCTCCACGACCCGAGCATCAAGGTCGATGATCCAGTAGGTCGGAATGCCCGACCGTTGGTATCGCCGCCGTTTGATGACCCGGTCGTAGCGTGCGGTCGAGGGCGACAACACCTCGGCGATCAAGATCGGGATCCTGAAATCGGTCCATTCGATCGGCTGCCGCCCGTCGATCAGCCCGCCGACGAACAGATCGGGCTGAACCAATTGCCCCGATCGGAGATCCAAGTCTGCCGGAGCGAAGCAGACGGCGCCAAGTCGGTGGGCGCGGACATAGGGGTCGACTGAGCGGAACAACGACGCCACCGCTCGTTGATGCAGGCCGCGCGGGCTCGGACTCACCAGCAACTCGCCGTCGACCAGCTCGTAGCGGTTGCCGTCGTCCGGGAGGGCCAGCACGTCGTCCCGGGTCCAGGTTCTGGCAAAATCCGGCATGCCCATACGCTACGTTCGGCGGAGGTGGTTGCGCAACTCGGCGATATCCCGCCAACTTGGGGCCGACAGGGCCCAGGCGCATAACCGAATTACGCTGAGTTCCAAGCAAACAAACGGAGGAGCATCCAGCAATGAGCGGACCCGCCGGCCCAACCCCGCTGAAACGGTTCGAGGGCCCGGAATCGTGGGACGCCATCGTCATCGGCTCGGGCATCGGCGGACTCACGGCCGCCTCCCTCTTGGCCCAGGACGGCGGCAAACGCGTCCTGGTGCTCGAACGCCACTACACCCCCGGAGGATTCACCCACGCCTTCCATCGGCCCGGATACGAGTGGGACGTCGGCGTCCACTACATCGGCAACGTCGAACCCGGTTCGATGGTCCGGCATCTCTTTGACCGGATTTCCGTGGCCCAACTCCAGTGGGCCGACATGGGCCCGGTGTACGACCGGGTCGTGATCGGCGGCAAGCAATACGAGTACCCGAAGGGCCGGGCCAATCTCGAGTGGTCGGCGGGGTCCTGACGGCGTCGGTGGTGTTGGGCCGGAACTTGATGCGAACCAACGCCTAGGGCCAGCGCTGCCGCTGCCGCCACCGACGCTTAGCGGGCGACGCTCGAGAGGGCCAAGTCGGCCAAGGCGTGCACGATGGGATCGACCGGCGCCCGACCGTCGTCCCGGGCCTTGGCGTTGGCGAGGACGAAGAGCGTGATCTGTCGTTCCGGAAAGTGCCAGAGGAAGGCCGAGTACCCCGTGATCCCGCCACCGTGGCTGAGCAGGCGGTGGCCCCGGTAGGTGGAGATCCACCAGCCGAACCCGTAGCTGTCGGCGTTCGTGACGGCGCGACCGCGGACCGGGGACCCATCGTTCAGCAGGGCGGGTTCCCAGGCGGAGGGTTGGTCAAGGAGGCCTAGCGCCAGACCCCGTTGCAGTCCCTGGCCGAATCGAGCGGCGTCCCGGGCCGACAACGCAATCCCGCCCGAGCCGAACCCTCCCGTGAGCCACACGGTATCCCGGACCGAACGGTCGGCGGCCACCGCGTAGGGGCGGGCCCGCCGCTCGTTCGGCGGAGCCCGATAGGTCGCCGTCGTCATGCCGAGTGGCCGGAAAATCTCCTGGGCAAGTAGGGAATCGAGGCCCCTGGCGGCCGCGGCCTCGAGAGCCCAGCCAAGGAGTGTGTAACCGGTGTTGCTGTACTCGAACCGGTCCCCAGCCGGGAACGACGGTTCGGCCCGCTCGACCCGCGCCCGATACTCCCGGACGTCGGGATCGTCGTCGTTGTGGCCGCGGATATCCCGAACCACCCCGGACGTGTGGCTGAGCAGTCGGCGGAGCTCGACCGCCCGGAACGCCTCGGGTACCCAGGGCAGCCAGCGGCCGAGGGGCGCGGCCAGATCGATCATTCTTCGACGGGCGAGCCGAAGAGCCACGATGGCCGTGAACGGCTTGGTCACTGAGGCAATGTTGAACGGAGTAGTGTCGGTGGCCGGAAGACCGCGGGTCCGGTCGGCCACTCCATATCCGCGCGCCAGGATGATCTGCCCGTGCGCCACCACCGCGACGCCGATGGCGGGCACGCCTCGAGCCAACCCCTCGACGGCGACGATCGAGTCGGCCGCGCGGACGAATGTCCCGGCCGCGGTCGATTGCGCGGTCGCCCCGGCGCCAGGCACGGCCGCCAGGGCCATCACGAGCCCTACTCTCATTGGAGCCTCCGCTGCCCTTAATGTCGATGATACACTTGTATCATCATGTAATACTAACGTATCATCCAAGACAAGCAACCCTCACCCTGGAGCGACCATGCATGATCGACGGGCATTCTTGGCATTGACCGGTGGGGCCGCGGTCGGGGCCGGGGTTCGGATCCCATCAGACCGGCCGGCAACCGGCCCGGCGGCCTGGCCTCGGATGTTCCCCGCCCTGGGTCGGGCGTCAGGGGGGCAACCGCTGATCTACCTCGATTCGGCCGCGACGACCCGCCGCCCCGACGCCGTGATCGATGCGGTGACCCGCTTTTACCGGCGCGACAACGCCAATCCGACCCCGCTGCACGAGCTGGGCCGCCGGGCCGCGGCGGCGTATGACGAGGCCCGCGCGACGGTGGCCGCCTTCATCGGAGCGGCCGACCCACTCGAAGTGGTGTTTACCCGGGGCACCACCGAGGCCCTCAACCTCGTGGCATCGAGTTGGGGCGCCGCCAACCTTCGAGCCGGTGACGAAGTTCTCCTCAGCGTCGCCGAGCACGCCTCGAACATGGTACCCTGGCAGTTGATCGCCCGCCGGACTGGCGCTCAAGTGGTGGCGTTCGACCTGAACGACGACGGGACCCTTCGGCTCGAGGACTTCCAAGCCAAGCTCTCGCCCCGGACCCGGCTCGTCGCGGTGAGCCACGTCTCCAACGTGCTCGGAATCATCAACCCGGTCGCCGAGATCTGCCGGCTGGCCCGGGCGGCCGGAGCGGTTTCGGTCATCGACGCCGCCCAGTCGGTGCCCCACTTCCCGGTCAATGTCCAGGCGTTGGGGTGCGACTTCCTGGCGTTCTCGAGCCACAAGATCACCGGACCGATGGGTGTCGGCGTGCTCTGGGCCAAAGCCGAGCACCTCGATCGAATGCCGCCCTACCAAGGCGGCAGCAACATGGCGCATGCGGTCGGGCTCGACGGCAGCGAGCTTTCCCCCGGGGCACTCAAGTTCGGAGCGGGAACGCCGAACGTGGCCGACGCGGTCGGGTTGGCCGCCGCGATTCGATTCCATTCCTCACCGGGCTTGGGTGGCCGGCGCTCGAAGCGCACGGCCACCAGACTGCGGGGCGGCTCCTGGGTCAACTCCGCGAAGTTCCCGGCCTCACGATCCTGGGAGCGGACCATCCCGGCCATCGGATTCCGCTCGCCGCCTTTACCATCGCGGGGCATGAGGCCGTGGCCATTGCCCGGGAGTGCGACCGGCATGGACTCGCCCTCCGAGCCGGCGATCTGGCGTCCCTTCCACTGCTCCAACGGTTTGGAGTGAGCACCGCGGTGCGGGCCTCGTGCTATCTCTACACCACGCCGGGTGAGGTCGACCGGTTGGCGTCCGTCCTCCGGCGGCTGGTTCGCCGCCGAGCCGAGAATTCGCGGTAGAGTTCGTCCAGAAGGGCGGCCCCTCGCTTGAGGCGTGCTCCGTCGGTCCGGTGGGTCCGGACCACCCCATCGATGAGCGTTGCGACGCCTCCGGCTTCTGGACGGCCGTAGCGGTCGTCCTTGCAATCGATGTCGTGGACCACTTCGCCGATCGCCGCGAGGCCGCGGTTGCGCACCTTGCACCTCGCGAGCAGGGTCTCAAAAGTGCAGCGCTTGCCCTCGTGGCCGAATTCGCCCTCCAACATGTCGAACCGAAGTTCACCGGGCCGGGGGCGATACGGTTCGAGCACGAACTTGAACCGGGCTTTCGGGTCAATGAACCGTCCGATCAACCACCCGCTGGCGATCCGATCGATTCGAACGTCTCGGCGAGTGACCCAGGTACGGCCCGGCGTGATCACGGCCGGGGCGACGGCCCGCGCCAGAACACCCTGATCAGCACCCCCCCGAAGGATCGAGGCGGCGCAAATGATCGCATCGCCCCCATCGGCAACGATGTCTCGCGCCAACCACTCGAAATCCTCGAGGCTCGTTGGGGTATTGGGAAGCCCGTAGACACTGTTCTTGAATGGAGTCGCGCCGAGCCGGCTGAGGCGTCGGCGCACCTTCACCCTGACATAGGCGGGCGATGGCGGAAGTTGGTGAATCAGGAGCAGCCACGGGGCCGCTGACGGCGGCGCGGATGGTACTCGGGGAGCCTTGCCCATCGGTCCAAGCTAGCGGCCGGGCCCGATCCGGCCAACCTTCAGCGAACGATCAGCCGCTGGCACCACGACGGCTGGCGGCGGCCGAAGGCGGCGGTGAGCACCAGTTCCCCCGGGTCGGGCGTGAGTTCGAAATCCCACGTCTCGCCCACCGCGACGGCCTGGATCGCCGGGCGAACCGTCCGGACCGCGGCCGGCAAATCGGCGCCATCCTTGGCGCGCGCCACCCACCGAACCACGGTGGTGTCCCGCCGGATCGCATAGCGAATGACGTTGGCCGGGCTCAGGTTGATGAACCGGAACCGGTGCCGGACCCCCGCCGCCAACTCGAGCGGTGCGGCCCCGGTGCTATCCCCGTTGACCATCAGCTTCGGCCCGCATTCCGGCGAGGACCGACCCCCGGTACATGGGGCCGAGGTGTCGTCACCGGGGCCGTTCCATCCGCCGAGGTAGACATGATCGCGGGTCGGATCAAAGATCTCGCCGGGTTCCAGTACCACCAGCGGGCCGATCGCGCCGGCGGTCACCTGCTCGATGTCGTTGATATGGGTGTGGTAGATGAAGGTGCCGGCCCGGGGTACCGTAAGCCGGGCGGTGAAGCTGTCGTCCGGAACCACCGGCGGCGCGACCACCGTCCCCTGTCCGCTCCAGCCGGCAACACCGTCCGACCAGCTCTCGAGTTCCAGCCCGTGCCAGTGAATCCCGACTGGCTCGCCGGCCCGGTTATGGATCGTGATGTCGGCCGGTTCGTCCCGCGTCAGCACGATCAGCGAACCGGGGATCTGGACCGAGTCAGGGGCGGGCGCCACCGGCCCCCGCTGGAGGATGTAACTGAAAGTCCGGGGCATCCGGCCCCGCCGGGCACCCTCGTTGACGTAGAGATCGAGAAGTCGGGCGCCATGACCGGCTGGCGCTGCGGATGGGCGGTCACCCCGCCGGCCTTGGCCGGGCATCTCTCGAACCTGGCCCGGGCGATGTATTTCGGGGTGGCCCAGTTCATCAAGACGCGGCGGCGGTGGCCATCACCTCGCGCGGCGCGGAGTTGGAAACGATCCGCTCGTCCTACGAACGACGGGCCCGGCTCATGGTGGCCGGCCTGTCCGGACTGCCCGGCATCAGGGTCCGGATGCCGGATGCCGGACGCCGGCAACCCACCGCTGAAGTGGTTGACTTACCGATATCGTGGCCTATGATTGGATGTCGAATACGATAGAATGAAACTCATTCTCACATAAGAGTCATTTGATGAGACTGTTCTCCGCGGTTGGCGTCGCCACCGCCCTTTTTGCGGCCACCGCTGCCGCCCAGCGACAGCGCGATTCCACCCCCCAACGCAGCCGACAGCTCCCCACGGTTGAGGTCATCGGCGCTCCGGCCGCTCTGGTTGGGATTCCTGGTTCCGGGACGCTCGTGTCGGCTGGCTTGCTCAAGGCCATCAACCCCCGAGATGCCGGCCAGGCGCTTCGGGTGGTCCCAGGTCTGTTGGTTCGGGATGAGGAGGGCCTCGGGTTGCGGCCCAACATCGGCATCAGAGGCCTCAACCCGACTCGATCGGCCAAGGTCCTGCTGCTCGAGGACGGGATCCCGGTCACGATCGCGCCCTACGGCGACAACGCCACCTACTATCATCCGCCGATCGAGCGGTTCGACCGGATCGAAGTACTCAAGGGTAGCGGCCAGATCCGGTACGGACCCCAGACGATCGGCGGGGTCATCAACTACCTCACCCCGGCGCTCTCCGGAGCGTGGCGGGGCCAGATCACGACCACGATCGGCAGCCACGAGTATCTGAACCTCGCGGGCCGAGCCCAGGGGAGGGTTGGAGCCGCAGCGGTGGGCCTCCACGGACTCCGGAAAAGCGGGGCGGGTTCCCGCGACAACATCGGGTCGCGGCTCACCGACCTTGGCGCCAAGATCGCTCTCCCCATCGGCGCCAATCAATCGCTCACCTGGCGCGCCAACTACTACGCTGAGCGATCCCAGGTAACCTACTCCGGCCTCACCGAGACCGAGTTCGCCGCGAACCCGCGCCAGAACCCGTTCGGCAACGACTCCATGTTTCTGGACCGATGGGCCACCGACCTGACCCACCGCCTGGCGATCGGCGATCGGATCAGCCTCTCGACCACCGCCTACGCCTACTTGGTCTCGCGCGATTGGTGGCGCCAATCCAGCAACTCGGGCCAGCGGCCCAACGACGCGGCCGACCCCCGCTGCGGCGGGCTCGCCAATCTCTCGACGACCTGCGGCAACGAAGGCCGGCTTCGCGATTACCATGTCGGGGCGGTAGAGCCCCGGCTCAAGGCCCAATACCACCTCGGTCCGATCCCGGTTGTGGCCGAGCTCGGCGTCCGGCTCCACTCCGAACAACAGATTCGCCGCCAGGTCAATGGCGGGTCGCCTAACGCTCGCCAAGCGGGACCCGCGGGTGATCCCAATGCCGGCCTCAAGGAAGACAACCTCCGGAGCAATCTGGCCTTCTCGGCCTACCTACAGCATCAATTCCAGTTCGGGCGGGTCGGCGTCACCCCGGGCCTTCGGTTCGAGCAGGTGCGTTTTCGGAGGGCCAATCGGCTGGTCGGTCCCGCCCGAGCCGACACGGCCATCGGCAACACCTCACTCACGACCACGATCCCGGGTATCGGGATAACCTGGCTTCCGGACGACCGCCTGACGTTGTTTGCCGGGGTCCATCGCGGTTTCTCGCCACCCCGAACCGAAGACATTATCGACAACTCCGGTCAGACGGTCGACATCGACGCCGAATCAAGCTGGAACTACGAGGTCGGTGTGCGGGCTAGATTCAGAGAGGCCGGGGCGTTCGAAGCCACGTATTTCCGGATGGATTTCAGCAACCAGGTCGTGCCATCGAGCGTCGCGGGCGGAGCGGGGGCCGCGCTCACCAGTGCCGGCGCCACCCGCCACGCTGGACTCGAGTTCGCCGTCAACATCAACCTCTCCCAGATTACCCGCACCTGGATTCCGATCGACATCGGTGCCACCTACACGTACCTCGCAACCGCCCGCTATCAGGGTCCCCGGTTCGTGTTCGTCGGCAACACCGCGAGCGATGGGATAGGCAGGGTCTTTGTCGGCCAAAATACCGCCCAGACTCGCGACCGGGTTTCGGTGACCGGCAATCGCCTCCCCTATGCCCCCACGCATCTCGCTTCCGCCTGGGGGTCGATTGAGCCTCGGGGAGGGACCCGGGTGCGGGGTGAGGTGATCATCACCGGCGCCATGTTCGCCGATCCCCTCAATACCACCGCGCTGAGTCCGGATGGACAGCAGGGGCCCCTCGCCCGATCGTCCATCTGGAACCTCGGCCTCTGGCAGGAGATCCCGGCGATCGGGGTGGAACTCTCGGTGGCGATCAAGAATCTCTTCGACCGGCTTTACGTCGTCGATCGAAGCCGCGGACTCCTGCCGGGGCCGACGCGGACCGTGACCCTCGGCGCCTCCCGGGCGTTCTAGCGGGATCGACCAGTCGACTCGGCGAGGTTAGAATGAACCGATGACTGCCCTGACCGATATCCAGCTCCCGCCCGACCAGACCGAAGGCACGACCAACACGGTCGGCAAATGGTTCAAATCCGTCGGCGGAAAGAGTACCTGCGCCGACAGGGGGGCGCGGTGGGGCCAATGCGCGCTATGCCGAGATCACCAGCGAGTTCGGCCACGATAATCGCGGTCCGCTTGCTTTCCCTGGATTTGCTCCCGAGCCGGTTCGGGCTCGAGCGGCGCTTCGGGCTGGACGTGCAGGAGCCGATAGTAGTTGCGTCGGTTCTTCATCAGTCAGCGCTTCGGGGGCGGGAGCCCGGCCGCCTCGTGGACGCGCCGGACTAAGTCGTGGTAGCGCGGGTCGCTGCGGAGGGGATCGAAGAGGCCGCTTTCGAGGAAGAAGTGAAGCGTCAGTTCCCGCCGCACCAGCAATTGCTCCAGCATTTCAAAGGCCCGATTCGGCTCCCCAACCCATGCGAGCAACATCGGGATTGCCAGGGGCATCACGTCAGCCCGGCGTTCCAGTTTCTGCAACTCGGATCGGGCTTCGGTCAGGCGGCCGGTCTTCGCCAGAATCATGACCGGGCCGTAGAGCGGCGCATCAGGGAAGTTCTTGCGGAGATGTTCGTATTCCGTCGTTGCCTCGGCGAGCCGTCCCTGCTGAATCAGGGCCCAACCCGTGAGTGACTCGAAGTACCAGAATCGCGGGTCGAGTTCGAGAGTCCTTCGTCCCTGGGTGACGACCGAGTCGTATTGTCTCGCGTTGAAGAAGCACATCTGGCGGCCAAAACTCGGCCACGGGTCCAACGGATTGGTCGCCATCATGTCGTCGAACGCGCGCAGGCCGTCATCGAACCGACCCACCACCCCGTCGCACAGAAAGATCCCCAACCAGAGGGAGGCGTCGGCGGAGCCGCTGTCGAGTTCGATCGCCCGGCGGAGGTGATACTCGGCCTGACGAGCATCCATTGACGTGCCCCAGAGGGCGAAGCCGAAAACAGCATGAGCCTCGGGCAGCAGGGTGTCGCGGAGCAAGGCCGCGGTCGCCGCCGCCTTCATCTTCGGGTACGCGGTCGGGCCCGGTTCATACCCGTCAGCGATTCGCCCCCAAATCGAGGCGATGCCGGCATGAGCGGCCGCAAAGCCCGAGTCCTTCGCCAGCGCCTGCTGGAAGAAGTCGAGTCCCTTCCGGAGATCGGCTTCCGACGTCTTGCTCCCCCAGAACCGACCCCGGAGGAGTAGATCGGTGGCCTCGGGATTGGCGGACCGCCCGGCCTTCGAGACCGCCAACGGGAGGCCGCCCAATTGGAGCTGGA
>JANNQX010000112.1:0-40597 GCA_031400975.1 Gemmatimonadota bacterium
TCAACAACCACGACCCCGGCCACCGCCTCGTCAGGGGGCGGGGTTGTGCCGCAGGCGGCAAGCCAGGCGGTCGCGAGAGCGCCAATACCCCGAACCAGGGGCTGGGTCCCCCGACGCCTCAAGTCAACCGTGCCTGGATCAGGAAGCTCTGGGCATACCCCTGCAGGCTCGCCGGCATCGCGCCAAGCACAGCCTCAAACGCGCTCATGAGCGGTCGCGACCCCGGCGGAAAAAACCATCCCAGCCGCGGCAGGGCCGAATACCGCAGCACTTGCTCAACCTCGAAGCCGACTTCCACCAGCATCCGCCGCATCTCCGGGTACCCCAGCGTATTCGCTTGACGTCCATGGAGGCGGTTCCGAAGCCGATACGCCAGTCCAAGCGGGCTCGTCGAGTTGACATGCACGTTAGCGACTAGGACGCCTCCCGGGCGGAGAGCGCCACGAATCGCGTGCAACGCCTCGGAACGGAGGGCTGCTTCGGCGTTGAGGAAGAATCGAAACGCGGTCGCCACGTCGAATTGTTCGCCGAGCGGTGTTACGGTGATGTCTCGGTGGATCAACTCCGCGGTGCGGCAGACCGCCCTCGCCTGACCGAGCATCGCCGACGAGACATCAACGCCAACCACCCGCGGAAAGAACGACTCGGCAACGTTCGTAACGCGCCCAGTGCCACAGGCGAAGTCAAGCAACGAACGCCGCCCTTCTCCCCGGAGCCGCTCGAACCAGCCAGTCAGCAGAGGCCTCTCAATGGTCTCCCATTGGGCCTTGTAGAAGCCGGAGTCGTAGGTCCGGTCGTAGACCACCCCGTAATCTGGCGCCGCATGACTCAGTCGGTACGGACCGACCATCACGTTCGCCCCCGAATACCGCGTCGCGCCAGCAAGGTAAGGATCCGGCTTACCTGTCGGCCGGCCCCCCCTGAGCCCAACCGCATAGCCATATAGGTCGTCACAACGGCACTTGTGGTCGCCTCGAGGAGGTCCCGGTCCAGTCGAGTACCCGCAACGGTTTCGTAGCCATCCCGGAGCGCGCAATCGAGAGCCCGAAGCCGCGACCACTCGAGCCGAACAAAGTGGCGAACCGGGACGAGGCCCCAGAGACAGGCCATCAACGTCGCCAGGTCGACGTAGATCGATCCTACTGTCAAGGGATCGAACGTGAGATAGTAGTTCGGGGAGGGGTCCAGCAGCACGAGCGTGCTGGGCTCGTCTCGCGACAGATGGATGTTACCAAACCCGAAGTCGCAGTGCAGGGCGGCCATTGGTGTGGCCACGAGTCGGTCAGACCACCCCGCGCCCAGACGACGACGGGCTTCCTTGGCGAAGGCTGGCGGCGGGGCCCACTCGATACAGTCCGTGGCGGGGAGTTCACGATGGAGGACGGCCAACGTAGCGCCTGCCAGCCGTACAGTGGCGACGCATTGCTGTCCGTCATCACCGCCGGACATGTACCGAAGGTACAAATCCCTGAGCGGCACAATCCCCCGCACCATTTGGTATGTGATCGTGTTCTCACTGGGCGCCGTCCTGAGAACCTGGGGCGCGACGAAGCCGTGGCGCCGACCAGCCTCGTACAGGCGGGTGGCCTTGGTGACCTCGCGGTCAAGACTGCCCACGTAGCGCTTCACGACCAGACCAACCTCGGGCATCATTTGAATCGTGGGCCCAGACCCACCAGGTGCAGAGCCCGTCGGCATGGTGGCTGCCTTATCCAATCGCGCCTCGGCTGTGCGGGGCACCACCCTCGAGGAAGTAGGCCAACAGGACACCCGCCACCAGGCCCACCAAACCCGCCAGGGCGACCTTGAGGCCGAGATCGCGAGGCCGTCGGGGCAACACCTCTGGCGCCGGATCAACCACGACTACGGCAGGGGTCTCCTGCAATTCCCTGGCGACGGCGGCCTGACGATCAGCCGTGGCCTGGAGGTAGACCTGGTTACTCACGTCGAGGTCGCGAGCCAGACGGGACCGTTCGACACTCAAGAGGGAGTACTGACCAACGTCCCGATTGCTCCGGAGGAAGTCTCGGTAACTCAACTCGGCGCGACCGAGTTGCCGCTTGGCGCTGTCGAGCCGTTCCTCTTGAGCCAGTCGCAGGCCGCGCGCCTGGGCCCGGGCGGCGTCGATGAAAGAGCGAGTCATCTGCTCGACAACCCCGGCTCCCACCTGCCGCGCCAGAGCGCTGTCGCGGTGCCGCGCAGTGATCGTAACCAGTCCGGTCTGCGGGTTGATCCCGGTGCGCACGAACGCCTTTACTCGCCTCGCGACCTCCGACGACGGCACCGGTTCACCTACCAGGGCCTCGACCAGAGAAACCCGGCTCGGCGATACCATTGAACCGACCGCATGCAGCACCTTACGGCTGACCAACAGAGCCGCGATCAGCTCGGGTGTTGGATTGAGGTCGCCCTGACCCACGCCGATCCCGCCGATCACTGCAGCAGCACCGGCGAGTTGGCTCAGCGAGCCCAGGGATCGGCCGCTACCCACCGTTGCCAGCACGGAGGTTGCTTCGTATGGCCGCGGCCAAACCATCGAGACCACGGCGGCCACGAGCATGGATCCGACAAACAAACCCGCCACCAGCCGTAGCCTACGCCGCACCGGTTCGATCAAATCCTGAAGACCAATCCAGGCGTCATCAGACAGAGGTTTCATCCTTGGGGTGCCTCAGTGGCGTGGATCCGATTCCGAAACGACAGATCAGCCACGACGACCGCCATCATCAAATAAAACCAGGCAAGTGGCTGTCGTAGTACGTAGTGCAATTGCATGAAAAGCACGAGGACGGCCACGGGGGCGATTGCCCATACCGACCGGGCCCGAAGGCAGCGCCCGAGTGCCCAGAAGCCGAGGATCAACAAGGCTGCCAGCCCAACCAGGCCTGAACTCGTCGCCCAATCGATCAGCGTGTTGTGCGCCTCCTGGCCCGAGAACGGCCCAACCGGCCCAGAGAAGGAGCCCGGACCAAAGCCCACGACGGGCGACTGCGCAACCGCCTCAAGACCGTACGCCCATCTAGTGATCCGGTCAGCCCCCTGCCCTCCCTCATCGAAGGCGATCGCCACCCGGCCCTCAGCCCAATCCAGCGCCGGCCATCCAACGACGACCGACCCGGTAATAAGCGCAAGCGGCATCACTACCCGGCCTAGGGCGGCCCGGATCAGCGACCGAGTTGGCTTCGCCGCGAATGAAAACACCTGAATCAGGGCGACGGAGGCGCCAACCAGCGACCAGGCAACTAAGAGCGCATCGCTCCGGGTTGCGAGACCGAGTCCGACCAAGATGACCGCTGCCGCCCTCAGTGACCATCGGCTTCTAGACTCGACCGTCGCAAGGGCCAGCGCCAGCCACGGAAGTGGCGCAAGCAGCAGCGCCATCTGGTTGGGATTCGCAGCCCAGCCGCGAAACCGGACATCATAGTACCACACGCTGACCATTCCGACCTGACCGCCCCGGACCAGACCGAAGGCCAATAACCCTCCAACCACCACCGCCGACTCAAACACCAACCACCGCCCCGCTCGAACTATCAGGTCGGCCCCACGGTGCTGGAGAACCAACACGATCACGAAGGATGCACAGAATAGGTACGCTGCCGCGTCGCGATTCGTGGCGGCGATCGACTCGCCACTCGTCAGCCCGACGAACCAGCCGCCGGCTAAGGCCATAATCGCGACCCCCCAAAAGAACAGCAACGGTCGAGTCGTTGACTGAATCCGAGCCGCCCCGACTCGGAGTACTGACGCCCCGGCGACCAGCACAAAACCCGCCAAGAGTAGTTCGCCCGGACCAACCGGCGTCCCAGGTACCCGTAGCTGAGTGGCGGAGGATAGGAGGATGCTCGTGGCAAGCAACAGGGGCATTGCCGCGCCAGGTAGCCTGCTCGTTGCGGTCATCGAGAACTTCCCTGGGTACCGATCGCACGCGCCGCCACCGGTTGCCTCGCGAGTGCCGGCGGAAAGGGGCCCCGCCGATCCGCCTGCAATGCCAAGATCAGAGAGCCAAGGAACTCCACTGCGGCTCCCGCCGTCATGGCCCACGCGGCCCCCTCAACCTTCCGAGTCGGCACGACCAACACCGCGACCACCGTGGTGGCGACAATGCTCAACAACACGACCGGAACTTGAGCCCCGATTGCTCGCGCCGCAGTGACGCCAACCTGCAGAAAGATCGACAAGTACCCGAGTCCCGCCGCTACCATCAAGATGACAAAGGCCCGTTGTTCACCCGCGTACTCAGGCCCGTAGACAGCGGCCAGGAATTGACTCCCGAAGCCGATGGCCACGAACAGGCCGATCACCCCGAGAACCAGCCCGATCCCCAAAAGCCTGATGAGGAGCGCCCGGAACTCGTCCCCCCGCCCAGCAGCCAACGCATCGCCCAGCCGCGGCGCGTAAACCTGGGCGAATGGAAGAGCTACCATCCTCCCACCTACCACCAGATACGCGATCGCGGCAAACAGTCCCAAGGCATGGCTTCCGGCGAAGCGCTCGAGCACCAGGCGCGGCACGGACACGTTGGCCGAGACTAGCATCGCGGCAACTCCAAGTGGGAACGCCTGGCCGGCCAACGCCCGCACCCGCCCGGAGCCGCTCAAGCTCGCCGGTTCGACCCCCTCGCCAACCCGGCGATCGTGCCAATACCAAGTGGCCGTCCACACCATCGCAAGGCCGAGCATCGCGGGCCAGAGTCGATGGGTTAGCGCGATCGCAGCCGCCACAACGCCGACCCCAGCGATACCCCGAATCAACTGTGAGCGCGCGACGAGATCTTGACGTCGCCCACGTTGAAAGCGCCCATGGTGAACATCACTCCAAGATTCCGCGACCTTCGCCGCACCCACCAAAGCCAGTATCCCGGCGAGGCCCGGATCGAGCCTCGCCGCCCCGCCGACGAGCAACGCCGCATAACCCATGAGGCTAAAGATGAAGCGATGACGCCAATAGTCCGCGAAACGGAACGCTCCGGCACCGTCGGTCGCCTGCAGCGAACCAAGTTGCATGTTGGTCATCATGAAGATTGGTGCGCTGACGGCCGTAGCATATGAAAACAGCCCGACCCATTCTGGTGTTCCTAACCGGGCCGTCACCAGCAAGATGCCCCACTGACAACCCGCATAGCCGATGGAGCCAACGAGACCCCAAGCGACGGCTCGCTCAGTGCCGCTCCGCGACGCCACCGCTTCGGTCATAGTATGCTCACCAGCAAGCCGCCGAGCTGCTTGCTTGGGGCCCCGACTTCGAATGGGGGTTGTGGTCCATGACTCCTTCGCGGCGGTGTTGGGGCTTCAACCGTCTACTGCCAATCAAGATAGTATCCGAGCACCCGCCAATGCGACCGGCGACCGAGCGGTTTCAGCACCCGGCTTCGAACGGTGCCGAATGGCCCTGACCCCTGATGGTGAATCGTGTGGCTCAAGCCCGAGACCGGATCGGGCCGGCAGTCCGCCCGGTCGGCCGGGACCGCCTGAGGAACGCTGGTCTAATCCGCCCCCTCCGGCCGAGCGCCGAGCGCCGAGCCCCGAGTGCCGAGCGCCCTCGCCTTCCACTCCGCCATCCGCACCATCAACACCACCCCCTCCTCGGTATCCTCCCGCCCCACCACCTCCCCCAGCCGATACACCTCCGCAATCCGCTTCCCATCCGTCGCCGGCACCACCACTCGCACCACCGGCACCAACACCTTGGCCCGCTCCGCCAACGCCGTGATCAACTCCCCCAACCCCCCAGGCTTGACCGAACTCACGATCACCGCCCCCGGATCCATCTCCCGCACCCGCGCCGCAAACTCCTCCGGGTCGGCCAACAAATCGCTCTTGTTGTACACCATGATCACCGGCCGGTCGTCCAGATCCAACTCGCCCAACACCGCCTCCACCACCTGAATCTGCTCCTCGTACTCCGGATGACTGGCGTCCACCACATGCAACAGCACGTCCGCCTCCCGAGCCTCCTCCAACGTGGCCCGGAAGCTCGCCACCAAATGGTGAGGCAGCTTCCGAATGAACCCCACCGTATCGGTCACCCGGGCCCGGACCCCTTCGCCTAACGACAACTCCCGGGTCAGCGTATCGAGCGTGGCGAACAACCGGTCCTCGACCACGATCTCCCGCTCCCCGGTCAGACCTCGGAGAATGCTCGACTTGCCGGCATTGGTATACCCAACCAGCGACGCACTCAGCATGACGCTCCGGCCGGCCCGAACCGTTTCTCGGTGCCGCTCCACGTCTTTGAGCTTCTCCCGATGATGCTGGATCTTCTCCCGGATCATCCGCCGGTCGGTCTCGATCTGGGTTTCACCCGGACCCCGAAGCCCGATACCACCTCGGATCCGGGACAAGTGGGTCCACATCCGCGCCAACCGCGGCAACAAGTACTGGAGCTGAGCCAGCCCGACCTGCAACTTCGCCTCGGCCGACCGGGCCCGGGTCGAGAAAATATCCAAAATGATCTCGGATCGGTCCATCACCCGGATCTTGAGTTCCTTCTCCAGATTCGCACCCTGAACCGGACTCAGCTGCTCGTCGAAGATGACCAGGGTGGCCTGCAACGAGGCCACCAGGTCCTTCAGCTCCTCGACCTTCCCCTCCCCGATCAGGGTCGCCGAACTCGCCGCCGCGATCTGTTGGGTCAGCCGCCCGACCACCTGCGCCCCCGCCGTGTCGACCAGCCGGCCCAACTCGGCCAAATGCTCTTCGAGCTGCTGCGCGTCCCGGGACCCCTTCCGCGGTGATCCCACCAGAATGGCCCGCTCGACCGGTGGCGCTACCTCAATCATGTCTCGTGAGATGGTGTACTCCCCGGCGTTTGAGATCCAGCGGCCTTCTGCCGCCACCATGCGAGTCGCTCAGCCACCTTGGTTTCGAACCCAAGTCGGCCTGGCTCATAGAACACCCGGCCGGCGAGCACGTCAGGCAAGTAGCTCTGGGCCGCGAAATGATCCGGTGTATCGTGGGCATATTTATACCCCGCCCCGTACCCCAACTCCTTCATCAACCCCGTCGGCGCATTTCGCAAATGCATCGGCACGGGCGCCGCGGGCGTTTCTCGGGCCGCCTCGAACGCCGCCCGCAGCGCCTTCATGGCGCTATTCGACTTCGGAGCGGTCGCCAAGTAGATCGTCATTTCGGCCAGGGGAAGGAACCCCTCGGGGGCACCCATCTGGTCGTAGGCCTCGCGGGCAGCCACCGCGATCAACAGGGCGTTCGGGTCGGCCAGCCCAACGTCCTCCGCCGCCATCGCGATCGCCCGGCGGAACAAGGTTCGGGGGTCTTCCCCGCCCTCGATCATTCGCGCGGCCCAATAGAGGGCCCCGTCGGGATCGCTGCCCCGGAGCGATTTGTGGTAGGCCGAGAGCAAGTTGAAATGCTCCTCGCCCGAGGCATCATACCGCGGCATCCGCCGGGCCAACGCGGTTTCGAGCGACGCGACCGTCACCCGCCCCCGGAGGCCGACATACCGAACCACCGCCTCGAGAGTGCCCAACGCGCGCCGGGCGTCCCCGTCCGCCTGCGCCGCGATGACCTGAAGGGCCTCGGAGTCGGCTTCGACCGACTGGGCCCCGAGACCCCGGTCCCGGTCGGCCAACGCCCGAGCCAACAATCCCGCGAGATCCTCAACCGACAACGGTTCGAGCACGAAGACCCGGCACCGGCTCAACAGCGCGCCGTTCAGGCTGAAGCTCGGATTCTCGGTCGTGGCGCCGATCAACGCCACGGTGCCCCGCTCGACGTGGGGCAAGAAGGCGTCTTGTTGGGCCCGGTTGAACCGATGGATCTCATCGCAAAACAGCACCGTGCCCCGCCCCATCAGCAATCGAGACTCAGCCTCCTTGATGATTTCCCGGACCCGGGGCACCCCTTCGGTCACCGCGCTGAACCCGACGAATTCACGCCCGGTGTGTTGGGCAATCAGCCGGGCCAGCGTGGTCTTCCCGACGCCGGGCGGACCCCAGAAGATCGTACTGCCAAGGTCGCCCCGGCGAATCGCCTCGCCTAACGCCTTGCCGGGGCCCAACAGCTGGCGTTGTCCCAAGAATTCCTCGAGCGACCGGGGCCGCATCCGCTCGGCCAACGGCCCCGCGTCGGTCAGAAACAGCCCGAGCGTGTCGCTCACGGCCGCCGGATCCGGGCCAGCAGCCGCTCGCGCTGGTTTTCGCTCGGGTCGTCCAACACCACCGCCAGCAACTCGCCTAACACCCGGCCGATATCCGGGCCCGGCGCGACACCGGCCGCCTTGAGGTCGGTCCCGCTCACCGCCAATTCGGACCGCGACGTCGCCTCCCCCCGCTCCCGAATCCCGATCACGATCGGAAGCCACGGTGCGGCGGTGCCGAATCGAATCCGGTGGGCCGCCAGCAGGTCGTCGGCCGCCGGCCCCACCGCGGCTAACCAGCGGCGGGTCGCACCGGGCTCGGGCGACTCAGGCGATGCCGGGCCCCGGGCCAGTCGCTCGGCTCGATCGATCGCGACCGTGGATGCCTTCAGACCGGCGAGGGCGGGGACTCCGTCTCCGCAGGCCGCCGCCGTCAAGAGCACCGGATCCCGCACCGCCGGGCTCGGCTCGGCAAACGGGTAGTCGCTCGGAAAGCCCGGGAGCCAGCGGGCCGCCGCCCCGACCTCGCGCCACCGCTCGAATAAGAGCGGCAGCACCCGGGCGGTTTCGAGGCTCCGAAACCATTCGTCGGCGACCCGCTCAGCCGAGAGCCGTTCGAGCCCCGGTGCCGCCGCCTTCGCCGCCGCCCAGGTCGCGGGGTCGATCTCGAAGCCAAGTCGGCCGGCAAACCGGATCGCCCGCAAGATCCGGAGGTAGTCCTCCCGAAATCGTTCCGCGGCCTCGCCGACCGCCCGCACCACTCGACGGTCTAAATCGGCTGCCCCGCCGAACGGATCCCGCCAATCATGCCGGATCGGATGATAGGCCATCGCGTTGATGGTAAAATCGCGGCGGGCCAAGTCGGCCTCGATCGAGACCCCGAACTCCACCACCGCATGGCGGCCGTCGGTGGTCACATCACGTCGGAAGGTGGTGACTTCATGGAGCTGATTGCGGCGGTCGAACACGCCGACCGTGCCGAACTTGAGGCCCACGGGTACGGTCCGGCGAAACAGCGCCTGGACCTGGTCGGGGGTCGCAGCGGTGGCAAGGTCGACGTCGTCGCGGTCGCCGCCGAGCAGCGCGTCCCGAATGGCTCCGCCAACGCACCAGGTGTCGAACCCGGCCCCCTCGAGCGTCGCCGCTATTTCGACGACCTCCGAAGGAATCTCGAGCCGATCAAGCACGGTCACCAAGTCGTCCCGTCACCCGCACAGCACGCTTCCGCCGTTGACGTTGAGCACCTCGCCGGTGACGTGCCGGGCTAGGTCGGACAACAGGAACAGAATTGGTCCGGCAATATCTTCTGCCGGTGGCACTCGTCGCAGCGGAATGCCCGCCGCAATTCGCTCCCGGCCGCCGTCGGCGTACGCCAGGGCGCTCATCTCGGTGTCAACCCACCCCGGCGCGACGCAGTTGACCCGAAGGGCCGGGGCGCACTCGATGCAAAGGGACTTCGTCAGCGCGATCAGGGCGCCCTTCGTCGCCGCATAGTCGGCGTGGAACGATTCGCCCCGCTGGCCGGCGGTACTGGAAACCAACACCACCGAGCCGCCCGGGCGGAGCAGCCCCAACGCGGCTTTCGTCGACAGAAAGACCGAATCGAGGTTCTGGGCCATCGTGGTCCGCCACCGCGATTCAGCCATCTCCGACACCGGGGTGCCGGCCGTCGGCCAGACCCCGGCATTCGCCACGAATCCGTCGAGGCCGCCGAACGCCGCTTTGGCTTCCTTGAAGATCCGGGCCACGACTGAGGGGTCAGCCAGATCGCCGCCCCCGACGAACGCCCGCCGGCCTAACGAACGAACCTCCTTGGCCACCTGGTCAGCTTCGGCTGCTCGCTGGTGGAAGGTGACGCCCACATCCGCGCCGGCCCGGGCGCACAGAATCGCGGTAGCCCGGCCGATACCGCGCGAACCGCCGGTGATCAAAACCGCCTTGCCAGCCAACGAAATCATAGCGCCAACTCACTTTCGACGAGATCGACAATGATGTGATCGATCGCCAACTGCAGTTCTTGAATCCGGCTGGTATCGGCGGACCGGACGATCACCGCCTCATCGCAGAGGCCGGCCACCACCCCGCCATCCCGGCCCAACAAGCCGACCACACCCGCGCCCACTCGCCGGGCGGCCTCGGCGGCCCGGATCAAATTTTCGCTCTGCCCGCTGGTGCTGACCAACACCAAGATGTCACCCGGTCGGGCCAGGGCCTCGACTTGCCGGGCAAAGACCAGCCCGAACCCGAGATCGTTGCCGGCGGCGGTCAGGATCGAGGGGTCAACCGATAGGGCCATTGCCCGCAATGGGCGCCGCGGCCGGCTGAGGCGAACCACGTACTCAGCCGCGATGTGCTGGGCATGGGCGGCGCTGCCGCCGTTACCGGCATAGAACAGTGTCCCGCCCTGCCGGAGTGCGGCGGCATAGCGACCCGCCAGTCGTTGGATCGCGTCGCTCTGACCGGCCATCCCGGCGGCCAAGGCCGAGAGTGACTCGAGCTGCCGGCGGACCGAGTCGTCGCTCACTCTTGCACCTCTCGAATCCAGCCTCGAAGCCGGGACAACAACGACACCGGGATCTCGAGCGGTGGCACCACCACACACTGTTTGTCGGAGAGGATGGCCGCCGGATTATCTCGCATCAGCAGCTGGGCCTCGTCCCTGAAGCCGGCCTCAACCAACCGGGCCCACGGAATCGCGAGCGACCGTTTGTCCCCATGGTTGTCGGCCGCGAGCACGTCAGCGAGCCCCTCGGCCAACAGCCCCCGGGCCCGTCGGCCCCGGGTGGTGCCTTCAAATAGCGTATTGGCGTCCACCTGGGTCAGCGCACCGAGGACCCGCCAGTGGGCGATCATGGACGGCGTGCACGCGGCATACCGCTCGGGATGAGCCACCAGCGGCACCAGTCCCGAAGCCACCAGCTGCTCGACCGCCGCCGACACCGACCGGCCCGCGGCCAACCGAGTGAACTCGACCAGGATATGTCGGGTACCGGCCAGGGTAACCCGCCGGGTCGACACCGCTCGAGGAGTCAGTGCCTTGTCAAGCATGACTTCCGCGCCCCGGTGGAGCCGAATCGATCGGGGCACCGCAGTGACCAACTTCGCGAACGCCTCATCGTGACTCGGCGGCGGGCCCTCCAAGATCCGGCTCGCCTCGAGGTGCGGCGTTAGGACGACATCGGTAACCCCTTCGGCCGCCATCCGGGCCAGCACCTCGACCGATTGGGCGACCGACCGGGAGCCGTCGTCAACACCGGGCAGGAGGTGACTGTGGAGGTCAATCACCGGATCCCAGCCGCCCCGGCCCGCAAGTCGCGGGCGAACTGCTCCAGTCCCTTCGGATCGGTCTCGACTTGGGCCGCGAGGGCTACCGTGACGAGGGCATCCGCCGCCAGGACATCGAGGGCCGCTGCCCGTCCAACGGCCCGCCCTAAGGCACTGGCCAGGGCCCGGCTGGCCGCCCGAGAAAGTGCTGCGGGGGTCGTGGGCTCCGCCACCTCGCCGACGAAGTCAGACACCCGCTCCAGGAGCTCCGCTGGAGCGCCGGCGAACCGCTCAGCGAGCCAGTCGGAGGTCAGACGGTGAGCCATTCACCCACAATCGCCGGGACCGCCGCACGCGCCGCCCCCAAGAGCGCCGGATCGCCGGCACTCGCCGAGGCGAACGTTGGACGGCCGCCGCCCTTGCCGCCACTCACGCCGGCAATCCGCCCAACCAAGTCGCCGGCCTTCTTGCCCTGGGCCACCAGGTCGTCGGAAACCGCCACGTGAATCGCCCCCCGGCCGGCTTCGGCGAACAACACCAGGACCCCACTCGAACCGGCCCCTCGGAATTGGTCGGCCAGCTGGGCGACCTCGGACCGATCCTCGAGCGCGGTCGTTCCGATCGTCACCGCGACTCCGCCGACGTCCACCTTCTGACGCTCTCCGTCGGCGGCACCGCCTCGGCGGATCGCGTCGGCCAACCGAAGCTCGAGTTTTTCCCGATCGGCCAGGAGCTGTTCGATCCGGCGCGCCAGTTGGTCCGGCTGCGACCTGAGCAGCTCGGACGCCGCCTCAATCCGGGCGTCGATCAGGCCGACCGCCGCGTAGGCCTCCGGTCCCGTCACCGCCTCCAGCCGCCGGACCCCGGCCGCCACGCCGCTCTGCCCGCCGAATCGAAACATGCCTAACGCCCCCGTGGTGGTCACGTGGCTCCCCCCGCAGAGCTCGATACTGGGACCCATCCGGACCACTCGGACCCGGTCGCCATACTTGTCCGCGAAAAACGCCATGGCCCCGAGCGCGAGCGCTTCGGGATAGGCCATCTCGCGAATCTCGACCGTCTCGTTGGACCAGATCAGCTCGTTCACATCGCGTTCGACCTGATCGAGCACCGCCGCGTCGATCGGCGCGTGATGGGAAAAGTCAAACCGGAGCCGCTCGGCATCCACCGAAGATCCCTGCTGGCGCACATGAGTTCCGAGCCGGCTTCGCAAGGCCCAGTGGGCCAGGTGGGTCGCGCTGTGATTGCGTTCGATATTCCGCCGGCGGAGCCGGTCGACCGTGGCCACGACCGAGGTCGGCTCGAACGACCGGGGCTCAGCCCAGACCCCGCTCACCGCCGAACCCCGCGGCGTCTTCCGAACCCGATCGACCGCGAGGCGCCACCCGGGTCCAACGAGCTCCCCCGTGTCGCTGACCTGCCCCCCCGACTCGGCATAGAACGGATTGTCCCGCAGCAACAGCTCGACCCGGCCGTCGGCCTCTCGAAACGCCAGCACCGTCGTATCGGCTTCGGTCGCCTGATACCCGACGAAGGTTGAGATCCCGCTACCGACCTCCTGCCACCCACTTTCGTCTCCCGCTCCAACCCCTGACCCGCCGCCGACCCCGGCCGCCTGAGCGCTCCGGGACCGCTGCCGCTGCTCGTCGAGGGCCGCCTCGAATCCGGCCAAATCGACCCCGACCCCACGTTCCGCCGCAATCAACTCGGTCAAGTCGATCGGGAAGCCGAACGTGTCATAGAGCCGGAATGCTTCGTCGCCGCCAATCTGCTTGGCTCCCGCCTGGAAAATCTCGTCCAGTCGCTTCAGGCCGCCGTCGATCGTTTCAAGGAATCGCGACTCCTCCTGGGCCGTGACGGTCCGAATGAACTCCTGCTTGGTCACGATTTCGGGGTAGGCCTCGCCCATGAGTGAGACCACGACCTCAGTCAGCGGCGCCACGGTCGGTTCCTTCCGGCCGAGGAGCCAGGCGTGCCGTACGGCCCGTCGCAAGATTCGGCGGAGGACATAGCCGCGGCCCTCGTTGCTCGGATAGACGCCGTCGGCCAGCAGGAAAGCCACCGCTCGGGCATGGTCCGCCAGCACCCGATAGGAGGCCCCGGTACCGGCCATGCTGCCCGGATACGGTTTCCCGATGAGTTCCCCGGCCCGCTCCAGCAACGGCAGGAACAGATCGGTATGGAAGTTGTCATCGAGCCCTTGGAGCACCGCGGCAATCCGCTCCAGGCCGGCGCCGGTATCGACCGATGGCTTCGGCAGCGGCGTCAAGGTGCCATCGGCGGATCGGTCGTACTGCATAAAAACTAGGTTCCAAATTTCCAGAAACCGGCCGGCTTCCGCCTTGGCCTCGAAGTCCGCCTGCGAATAGTCCCGGCGCGAAGTGCCTGGCTTCCAGTCGAGATCGACGTAGATCTCCGAACATGGGCCGCACGGGCCGGTGTCGCCCATCTGCCAAAAATTGTCCTTGTCACCGAGGCCATAGACCGACGACGCTGGAAGCCCCGACACGGCCAGCCACAGCCGGCGGGCTTCGTCATCGGTATGGTGGACCGTACATCGGAGTCGGTCCGGCTCGAGGCCGAGATACTGCTTCGAGGTGACGAACTCCCACGCGAACTCGATGGCTTCTTTCTTGAAATAGTCGCCAAACGAAAAGTTGCCGAGCATTTCGAAGAAGGTGTGATGCCGCTGGGTCAGTCCGACTTGTTCGAGATCGTTGTGCTTGCCGCCGGCCCGGACGCACTTCTGGCAGGTCGTGGCCCGCCGATACTCCCGCTGCTCTTGACCCAGGAAGGTGCGCTTGAATTGCACCATCCCGGAATTGGTGAATAGGAGGGTGGGATCGTCGGCTGGAACCAGGAGCGAGGAAGCCACTTCGCGATGCCCGTTGGCCGCGAAGAAATCGAGAAAGAGCCGGCGAATGGCGAGTGCGCGCATGGAGCGGAATATAGGGAGTGAACCCCCAATTCCGTGAGCCGGGCTCGCTCGCCTTTACGCCACCGCCCGCACCATCCGAAGGACCTCCGGGCCGGAGTATCCCCGGCGGGCCAAGTACGCCACCAGTCGGCGTCGGACCGCGGGCGCGGGCAGCCCTTTCAGCTGGCCGGCCCGGCGGGCAATCAGATTCGCGATGGCCTCTTCAACGACCTCGGGCGCACTGCAGGTCTCCAGCGCCGACTCGACCAGCTCCTTGGCGACTCCCATCTGCACCAGCTCCCGCCGGAGCCGTGATGGCCCCCGCCCCCGGGCCGATCGCGACCGAACGTAGCTCACGGCAAAGGCCCGATCGTCCAGGTAACCGGCCTTGGCGGCCCGTTCCACCGCCAACTGGACCATATCCGGCGGGTGCCCCTTGAGCGCGAGTCGGCGCTCGAGGTCCCGACGGGCAAACGACCGCCGCTCCAGCAGGCGAATGGCGGTCCGGTAGGCCGCTTCCTTGTCGACGGCTTTACCGAGACGGTCGGCCTGCTCGGGGCCGATGGCCGCCCCGACTGCCAGGCCTTCCCGCTGGGCCGCTTCCACCGGAACGATGAACGCGGCCCGCCCTCGGATCATGATCCGAACCACTCCGTCTCGGCGGGCATCCGGCTCGATCGCTTCGATCGGGCTAGTCAGAGTCACTCTGATCCTCGCCCGCGCCGACGGTCGCTTTGACACCGAGCCATTCCCGGACCTTCTGCTCGACCTCGACCAGCATGGTCTGGTTGTCGCGGATGAACAGCTTGGCATTCTCTCGGCCCTGGCCAATCCGTTGCTCGCCGTAGGAGTACCAGGCGCCCGATTTCTGGATGATGTTGGCTTCCGACGCCAGATCGACCAAGAGCCCGGCGTGACTAATACCCTCGTCGAACAAGATGTCGAATTCCGCCTGCTTGAACGGCGGGGCCACCTTGTTCTTGACGACTTTGACCCGGACCCGGTTGCCGATGATGTTCTCCCGCTCCTTGACCGGGCCGATCCGCCGGATGTCGAGCCGGAGCGACGCGTAGAATTTGAGCGCCTTGCCGCCGGTCGTGGTTTCCGGGTTTCCGAACATGACCCCGATTTTTTCCCGAAGCTGATTGATGAAGACCACCGACGCATTGGACCGATGAATCGCACCGGCCAGCTTCCGGAGTGCTTGGCTCATCAGCCGGGCTTGAAGGCCCATATGGCTGTCGCCCATTTCGCCTTCGATTTCGGCTTTCGGCACCAACGCGGCGACGGAATCGATGATGACTAAGTCGACGGCGCCCGACCGAACCAGGATTTCGACGATTTCGAGCCCCTGCTCACCGGTGTCCGGCTGGGATACCAACAGGTTGTCGACATCGACGCCGAGCCGCCGGGCGTAATCGACGTCGAGCGCATGCTCGGCATCGACATATGCCGCTGTGCCCCCGGTCCGCTGGACATTGGCCGCCAGATGGAGACAAAGCGTGGTTTTGCCGGACGACTCCGGACCATAGATTTCGGTAATCCGGCCCCGTGGGATTCCCCCCACCCCGATCGCCGCGTCGAGATTCACCGCGCCGGTCGAGATAACTCCGATTCGCTCCTTCGGGCCGTCGGTGCCCATCCGCATGATCGAGCCCTTGCCGAGCTGCTTTTCGATTTGGGCAATGGCGAGGTTAAGTGCTTTCCGGCGATCGGCATCATGCCGAGTTTCTTCAGCGGGTGGCATTCGAGCGTACCCCTTCGGTTTTGAGTGAATGTGTAAATGTGGTTGTTTTTGCTCCACAAGCATACTTCAAAAAAGCTAATGCCGAACATTATCCGAAGCAAGGGGTACACTTCTTCACTTTTCCACACCCCGCCAAGCATCCTCAATGTGGACAACATGTGGAAAAGACCCCGCTGGCCACGTTACTTCGATCACGTCAAAACGGTATCGGTCAGTCGGCCGACCCCGTCGCACCACCCAAAGTTCGGCCACCAGCGAGAGGATCTGTCGTTTCCGCCAGCCAACCGACTCCCGGCCGGAGCCGAAGCCACTCCCGGTCCGCGCTTTGACCTCAACGAAGGCCACCAGATGAGCCCGTCGAGCCACCAGGTCGAGGTCGTGGTGGCCAAACCGGAACCGGTGGGCTTCGATCTGCCACCCATGGGATTCGAGGTATTGGGCGGCCGCGAGCTCGCCCGCGAGGCCGCGGCGATGGCGGGGGTCTCTCCATTGGTCGACCGGGCGAACGACGTTCGGCATTGGCATGGCACAACGATAGGAAGGCAGCGCGCTGGGGGACTAACCTTTTGAACCCGAGCAGGTGCAGAATTTCCGCGATTCGGTTCCGGCCTCAACAAAGGTTGCCCGGAGACAAGACCCCGGTCGCCAAACCCGGCAAGTTTCGGAACGATTCAACGCGTCCGCCCCAACCCGGAGTTCGGTCATGAGGTTCGCGCCCCTGGCAGTCACCTTAATTGGTGCGGCATCGCCCCTGCTCGGGCAGAGTCCCGAGCGCCCCGGCGACGACCTCGTCGGCCCCTGGGGTGCCCGAACCGTCTCGGGGCCGGCCATCCGCGGCGAGCTCAGTCTCGAGCGGGTCGGGGATCGGTGGGTCGCCCGGATCGCCGGGCACGAGTTCACCGCCCCCGTAACAGCAGACAGCATCCGGCTCCAGGTGCCCGACGATCTCGGCGAGTTTCGGGGCCGGGTGCCGCGATCCGGCTCGCTCCGCGGATTCTGGATCCAACCGGCCGGTGCCGGCCCGGCCTACGCCTCCCCGGTCACCCTTCGGTCAGTCGGGGTTTCGGCGTGGCGCGGCTCCGTCGTTCCGCTCGACGAGCGTTTCGACCTCTTCCTCATGATCCGGCGAGACCCCGACGGCGCCTTGCGGGGCTCCTTCCACAACCCGGAGGCCCGCTGGAACGGAGGCGCCTCATCGTTCCGGATCAGCCGGGATCGAGACCACATTCTGCTGACCGATCCGGTCACCGGGAAGGAGCGCTTTCGCCAACCGTACGACTCCGGCCAACGCCGCATTGCGATGGACTTCGGGAGCCCGATCGCCCTCGCCCCCCTGGCGCCCGAAGCCACGGTTGGGTTGGTCGCTCGATCGCCGGGGCTGGCCGAATACCGCTATCGGATGCCGATCCACCGGGCCGACGGGTGGCCAACCGCCCGAGCGGCGAGCGTCGGACTGAACGAGGCGCCGCTGGCGGCCCTGGTCCAGCGCCTCGCCGCGACGGATCCAATCCGCGACAGCGCGCCATTGGTCCATTCGATCTTGATCGCCCGGCACGGGAAGCTCGTCTTGGAAGAGTACTTCTTTGGCTTCACCGCCGACCGTCCCCACGACCTCCGCTCGGCCGGCAAAACGTTGACCGCCATCATGGTGGGCGCCGCCATCGACGCCGGCGCTCTTCGGGGGATCGACGCGGCGGCCGACACCGGGCGGGATCAGAGCCAACCGCCGATCACGGTCGGCCATCTGCTGACCCACAGCTCCGGCCTCGCCTGTGACGACAACAACGACGCCTCGCCCGGCAACGAAGAACGGGTCCAACGCCAGCGCCAGCAACCGGACTGGTACCGGTATTTCCTCGACCTCCCCATGGTCGCGCCGCCGGGCACGACCTACGCCTATTGCTCGGCGGGGTTCAATCTGGCCGGCGGCCTGGTTCGAACCGCCACCAGGACCTGGCTGCCCGAGTTTTTTGATCGGGCGTTGGCTCGCCCCCTCGGGATCGAGCGGTATCACTGGAACCTGATGCCGTCGGGCGAGGCATACACCGCCGGCGGCGCGCACCTGCTGCCGCGGGACCTCCTCAAGTTCGGTCAGGTGTTCTTGGATGGCGGGGTGTGGCGAGGCCGTCGAGTGGTGAGCCGGGGCTGGGTGAACCGATCAACAGCGCATCAGATCGCCACGCCCGACGGCGGCTCCGACGGGCTTGGGTGGCACCGATACACTCTTCGGGTCGGTGATCGAGAGTACCAGGAGTTCGAAGCCAGCGGCAACGGCGGGCAGTTCTTGGTGGTGATTCCCGGCCTTGACCTCACCATGGTCGTGACCGCCGGCAATTACAATCAATACCGGATCTGGAAGAAATTTCGCGAGTTCGCCGTGGTCGGCGTCCGGCCCTAGCCGCAGTATTCGTCGAGTTGATCGAAACTGATCAGGATCTCTCGCGGCTTGCTGCCATCCGGCGGACCGAGAATCCCGGCCGCATGGAGCTGGTCGATGACGCGGGCCGCCCGGCCATAGCCGATTCGCAGTTTCCGTTGCAAGAGTGAGGTCGAGCCGCCTTGGTTCTGAATACAGGCTTCGGCGGCCTCTCGGAACAGCTGGTCGCGGTCGGCGTCCGCGGGGCCGTCGGGACCGGCCCCGTCTTCGGACTCCTGGGCCCGCATGAACTCGAGAATGTCGGCTTCATCGCGTTCCTTTTGTTCGGCCATCCGCCGGGCTTCACGCCGGGCCCGGAACCACTCCATCACCCGTTCGGTCTCTTCGGTCCCGATATAGGCGCCCTGAATCCGCATCGGCTCGCTCTTCCCTGGCGGCAAGAAGAGCATGTCCCCGTTGCCGAGTAGTGCCTCCGCGCCGTTCTGATCGAGGATGGTCCGGCTATCAACCTTGGAGGCCACCCGAAAGCCGACCCGGCTGGGAAAGTTCGCCTTAATGAGGCCGGTGAGCACGTTGACCGAGGGCCGCTGGGTCGCGAGAATCAAATGGATCCCAATGGCACGGGCTTTTTGCGCCAGCATCGCCAGCGGGGTCTCGACCTCGGCGGCCACCGTCATCATCAAATCGGCCAGCTCGTCCACCACGATGACGATGTAGGGGAGCAACCCTTCGACGTAGATGTCCGACTGCGGCGTCTCAGGGGCCGTGGTCTCCACCTGACTGCTGATGTCTTTCAGCGTCGGGGTCGGCCGGAGCGGGTTCCGGAGCGATTTGCCTTCGTCCAGTTTCCGGTTGAAGTCGGCGATGTTCCGGGCCCCGTTGGCGTGCAGCAACTCGTACCGCCGGTTCATCTCGTACACGGCCCACTTGAGGACCCGAGCCGCATCGTTGTTGTTGGTGACGACCTTGTGCCGCATGTGGGGCAGCTCGTTGTACATCGACAGTTCGACCATCTTCGGGTCGACCATCAGGAACCGGAGCTGTTTGGCGGTGTACCGGTACACCAGACAGCTGATGATGCTGTTGATCCCGACCGACTTGCCGGTGCCGGTGGCTCCGGCAATCAGTAGGTGCGGCATCTTGGTGAGGTCGGTGATCACCGGTTTGCCTTCGAGGTCGCGGCCCAACGCCACCGGCAACGTCGCCTTCGACCGATCCCATTCTTCGGCTTCGAGCATTTCCCGCAGGGTCACCATCCGGGGAGAGGGGTTCGGGACCTCCACGCCGACCGCCCCCTTCCCGGGAATCGCCGCCACCCGGATGCTGGCGGCCCGCATTGTAATCGCCAAATCATCGGCCAGCGCAATGATCCGCCCGGCTTTGACGCCCGGCGCCGGGACGACTTCAAATTGGGTGACCACAGGCCCGCTGGTCCGCCCCGCAATGGTCCCGTCCACTTTGAAGGTTCGGAGCGTGTCCATCAGCAGCTGCCCCATCTTGTCCAACGCCGCTTCGTCAGCCGTCGTGTCCTGGGCGGCGGGTGACTCCAACAACTCGACCGGCGGGAGTTCGTTTTCGTCGCCGGTCGGCAACACCGCCGCCACCGCCGCTTTGATCGCCTTGACGACTTTGGCAGCCGGCTTCTTCTTGGCGGCGGCGAGCGCCGGCGCCCCCGGACCCTCCACCACCTCATCGTCCTCGGCGATCGGCGTGGGGACCGGCTTGGCGACCCGCTTCGGCTTGGGTGAGGCCACCGGAACGGCCGCCACGGGGGCGCTCTTTTCGAGTCGGCGGAGGGGATGCCAGGCCAGTGTGAGGATGGTCAGCGCCGACACCGCCAAGAAGGCCAGCAGGAGGCCGCCGGTCTTCCCCACCAGCCCGGTGGCCCCGTAGGCCAGCAACCCCGGGAGCATCCCGGTAGCCCTGGCGGCCACCGTCCACTGGGGCAGGAGCGCGTCAAAGGCGGCCGGGACGGCATCGGTGATCACGCCGATGGTAAACGGCACGATCAGCGCTAAGCCGCCCAGCAAGATGGCGGTCCGCTTCATGTCGAGCCGGGGTAACCGATCGAACCCCGCCAGCGCCAAGGCGAGTCCCAACACCGGCAAGCCAACCGCTCCCGCGCCAAGCCCTTTCCAGAGGAATCCGCCTAACGCCCGCCCTACGGCGCCGGTGGGAACTTGTGGAATCAGACAAAGCCCGGCGAAGACGCCAAGCACCAGGGCGGACAGAGCCCCGACCCGCCGCCGCTCGTCCGTGGTCATGAGGGCGCCGCCGCCACCCGGCGGTCGTGAAAGACCGGCAAGACCGGATACCGGTCCTGCTTTGCCGCTTCGGAGACGTCGTCGGCCATCCCGATGGCTTCGAGGTCGCGGCCCGCGGCCGACCGAACGAGGGGCAGATCCCACCGTCCCCCGTAGCGTCGGACCAGATCGACGGCGGCCACCGCCGCGTCGTTCAGACCATCGAGCCGGGTCCGGCCGCCTAACGTTTCCATGACCAGCCGGCCGGCCGTATAGGCGTCATCAAGCCCAAACCGGCCTTCCCGCCCGGCACACACGATCAACAGGTCGACGCCTTCCGCCAGCAACTGCCGAGCCCGGGCCCCCGCGATCGACAAATTGGCCGCCGCCGCCAGGTACACATGGGCGGCCGCCGCACTGGCAAGCAACGCCCCGGTCCCGTTCGTGGTCGTCATGATCAGGGTCTTGCCCTTGACTCGTGAATCGGTCATTTCGAGAGGGCTGTTGCCCAAACTGAATCCGGCGATCGGCTTCCCGTGGCGTTCCCCGGCGAGCAGAACGTCGTCCGAACCCAGCGTCTGGGCCAGCTTCATCGCCTCTTCGATCGACCCCACCGGGATCAGGCCTTTGGCCCCGTGATAGAGGGCCGCGCACATCGTGGTCGTCGCCCGAAGCACGTCGATGACGAATACCCCGCGGCCCGCGACCTCATCCTTGGTGAGGCTCGCAGGCGTGAAGGCAACATCGAAACTCATGGTTCGGGGCGGAGGAGCTGGGATTCCCGCTCCAGGAACCGGGTATCGATCTGGCCGGCGACGAAATCGGGGTGGCGGATCACCCGGGCGAGGAACGGAATGGTGGTCGTCACCCCTTCGAGAATGAAACTGTCCAGGGCCTGGCCCATTCGTCGGAGGGCCTCGTGACGATCGCGGCCGTGGACGATGACCTTGGCCAGGAGGGAGTCGTAGTGCGGCGGCACTCGATACCCGGCGTAGACGTGGGTGTCGACTCGGACCCCGGGGCCGCCCGGAGGATGGTAGGCCGTGATCAACCCCGGAGACGGCTGGAAATTCCGGTAGGGGTCTTCTGCGTTGACCCGGCACTCGATCGCGTGGCCGCGGAGCCCATTGAGGGCGACCGGAAAGCTGAGGGGCTCGCCCGCCGCCACCCGAATTTGCTCTTTGACCAAATCGAATCCGGTCACCATTTCGGTGACCGGATGCTCGACCTGAATCCTGGTGTTCATTTCCATGAAATAAAACCGGCCATCGGTGTCGAGGAGAAACTCGATGGTCCCGGCCCCGACGTAACCGATCGCCGCCGAAAGGGCGACCGCCGCCGAGCCCATTTGTTCCCGGAGCTCCGGGGTCAAGGCCGGGCTCGGGCTCTCTTCGATCAGCTTCTGATGGCGGCGTTGCACCGAGCAGTCCCGCTCGCCTAGGTGCATCACCCGCCCGTGCTGGTCGCCGATGATCTGGATTTCGACGTGCCGCGGGTGCTCGAGGTACTTCTCGACGTAGACATCACCATTGCCGAACGCGGACAGGGCCTCATTCTGAGCCAGCCCAAACAGTTGGGCAAACTGGTCTGAATCGTGGGCGATCCGCATCCCTTTCCCGCCCCCGCCTGCCGTGGCCTTGATGATGACCGGGAACCCGATCTCTTCGGCAACCACCAGCGCCTCGTCGGTGTCGGCCAAGATCCCTTGCGACCCCGGCACGGTCGGCACCCCCGCCTCCTTGGCCAGCCGACGGGCCGAGGCCTTGTCGCCCATCTGGCGAATCTGGTCCGGGGTCGGACCGATGAACGTGATGTTCGAGGCTCTACAGATTTCGGCGAACTCGGCGTTTTCGGCCAGGAATCCGTAGCCCGGGTGAATACCGTCGGCGCCGGTGATTTCGGCCGCCGCGATCAACCGGGGAATATTGAGATACGAGGCTCGGCTCGGGGCCGGCCCGATGCAGACATCGTCGTCGGCAAACCGGACGTGAAGCGACTCCCGGTCGGCCTCGCTGTAGACGGCGACGGTGAGAATGCCCAGTTCCCGACAGGCGCGAATCACCCGGAGGGCGATCTCGCCGCGATTGGCGATCAAGACTTTATTGAACATTACCGTTCAGGTCGGCGTAACATCCCTGGTCAAGTCGGTCGGCGCTTCGGAGATACCCGGCACGTCGGAGAAGGTCCGGTCGGACGCAGCCGTGACCCCCGCGGCGCGAAGCGCAAACTCGCTCGGATTGGTCGCGTAGAACAACGCGCTGTCGTATGTGATGACGCCCCGCTTGTACCATTGCATCAGCGATTGGTCGAAGGACTGCATTCCGTATCCGACCGACCCTTCCGAAATCAGGTCCGGAATGTTGAGTGATTTCTCGAGACTCCGGATGTTTTCGGCGACCGCCGCCGAATTGACCAGCACCTCGGCGGCCGGCACCCGGCCCCGGCCATCGGACCTCGGCACCAAGCGCAGGCAGACGATCGCGGCCAATGCCGTCGACAGCAGCGACCGAATTTCTTGCTGCTGGTGGGGCGGATAGAACGAAAGAATCCGGCTGATCGACTGGGTGGCGTCGGTCGTGTGCAGGGTCGAAAACACCAAGTGACCGGTATCCGCGGCCTTGAGCGCGGTGTCCAGGGTCTCTTGGTCCCGAATTTCGCCGATCAAAATGACATCGGGATCTTGCCGGAGCACATGTCGCAGCGCCGCGCCGAACGACAACGTGTCACTCCCCACTTCGCGCTGGGAGATATTCGACATTTGATCGCGATGAAGAAACTCGATCGGGTCTTCGACGGTAATCATGTTGCAGCGGCGGTGCCGGTTGATATGGTGGATCATGGCCGCTAAGCAAGTGGACTTGCCCGAACCGGTGATCCCGGTGACCAAGACCAGCCCACGCGGCTTCAGCGCCAGCGCCTCGAGCACTTCCGGGACCATCAGTTCCTTGAGGGTCCGGACCTCATACGGGATCGCGCGGAAGGCAAAGGCGAGGGTCCCGCGCTGTTGGTAGATGTTGGTCCGAAACCGCCCAACCCCCGGGACGCCGATCGCGAAATCCGCCTCTTTCTTCTCGGCGAACTCTTTGACCTGCCGGGGCGTCATGATCTGTTCGGCAAGGTGCTTCAGTTCCTCAGGCCGAATCGGTTGCATCGGCAGCGATTGGAGGTCGCCGTTGACCCGGACGCTGGGCGGGCGTCCCACCTTGAGCAGCAAGTCCGACGCCTGTCGCTGGACCATCTGCGAGATGGCCTGCTTGAAGTTGAACGGCGGCGGCCCGGTGATTTCGCCTCCGGCGGGTTCACCCATTGGGGTCGACCCGGAAGAGGACTTGCCCGAACTCGACCGGAGACGAGTCCTCCACGCATACTTCGCGAACGACCCCGCCGAACTCGGCTTCGATCTCGTTCATGATTTTCATCGCCTCGATGATGCAGACCGTGCGGCCCGGGGAGACCCGGGATCCCACTTTCGCGTACGGTTCTGACCCAGCCTCTGGAGCCGCATAAAAGGTGCCTACCATGGGCGATTTGACTTCTTTGAGCGGGGCCGTCTCCGGGCGGGCAGGCTCGGCCGCCACCGGCTTCCCCGGGGCGATCGCCGGGGCAGCCGCGAACGGCATCATGGCCACCCCCGGGACCGGAGCGGGATATCCGGTCGCCGTTCGAGTCAGGACCACCCCCGTCCCGAACCAGCCCTTCACCTCGATCGAGCCAACCTCGGGTGACTCCCGGAGGAGCTCAACGAGACGCCGAACGTCCTTGAGGTCGATCCCCTTGACCCCTGGGACCTTCTCGAACACTGCCGCGAGTGTCTTGATTTCTTCCGGAGTCATCAGTTCTCGACTGCTGTTTTAGGTCAGTTCCACCAAGTCGGTCATCCCGTCAGACAGGCAAACAGCCCGATCCTCAAGCAGCACCACATCGTCCTCGATCCGGACGCCACCCCACCCCTCAAAATAGACCCCTGGCTCGACGGTGACCACCGCACCGGCCGGAAGGCGGGTCTCGCTGGTTTGCGATAGCCGCGGGGCTTCATGGACTTCCAAGCCCAGGCCGTGCCCGAGCGAGTGGCCGAATGCGTCACCCATCCCGGCCCGGGCAATCGGATCCCGGGCCAGGGAATCGGCCTCCCGGCCGGTCAAGCCGGCCCGGAGTCCTTCCCTGGCCCTCAATTGGGCCTTTCGGACCGTTTCATACACCACTAGTTGGCGCTCATCGGCCCTGGCCCCAACAATGAAGGTCCGGGTGATGTCCGAACAATAGCCGGAGACTTGAGCTCCAAAGTCGAGGACCAGCAGGTCACCGGCCTGGATTGGCCGCCGGGTGGACCGGGCATGGGGTAACGCGCTGCGAGGCCCCGACGCCACGATCGACTGGAACGGATGCCATTCGCTCCCCCGCCGGCGGAGCTCGGCCTCGAGGTCGGCCGCGATATCGAGTTCGGTTCGGCCCGCCCGGATCGTCCCCTGCACCGCCGCTAACGCCTCGGTCGCCAGAACCGCGGCCTGCCGAATGGCGGCCACTTCGCCTTCATCCTTGGTGACCCGGAGCTGCCCGACCAGATCCGCGACCGGGACCAGTTCGGCCCCAGAAGCCTTGAGCTGGTCGACATCCGCCAGCGTCGTTCGGCCCCGGTCCACCGCCACTCGAACGATCCGATGAGCCGCCAGGGCTTGCCGGACCCCATCCCAGAGGTTGGTGCGTTCGACCCGGACGTCCGCCGCCCCACCGACCTCGGATGGCGCCTGGGTCCCGTATCGAAAATCGGTCACCAGCACCGTCCGCTCGGCCGTCATCAGAACCAGACCGGACGTTCCGGTAAACCCGGTCAGGTAGCGGATATTCGCCGAGCCGGTCACCACCAACGCCTCGAGCCCCAACGCTGCGAGCGCGCTCCGTAACCCCGCCTGGCGCCGCTCGGCGCCGTTAGGCATCCGTATCTTTCAACCGGGCCGTCAGCGCCCGGAGGGCCAGCAAGTAACCCTGCGGCCCAAACCCCGCGATCACGCCAAGCGCAACGTCAGCCAGCACCGAGTGTCGCCGGATCTCGTCCCGAGCAAAAGTATTCGACAAATGTACTTCGACAAACGGGACCTTGACCGCAAGCAAGGCGTCCCGGATGGCCAGGCTGGTGTGGGTATAGCCCCCGGCGTTGAGCACGAGGCCGTCCGCTCGGCCCGGTAAGCCTTGGATTTGATCGATCAGCGCCCCTTCGTGGTTGCTTTGGAACCACTCGATGGCCACCCCGAGCTGCCCAGCTTCGGCCCGAACCAGCGACTCCACTTGCGCCAGCGTGGCCCGGCCGTACACCTCCGGTTCGCGCGATCCCAGCAGATTCAGATTGGGCCCGTTGAGCACGGTCACCCGCATCTCAGCGCCGGAGCCCCTTGAGCCAGCTGGTGAAGCTCTCCAGGTCATCCCCAGCCCCGAGATCGTCCCCACCGGACTGGGCGGCGGCCGGCGCCGCCTCGAGCCCCGGTTCCTCCGCGTAGAACTCATCGTAGCTCGGCCCCGACTCGACGGCCGCCGCCACCGGCTTGGCCCCGCCGTCTTCGCCGAATACCGCGCCGAGACTCAGCCCTTGGGGCAACTGGTCTCGGGACGGCCGGGGTCGGCCGGCGGCCAGCAACTGCTCGAAGAACGCCCGAACCGATGTCCCCCCCGTGAGGACCGCGGCAAACGCGGGCAGCGAGGGAGGTCCCGATGGCTGGAGCTCAGCCTCGAGCCGGCCGATCGCCTCCCGAATCCGCCGGTCGTTCGGGGTCCGGCCGGCCAATTGAGTGTAGACCGCCAGGGCCAGTTCCCGGTGCCCTTGGCGAAGAAACACCTCGGCCATCGTCTCGGTCACCACCAGGTCGGGATCGGCCTCCACCCCCGCGACCGCCGCGTCATCGTCCGCTTCGACCGACCGGGCATCCTCGTCCCCGTCGGGCACCGGCTCGACGACAGCCTCCGCGTCGGCCCGGAAGTCCGGGCCGGACCCTAACGCCGCCTCGGAGCGGAGGACTTCCGCGTCTCCAATTTGCTGGTACTCCGACGTCGCCACCGCCGCCAGGTCAATCGGATCGTATCGATGAACTTCGATCACCTCGGGTCCGGCTTCGACGATTCCGGCCCGGGGCACCACTAGCTCATCGCCCTCGGCGGCCGGCTCCACCACTTCGAGCACCGGGGGCTCCGGGATCAGTTGCTCTACGACGATCGGCTCTGCGGCAATCGGCTCTACGGCGATCGGCTGATCCGGAAGGAGCCCGGGATCGCTCGGCAGACCGACCAACCGAGCCCTGATCCGGTCGAGTTGGGACCGAGCCTCCTCGTTGCTCCGATCAAAATCGAGCAATCGTTCCAGGCGGAACGCGGCCTCTGGATAGCGACCCGCCCGCTCGGCGATGTCCGCCAGTCCCTTGAGGGCGATCCCATTTTCCGGATCCAAATCGAGGACTCGGGCAAAGGCCGACTCCGCCGCGCCATCGGCTTGCCGGTCCGTGAAACAACGCCCCCGAACGATATGAGCCGGCACATAGTTGGGGTGTTGCGCCAGGCCGATCTCGAGCAACTCGAGGGCATCGGCCACCATCCCCTCCTTGCGATACGCCTCCGCCAACGGCGCGAAGGTCAGCCCTAGAGGGTTCTCCTGCCATCGGCGTTGCAACTTCTCGATTTCTCGGGACGGCCCCATAGACCTCGCGCCTTAGCTGCTAAGTTGTTGCGGCATTTGAGGTAACATTAGTACGTTCGAACCGGGCCTGTCAATCGGCCAGCCGAGTTGGTCGCTTGAGCTAGTCGCCCGCCAAGGTTAGCTTTTGCGGTTCCCTTGGGTCGGTTTTCTCGGAGCGTAACACCTCATGATGCAAGCTTTTCGAAACGCAGCGAAGCCCGTCATCGTCCTGGTGACGGTGTCATTTTTTGCCTGGCTGGTGCTCGACTTGAGCGGAATTGGGTCGAGCACGGGAAGTATCTTCGCGTCTCGATCGGTTGGCAAAGTCAACGGCGCCACGCTGGAGATCCGAGATTTCGACCAACGGGTCCAAAACGCGATGTCGCAGCAACAGCAGCGCGGTGCGTCCCTCGGCCTCGACGAGATCCACGAGATTCGCAACCAGGTGTGGAACGAGTCGGTTCGCGCCGTTTTACTCCAGGCGGAATACAAGAAGCGGGGTCTTTCCGTGTCACCCGCCGAGGTGGTCGATGCCATTCGAAGCATCCCGCTGCCCGATCTCCAACAGGTCCCTACCTTCCAAACCAACGGTCAGTTCGACCTCGACAAATACCAGCGGTGGCTCGCGTCCGCCGAGGGCCAGCAGTACGTGCCCGGCCTCGAGGCACAATACCGAGATCAGCTCCTCCAGGCCAAGTTGTTCCGCTCGGTGGTCGCCGATGTGTTCGTGTCGAACGCCACGTTGTGGGAACGGTATCGCGATGAGCGGGAACAGACCAAGGTCGGCCTGGTTCGGCTCGATCCGGCTACAGTCGTTGCCGATCAGAGCGCCCCGGTCACGGCCCAGGAGGCCGAGGCCTTTTACGCCAAACACAAGGAAGACTTCAAGCGAAGCAAGAGCGCCTTCCTGAGCTTTCTCTTCGTTCCCCGCGGAACGATTGCCTCCGATTCTGCGGCGGCCCTCGCCCGAGCCACGGCGGTACGCGAAGAGATCACCAAGGGCGCGCCGTTCGATGAAGTAGCCCGGCGGGAGTCGGCCGATAGCGGGAGCGCCGCAAATGGCGGCGCCCTCGGGCGGATCAAGCGGACCGACTTACCCGCCGCTATTGCAGCGGCGGCCATGGCCCTGCCCCTCAATACGCTTTCCGCGCCAGTGCTGGGTCCGTTCGGATACCACATTATCAAAGTCGAGAGCCGGGTTGGCGACTCACTCAACGCCCGTCAGATTCTGATCCCGATCGAGGTCACCGGAGTCCATCGTGACCAGCTCGATAAGATGGCCGACTCGCTCGAAGCGCTGGCCGCCGAAAAGCTCGACCCGGCTGCCATCGACACGGCCGCCCGGGCGCTTAACCTCGTGGTCCGTCAGGTGGGCCCGGTCGTCGAGGGCAACCGCGTCTTCGTGCCCGAAGGGGGCCAGGTACCGGACGCGGGCGTGTGGGCTTTTCAGGCCAAGCCCGGCGAGCACAGTCAGATTATCGATGCCCCCACGGCGTTCTACGTATTTCGGCTCGATAGCGTCCAGGCCGAGGGCACTCCGCCGTTTCAGGCGGCAAAGGCCCAAGTCGAAGCGAGGGTCCGGGCCAGCAGGAAAGCCCAGGAAGCACTGCGGGTGGCCGGTAACCTGGCCAAACAAGTCGCCGGAGGAACCACCCTGGCGACTGCCGCCAAGTCGATGGGATTCGAATACCGTATCCTGGGGCCGTTTGCCCGCCTGACCTCGCCGCTGGCCGCTCCGACGCTGATCGGCGCCGCTTTCGCCCTCAAGCCCGGCGAGGTGAGCGGTCCGATCGCGTTGAACCAGAACACCGGCGACGAGGGCGTATACTTGCTCGAAGGTTTGGGGATTACCCCAGCAGACTCGGTCGAGTTCACCAAGAATCTGGCCACAATCCGAGACCAAGCGCTTCAAGCGGCGAAACGGAGCCGGGTTCAGGCTTATCTCGCCGCCCTCCGTGAATCGGCGAAAATTGTTGACCGGCGGGCCGAGGTCTACAAGACGGCAGCCCAATTGCCCCCCGTGACGCAGGAGTAGTCACCCCAACGCAATAGGGCGACCCGTTCGGGTCGCCCTCATCACCACTCCGACGCCGACCGCTGCAACCTACTGCGACAACCGCTTCGGCTCGCTCGACGTAGGCGGCTGGGCTGGGGCATCGAGCTGCCGGCCGGGCGCCGCCCGATCATCCATACCGCCCGCCACGGCATCGGATGTGTCGGTCAGGCTTCGCTTAAACTCTCGAATACCCTTTCCCAGCGATTGCCCAATCTCGGGTAACCGCTTGGCGCCAAACACCAACAGGGCAATCAGCCCGAGGACCATGATCTCGGTAAACCCGATATTCGAAAACATGAAAACCCCCTTCTAAAAGAGCGATCGGGCAACGAGGTAGGCGATCAGCACCCCGAGAACACTCAACAACGAGATCTCGACCCCGAGAGGACCGACGGTGAAGTCTACCACGAGGAGCTTCAGGGTGACAGGTCCGAACTCCCCCCGCGCCGCGGTCGTAAAGAACGCCCGGGCCGGGCTCTCCGGCAGCACCCGGCTCATGAAGGCTTGAAGGAACCCACCGAGCAGGAACCCGACCACCAAGATGGCCAGGTAGAATCGGGGGCGGCGCGGTCCGGAGGGCATGCTACTTCCGTCTTTCCATGACAAACGAGACCGCCGCTCGGAGCAGATCACGGTCCGGCCCAGGGGCTAAGACGTCCAATTCCCGAGCGGCCTGGTCGGCGAACTGCTGGGCCCTTCCCTTGGCGTACTCGAGCCCGCCGGCGGCCCGGACGTGACCGACGACCCGAGCCACCTGCTCGACCGATGGGTCGGGCGTGGCCATCAGCGCGTTGACATCGGCCCGGTGGGCCGGGGTCAGGCGCGGAAGGGCGAAAATCAGCGGCAGGGTGACTTTGTGCTCCTTGAGATCATGCCCGGTTGGCTTTCCGGTGACCTCCTCCACCTCGGTGAAGTCCAGCAGGTCGTCGGTAATCTGAAAGGCCATCCCGAGGGCATTCCCGAATCGCGCCATGGCCGTGCGCACTTCCGGAGACGCCCGGAGGGCCCCGCATTCACACGCCCCGGAGATCAGGGAGGCGGTCTTAGCCCGGATCAACAGATCGTAGCTCTCTTCGCTAAACGTCAGCGGATCGTGGGCCAGGAGCTGACGCATCTCGCCGATCGTCATTTCGTTGGTCACCCGGCCGAGGACTTCGAGCGGCTTGAGATCAGCGAGATTGACGAGTTCAATGACAGCCCGAGAGTAGAGATAGTCGCCCATGATCACGGAGACCTGGTGACTAAACATCACGTTGATCGTCGGCATCCCCCGCCGCATCACCGAGTGATCAACCGAGTCGTCATGGACGAGTGTGGCCAAGTGAATCAGCTCGACCACGGCGGCGAGGCGAACCGCCCGCTCGTCCTGGGCCTCGGTGGCCCGATTGACCAAAAACAGCAGGGTCGGGCGAAACATCTTGCCCTGCATCCGGAGCAGGTGCGAGTTGACGTCGCCAATGAGGGCGAAATCGGCGGCAATGGCCCTGCCGATCTGGGCTCGCACGCCCTCAAGGTCGCCCTGAAGATCGGCCTGCAAATCGGCCATCGAGATCGCAGTCGTGCTCGACGTCACGGCTGATCCGTCATCGTCAACCGTTGGACCCGCTCGCCCACGTCGAGCAGCCGGATGTCGACCGCCAACGCCCGCTCGTAGAAACGAAGCGCTTCCTCGAACCGACGCTGTGATTCAAGCGACCGGCCCAGCCAATAGATCAGTCCGATCTTGTCCTCATCGCCGCCCGCCAAGCTCTCGATTGCCCGGCGGAGGACCGCCTCCGCAATCGCAAAACGACCCTTGTCGAAAAAGGAGATCCCCAATTGCTCTGAGGTCTTGAGGCGGCCCTCCGGGGCCCTGAGCGCCTTCTGGAACTGAGCGATCGCCTCGTCGAGGAGCCCCATTTCCTTGAACGCGATCCCGAGGTCGTAGTGGGCTTGGTAGTCCTCGGCGTCGATGTTCTCATCGATACCCCGCTTAAACTGCTCCAAGGCCTCATGAAAGGCGGCGTCCTCGTCTTCGATCGGAGCCTGTTGGCCGACCCGGATCCTGGTGTCACGCGACGGCGGCTCATCAAAAATCAAACTGCCCAGATCAATGAAGGAGGATGCAGGCTCCGGAGGCGGCGGCGCGGGTCGGGCGTCGACCTTGGCGGCCTCCAGCCTCGAGATCGCCGACCGCGCAATGGCGTTCTCAGTGTCGTGCTCGAGGACCCGCCGGTAGACATTGAGCGCGTGGTCGACGCCCCCGCCCCGGAGTAACGCGGCCGCGAGGCCGAGGTACGATCCGAGCATCGCCTCACGGTCGCCGGCTCGGTACGCCAACTCGACTCGCTTCTGGTACCGGAAAATGACCTCGGGCTCGAGCTGGATCAGATCCTCAGCCGTCCGGACCGCCTCGTGAAGCCGTCCGGTGGCCTCGAGTTGCCGCAGGGCCTCTTCGAGGGCCCCGATCCCACCGCTCCGGTCGCCGATTTCGAACAGGACCCGAGCCCGATCCCGGGCATAGGCGGCGACGTCGCTGTCCGGCTCCGCGGCGGGCTCCGGCTCCGGAGCCGCCTCCTGATCGACCGGCAGAAACACCAGTCCTTCGCCCTCGACGGGCTGCTCCACCCCAGCCGTCGGCGGCCCTTCGAGGTCGAGGGTCGCGGTCAAGAAGTCATCCTTGGCGTCGAACGACACTTCGACCAATTCAGCGCTCGGAAAGGCGTCAATATCGAGGAAATCGGAGGCCTGGTCGGGCAGCGTGACCGGGTCGGCATCAAACGGAGCCTCGGTCAACAGGCCCGGCACCGAATTATCGGGATCGGCCATCTCCCGAATGAACTCGAGACCGTCGATAACGCCGGTGTCCTGCTGCCAATCGCTCCCCGATTCGCTGCCGGCGAGCTCCAGGCCTTCGATCGGCCCGGTGGCGTCGACCGACCGGTCGTAATTCGCCCCGACGTCGAGAAAGACCAGCCCGTCTCCCCCCAAGGACCGCGGACCCGTCCAGGGGGCCGCCGGGTTCGCCGACGCACCCTTGGATTCCGGATCCGCGGCCTCGGACGTCTCCAAACTCTGGGGCGGCTTGGCCGCGACCCCACTCGATTCCAACTGCACCGCGAGCCGGGAGAACGCATCGTTCCCCTCGCCGGCTGCGGTGGCCCGGAGCAACTCAACCAGCATCGGGCGGATATCCGGATTGCCGGCAAACTGCTCGGCAAACGACAAGACCGCGTTCAGGGCCTCCTCGCGGTGATGGAGGGCATCCATCCGCTCGAGATATTCGGCCAGGTTGCGCTTGGCATCGCTGACGAAATTCTTCCGCGCGTTGAGTTGGGCAAGGCGAAGGTAGGTGCTGGTTCGGCCCGGGTTGGCCCGGAGGATCTTGCTGCACAACGCAATGGCGTTGTTGAAAAACCCCTGTTCGGTGTACAGGTCGGACGCCTGCTCGTAGGCCCGGATCGCCGCACTCGAATCGCTGCCTCGCATCTCGAGGTCGCCGATCCGGTTGTAAAGGGAGGGGTCTGGAACCCCTTCGCCCGACTCCTCGAACTCGCGCAGCGCTTTCTTATAAACGTCAATGGCGGGTCGCCATTGGCCGCTCTGTTCGTACTTGCGCGCCGACTCCTTGAGCTTGTCGAGGTTCATCCGACTCGGGTGTAAGGGGGGAGCGTCAACATCTTGTTGCGCCGTAAGATAGGCCCGCTGGAACGGGCCAGGCAAGCCAGGCCATTGGACCCTCCCGGAACGCCATCCGCCCTGCAGGGACCGGGCCAGTCGCCCCGAGCGCCCCTTGGCCTAGCGCCGGCCCTCCTGGATCGTGTTCTGGCGGTAGTCAAACTTGATGTCCGGCAGGTCAATCAAGGTGACCAGAAAGGAGAACTGGAAGTTGCCATTCGGGCTTCGGACGAACGAAAACGTGGCCCGCCAATCGTGCAAATCGCGGGTCAGATTGAGCTGCTGCGACTCGAACTTCTTGTTGCCAATATCATACTGGGTGTTCCAGCTCACCTGCCAAAACTGGGTCGGGGCAAAGCTGGTGTTGAGCGACACATTGCTCCGGTTGGGCTCCTGGAATGTGCTGTCGGGGCGAGTCCGCGCAATCGTCAAGTTCACGTTGGCGTTGAATCCCTTTTGACCGCGGGCATAGTTCTGGTTGGACGCAAAACCGGTTCCCCGGCGAAGGTCGTCGATACCCCCGAAATTCGACTGCCCCTGGAATTGACTCTGGGGCGCGCCCGGTGTCCTCGGAGCGGCCGGTTCCTTGTCGGGCTCGGTCGTCATCCCGAGGAGGCGCCCGATGGATTTGAAGGTCCCCTCGGTCAAGGAAAAGCTCGTCGTCACGCCGGAGAGAAAGGGGCTGAACCGGGCGCCCTTCCGGTCGAACTGCCCGATGAACAGATCGTGAGTCAACGAAAGGTTGAGGCCGGGGACCAGGTCGCTCAAGAGACTGTTCGTCAACTGGTCGCTGCCCCACCCCGTGCGACCGGGCAACTTCGCCTTTTCGAAATCGTACGAGATGCCCCCGGTACTGATGCTCAGGATCCGAATCTTCTTGACCGCCAGGTCGGTGGTGTCGCCGGCGGGACGTTTCGACTTGCCCTCGAAGTTCTGATTCAGCGACAGGTTGATGTTCTGGCTCGGAATACTCCTCAACACCAACGGCTGGCCGACCGGGGTAATGGCCCGGGCAAATTCGATCGGGACGTCGGCGGCGGGACTGTAGGCATAACTGATCGAGGGCGAGATCGTATGCCGAATCTTGGCCAGCGGACCGACCCCCGGAAAGAAACCGTAGAAGGTCGGCGAGACCGACATCCCGAACTGCAGGCGCTTCCCTTGGCGAACGAACTGGCCGTCCGTCCTCCCGTTGCGGACCGCGAAGGGCCCCGCGGCGATGTTCGTGATGTTGACACTGGGAGTCACTTTCCAGGAAGTCCGGAAGACGATCGGGAGATTGATCCCGGTGTCCCAGTCAAACTCACTCCCGAACCCGCCGCCCCGAACCCGGCGCACTGAAATGGAATCGGTCGGGTCCGGCGTGTCCTCGTTGGGCAACTTGACCAGGTCTTCGCTGAGGCCGGTCGAATCGGCATCGATCAGACTGACCCGATTCTGCCACTGAAACCCGCCGATTCGAAGCGGCGTATCCATCCTGAAGTTGCTGACCCGGCTCTCGCCCGTCACCCTCAGCGTGTCGACTCGTCCGCCAAGCCCCCGGGGCACCAGGATGGGCGTCAAGGGGCGACGGAATGCCACGTTGCGGTCCAAACTGAGGGTCGGCGACCAGGTGATGTTGGGGCCGAAATCGAGCGGCTTCGGCGAAATCGAGAGCGAAGGCTCGGTCCGGGTTCCACTCCCGTCGGTGACATTCTGACTCCGGGTCCACCCGATGGCGACGTTGCCCCACTTGTATTGCCGATTGAGGTTGGCGGAGCTCCGGATTTGCTGGGTGGTCAGCCGAGGATCGATCGAGTTTCGGCGGATGATCGACGAATTGGTCGAGTAGTCCAGACTGACGTTGAGCTTGGTCGTGACGCTGAATGATTGATTGTGGTTCCAAACAATTCGGGTATTGGAGTTCCCGCTTCCTGATCCAATTTCGCTGCTTTTCGAAAAGCTGACGGCCCCCCTGGCAAACTTGTCGATCCACCGGTACTGGCCTTCGAAGCCAAGCTCGATATACCGGTTCGAGAACCAATCGAATCGCCCCAAAACATCGACGTAGTCATTTGGGGCCCAATAGTAGCCGATGTTTCGGACCGTCCGGTTGTAGGCGCGGCTCGGCCGGACGATATCGTTGAATCCGAACTCCGGCACCAGAATCCCGGAGCGGCGGCCCCGTTTGGTATCCTGAAACAGAAAAGGAATCCAGGCAATCGGCACGTCCCGGATGTAGAGCACCGCCGGCCGCGCCACCATGACCGACCCGTTGACCCACTTGAGCTCTTTGGCCGCAAAGTGATAGTGGGAATCGGGCAGGTCGCAGCTGGTGATTTCTTGGGCCCGGGCATAGATCCGGCTGGTCGAGGAGTCCATCGCGATATTCCCCCGGATAATCCAGTTGGCGCCCTGCTGCGGGAACGAGGTTTGGCCATCTTGGACCAGTCCTCGTTCCTCGCAGGTATTGAACTGGACCTGGCGCCCGACGACGACGGTGCCTTGCTGGAACAGATGGGGTTCCCCTTCGGCCTCGAACCGGCAGTTGCCTTCCTGATAGTGGATCTGTCGGGCCTCGAGGGTCGACCCGGATCGCTCGGTCATGGCGTTGCCGTTGAGCTTCACATTCTTGTCCACCGCTTCAACCCGGGCGGTGTCCGACCGGTATCGAGTGATGTCGTAGCCCTCGAGCTCCAAGAGTTCGTCGACCACCGAATCGTTCGGGGCGAAGGAGGCCTTGGGCCCGGTCGGAATGCCGAGCCGACGGGCACTAGCTGTGTCGAGCGGCGCGACGTTCCGGAGGCCGGTGTCAGCGGGGTTCTGCTGCCGGGGGTCTTGTTGGTTTGTCGGCCGGGGCGGCGGCCGGGGGACGGGCCGCTGGGCGTCGGCCTGACCTGGGAGCCCGAGTCCGATCAGAACGAGCACAGCGGCGCCGGCCGAGCGGAGGCGCCGGCGGTGGACGATCCAGGCCCCGAAGAAGCCCACCTCGTACAAGATCAGCAGCGGGATCGACATCATCAGCATCGAAAACGCGTCGGTACCAGGCGAGAGAACCGCCCCGCCGGCAAAAGACAATACGACGGCGAACCGCCGGAAACGATTGAGCATGGCCGGGGTTACGATCCCTAACACGGCCAGGAGTACCATGACAAGCGGCAGCTCGGCCGAAATCCCCATCGCCAGGACAACCTGGAGTACAAAGCCGAAGTATTCCCGATAGGTAATCAACAACTCGAAGGTGCCGGGTTGAAAGCCGAGGAGGACCTTCAAGGCGGATGGCACAATGTAGATGAAGCTGAGAACGGCCCCGGCCACAAACAGCGCCAGCCCGACGAACAACGCCGGGACGAGGGCTCGCTTCTCTCGTTCGTACAGCGCGGGCGCCAGAAAGGCCCACAGCTGCCACACCAGAATCGGCGACACCAAAATGAGCCCGGCGATAAACCCGAGCTGCAGCACGATCATGAAGGGTTCAGTCGGACTATGGATGACGAGATGCCGCCCCTCGAGCAGGGGCACAATGGGAGCCTGCAACACGTCGACCAGGCGGAACTGAGTGACGAGCCAAATCCCGGTCCCCACCCCCGCGACGAGCGCGACGACGGCCTTGACGAGTCGACTCCGAAGTTCCTCGAGGTGGTCGAGGAACGGCATTTCGCCGGTGGACCGAGCCATCACCTACTCAACCTTGGGGTTTCAGCGCCTCGAGCCGGGTTTTTGCCAACTCGGCATCCTCGGACCGGGGATACTCGGTGACGACCCGTTGGTAGGCAGCCCGGGCCCGGGCCGAATCTTTGAGGTACTGCTCGAGGACATAGCCAATCTTGTACAGGGCGGCCGGCGCCCGAACCGACTGAGGAAACTTAGCCCGCACCTCGCCGAATCGGGCGATGGCCGTGTCTGGCGCCGAGGTCTCGAACGTCTCGGCCGCGAAATACATCGCGTCAACGGTGTTCGGATGACTGGGGTACTGTTGGAGGAAGTCGAGAAAGGCCTTCCGCGCGGTGCCGAGACTGCCCCGGCGATACTGCTGCAACGCGGCGCTGTACATCTGCTCCCCAGACGCGGACGGAGCCACCCGCACGGAGGTGTCGGGAACTGCCGGCGCGACCGGCCCGGGCGGCTGGCCCTCAGCCCGCGCATCGAGTTGGCCCCGAAGCTGGGTGAGGTTGCGCTGGCTTTGCCCGACCATCTCCTGCACCGCGAGGAGTTGGCGCATGACGTCGGTCAGGTCGTTCGCCGACTTCGCCTCCATGATCCGGAGACCCTGCCTGGTGATCGTCAGCGAATCAAGGACCTGTTGCTGGAGCCGAATGATCCGCGCCAACTCGGCCGCTCGAACCGAGTCCTGCCGGGACGTCTCGGCCCGAAGCACCAAAACTTGGGTCTCAACCCGCCGAACGTTGCCCGGGGTCGCGCAACCAAGCGACGCGCCGAGCAACCCGGCCAAGACCCATGGGCGGATCACTGCGGTTTCACCAGCCGAGCGCCCCCGGCGGTCAGCTCAAACTCGTCGCGACGATTCTTACTCCAGGCGGCCTCACCGGCGCCGGTATCGGCCGGTCGTTCCTCTCCGAAGGACACCGTCTCAATCCGGCTGCCATCGATACCCTTGGCCTCAAGGTATCGCTTGGCGCTGGTCGCCCGCTTGCTGCCGAGTACCAGGTTGTACTCGTCAGAGCCCCGGTCGTCGGCATGTCCGGAGATCTTGATCCGGAGGGCGGCATTGACGAGCATGATCGCCGCCTTCTGATCGAGCACCGATTGGCCATCGGGCCGGATCGTCTCCTGATCGAGGTCGAAGTAAATGACCTCCTGAAGAATGCGGGTCAGATCGGCGGTGATGGCGGCCTCGGTGGCACCCGATCCGGTGTTCGGGGTCGCGGGTCCACCACCGGTCGTCGGCCCCTGACTGCCGGTACCCGGCGTGGCCGACGTTCCGTCGGTTGGGGTCGGAACGGAAGCGGGCGGCTTCTTGCCGCACGCTGCGAGTAGGGCTAGGGCCAGGACGAGTAATCGAAGGCGCATCCGGAAGTGCTCCTCATCAAAGGGACGGTTCGGCAAGTTCTAGCGGCTGCGACCTAACGGTCGCGACCACGACGGCAATCGGGCGGAACCCGGCGTACCCAGCTGTCGAACCCGGCCGGTTTCCAAGTCAAGCACATGGAGTTGCCCACGGCCGGTTCGATTCGACACGAACACAATGTGGCGGCCATCAGGGGCGAAACTCGGGTCTTCATTTCGCCCCGAGGACGTCCGGGCCTTGAGTTGCCGGGAGGACACGTCGAACGTTACGATTTGCGGACTACCCCCGAACTCCCGGTGGAACACTATCGTGGTGCCGTCTGAGGACCAGTCCGGCGCGAACGAATTGCCGGTGGCGCCGAAATCAAACGGGATCATCAATTCCTGATCGGTCCCGTCAGCCGCCATCGCGTAGATCTGAGGCGACCCAGCCCGGTTCGACACATAGGCAACCCGCCGACCATCGGGAGAATAGACAGGCGAGAGGTTTTCTGCAAACCGTCCCGCTGTCAACCGCTCCAGGCAACACAGATCGGCGACGTTCACCGCGTACAAGTTCGCGGCCTGCTCGGTCAACCGCGAGAAAACGAGCTTCCGGCCATCGGGGGAAAACGACGGGGTGATGTTCTGCCCAACGTTGGTGGTCGGCACCACTTGACGGGTCCCGGTCGCGACCGATTGAATGATGATCGCCCCGGCGCCCTCACCGCCTAACTGGGTGTACCCGAACCGGCTCCCGTCCGGTGACCAGACCGGCGAGAGCACTAAGAGGTTGGCCGGGCTCATCGGCACCACGCCGTATCCATCCGAATCGACCCGGTAGATCCGTTTGTCCCCATTGTTGAGGAACAGAATCCTGGTCGCCGCTACCCCCGGCTTTCCGGTAGCCCACCGGACGACTTCATCGGATTGCCGATGGACGGCCATCCTCGCTTCGCCCTGGCCCGAGGGATCGAGAGGAACCGATACTTCCTGTCGGACGACCTCGGCCGCCAAATCGTGCAGCCGGACGGTCACCGCGCCGGCGGCGCTCACGATCTCAACCGCGTAGCTCGCCCGGAGCGTCCGGTACAGAGGGTAGTTGATCGGCGCCCCGGTCGATGGCCCAACCAGGCCACCGGTCGCCGGCAGCGCGATCACCTCGAACCGATCGCTGAAGTCGAGATCGCGGGCCATGATCGCCCGAATCGAATCGAGGGCCGGCAAGGTCGGCATCACGACCACGGCCGGACGGACCCCCGCGTCATAGACCCCCTGGACCCGAACGGTGTCCTGCGCCCAGGCCCTGGTCGCGCCAAGGCCGCCTAACAGGCCTACCATTAACCCCCAACCCAGTCGCGTCATGGCCGGTTCCTCGGCCGGAAGAGGAATCGGACCTGGAGGATGTCCGCCGGCCACACCCGAGGGAGGGGGCCGAAGGCCAAGTCCAAGCCCGCCTTTTCCACCGCCCCCTCGGCCTCGAGATCAAAAGCCGAGCTCCGCGACGTTCGAATCACCCGAATATCTCGCACCGAGCCGTCCCGCATGATGGTGAAGGTTACTTCCGCTTCCAGCGCGCCCGACCCCACTGGCCGAGCCCACCGCCGCAAGATCTCGTTGGTCAGGTTCCGGAGGTAGGCCGGATCGGGAAACTGTTTTCCGTCTTCCACCCGGACATTCGCCACATCGGTCCCCACGCCCGGTGTTTCCCCCGGCGCGAGCGGCGTCGCGGCCTTTGGGGGCGGCGTCGGTTCAACTTTGGGGGCAACCTTGGTGGGTGGCTTGGCCCGGACCGGGGCCGTTTTGGCCGGGGTTGGCTTGGGGGCGACTTTCGGGGGCGCCGGCGGCGTTGGAGCGGTCACCGGTGCCGCCGAGGCGGTTGGCCGCGGCGCGGCAACGAGCTCAACATTGTAGACGATCGGCGGAATCGAGGTCGCCGCCTGGGATGAGATCAGTACCACGGCCGCAAGCCCGGCGTGGACCGCGAACGTTCCCGCTGCGCCGGCCACCATTCCCTGGCGAGGCACCGCCGACTCCGCCCGCAGCCTCATCGCAAAAGATCTTCCTGCTCGGTCACCAACCCCGCCGAGGTAATCCCAGCCTCGTGCAAGGCCGCGATCACCCGAATGACGTTCCCGTACGGGGTGGCCCGATCGCCCCGAACATAGACGCTGGAGGCCCGCCGCCGATCCATCAGCTGGCGAACCGTGGCGCGGAGTTCGGCCTGGGTTACCCGGATATCGTCGACGAAGATCTGACCCTGGCGGTTGACGGTGATGATGATCCCGTCCTTGGCCGCCAACGGGGTGGCCCTGGCCTGCGGAAGCTCGACGTCGATGCCGCCTTGCATCATCGGGGCGGTAATCATGAAGATGATCAGGAGCACCAACGCCACGTCGACCAACGGGGTGATGTTGACATCCGCGTTGATGGCGGGCGAGCGCCGCCGCCCGATCCCGGCCCCGCCGACTCCACCGCCGGCCATCAGAGCCACCGCTCTTTCGCCATCCACCCAACCAATCCGTTGGCGAACCCTTCCATCTCCCCTTCCAAAGCCGCTGCCTTCCCCGCAAAATAGTTGTAGGCCACCAGGGC
>JANNQX010000113.1:0-2491 GCA_031400975.1 Gemmatimonadota bacterium
GAAGGGTTTCGGGATAGAGCCTCGTGTACGCTTGGCTGGCCACGCCGACTAACGCGACCAGTCCATCATAGACCGCCCCAAAGTCCTTGGCCGTGAACTCAACGGTATTGTCGTGGTAGTTGACCCCGGGCACGCCGTTCATCAGCTCGAGACTCGCCGGCGGCACCGCCCGGAGCGCCGCCCGGATTGGACCGGCCAACTTCATGACCTTGGCACCGGCCCGTTTCGACACCGCCAGTTTCGCCGCGGCTCGCATGTCGGCATGCACTTGGTCGACCGGACGGGGCAGGGCCGAGTCGGCGGCGATGGCCTCCTTCGTGACTACGTATTGGAGCCAAGGCATCGTGGTGAGGTCCTTTTCAAGCCGATCGTCGCCCGTCACCATGATCATCGGCACCCCGACTCGGCCCCAGCTGTAGCCCACCAGTTCCGACTCGGTAATGGTCCGGCCGTTGATCAAGAACTCGATCCCCAACGTGTAAGTGTGAGACGCAAAGCCCCGGCTGCCGGTTTTGGCGTGCATTCCGACGGCCACCACCGCATCGTAGACCTTCGGCACCACCAGGTCGACGTATTGCCGGAACGGCCGGTCCCGAAAAACCTGCTTGGCCCGGGGGTCAAGCTTGGCCGTGATGACATCGGGCTCTTGATTCCCGCTGCCGTGGGCGTCGACGACGTCAACTTGGTTGGCACCGCCGTCGAACAGCCCGGCAATGACCGCGTTCAGATCGGCCACCAAGTACTCCCGTCCCTCTGGATAGGCCTCTTGGTGGTTGAACCGGAAGGTGGCTGGATTCGTTTGACCCGCCAGACCCTCCATGTCATGGTAGACCAGGACCCGGACCGGGGCGCTTGGTCGCGGAGGCCCTTGGTAGGTCGGGGCCCCGAGGGACAGGAACAACACCGCCCCTGCCGCCAGGAACATTCGTGTCGCGATCATCAGCATTCCTTGTGAGAAGACGTTAGCTGCGCACCCAACCCCGAATCCGATACTTCCACCAGCCCAAGGATTCATACAACCATTCGCCGAACGCCCGCGACCGGTCGCCGCCGGCGCCCAACACGCCAAGCGCAAATCCACGTTCGGGACTCGGGCGACAAACCACCTCAAGGCCGGCCGCCTCGAAGGTGGCACAGGCCCGGCGGCTGTGCAGCGGCGACGTCACGACCACCACTCGGCGCCACCCCCGGGGTGCGGCCAACTCGGCCATCCGGAGGGCCTCGTCATGGGTGCTCCCAACCGGGCCAAGCACATGGAGCTCCGGAGTCAAGCCAGCCACACTGAGGAGCGCGCGCTGGTCCCGATCGGAATCGACCGGGTTCGGCGTTTCGTCGAGGCGGGTGATTCTCGACACCACGAGACGGGGAGCGGCGCCGGCCCGAAGGAGACGGACCCCCTCAAGAAGGCGGGTGGCACCGACCGGGCCTAACACGCCCTCATCGGTCATTGAAGCCGAGAGGACAACGATGGCATCGACCGGGCCGGCGGGGAGGGAGTCGGCGCGAACCAGCCCGCGGGAGAGGGTGGCCGGCCAGGGAAGCCATTGGATCAGAAGGAGTGCGCCAAACCCGACCCCCGCGAACGCCACCGGCCAACGGAGCCGGCCCCCCCAGCCGAGCAAACCGCCGACGATACCAAGAGCGGGCCAGACTTGGTAGCTATTGACCCGGAGGGCGTCATCCATACCCAGTTCCGCCAGGGCCAGCCAGGCCCCGGCCAAGACCAGACTCCCGATCAGAGCGCCAAACCCACGCGATGGCATCGTCATGCCCCAAATCTATCGGGATCCGCCCTGGCGTACCGTTTCGAGACGGTCCGAAACCGGCTCTTTCCTCCGCCGGGGTTCATGAACCCTTCACCCAAAGGAATCGATCTTCCCCCCATCTCAAATCGGAGCGGGCAATGCGGCGGGCGATCGTACTGGGGGGCTTAGCTGCCCTGGCGTCCTGTGGGGGCGGCGGCGCGGCGGCCCCGACACTCGATGCACCACCGCCTGGACTTGCATCGGTCCAGATCCTCCCGGCCTCGATCACGCTGAGCATCGGTCAGCACCTCCAGCTCCAGCTGCTCGCCACCGACAACGCCGGGCACCCGGTCACCGGCAGTGAGGTCCAATATCACATCGCTGATCCGGCCTTGGCCACGGTTGATCGGCAGGGCATGGTGACTGGAGTCGCCCCGGGCACGACGACCCTCACCGCCACGGTGACTTGGCAAGGCAGCTCGAAGGCGGCTTCTACCCGCGTGGACGTGTCAGCCCCACCTGCACCGGGGGCCCCCAACCTGGTGACCACGCCCGGCACGTCGTTTCAGCCGGCCAACCTAACGATCCAGGCCAATGATTCGGTCACCTGGGAATTCTCCGGCGCCATCCACAACGTGACCTTCACGGCGGCCGGGCCGGGGGCCGGCAACATCCCGGACCAGACTCCCGGCAATCGGGCGACTCGGACGTTCGGGACCGCGGGCACCTACCTATACGAGTGCACC
>JANNQX010000114.1:0-13991 GCA_031400975.1 Gemmatimonadota bacterium
GCGGCTTCCAGCAGCACCGCCGAGGTCGTGCTCGATCCGCGTGAGGCCGGCAGGGCCAGCACGGCGCCGGCCGCGATCCGGCCTGACAACGGGTGGCGGCGGTCGATGATTTCGCCGGTGATCTGGTCGTAGCCGCCCCAAAAACTAAGGGGCTGATCGGCCGCGAGCACGAGGCCCGAACCAGCGCCGGCCACCACGACCTCGCCCTGGATTACTTGGCCCATAACGACTCATCCCGGACCACCCGGCCTTGGACTGCCGACTCGATACAATCGGCTAGGCTCCCAAACACCACGGCGGTCCGGAGCAGCCCGGGGGAATAGTAGGCGTACTTCGCCAAGTTGGTCATCAAGACCTTGATCTCGGGACGAAGCATCGGTGTCGTAAGGACACAGGTATCGACGGTGACCTTGCCGCCGAAGGCTTCGAGCGGCTCGAGCAGCCCATCTTCCCGGGCCAAGAGCGACATGATCCGGCTCGAGGTCACCAGAAACTCGACTTGGGGGTTTCGCCGCTTGCCCACCAGGAGAGGAGCGAGCTGCCGGAATTCGGCCACTGAGAAATGCGGGCTGCCGAGCACCACCATGTCGAGGGCTGCGCCCGCGGAGGTGGTGAGTTCGGCTCGGGCAGCCCGCAGGACGTCCATGGTGACATCGAAGGTCCGTTCGGGGCTCCGGCCCCGAAACGCGGCGAGGAAGGTCGGCGCCTCGGGAGTGACGCCAACGATGTGAAGCAATGCCACCGCACCCGATGATGCGGTGGCGGCGCAGAGGGCCTTGAGTTGATCCTCGGCCGGCGTCACTGTCAGACCCTCGATGACCGGGATCTTTTCCTGGCTGAGCTTCCCGATGAAATGGCCGAGCACCGGATAGAAGGCGTCGTCACGTTGGATCGATTCGGGGATGTCGCGGAGCCGAAAGAGATCCTGGCCGCCCCGGTTTTCCTCGAGGTGGAGACCCGCCTCCGCCACCCGGCCGGTAATGGCGGCGCAGATATCAAGCAGATCCGGGTACCGCTCGGTCCGAGCGCCGATCACCGAGTTGGCAAAGCAAATCGCGTTCGACTCACCCCAGGCAATCTGCTGGCCGAAGACCGGCTTTGACTTGGTTTGATAGGGTGCGCAGGTCCAGGTTGGGGTGCAGCCCATCGTTTGATAGGCCACCATCTGGCGGTGAGCACTGGCCGCCCAGGCCGGCGGCACCGGCCAGTCGCGCCACCCGTGTTCGTCGACTCCGCTCACATTGAGCGACGACGGTACCGCGACCTTGGCGCCTAACGACGCCAGCCGCTCCGAAAACTCGAGCGTCGCGTCGCCCATATAGAGGCTGCTGTCGATATGGGCACCGGTAATGTCCATCAGCCGGGGGGCACCGGTCACCTCGGCTAAGCGAACGACGATCGACATCGCCAGCCGGGCGCCGGGCCCGTGTTCGCCGGCCAGGAGGGAGCGATCGCGTGGGGTGAGCTCAAGAGTCACTTCCAGACCCGCTTGCAGATCGAATGCCAGTTGCCGCCCTGAATCCACCGGACTTGTTCGTCGGTGTAGCCATGCTTGAGCATCAAGTCGAGGACCTGGGGAATGATCTCGGGCCCAAGAAACAGCATCGGATCCCAGGCGCCCTCGGCCTTGCCGGGCCACTCATCCGGCCGGGCCTCGATGAAGGCCGCCAGGTGATGGGCCTGATCGAGATAGTCGAGCCCGATCCCGACATGACCGGGCCCGACCAGCTGGACCACGTGATCGAGGTGGCGGAAGTACTGTTCCGGCGAGGCGCCACCGAGATAGAAGGCCGCCCCGGTAATCCCGATCACCCCGCCGCGTTCGGCGCAAAACCTGATTTGATCGTCTTTGACGTTCCGAAAATGCGGATGCACGGCGTGGCAGGCAAGATGACTGAAGATGACCGGATCGTGGGACACTTCCATCATGTCGATGGTCGATCGATAGCCGGCGTGGGCGCCGTCAACCAGCATCCCGACTCGATTCATTTCGTGGACCATCTTGACCCCGAACTTGGTGAGCCCGGTCTCGTGCCGGTCGGCGCCGCCACCACCGATCTCGCTCGAGAGGTTGAAAATCGGATGGACGAACCGAACGCCGAGCTGGTAGTAGAGCTCGATCATCGAGAGATCGCGTTCGAGGCAGCGGAAGCCTTCGAGATGAATTCCAACCGCGAGCTTGCCGGCGGCCTTGGCCCTGGCAATATCGTCGACCGAGTACACCAACACGGCATTCGGATGGGCCGCAATATCGGCCCGGCAACGGGCGATCCGCTTCATGGCTTCTTGGATGTTGTGGCGGTCGCCAGCGGGGTGGACCGAGATGAAATCGACGCCGGCGGCCCGGTACCGGTCGAAGAGGTTGGCCCCGTTGCCCATTTCGGGTTCGTAGATGAACACCATGTCCCAGATCACACTGCCACCTCGCGTCGTTTGCTGAATTGGGTACAATTAACCTATCACCCCAAGCCCGGAGTCTCCATGGCTGTTCGCAGTCGGTTGCTGTTTTTGTTCGCTACCCTGGTTCTGGCTCCGGCCGGGGCCGCGCAACGGAAGCCGTTGCCGAAAGCCCTCGATCCAGCCTTCGACGCGGCGATCGATTCGGTCCTCAAGGCTTGGAAGGTGCCGGGCGTCGGGATCGGGGTGATCAAAGGCGGCACGATCGTCTTGCTCAAGGGATACGGATTCAAAAACCGGGAGGACAAGTCCCCGGTTACCGCCACCACGAAGTTTGCCATCGGCTCGGTGACCAAGTCGTTTGCGGTCACCGCGTTGGCGGCACAGGCGGCGGCGGGCAAGTTTGACTGGGACACCCCTCTGCGCCGGTATCTGCCTGATTTCCAGATGTTCGATCCAGCCGTGACCGAGCGGATGACACCGCGAGACCTGGTGATCCATCGGTCCGGGCTGCCGCGCCACGACCTGATGTGGGGCGGCGGCACCTATTCCCGCGAGGAGCTCTACCAGCGGCTCCGCTATCTCGAGCCGACCCGAGACTTTCGGAGCGTGTGGCAATATCAGAACCTGATGTACATGACAGCCGGGTACCTCTCCGGCAAACTGGACGGCATGCCCTGGGAGGCCGTCGTCAAAAACCGGGTCTTCGACCCGCTTGGGATGCGAACCGCCGATGCCTCGGTGACCGAGCTCCAGCGGTCAGCAGATTTTTCGTTTGGTTACGCCCGGCTCCCCAGCGATTCGGTGGTCCGGATTCCCTACCGCAATCTCGATGCGATCGGGCCGGCCGGATCGATCAACGCCGACATCACCGAGATGTTGGCCTACGTGGCGATGCATCTGAACCAGGGAAAGCATGAGGGGCGCGAGGTCATCCCGGCGGCCCAAGCGCGGCAAATGCAGACGCCTCAAATGGTGATTCCGGCTCCGGCCACTCCGGGCCCCGGCGGTTTTGAACTGAGCCATGAGTCGTATGGAATGGGCTTCTTCATCAACGCCTACCGAGGCCACAAACTGGTTCACCACGGCGGCAACATCGATGGATTCTCGGCCGAGGTGAACTTTCTCCCCAATGACTCGATCGGAATTGTCGTCCTGACCAACCTGAACGGGACCCCGGTTCGGGATTTCATCCCGTACATGATCTACGACCGCCTCCTAGGCCTCGAGCCGATCAACTGGAGCGGCCGGTTCAAAGCGCAAGCCGATCGGGCCAAAGCCCGAGCCGATTCCATCCGGGCCAACGACGCCGCGAGCCGGGTCAGCGGCACCACGCCGTCGCATCCGCTGGCGGATTATGTCGGGGTCTACAACCACCCCGGCTACGGCGACATGACGGTCACGCTCGTCGACGGCAAGCTGTCACTGGCCTATTCGAGCTTCACCCTCGGCCTCACCCACTGGCACTATGACGTGTTCGAGGCCGATCCGCGGAACGTCGCCAACCCGATCCGGTGGCGAGTCCAGTTTCAGATGGACGCCACCGGCGCCGTCACCACGGTTTCGGTGCCGGTCGAGGCCGCGATGAAGCCGATCGGGTTTGCTCGGCGCTTGGCACCCGGCACCCGGCCTTCGGGAGGGTGAGATGCAGTATTCGTCGCTGACGGGGCGGATCGCGGGGGAAGGGTCCGACGCCTGGCGGATCCATGATGACGCAGCGGAGCGCATGGCGCGGGGGGAGGAGATCTTTCTGCTCTCGATTGGAGACCCCGACTTCGAGACGCCGGCCGCGATTCGCCGGGCGGCGAACGACGCCCTCGGGACCGGGCGGACCCATTACAGTCCAATCGGTGGTGAGGCAGCTCTTCGGGCGGCCATCGCGACCGAAACGGGGCGGACGTTAGGTGCTTCGATCGCGCCAGGCCAGGTCACCGTCTTCCCCGGCGCCCAGGCGGCGTTGTTCGGGGTGGCGCAGTGTCTGTTCGACTCCGGCGACGAGGTCATCGTCGCGGAACCGACCTATGTCACCTATGAGGCGGTACTCGGAGCACCGGGGGCCAGGATGGTCCAAGTCCCGCTCAGCCCGGACAACGCCTTCCAGCTCGACCCCGATGCAGTGGGCCGGGCCATTACACCGAGGACCCGGGGCATCATCCTCAATTTTCCGCACAACCCGACCGGGGCCTGCCTAACGGCCGATCAGTCCCGGGCCGTGGCCCGGCTCTGTCAGGCCCACGACCTCTGGTTCGTTTCGGACGAGGTCTATAGCGCCCTCTACTACACCGGCAAGCACCACGAGAGCCCGCTTCGGCTGCCGGGAATGTTGGAGCGCGGCATTTTGATTTCGAGCCTTTCCAAGTCACACGCGATGACCGGGTGGCGATGCGGGTGGGCGGTGACACCGCCGGCCTTGGCGGGGCATCTCGCGAATCTGGCCCGAGGGATGTACTTCGGGGTGGCCCAGTTCATCCAGGATGCGGCAGTCGTGGCGATTACCGCGGGCGGGGCGGAGCTCGAAACGATTCGGTCGTGCTACGAGCGGCGGGCCCGCCTGATGGTCGAGGCGTTGTCGGGCCTACCGGGTATCAAGTTTCGGATGCCGGATGCCGGGATGTATCTCTTTGCCGACGTCCGCGGCACCGGCCTCGACGGGAAGCAGTTTGCCCGTGGGCTCCTCGATGCCACCGGTGTCTCGGTCACGCCCGGAGAGGGGTTCGGTCCGAGCGGGGCCGGCCACGTCCGGATTACCCTTGGCACCGGCGACGAGCGGCTCCGCGAGGCCTGCCGGCGGATCGCGGGATTTGCGGCGGGCATCCCGGTGTAGTCCCGCGGTCCAGTTCGCCGATTACCGGTCGAGCCAATCGGAGATGATCCCTGCCGTTTGGTCCGGCGCGGCCATTGGGAACAAATGCCCGAAGCCCGGGAGGTCGACCACTGACGCCGAGGGCCGGAGTTGTCGGAACCGCTCGGCCGCCTCGACCGAGAAGGTGTCGGTCGTCCCACCGCGGATGACCAGCACCGGGATCCGGGGATCGAGTTGGTCAAGGGTACTCCAGCCATCTCGATAGAGCCCCTCGTAGTAGTTCGCCTCCCAGTCCGGGGCCCACACCAGGGTGAAACCGGCACCGTTGGGCAGCGGCCGGAGACCACTTCGGACATAGAACCAGAGCGCTTCATCACTCCAGTCCCGGAACAGCGATCTCGGCCGCCAATATTCGAAGGCCTCCGCCAGCGAGGCGAACTCGGCCCGACGGGTTCGGGCCCGCACCGCCAGTTGATGCTGCACCACCCCGTTGGCGTCGGGGCGAAAGATCTGGTCGAGCAGGACTTGGAGGAGCAAGGTTGGATCGAGCAGAACCAGCGCCCGGAATCGGTCCGGCTGGCGGGTGGCGGCAACCAAGGAGGCCACCGCGCCAAAGGAGTGTCCCACGCCGACAACATCACGGAGATCGTGCTCAACCATCCCGGCGGCGATGTCTTCACCGAGGGTTTCCCAACTCGTCGGCTTGGCGGGGGCGGGCCCTGGGTCGGGCCACAACGCCCGGGGCGGTAGGGCCACGACCCGAAATCGATTGAACAGACATTCGAGCATCGGCTGATAGGCGCCAAGCGGAAAGCTATTGGCGGGAGCCAGGTGGAGGAGTGGCCCCGCCCCACCGAGGTCGATCAGTGGATGCACCTCGGTCCCTTCATTGAGGATGGTGAACACGCCGGGCCGAGGCCACCAACCCCAACCACTCAGCTGGTTTGACACTCATGAGCTTGCCTGGTGTCTAGCCTTGCCGTTGTTCGTGCCGCATTTGCTCCAGCTCGGCCCGTAGCGGCTCCCAGTAGTCGCGATCAGCTTGTTTACCCCGAATCTGCTCGCGGGCTAATTCTAGTTCGAGCGTGCTCCGATCTCGTTCCTGGGCCGCGCCGATTAGCGGCCGATCTTGCTTCACGATCTCAGCGACATCGGGAAAGGTCGCGGCCAGCTCGCTGGCGCGGCGGCGAGCATCAGGTCGAGGTCGCGGCTAAACTCCGCCCCTCCGTATAGGATCGAAGCTTGCCCCCCCAGGAGGAGCGTCTCCACGCCGTGTCGGCGGAGGGTGACCAATGCGCTCTGGATCGGGGTCGGGATCAAGGGAGCCTCCGAGCGCAAGGTAGTCGGCCCAGAGGGCCGCGGACGCCGCCCAGCGAGCAGCCGGCGTCATCGAGTACCACTCCATCCGCTCCTCCCCAAGTTGCCGGGCGATTTGCGCTACCAAACGAAGGGGGAGGTGGTTGTGGGCCGGCATGCCCTCCAATCTAATGAGGGGCCAGACCCTTGGCGGGCTCGGGGGCAGGCCACGTATCATAGTGGACACCCTTTTCGGGCAGGCTCTGGTGCCAACTGAACTCACCCTGGTTGAACCGCACCACGTCACGTCGACGTCTCCCCGATCGGCCTTGCTGTTGCTCGCCAGTCTGGTGTTCTCTCCCGGCATTGTGGCCGGCCAGAACGCACCGGCAACGCATCAGACCGTTGACACTGAGTTGGACACCAGCCTCGGCAACGGTGACCACATGATTTACGTCAACAACCGATCCTCGGTCGAGATCATCGTGACCAGTGTCCGCCTGATGGATTGCGAGAACGTCCAGGGCTCTTGCTCCGTCATCAAGAAGAAGATCAGGGTGAACGCCGGTGGCCGGGTCCTGGCCCACCGGGTGCGGGCTCGCTACCCGGACCAGAATTTCTCCTTCCGATACAGTTTTACCTGGGAGGGTGTGGCGGCTCTGGGACCGACGGCCAAGGACGTTGCGAACGACAGTACGGCGTTGATCGTCGACTCGGTGATCGTCAAACCGGCCGTGCTCGACCTCCAGGTCGGGGAAACGCTCGACCTGAGCCAGGTCCTCTCGATCCGGGCGATGAATGCGGCCGGCCACGACCTGCCGAACGGATACTTCTTTTCGCGGGTGGCCCTCGGCGAGGAATTTGTGACGCTCGAGGGCAGCAAGCTTACGGGTCGAGCCGCCGGAACCGCCGCCGTCGCGATTACCGCCAGTATGGTGGCGGGGCCGGTCGCCTCGACTCGAGGTGCCGCTCGGATTCTGGTGCGGGTGCTCCCGTAGGTCTCGATTCACCGTTAGCAGGAGTCCGCCGTCCTCGAGCGCGTCGGCTGGGATGCCGGCAACGATGGCCTTCTGGAAGCCCCGCCCATCACCGGCATTGTGGGCGACGAGGTGCAAGCCACGCGGTGCCACCCTCCTCGGCCAATGAAGTTTGGCGCGCACCGCGTCCGATTCTTGGGTTGCAAAAAAGGGCTGTATGGAATGCTAGTACTCGAGAAAAAGGCACTCGTCGAGGGTTGGCCGGTCGTCTCCCCCAACCGATGCTGGCGTCGTGCTTCCTGTCATCCACGGGACGCGTAACTCGAGATCCTCACCTGATAGCTCAGCGTATTTCGCAGCATCGAGTACCGCGCTGACTGCATGGACCGCCTCCGACCAGTCCGCTGGTTGGGCCACCGATGCCGGTATCATCCTCTTGCCATTGCGCCGGAATTCGTTCCAGCGCCCAGTCCAAACGGGAGCAACGCGGCTAAGCTGGATTGTCCAAAACACTATGGACCCACCTCGGCTAGCAAGTTCCTTCGCACGTTGGCGATCGCTCATCGTCCGGTTGAAACGGAGCCACGAAGCCGCTCCGCGCAAGCCGATCTGCATTTCGTAGCTACGCGCCCAAGGGAGGTCGAGTGGCATTGACTCTGCGGCTATGGCGGAGACGTTTCGAAGACTCTCCAGAATCGAGCAGTCGACTCCACCGAGGCAGTGCCGATCAAGTTGGTCAACCCGTAATTCGCTATGTCGCCCGTCGGGTATGCCCTCCTAAGGTGAGGATCGAGTTCGGCCAGCGTCATCGTTTGAACCCCCTCGAACAAGCCGGCGTCGCGGCGAACAAGAAGCCCGCGATGCCAATCTCTCTGCCAAGTAGCGACGCGGCGAACGCCGTAAGGCGACTCATTGGGGTGCGCTGTCCTCCCAAACGCTGAAAGCGATACCAGCACCGATGGCACCGCACGTTACCGCAGCCCCTGCAATAAGCCCCGCCCCGAGATTCACTTCCTTAGCTTGCATCGCCAGCACCACCATCACAGTGAACGGTTGGGCCGCGATGAACCCGATTCCGGCCGCAGCCCTCCTGGACACGAGCCACCGCCGAAGCAGAACGACGATGGCTGAACCGCCGAGCCAACCAACGAATTGGAAGGCAACCGCAAACAGGAATGGGCCGAACCGTAGGCGGGACTTATCTCCGTCCAACAGGAAGAGCACACCGAGCAGCACCGAGAAGACGGTTGCAATCGTGATGGCCCCGGCGAAGTACACCCAAACAGGGGTCGAGCTCTTGCCCTCCAGGTTCATCGTTTCCCCCAAGTTCCTGCGGACGGACTTCGCCGCCGCTGTCCAACCCCGCGGGGCGATTCATCTGTACACATCGAAACCCACAACAGAGGTTATCAGTTCGCCGATCGTGTTCGTGGTCTTGATGGGGCTTCTCGATGACGGGGCGTTTCGTGTCGCGCGTGCCCACCTGGGTCGTCGGTTCGGTACTCAATCTCTTCGATAGGTTCGGCAGGGCCTGCTAGCCGAACAGCGCAGTTCCGGGCCCGGAGCGTCTCGTGCCCCCAAGAGTCTCACTCCCGGAAAGTCTCTCGCTCTGACGTGTGACCAAATCCACTAACTGAGCCACGGTTTGAACTCTTTCCCACTTGGGCTCTGGACGGGCGGATGTGAAACCGGAACTGAACTTCCGGCACTAACCAAAACGACAAATCGTCGCCATCGAGGCCAAGGGCCTCCAGAGTGCTCCCCAGAGCGAGCCCGTCTTTTGGAGACATCTGCGGCTCCTGCTAAAAGCTCAACGACCAACTCGCGGAGAGCCTCTTGAGTGACTCCAGGAGGCAGTCGCGGCCGGGGCAGGAAAACCCGTTTCATCCAGGTCGGAATAACCATTTTCATTCCCTGCTCCATACTGTTGGGCAGTACGCCAAATGGCGCTACCCAGCATCAAGGCAGGCCCAAGGTACACGTTGGCCCGACCGAGAGCCCCACGATTTCTTCAACAGATCATCCCTCGTAGAACCGGACCATGTGAACCCAAAGTTCCCGACGCTGCACGCCCGGGAGGTTGACTTCCCTCCAATCGCATCCCATCGCCGTATCAACCGAAAGCCTCTCAACAGCCTTAAGGTAGGACTCATACCAGCCGGTCGGCGGCAAGACAACTGACGCGTCGTCTCCCAGCTTGCCCCGCAAACCGTTCGAGTCCATTCCCTCAAGGTCTTTCGCGGTAAAGGGGACCGCCGTCTGCGAGACCCACCCAAATTTGTTCACGTGCCTTCCGCGGATTGAGACAAATCGATGGGACGTCGTGACTTTTCCGATCGTTTCAGCTGGACCAGCGGGCACGAGCCACTCACCAGCTGGCCCGGCGCAGCCGTTCTTCGGGCTGAACCGGGCCACAAGGATCTTGTCGAATGACTGCGCTGCATCAGACATTGTTGTACCAACCTAAAGGCGCCAGGGATGGTAGAGCGTGTGCCAAAGGCGGTGGGTCGCCGCATCAAGAAGCCGCATGTTCGAAATAGCGTCCTCGCCGCCGATGGATAGTGGCTTGATGTGGTCAACGTTGAAGCCTGGGGGCACCTTACCACGATTGATAAAGCCTCTCATCCATTTCGGCAAGTTCTTTAGGTTTTCCCGGAGAAACAAGTTGCGCACGGCGATGCTTCTGCTTGGCCCAACGCCGGGAATGAAAGGGATGCCAATGCTAACCGGATTGAAGTGGCCACCAGCTACGCTCCCAAGGTACGAATTGGTGAAGAGATTCTCAACCATCGACAGGTCGCCCAAGTTCCGACGATAGATACTCCCTCTCGATGGGTCGTTCTCAAGCGGGCAGAACCACCCGAGAAAATTGCCAGCGACCGAGATCTCTTTCATCGAGTTGCCCGTTAGGGTTTCCGTACCCTCTCCTCCGTAGACTGGCTCGCACGGCGTCAGACCCATTGGATCTTCGCCGTTGACGGGGTTATCACCTGCAAAGACCGATGGGTTCAGGCCGCCTTGAACCCCAAGGGGATCCTCGCTCAAGAATCGGCCGGTCCCCGCTTCGTACCACCGATTCCGCATGTAGTACAACGTTGAGTCCTGTCCCATCAGCAGCGCCCCCTTCCACCGCGCCCGATCCCGCCCGCCAAACGGCAGGTTGTCTGTCCCGCCTTGTTGGATGCCCCACTCGGTGTAGAAGTAGGTCCGCTGGCTCGTCGTTCCGCTCGAAAGCTGGACCACATTTCCAAGGCCATCTCGATGCGCGTAGTACGCCGTCGCCCCGATGATCAGGGCGTGGAGGTTGTCGAGTCCGGGGTAGTAACTGTATTCCGCAATCTTGGTCGTGCCGGCCGCCCCAAGCTCGGCAAAGAGATTATCCCCGTCCCAGAGGAAGTACCGGTTGGCCACACCGGCCGAATCTCGACGCACCATCCGGCCACTGGCGTCATAGTGGAATCCGAACGTCGGCTTGCCCGTGATCGCGACATTGGTCAGCTGCCCCTCGGTATTCCAGGTAAAGGTCGAGGTCGTCCCCCCGCAGACCCGACTGGTGACGTTGCCGTCGAAATCGGTGACGTAGTTACACCCGTTGAAGGTCAAGACCCGGTTGCCGGTACCGTAGGTGCCGCCCTTATCCCGCCGATTCCCGACCGAATCGTAGGCGAAGGTGTCCGGCACCACGCCGAGCGTGGCCCAGTCGGTGGGAACGAAGCACGACCCGATCAGCCCATATCCGGGCTCCGGACACCCTGGACCTGGCGGGGCCGCGTTCCCGGTATCCCCCTTGAACGCCGCGACCTTGAGCCGGCCGAGCGAGTCGTACTGGAAGAACCGCCCACTGTTACCCTGCCACCCGAGGTGCTTGTCGATCCGGCCGAGTGAGTCGAGGCCGATCCACCGCTCCACGTTCGAATTGTAGCCCGCGACGCTGGTTGTGAGTTTAAGGGGCGCGTGCAGGCTCCCGAGGGTCGTCTTTGCATCCCCGCCGCCCGGGAAGGTTCGGGAGGTGTCGGCGAAGTTCGCATCCCGGTTGAACACCGTGCTGGCGCCGCCGAGCCGGATCGTCGTCAGGAGACCTTTCGTCGCGTCGTAGAGGTACTTCCGGCCCTGGAAATCCCCAATGCCGCCGCCGGTGACGTGCATGCTATCGAGCAGGCCGTAGGCCGTATAAAAGTACCGGCGGTCGAAGGTCTGGTTGGGCGTCAGCAACGTCGTCTTCACGTACGTCGGTTGGCCCCGCAGGTTGAGCGAGATCGTGTCGCGCGCTTGCGGACTGGCGGCCACCACCTTGAGCCCGTTGTTCAGGTAGGCCCACGTCACCGACGACGTGCCCGCTCGAGAGGTCGGGCGGTGCACCAGGTCGTACCCATACGTGATGGTCTGGCCTCGACGGTTGGTGTGCCGCATCAGATCGCCGTTGGCGGCGTACGCGAAGGTATCGGCCTTGGCGGCGGGATCGAGCTCCCGAATCACCCAGCCGGCCGCATTGTAGAGGTACGAGTACACCTGGGCCTTCGGGTCGGTCACTTTGGTGAGATGGAGGCTGTCCTCATACGCGTAACTCGTGACCGTGCGCACCGTGGCGCTGGCCCACCGAATCACGCTGGTCACGCGGTTCAACGCATCGAACGTCGTCGTATCCGGTCTCGACAGCGGCGCCAGGGTCCGAAAGCGGCGCCCATAGGTGTCGTAGGCGTAGCTCGTCGTCCGATTGCCGGCCAGGCTGGTTGAGAGGAGGTTTTGAAAATTTCCAGCATCGTACCCGTTATTGACGACCGCCAACGTTCGCACCGTCCTTCACGACGGTCACTCGACCTTTGGCGTCGTAGATAAGGCGCTGGGCGACTGCTCCGCCGACCCGCACCGAATCGATGCGCCCCGAGGCGCCGAGGTAGTTCTGGATCGTCTCCTGGCCGGTGCCGGAAATGTTCGTGGGTTGGCCCCAGCCGCCATAGGTGATCGTGGTCGCCGTGCTGGTCGCTTGCAAAGCGTAGGTCGGCAGGCCGCTGGCGTTATAAGCCACCGTGTCCTTGTCGGACCCGCCATACCCCGGCCGGATCACCCTCGCCGGAAGGCCGCCGGTCGTATAGGTGATAACCGTGGAGTCATTGACAGCGCTGAAGCTCCGGACCGGACTGCCCCAGCGATTGACCGTAAACTTGGTCACCGCGCCCCCGGGCTCGGTGATCCGGCCCCAGGCGGTATCGGGCAACGCGGGGGCCGCACCCGAGCCGGTGCTAGTCGCCGCGTACGGCACCCCCTTCTTCTGCCACGGATCGAAGGTGGTGGTCGGCCGCTGATTACCGACCGAATAGACGGGAATCGACGGCGCCGAGTCGGCCACGATCCGGCCCGACTGGGCGTCGTAGACGAACGTGTGGGCCTTCCCCCGTCGGTCTGTCACTGATTGGAGGCGTTGGGTCCCGTCATACCCGAACTGCGTCTTCAGGTTGTCAGGGTCTTGAATCCAATTGAGCACCCGCGTCCCCGCGGCAACATCAATCGTCGTCGATCGGGATCCGGGGTCAACGATGCTGGTGAGGCCGTTCGCCCCGTAGTTGAACGTAATGATCTTGCCCGCCGGGTCAGTCAGTTTCCAGATTCGGTTGCTCCCGTCATAGGTCACCGAGGTGGCGTTTCCGAATCGGTCAGCAATCGACGTCATCCGGCCGGTGCTGGCGAACGTGACCTTGGTAGAATCGGGATAGGCCCGGATCCAGTTGCCCCCGCTCGTCTTCATGGTGCTGAAATCACCATCCGGGGTCTCGTAGAGGGCCGCGCTCGTGTTGTATTTGAAGTAGGTCGCGCTGCCATCGCCCTCTTTGACCAGAATACCCTTCCCGACCGTGATGACCGCCCGCTGGACGCCGGCAACCGTCCAGCCCCGAGCGATTGGATTCGCAGCCTCATCGATATGATGGTACGTCGTTATCCATCGGTTTGCGTAGAGGATACCGCCGATTTTCGCGGAGACAAGAATCTCCATAGCGTATGTGCTATCTGGAAGCAGCCCCGACGGCGTGAACTGACCGCCGATCCGATAGGTCTTGCTGGCAGGATTGGTAAAATAGACGGTGGTCTGCCCAGCACCGCCATTGAGGAAGTTGACCAGAGTCCCCGCAACCTTCACCTGCAGCTGATATTCGGTGGGGAAGCCGCCCCCAAAGGTGGAATCCGGCCGTACGTCGACAAGCACCGTAGGTTTCGGGGCAACCCGGTCAGCGTGATACACCAGCGTCGCCGACCTGGGGCCATCGAGGGAAAAGTATGGCACGGTACTCTGGCCGTACGTCATAGCGAAGCAGCCCGCCGCGCATCGGCTAAAGTCCTGCTTCGCCTCGAGGTAGGGCAGCGGATTCAACTTAGGCGCGCCTGGGGGAACGACCACCGGAACGTTCGTGAATCCATCATCCTGGCCGGCCAACGAATTGGCCCTGAGCGTGACGGTACCAGTTCCTTCATTGCCGACATCATAGAGGACGTTGACGTTCTGAGACTGCCCCGGAGAAAGGGAG
>JANNQX010000115.1:0-3514 GCA_031400975.1 Gemmatimonadota bacterium
TCGAGATGGAGATCCAGCCGGAGGAAGGCGCCGTGATACGAAGGAGCGACCTCGTAGACCCCGTCGCCGAGCAACCAGCCGCGGTCGTTGGGTGAGATCTGGACCTGGTCGCGCGGCAGGAACCGGCCGTTGTAGTAGACGTTGTCCATTCTGCAATCTCCTCCCCGCACTCGCACAACTCAAGGGGCCGAGTCGGCCGATGAAGGATCGCTAGGAGCGGGCATCGGGCGGCGTCTTGACGTCATAACGTTATAGCGCCATCTTTCCTCCATGCCAACCGCCAAGCGCGTCACCGTCTACTTCGACGAACGTCTCCACAAGGCCCTCCGCCTCAAGGCCGCGGAGACGGACCAGAGTATTTCCGACCTGGTCAACGCCGCTGTCCGCCAGAACCTGGCGGAGGACGCGGAGGACCTTGCCGCCTTCCGGGACCGGGCCGAGGAGCCGACCCTGGCCTTCGAGGATTTCGTCCGGGATCTGAAGCGGCGTGGCAAGCTATAGCCTCCAGATCAGGCGCTCGGCGGCCAAGGAGATCAGCGCCCTCCCCGCCAAGGACCGGCGGCGGGTGGTCGCCCGGATCGCTCTGCTGGCCACCGACCCGAGGCCGGTGGGCTCGGAGAAGCTCAGCGGCGAAGAGAAGTACCGAGTCCGGCAGGGAAACTATCGCATTCCGTACGAGATCATCGACGCCGACCTCATCGTGACGGTGGTGAAGGTGGGCAACCGGCGAGACGTCTACCGGTGATCAGGTGCGGGAGCGCTCGCCCGGCGACTGCTGTAGTCAGGGTCGCGGCCCGACTACGAGGACGGGTTCCTGGGAGCCTTGGGCATCGTTGCCGCCAAGCAAGGTCTGCGAACGAAAGCCCGGGATGGCCCGCACCAACCGATCGATCTGCGAATCGCCGACCTCACCGTATCGCCCCCAGCAATACCAGCGACGTTTCAATGGCGGCGGCTGCCGAAACGAGCCGGGTCCGGTCGGCCTCGACTGCGGCGACCAGCCGGGCTGCCGACGGCTCATTCAGCAGGATGGCGACGACCGCCGAGGTATCGATGACCATCGTTCAGCGCGGAAGCCCATGCTCGTCGTAGCCGAGGAGCATCGTCGGAAATCGGCGGTGCCTAGGTCAGTGAGCGACCTGGGGATATGGGATCTCGTTCTGGTACGACGGCGCCACGCTGTGGGGGTGGGCGGCCGCCCTGAGGACGGACGAGCCGGTCACCGGGGCGATGTCGTCCTACCGAGCCGCTGACGCAGGCGATGGGAGGCTCGACCGCGTAGCGTATCTCAGCGGCAGATGCCAGATGGTCCGGGCTCGACCTCAACTTCCTTCCCGAAGGAGCAGTGGTGAGCTGCGGCGATGTGGGCATTCTCCGAGCGTACCGGGTCGAGACCAGTCGTGGCAGTTAGCGGTAAGGCGCCCCGGGTTCCGGCAGGCCCCGACGCGAGGATGGGTCGAATTGAACCGCGTCCCCTTTCATCCCTCCGCCCCTAACGCTTTCTCAAGACATCCAAGTTGAAGCTGAGGATGATCTCCTCCGGACTTTGCGACTGCGCGGCGGCGCGATCGGTGAAGCCGGGAAACGCCACCCGAACCTCGGGGCCTCCCTCGTAGCGGAGGACCAGCGTGTAGTCGCGAATCTGATAGGTCCCATGGCCCCGCGCGGGCGACACCGGATAGGGATAGACCTCGTGCTCGACGACTCGGACCGCGCCCTCGTCGCGAAACTGGCCGTCCGCCGTCAGGGTCAGGCAACCGGCGCCGCTCATCAGGCAATAGCGGCCCTCCAGCCGACCGGCCGTGGGCGGGTGGCTTCGGATGAAACGGTGCGGGGTCTGGTTGGTCGTCAGTACTAACGCGGTGCCGTCGAGCCGGAGCGGAGTCGTGCCATACGGCATCGTCAGGGTGCCGGCCCCGCTCTCGAACAGGTAGCGACCCCAGCGGCGGCGATCGGCGCTGCTCGCGAGGTGGGGTTGGACGCCGTCGAGCCCGTACGTCGGGAAACTGCCTCCGAACCAGGCGCTCCCGTCGGTGAAGAAGATGACCGCCCCGGTGCCGAGCCGCCCGCCGAACATGGAGATGCCGCGCCACACGCCGGTGATCGCGCCGCCGGCGAGCCGCGCCTCGGGGAAGGCGGGCGTGGTCCAGTTGGCGAACCGCAAGCCGAAGAGCATCTCGTCGATCGCGCCGGCGAAGCGCGGGTTGGCGGCGGCGTGGGCTGTCGTCAGGTTGACCCGGATTTCCCGCGCGATGATGGCGACTCGCTCGATCCGGTCCTTCACCTTGACGAGAAAAAGGCTCACGGTGAAGCGTTGCTGGGCGTTGCGGGCGCCGCCGGTGCCGCGGAGGAAATCCCAGCCGCTCGCGGACCGCCCCACCTCCTCGAGATCGAACGGCGCCCCGCTGACGTTGCGCAGGCTCTCCGCGTTCAACATGGCGACCACTTCCCGCCAGGTGGTCGCGAACTCCTGCTCCAGGCTGGTGGCCGCTCGTCCCGGAAGGATCACGACGTCCAGCGTCTCGTCGCCTTGAAGCGCGCCCGGTGAGAGGGCCACTCCTCCGGCGTTCTCGCGGGCCGCCCAGCCGGGCGGCACGGTGTAGAGCACGTTCTGGAAAGCTCCCGGGGCGCCGGCCGCGGCCGCGGGCGGGGACGGCGCCGGCGCCGCGACGGTTGACGGGCCGGCGGTCGACGGGTCGGCGGCCGAAGCCGGAGCAGCGAACCGGAGGCTCCGGAACAACTGCTGCACTGACGGCAGGTATTTGGTGAGGGCCGCCTCGCTCGTCGTAACCACCATCGCGGCCCCGGCCTGGGTGGCGTCCGCGATCGCATAGACGATCTGCAGTCGCACCCCGCCCGAGGCGTCCTGAATGGTGCGACCGGTCGAGAGGACCTGGAGATTGCCCGACGTCCCGCGCTGCACCGGGCTGTCGCGGAGAACCTTGGCACCGGCGGCGTCTTTTGCCAATCGGGCCTGGAACCAGTCCGGGAACGGCGCGCCGCGGAGACTTTCCGCGCCGAGGAGGACCACCACCACGGCGGTCTGGTTGGTCATGTCGGCGGGGACGAGGACGAGCTGGCCGTCTCGCTCGCCGCTCGACCAGCCCGGCGGGACGGTGTAGGAGAGCCCCTGGTGGCCGGGGGCTTGGGCCGCGGCGGGGCCGGCGACGACGACGGTCATGGTCCCGAGCCACTGCAAGCGACGGGCGATGGTGCCCATGCAAACCGGTCCGGAGGGGAAGGCTGGAACGTACTCCGCGGGGGCGAAGGATGCCACCGGCGTGCGGGGCTGCCGTCCTTCGGTCCAAGATGCGACCGGACCGGTCTCTCTGCGCCTCGGCGCTTGACGCCGGCAGAGGTTCCCCGGATATTGAATTCATGACGTTTGATTTCCGGCCATGATCGATCGCCGCCTCGAGCGCACGGTTGCGGCACGCCTTCGCGATTCGCCGGCGGTCGTGCTCCTTGGCCCGCGCCAGGTCGGCAAGACCACGCTCGCGCGGGCCGTGGCGGC
>JANNQX010000116.1:0-15994 GCA_031400975.1 Gemmatimonadota bacterium
ACCCTCCGCGCCACGATCGGCTCCAAAGGTCTCGAGCCCATGCTGGTGGCCGAAGACTCCAAGATGCGGACCATCCTCGAGGTCGCGGCGCGGGCCGCGGCGTCGGACCAGTCCATCCTGATCACCGGTGAACGGGGTACCGGCAAGGCGCTTCTCGCCCGCGCCATGCACCGGTTCAGCCGTCGGGGTGACGGCGCGTTTGTGGCGATTGATTGCCACGCCTCGCCGGACTTCTTTGGCGTCGACGGCCCCGGCACCCAGGACGCCGGCGACCCCACCAGCGTCTGGCGCTCGGCGAGCCGGGGGACCCTCCTGCTCGAAGACATCGAGGCCCTGACGGCCGACAGTCAGAGCTTCTTGGTCGACCGACTCGGGAATGGGAACGGGAACGGGAAGGGGGGCGGGGCCGCCACGCTCGTCGAAACCGACGTCCGCCTGATGGCGACGGCCGATGCCCAATTAGGACGGCTGGTCGAGGAAGGCAAGCTTCGGCCGGAACTCGCTCAACGCCTTGGGACCACGACACTCGACTTACCGGCCCTGCGGGACCGCCGCGATGATATCCCCGCGCTGGTCACCCACTTCCTCCAGCAGGTGGCCGCGAAAGCCGGTCGCCCAATCAGCGTGAGTCCGCAAGCGATCGCCGCCCTGGTGGCCTACTCCTGGCCCGGCAATGTCCGCGAGCTCCGCCAAGTCGTCGAGCGCGCGGCGGTGTTGAGCCAGACCGGAAAGCTCGATCGAACCGACTTCCCGATCCTGGTGAGCGCGGGCCGGTCGGGTCAGGCTGGTTCCGCCAGTGAGTTTGCCCTGAAACCCCAAGTCGAGGCGTTCGAGCGCGAGATCATCATCCGTGCCTTGGCCGCCTGTGGTGGGACCCGGCGCGAAGCCGCCCGGTTGCTCCGAATCAGCCTCCGAACCCTCTTCTACAAGCTCCGACGGTACGGCCTCGCCTGATTCTCGGCAGATTCGCGTTGATCGGCTCCCCGTTGCGTTGAATTGGTTACCACCGAACGACCCCAGCTCCCCAAGTTGGCCCTATGGCCAACGATCACCGCGGGTTCACTCTCCTTGAAGTTCTGTTTGCCCTCGTCGTCCTGACAGTGGGGTTGAGCCTCCTCGCTCGGGTCGCCATGACCACGACCCAGGCCGCGGCACTCGGACGCCGTTGGACCCTGATGGCGACGGCCGCCGAGCGGGAGCTGATCCGGCTGGAGCGCGAGTATCGGCTGTTGGCGCCGAACTGTGTCGCCCCGCTGGCCGGCAGCCGGACCACGCCGGATGGGGTGGGTCTCGACTGGCTGGTTCGCCCCGATTCGGCGGCCCTCAAGGTTACGCTCGAGGTCCGGGGGCTCGCCGCAGGGCGAGTCATCATCGATACGATCGTCACCGGGTTTCCATGTCGGTGACCGGCCGTCGTGGGGTGACCCTGATCGAACTCCTGATCGCGATGACGACCGCCGCGATATTGGGGTCGCTGGTGGTGACGTCGACCGCCTCCGTCACCGCGGTCCTGCGCGGTCGAGTCGAAGCGGTCGGGGCGATGGTGGCGAGCCGGACCATCTGGGGGGTCATCCGGCTCGAATGGGCGTCGTTAGGCAGCGACTCGGTCGCCGGACCCGATCTCGTGGCCCTGGCTCCCGCGGTGTTCGATTACCGTGCGGATCGAGGCTTGGTGTCAATCTGCCGGCTCGCCCCGGACACGGTAATAATCGCGTCCGGGCGGCTGGGTCGATGGGTGGCGCGCCGTCCGGCCGCCGGGCGCGACAGCCTCCTGATCTATGCCCCGGGCGATTCGGCCGGTCCGATTGATGCCTGGGTCCCGATGCCCCTGATCGCCGGGCCCATGGCGGCGGCGTGTCCCGCCGGCGAGCCCGGCGACCGGTTCGTCACGACGCTCCCGGCTGCCACGATCTCCCGGTGGCGGCTTCGGAGCCCGTCGGTTGGGCGGCTGACGGAGATCGTTCGGGCCAGGAGCTACGGCGGCGGTTCGCTCTGGCAGTTCGGCCTGGAAGGCCTGTCGGCCGGCGCCCTGGTTCAGCCGGTGGCCAGTAACCTGGCGGGCGCCAGTGGGCTTGCAATGGTCGGGTGGGGTTGCGATGGGTTACCGGGGGCTCTGGCGTCCCTCTGCGGGGTCGAGGTCACAGTCAGGACGACCACGAAGCGAGACTTAGGCCTCGGCGCCGGGAGGGCAGCCGCGGCGCTCGACAGCCAACAGCTCGTGATCCGGTTCGAGAACCGACCATGATGATCGTGGCGTTGGGGACATTGTTCTCGATCTTCCTCGCGATTGGAGTGGCGGCCCCGATTGCCTCCCTCGAAATCGCGGCCGGCAGGGCGGCGTTTCGGACCGTCAAAGTTTCCGCGGCCGCCGCCGGTGCTTTGACGGAGATCATGGAGAGCAGATGGGTCGATTCGATCCGAGCCCGACCAGTCGGGTGGCGCGACTCGGTCGGACCCGGCGAAGTCGAACAGGTTGGGCCCGGGCTCTGGCTGGTGTCGGTCGAAGCTGTCCTAAAGGATTTGGGGGGCCGGCCGCTTGCCCAGGCGCGCCGGGGGTGGTTGGTTCAAGACGGTGCGGTTTTGGGCGATTCCGGCAACCGTCCAATTCTGATTCGGCGGTATCGGGTGCACGGATTCCAGTAGCGGTTCGCCTTGGCCCTCGGGAACTTTGCGAAAGTCCGGGCTGATCGGGTAGATGCAACGCTGGTCGGCTGCCCGATCACCAGTTTGTAAGGCGTTGCAAATGGATGATTTAAGTGTTCGGATGCGAAGGTGTGCCGGCGGCTGCTAGGCATGGCATAGCCGTTGCCCCCTCTGGATCGCATCGGAATTGAATTCGGGTCATCAGGGCGAAGTTCCACAACTGGGATTTTGACCTGCCGAAGCCTCTGGATCGATCTGCAAGCTGTTGCAGCAAAAGAGTTTGGATGCCGTGACCCAGGGGTTGGTCACGCGCTTGACAATAGGTTGCGCCGTGTCTAGCGTAACCGTCAACCATCTTGGCACCGGTGCGAAGTATGGGATTGTTCAACCGCAGTAAGACCACGGTCGGCCTCGATATCGGGAGCGGACTCATCAAGATGGTGGTGATCTCGCACGGGTCCGGCGAGCCCATCCTCTCCAAGGTGGGAATGCGAGCGCTGGTCGACGACGCCATCGTCGAGGGTGAAGTCATGGACCCCGGCATCGTCGCCGACGCCGTCCGAGGCTTGTTCCAGGAACTCGGCATCAAAGCCAAGAACGTAGTGACCGCGGTCGGTGGTCGCGACGTGATCATCAAAAAGATTCCGATGGATCGGATGCGGGAAGGCGAAGCGCGCGAGTTGATTCGCTGGGAGGCGGAGCAGCACGTGCCGTTCGACATGGACAACGTCGAACTCGACTTCCAGATCCTCGATCCGGAGTCGGAGGGGCTTCAGATGTCGGTGCTCTTGGTCGCCGCCAAGCGCGAGTTGGTTGAGACCAAGGTGTCGCTGCTCAAAGACATCGGGATCGAGCCTTCGATCATCGACGTCGACGCCTTTGCGCTCCACAATGCCTTCGAAGTCAATTACCCCGATGCCATGAAAGGCATCGTCGGATTGGTGAATATCGGTCACGAAATCACCAACGTAAATATTTTGGACGAAGGTGTGCCGGTCTTGACCCGCGACCTTCCGGTCGGGACCCGCCGGTTCCGGGAAGACCTCCAACGGGAACGTGGGCTGACCGCCGACGAAGCCCACAAGCTGCTCCAGGGCTTCGAGGCGTCCGACATCTTGACTCCGTTCCTGCTCAGCCGAGGCGAGGAATTGGCCGTGGGGGTCGAACGGGCGGCCGCGTTCCTTCAAACATCCAGTCGGTCGGCCGCCGCATTGAGCCGGCTCTTTCTCTCTGGCGGCGGTGCCCGGATTCCCGGCCTCGCCAAGGTCTTGGGCGAACGGCTGAAGATGCCGGTCCAACTGGCCAATCCGCTGGAACGGATTCAAGTGGCGGATGGTGTTTTCGATTCGATGAATGTGGACGAAGTGGCTCCACTGCTCATGTTGCCCGTCGGCCTTGCCTTGCGGCAGGCGGCGTGACCGTAGAAGGGGGAGACAGACTTCAATGATTAGTATCAACCTCAAGCCAGGCCACAAGCGCACCGTCAGCGCCTCGCCGCTGGCGGCGATCGGAGCGCAGCTCAAGGTCGTCGGGCAGAAGATCAAGGATCCGTGGCGCCTCGGCGCCCTCGCGGCCAGCGTTGGGTGGCTTGGCTACGTTGGGATGACCCAGCTGGCCGCCAGCAACGAACTCGCCGGGCTCGAGCCCAAGCTCACCCAGGCCCGGGCGGAGAATCAGCGTTTTCGGGCCTTCCTCGGCGAGAAGCGCCGGTTGGAATCGGTTCGCGATTCGATCCAAGCTCAAATCGCCACGATCCGGACTGTCGATGGTGATCGGTACACCTGGCCCCGGATTTTCGACGAAGTCGCTCGCGCGGTTCCCCAATTCACCTGGCTTACGGACGTCCAGTACGTCGCGAGCGCCCCGGTCCCGGTGACCGATACGACCATCAAGGTCGTCGTGGCCCCGCCGGTGCAAATCGATATTCGGGGCCGCACCGTCGATATCCAAGGCTATACGCGATTAATCCGGCAGCTCGAGGACTCCCCCTATCTCCAAGATGTGACCGCGATCTCCGCCAACACGGTGGTGGACCAGAATCGGGCGGTGACGGCCTTTGTCCTCAAGGCGACCTACAGCAAGCCGACGGCAGCCCGGCCCGTGGAAGCGGTCGATAGCACCGCGGGTCCAGCGGCAAAGCCGACGACCGTCGCACAGAAGGAGGACTGAACCATGGGCATGCTCGATAATCCGAAAGCGGCTCCGGTTTTGGGTCTGGTGTTGGCCGGCGCGGTCGGCTACATGTTCTACTCCGGCGAAGTCGTCAACCAGCTTGGTTTTCAGGGTGTCCCGGTCAAGAAGGAACAGATCAAAACCGTTCAAGATTCGATCACGTTCCTCGAGGCCCAGACCGACAGCGTGAAGCGTGACTTGGCTCGAGGTACGATCGAGGATCTCAAGAACAAGATCGAATCGCATCGGGGCACGTTGACCATCCTGCGTCAGCTGGTACCGGAGCGAAATGAGGTCCCCAATCTGCTCGATGACATCTCGACGCGAGCCAAGATCCGAGGGGTCAACCTCGCCGAAGTCGTGCCTCAGCCGGTCGCGGCCGGCCCGGCTCCGTTCGACACCTACGCCTATAAACTGTCGGTCATTGGCCGATACGATCAGATCGGCGAGTTCCTCTCCGACATCGCGAGCCTGCGCCGAATCATCGTGCCCTATGATGTGACGATCGTCTCGGCCCCTGCCGCGCAAGCCAAAGCGCTCGGCGACGACAACAAAGCAATGCTCGAAGCCAAGTTTCAGATTCGGACCTATGTGAAGGGTGTCCCGACCCAAGAAGGAGGGCAGGGTGGCAACTAAGACGGTCCTCGTGTTGCTCGCTTCGGTGTCACTCGTCGTGAACGGGTGCAGCGGCGGCGGCGATGCGGAGGCGAAGCAGGCGGCCCTCGCGCCGGCGTCGGCCAGCGAGACTCCGACGGTCGCCCACGATTCGACGTCGGTCGCCAAAGTGGCCCCGGCCGAGTCTGCCTCTGTTGCGTTGGCGCCCGCCGATTCCGCCGCCCCGGTCGAGCCGAACTCGGACATGGAGGGCCGGGAAAGCTTTTCCTATGCGGGTGGAAGCCGCGATCCCTTCGTGTCCTTGCTCTCGAATACGAAAATCGGCCCGGAGCTTCCAGATCTCACCCTGGTCGCGATTTACTACGACACCAGAAATCCCGGTAGCAGTGTCATCGTGATGCGGGAGAAAATCGGCGGCAAGAAGCACAGCCTTCGCCCCGGCGACCGGCTCGGCCGGATCCGGCTCTCGACGGTTCGCCCGAAAGATGTGACATTCGCGGTTGATGACTTTGGTAGTGAACGGCAAGAAACCGTGTCGCTTCGTAAGCAGGAGGAGATCCGATGAACCTGAGTTCTTGGTCCTTGGTAGCGACGGCGTTTCTGTCGTTCGCGGCCGCCCCGCACGCGCGGCCGGCCGAGCCGACTGATGGTGAAGTCCGGGCGGTTCGCCTGGTCTCCGCCCCCGGTCGGGCTGAATTGGTGGTGCAGATCAAAGGTGCCGTGTCGGTCAAAGACATGACCCTCGCCGATCCGGCGCGAATCGTGATCGATGTCGAAGGCGCGGTCCTTCCCGAGGCCTTCACGCCGACCTACGACGGGGTCAATCGCGCCGGCGTCATCGGCATGCGAGTCCGCCAGACCGACAAGAGCACGGTGCGTGTCGTGCTGGTCATGGACAAGCTCAAGCCCTACACCGTGACGAAAGAAGCGGAGGGGATCCGGGTTGGCTTCGGTGCCGACGAGTCCTTCGTCGCCTGGTCGACCGGTTCGATCGTCGCCAGTCAGCCCCAGTTCGCGGTTGCCCGGACGGCGTCGCGGCCCGAGCCGAAAGTCGAGATCGTCGAGCCGGCCGCCGAGGCCGAGGCGGAAGCCGTCGCCTCGCCGGCCCCGGAACGACGGTTGACCAGGACCGGCACCGCGATGACGAACGTCCAGCAGCGGCAGGAGCCCCGGATCACGGTCAGCTGGGACAACGCCAGCATCCAGGACGTGATCGCCGGCTTCCAGGCGATCAGCGGCCGTTCGATCATCTTGGGCAAGGACATCGGCGTCAAGATCACCGCTGAAATCCGCGATAAGCCGTGGCCCGACGCCTTCAAGGCGATCCTCGGAGCCTATGGCTTGTCGGTCCAGGAAGTCGACGGCGGCATTCTTCGAGTCGATGCGCCCGAGACCCTGGCAGCCATTGATTCGCTCGAGCCCCGGGAAACCGCGGTGGTCAAGATCAACTACGCCAGCGCCGGCGATCTGGTCGGAACGGTCAAGTCGATCGTCTCCAAGCGGGCCAGTGTGGTGGCTGACACCGGAACGAACTCGCTGATCATCAGCGATTCGCGGTCGCAGATCCCCGCCTTGGTTGACTTCGTTCGTGGCCTCGACATTCGGCCGCCCCAGATCACCATCCAGGCCAAGATCATCTTCGTCGATCGGACCGACGTCGAACAGCTCGGCTTCAAGTACGATTTGGCCACCGGGCAGCAGTTCTACAACAAGATCATTCAGCGTGGTGATCCGACAAAGGACAATGCGCCCTATCTCCCCGGCGTCAATATCGTCGACCTCGGCGGGAACTCGATCTCCGCGGTGGCCAATGCCGACGCCTTCATCCAGTCGACGGCCCTCGATTTGACCTACTCGATTGCCCTGGGCGGTTTCTCACTGACCAGCTTCCTCCAGGCACTCGAACGGATCGACTTGACCGACGTGCAGACCGAGCCCGTGATCACGACCAAGGACAACAAAAAAGCATCCTTGCTGGTCGGCGAAGAAATTCCGATTCGGGTCGTTGACGCGAGCTCCCTCGGTGGCGGCGCCGGCCAGGCCCCTCGCGCCACGGTGCAGTTCAAAGAAGTGGGCATTAAGTTGAACGTTACGCCCCATGTCACCAACAACCGCCAGATCGTCCTTCAGATTGAAACCGAGCGCTCGGCGGTCAAGATCCTGGGGGCCGCCGACCTCGGCTTCATCATCGACAAACAGAACACCAAGAACGAAATCCTGGTTGGCGACGGCGAAACCGCCGTCATCGGCGGCCTGACCGTCACGACCGTGACTCGGTCGAAGACCGGGATCCCGCTCCTCTCGAGCCTGCCCCTGTTGGGCAGTTTGTTCAGCTTCACGTCGAACACGGAAAACCGGAAAGACCTGATCATCCTGGTCACCCCCCGGATCGTAGACGACCAAGAAAACTAGTACTCGGCACTCGGCATTCGACGCTCGGCATTCGTTCACCGAGTCCCGAGTCCCGAGTCCCGAGTCCCGAACGCCGAGTGCCGAGTGCCGAGTGCCGAGTGCCGAGTGCCGAGTACCGAGCACAAGGGATCGCTCGTCCCGTTCCCTTACAAAACAGGCCGCCGGCGGGGTTTCTGACCCGCCGGCGGCTTGTTTTTGCAACCTCAGGAGGTCTAGACTCAAGCCATGAGCGAGGAACCCAAGTTGGGCTTGGACCGGCCGATCTCCCGGCGGGATTTTCTGGATGGGGTGGCCGTTGGGGTTGGTGGTGCCATGGCTTTGCCAAACCTGCTCCAGGCGGCCCAGGATGCCCCCCCCTATCCTCCGGCTCTCACCGGGCTCCGCGGGGCCCATACCGGGGCTTACGAGGCTTTTCACGCCCTTCGAGACGGGAAGCTGTTGGCGGGGCTGCCGGAGCCGGCCCCGACGGGCCAGCGCTACGACCTGGTCATTGTCGGGGCCGGCATCAGCGGGCTTGCGGCGGCCCACTACTACCGGAAGACCGCCCCCAAAGCCCGGATCTTGCTGCTCGACAATCACGATGACTTTGGGGGGCACGCCAAGCGGAACGAGTTTACCCACGAGGGGCGGACCTTCCTCGGCTACGGGGGCAGTTTCGCGGTCGAGAGCCCGCTTCCGTACAGCCCGGTGGCCAAGGGTCTTCTCCAGGAACTCGGGATCGATGTGGCCCGCTACGCCCAGTACCACGATGCGGGGCTCTATTCGGGGCTGGGCCTCAGGGGGGGGTACTTCTTCGACCGGGAAAACTTCGGCACCGACCGACTGGTGATTGGGAGGCCGGGCATTGAGGCCTTCGCCACGAACGCCCCGATCTCCGAGTCTGCCCGCCGCGATCTGAGGCGCCTAACGACCCAGGGCTTCGACCCGTATCCCGGTCTCTCAGAAGCCGACAAACGAGCTCGCCTCGCCCGGATCAGCTATGCCGATTACCTCACCAAGGTTCTCGGTCTCGATCCGGGCGTCCTCCCGCTATACCAGACCGTTCCTCATTCGTTGTTCGGCGCCGGGATCGAGGTGGTATCCGCCCAAGACGCGTTCGGGATTGGGTTGCCGGGATTCGATGGTGTTGGCCTGAGTGAGAAGCCGGGTCCGGGGCAGAACTACGATGCCCAAACGACCGACGAAGGCGAACGGTTCTTCTGCCACTTTCCCGACGGGAACGCCACCATCGCCCGGCTCCTGGTCCGACGGTTGATTCCCGGCTCGATCCCCGGCAACTCGGTCGACGATGTGATGACGGCCCGGGCCGACTATTCGACGCTTGACCGAGCCGCGAACCGAGTCCGGATTCGTCTCAACAGTCCAGTCATCCTGGTCCGCCACGAAACGGCCGCCCATCGGCGGGCCGAGGTCACTTACCTGGCCGGGGGCAAGCCGGTCACGGTGTCGGCCGCGTCGGTGGTGTTGGCCTGCTGGCACGCCAGCATTCCCTACCTCTGTCCGGAGCTTCCCGCCTCGCAGAAAGAGGCGTTGGCGTTCGCGATCAAGGTCCCTCTGGTCTACACCAATGTGCTGATCCGCAATTGGACCTCGTTTCAGAAGCTGGGGATTAGCGGCTTTTCGGCCCCGGGGGGCTGGCACACCGAGGTTCGCCTCGATCTGCCGGTGAGCGTTGGGAACTACCGCCATCCCAAAGACCCGAACGAGCCGATCGTGCTCCACCTGGCCAAATCGGCCTGCCAGCCGGGCCGCCCGATCCGGGAACAACACCGGCTCGGCCGGGCCGAGTTGTTTTCGACTCCGTTTTCGACGATCGAGCGAAAGATCCGCGATCAGCTTGGCCGGGCGTTAGGCGCCGGCGGATTCGACCCGGCCCGCGATATTCTTGGGATTACGGTCAATCGCTGGCCGCACGGGTACGCCTACCAGTACAACTCGCTGTTCGACGATTTCTGGTTCGAGGGGAAGCCAACCCCGTGCGAAACAGCCCGGGTTCGCTACGGCCGGATTGCGTTCGCGAACGCTGATGCCGCGGCGTATTCCTACACCGACGCCGCCATCGATCAAGCCTACCGAGCCGTCCGCGACTTGAGCTAAGCCGCCGATGGCCTAGGGGGCCGCGGCGGAGCGAGCGCCGGGCCTACCGAAGGGCGTGGCCTGCGCCAAACGCCAGCGCCGCCAAGGCGCCGGCCACCAGAAAGCTCCGAGCCACCAGGTCACTCTTCGGGGCGAGCCCCCGGCTCGGGAGGCGGCGGAGAACCTGCGACAACCAATCAGGCCAGCCAGCGGCTGCCAATCCGAAGAACGCCCCGAGGCAGAGGAGGAAGGCCGCCGTCGGCGGGAGACCGACGAAGGCTGCCAGGACGTAGCTGACCGTGAGGCCGGCCAGCACCATCATCAAAGTGCCTTTCCATTCGCCGGCGGCGAGCGGCCTCGTGGGATTCCAGGTCATAAGATCAGCTCGAAGTAGATCAGTGGTGTGCCCCGGTAGATCACCCGTCCAACTTCTCGATAGCCGCATTTTCGATAAAAGTCGCCGGCCCCAGCCGGTCCATCATAGGCGTCGAGCCGGATCGCATCTCGGGTACCGCCTCGGGCCAGCTCAGCCGCCCTGAAGAGTAGTTGGCGGCCAATGCCTTCCCGTTGCCTTGGCGGATCGACCGCCATGTCATGCAGGTAGATCGGTCGTTTGGATCCGGCAAAATAGCTCGGATCGATGGCCCATGGCTTCTTGGAGGCCATTCGGGCGGTCGCGACGATCCGGTGATCGAATCTGGCCACCAGGATTTGATCGTTCGCCAGGGCCCGTACGAGCCCCGGTACCGAGACCTGGCTCGACCAATGGCCGTGGCCGTACTGCCCCGTCAGATGGTCCGCCACGGTGTTGCGGAGCGCGGCAATGTCCGGAGCATCGTCGGGGCCGGCGGGTTCAATGGAGAGGGTCATCGTCGCAAGAAACGGATAGCGGTGACCTTGCGATCGAGGGCTTTGGGGCGGGCGGCTCGCCGGCCACGACCGCACCGGCCCGTCCGATCGCCTCCCCCGCCTCCCGAACCATGGCGTCGACGATCGTCCCGGCCGGCGGGCGATCATGGATCAGCCCGACGCATTCGCCCGCGACCGTCACCACGATGTCGGCATCACCTCGGCTCCTTGCCTCGGCGTAGCCGGCCGCAAAACTGCCGAACCCGAGCGCGGCGTCCGCTTCTCGGTGCGCCCACTCATCCGTCAGCCGATTGGACAACACTCGAAATGAAAACTCCGCCGGCCACGGCGTGCCGCGAATCAGGTCGATGGCCTTGGTGCGGACGGTCTCGTCGCCGGTGGCTCGCTCGGCGCGATCGGTGAATACGGCCGGTGTAAGTGCTTCCGCCGAGGCCCAGAAACGGGTTCCCACTACGACCCCGTCGGCTCCGAGCATCAGCGCCGCCGCCAGACCCCGGCCGTCGGCAATTCCGCCCGCCGCGAGTACCAGCGTCGTGGGCGAATGCTTGGCAAGGTAGTCAGCGACTTCGGGCACCAACGGAAACGTGGATCGCTCGGCTCCGTGGCCGCCGGCCTCGGTTCCCTGAGCCACGATAACGGCGGCTCCGGCTTCCAGTGCTTCATCGACATGCCGGAGACATTGGACCTGGCAAATCAACACCGCTCCATGATCCCGGATCACCGCAGCATGGGGGCGGGGGTCGCCGAAGGACAGGAAGACGCACCCGGGGCCGAACTCGAGGGCCCGCTCCAGCGCGCCCGGGGCCTTCGCGAGGGCCCAGGTAATGAACCCGACGCCGAACTGGCGCCCTCGCACCCGTTCCAGCTCTTGGGTGAGGTCCGGTTCGCCGCCGAGGAGTCCGGCGTAGCCGCCCCCAACGATGCCGAGTCCCCCGGCGTCCGTGACGGCCGCGGCGAGCCGCCCGCCGGTGACGAGAGCCATCGGAGCGCAGACGATCGGGTATCGAATCCCGAAGTGCTCCGTGAGACGGGTTCGCATCCGAACCGCTAGCTCCGGCTCGCGACGGGCGGATTGCGGATCATCCGCCACCAACTCGCCAGAACCACCAGTCCGCCAACAGCGCCGAGGGTGAGGCATGGCACGACCAGGGCGTGGGGCACGAGTGATCGAGTCGTGCCGAGGAGGCCCAGCGCCGAGGCGGTCACGATGCCGTAGCCGGTCATTTCCAATCGGGTCAGCCCGAGAGTTGGCGCCGGGGTCTGGCTCGGCCAGATCATTGACTTGAGCCGGTCGTAATCCCAGCAAAGCAAGAAGATGACAGCCAGGAGCATCGGCCCGGTGATAAATGGCGTTCCGGTGAATTCCAGGGCGACTGTGATCACGAAAATGTTGAGGATGATCGGAAGGAAACAGATGGCTCCGAGTGTGGCGGTGCGCGGGATCAGCAGCATCACGCCTGCCACGCATTGAGCCCACCCGATAAAACGCCAGTATCCGCCAGTTCGGTGCAGGGCGTCGAAAAAGTACCCGATCGGGTTGTCGGTCCCCATGACGGTGAACGGGAGCCCCTGGATTTTGACCAGGGAGGGGGGGATGAAGCCGACGGCAAGAACGATTCGGGTGATCAGTGCCAAACGAGCCAACGCTGGGTTGGCCCGGGCCCGGGCGTGGAGCCGATCCAGTGTTGTTTCCATCAGGAGCACCAGGGGTTGGGTAGGCGGGCCATACGACCGCGGTTAGGGCGCGGTTTCATCGTTAGGACCGGGGTGCGGCGTGATCACGGCGGGTTCGTCGTCGCGGTACAAGGCAGTCACCATTGCCGCACGGTTGTCCAACACCGCCCGTTGATTCAGATAGCCTTTGTCGGTAATCTCGCCCCGGTCGATCGACGGTGGATCCGGAAGCAGGACGGCCTGAGCCGCGTACCCCGAACTCCCCAGGGCCTCGCTCCGGAGACGCTGCAACCCGAGCTGGACTTCGCACCGGACCGACGGGTGGGCAAGGACGATTTCGACCGGCGCCTCGGCCCCGAGTCCAGCCGCGAGTTGGCGGCAAGCGGCGAGGTTGGGGAACACGAGGAATCCGATGGAGGGCCGGTCATGACCGGTCACGACTATGTCCTGCGCAACCGGGGCGAGGGCCGCGATGGCCCGGACCCGAAGGATGCCGACGTTCACCCAGGTACCGGTGTCCAGTTTGAAGTCTTCGGCCACCCGGCCATCGAACAGGATCCCGAGTTCCGGGTGGCTTGGGTCGACCAATCGTACCGCATCGCCGATCCGGTAGAACCCGTCTTCGTCGAACTGAGACGTGGTCAGGTCCGGCCTCCGCCAGTAGCCCGGGGTCACGTTCGGGCCGCGGACCCGAGCTTCGAGTTTCTCGCCGTTAGGCACCAGTTTGAGTTCTGTCCCCGGCACCGGGAGGCCGATCACGCCGGACTGGGCGGCCTGGAAATGGCAATCGGTGGCCAGGGGTGCGGTTTCGGTGGAGCCCCACCCTGAGGCCAGCAGCACCGGGGGCCCACTGGTTTCCATGGTCAGGGCGGTCAGGGCATCCCAGAGATGGGGCGGCAACGCCGCCGCCGCGTAGAAGATGACCTGGAGCCGGCTCAAGAAACGGCGTCGGAGCTCGGGGTCGGCCCGGAGTGCCGTCACCAGCATGTCGTAGCCGCGTGGCACGTTGAAATAGACCGTCGGTGCTACGCTCATCAGGTTGGCGACCGTGGTTCCAAAGAGCCCCGGCACCGGCCGCCCGCCGTCGATGTAAAGCGTTCCACCATTGCGAAGGACCAGGTTGAAGTTGTGGTTGCCTCCAAAGGTATGCGACCAGGGTAACCAGTCCACGATGACCGGTGGCTCGGCGGCCAGAAAGGGCCACACCTGGACCCGGGCTTGTTGACCGGCCGTCAGCATGGCCTGGGTATTGATCACCGCCTTCGGGCTCCCGGTCGAACCCGAGGTGAACAGGAACTTCGCGATCGTCTCGGGTCCGATGCTCCGAAAGTGGTCCCTCACCCGGCCTCGGTCGAGATCGCGGGTCAGTTCCCCCCATTGCGCCCCACCGGCCACCACGACGGCGTTTCGGCCGGCGCCGACCGCCGCCAATGCCGGGCCGAACCGGATGGCGTCGGCGGCGTAGATCACACCAGGTGTCGCCTGATCGAGCACACTCTTGAGCTTGCCGAAATCTCGGGACTGGGTTGAATACGCCGGCGAAATCGGCGCCACCGGAATGCCCACATGCATGGCGGCGAGGGAGAGCAGGGCATGCTCGGGGCTGTTGTCGGACAAGACCGCGACCGGCCGGTCGGCGGAGAGTCCCTGACGGAGAAGCCAAGTCGCGATCCGCTTGACCTGGTCGAGCGCTTCCGAGTAGGTCGGCCCAGCCCACTCGCCGTTAGGCGCTCGCTCTCGGAGGAAGGGCCGATCGGGAGCAACCACCGCCCAGTGTTCGAGCCAGTCGCCGACGGCCCGAGCCGGGGTGCCGAGAGGGGTGGGGTTCCGGAGCCGGATCGTCCCATCAGGCCGGCGTTCGATCGTCACCGTTGGCGGGGCAAATCGCGCCGACGACCCTCGGCGCCAGACCATGGTGTCGCGCGGTTCGCCGGAGGGTGTCACGGCCGCGGAGGGCAGGGTGGTGATATGGCGGAAGCCGAGTCGACGAGCCACGGCGGCGCTCCGAAGGTTCCGGGGGTCGCAATGGATCAGGGCCTCGGCAACACCTGGGAGGTGGGTTGCCGCGCGGACCGCCTCGGTGGCATATCCCTGCCCGCTGACATCAGCGCGGAGCCAGTAGCCGATCTCGACCACGTGGGGTTCGTCCGTGGTCGGATGGAGGCCAAGCCCACCGAGGATGGCGGATTCGTCAGGGAGAAAGATCCCGTAGAGCCACCGTTGACCGGCATCGAACTCGGCGCTGAACCGGGCCAGGCGCCGCACTAGGTCGGGCATCGGGGTCGGCTCCGCCATCGCCCACGGCATCCAAGCCTGAAGGTGGCCGAGACTGCCGTCGATCGCGGCCTTGAGCAACGGGGCGTGGTCGGGGCTCCAACGATGGAGGATCAGGCGGTTCGTGGTGATCCGGTCCGGCGGCCGAAAAATGGGGGGCTCCAGCGTTAGGCGGCGTAGTACAGCACTGCCACGAAATGGCAGGCGGTGCCGGCCAAGACGAACAAGTGCCACACGAAATGGCCGTAGCGGAGTCGGTCGGCGGCGTAAAAGCCCACGCCCGCCGTGTAGGCCACTCCGCCGGCCACCAGCCAGAAGATGCCCCAACCCGGCACACTCTGCCAGAGCGGCTTCGCGGCCACCAAGATTAACCACCCCATCCCGACGTACAGCGCGGTCGAGAGCCTGGGGTACTTGATTCCGGCAATCGACTTCAGGGCCACCCCGGCGATCGCGATGGTCCAAATCAGTCCGAACAGGGTCCAGCCCCACGGGCCCCGGAGCGCCCCCAGTGTGAACGGGGTGTAGGTTCCGGCAATCAGCAGATAGATCGCGCCGTGATCGAGGATCTGGAACAGCCGCTTGGCCCGGTTGGGCGCCAGGGCATGGTAGAGCGTCGACGTGAGGTAGAGGAGCGCCGCAGTCGCGGCGAAGATCACCGCGCCGACGACGGCGGCCGTGCCGTGGGGCAGCGCGCCGAGGACCAGGACCGGCAGGGCGACGAGAGCCGCCAGGAACCCAACCCCGTGGCTGACGCTGTTGGCAATCTCTTCGCCGAGTGACTGCGGGCGGTCGGTCACGACAGAAGGGCCTTCCCATCAAGTTCGTTCATCCCGCTCAGCGGTGGGGCAAATACTCGGCGGGGACCTTTCCGCCATTGCGCTCATCGTCGAAGACCCAGCCGAGGATCCACCACCGGCTCCCATCCCAATAGAGTTGAATGCTGTTGATTCCGCGGCTCTGCGCCTTGCCACCAGGGGTGTCCGTCGCCTCGTAGGTGCTCCAAACGTGCGCGAGAGCCCCGATGCGTTGAGCAACCCGGCTGATCTCGTACTCAAAGAATCCCTTCTTCCGCGGCCCGGTGCCGGATTGCCGATAGTACCCAGCCAGATCGGTGACGTGGACCGTCGCCGCGCCGTCGGCCTTCCGGTTGAGCAGGGTGATCTGAGCCTTGGGATGATGGAGCGACTGGTCGCGAGCGGGGTCCGGCAGCGACCCGGCTTGCTGGGCATGGATGGGGCCTGCAGCGGCGCCGAGC
>JANNQX010000117.1:0-6153 GCA_031400975.1 Gemmatimonadota bacterium
CGGGAGAGGTACGGCGCCTCTTTCCAGAGGCACACTGGCAAGAGGGTTCTTGAGGAGAAGTCAAGATGTTCATCTGGGTAGCAAGAGACAAAGGCTCGGAATGGAAGGCCCTGACCGCACTCCAGGGCAGGGGCAAGCTGCCAGTCATCCCGCTGATCGAGGCGGTAGGGGAGCCGTTCCTTGCCCAGCGGAATAAGGCGCCTCTAAGTCCGATTGCCACGCTCGTTTTCTCTTGTCGCAGACATACTTTCAGGACTCGGGTTCTACGGATGGCGACGCATACGTAACAAGGATCGCCACCGGGACCCAGGGAACCGGCAATGCGACAACCTGGCGGGTTGCATCATTGTTGCGCCATGTCGAGTTGGTTGCGCATCAGATACCGGCGCTGGCTCCTACAGCGACAGGTCGGGGGGCATAGAGTGGGGGCATGAATGTCGCCGGCGTGGTCTGCCGCTCGGCGAGCGGCGGCCTCGACCCTGGGCGAGATGGGCGGCTACGGGGTACCCGTCGGGAGCGAGGTGTATCGGGCAGCGGTTCTTGCTAAGATGTACATATGGATGTACATTGCGGAATATGCCAAAACAATACTCCATCGCCGAGGCCCGCTCGAATCTGCCAACCATTGTCGACCAAGCGGAAGCCGGTCAGGAGGTTGAGCTGACCAGGCGCGGCAAACCGGTCGCCGTGGTGATCTCCCTCCGAGAGCTCGCCAGGCTCCGCGGTGAGCGCGGTTCTTTCGGTGCCGCGTACCAGCGTTTTCTGAAGGCCCACCCGCTCCAAGCCATTGGACTTGACGAGGGCTTCTTCGCTTCCACGCGAACCAAGGCTGCTGGTCGCAAGGTTGCGCTGTGACGCTTCGCTATCTTCTCGACACGAACATCGTGTCGTCACCAATCTCCAAAGCGCCTCATCCCGAAATCGTCAGCCAACTGGAGGCCAACGGACATGAATGCGCGATCGCGGCCCCGGTGTGGCACGAGCTGACGTATGGATGTCGCCGGCTCCCGCGTGGGCAACGACGTGAGGGGCTGGAGGCCTATCTCCAAGACGTGGTACAGGCATCGTTCCCGATCCTTGGGTATGACGAAGCGGCGGCGCACTGGCACGGTCACGAGCGGGCGCGCCTCGAGGGCCTGGGGCGTCCGGCTCCGTACGTGGACGGTCAGATTGCCGCGATCGCGTTTGCCAATCACTTGGTCCTCGTCACCGTGAATGTCAGGGACTTTGCGCGGTTCAAAGGAGTTGAGGTCGAGAATTGGAGCAAGCGCCGCGGCTGAACCGGGTCCTACCGGGTCCAGATGACGATGGACGCGCAGGCGTCCGCGAGAAACTCCGCCGGGATCTGGCCGGCACGGCGGTAGACCTCGATCAACTCGATCTCAGCGGGTGAGACGTAATCCAGCGCGTAGTTGTGGTTATCGGTCATGACCCGGCTTCCGTCAATCCAGACCGCGACTTTGTTGGACGCGCCACCCTTGCAGCCCTGAAAGCTCACTGTCGAGGTCCCTCCGGAGCTCGAAACCCAGACACTCGGGATGCCTTGGAGCAGATCGGCGGCGCGCGAGGCCGACTGGAACCAGGGGCTCTGGTGGCGGGCCCGGAAGGTGCCGGCCCGGATCCGCTGCCGGTGGAAAAAGCCGTCGTAGCGTGAGTTAAAGGCATACTCCGGCGGCTTCTCGATCACAGATCCCTTGGCAATGAGGTCGGGCAGAAACTGGGGCGCCCGTTCGAGCCCGATCTGGAAGCTCTGCTCCTGACCCTCCTCCATCCGGATCATGAATAACTGCGGCTCCTCACGCCGGATCTTCCCACCGGCAAGCCCGGGCGAGTGCCTTCTGCCATCCGTTGAGCAGTGCCTTTCGCTTGGCCGGCTTCATCGCCGGCGTGAACCGCCGGTCCGCCTGCCATTGCGTGGCGATCTCGGTGGTGTCCTTCCAGTAGCCCACCGCCAACCCGGCGAGGTAGGCGGCGCCGAGCGCGGTGGTTTCCGACACCCGCGGCCGGACCACTGGCACACCCAGCAGATCCGCCTGGAACTGCATCAGGAGATTGTCGGCGGAGGCGCCGCCGTCGACCCGGAGTTCCCGGAGCTTGATGCCCGAGTCGGATTGCATGGCGTGGAGCACGTCATGCACTTGGTAGGCAATCCCCTCGAGCGCGGCCCGGGCGAGATGCGCCGCAGTGGTCCCCCGAGTGAGCCCCGCCACCAAGCCGCGGGCATATTGGTCCCAGTGGGGCGCGCCGAGTCCCGCGAACGCCGGCACGAAGTAGACCCCGCCGTTGTCCTCGACCTGCGCCGCGAGCGTCTCGACTTCAGAGGCGGTCTTGATCAGGCCGAGTCCGTCGCGGAGCCACTGGACCACGGCGCCGGCGATGAAGATGCTGCCCTCGAGGGCGTATTCGGTCCGGCCGCCCACCCGCCACGCCACGGTGGTGAGGAGATTGTTCCGGGAGACGATCGGCTTGGTCCCGGTGTTCATCAGCATGAAGCAGCCGGTGCCGTAGGTGTTCTTCACCATGCCCGGTTCCCGGCACACCTGGCCGAAGAGCGCCGCCTGCTGGTCGCCCGCGATGCCGGCGATCGGCATCGCGCCACCCCACAGGGTGGTTTCCCCGTAGACCTCGCTCGAGGCGCGGATCTCGGGTAGAATGGCCCGCGGAATCCCGAACAACTTGAGCAATTCGTCGTCCCAGTCGCAGGTCTTGAGATTGCAGAGCATGGTGCGCGAGGCATTGCTCACGTCGGTGACATGGGCCCGGCCGCTCGTCAGGTTCCAGACCAGCCACGAGTCGATGGTGCCGAACGCCAGCTCGCCGGCGCGGGCCCGGGCCTTAGCTCCCGGCACGTTGGCGAGAATCCACTGGAGTTTGGTGGCGGAGAAGTAGGCGTCCACCACCAGCCCGGTCTTCCGGCGGATCATCGCCTCCTTGCCGGCCTTGCGGAGCCGGTCACACGCTCCGGCGGTCCGGCGGTCCTGCCAGACGATGGCGTTGGAGATCGGCCGGCCGGTGGCCCGATCCCACACCACCGTCGTTTCGCGCTGGTTGGTGATGCCCACCGCTGCGATGTCGGCGCCCGAGAGTCCCGCTTTCGCGAGGGCGTCCCCGGCCACCGCGGACTGGGTGGCCCAGATCTCGGTGGCATCGTGTTCGACCCAGCCTGGCGTCGGGAAAATCTGCCGGAACTCCCGCTGGGCATCGGCCACGATGGCGCCGTGGTGGTCGAAGATGATGGCCCGCGAGCTGGTGGTGCCCTGGTCGAGGGCGAGCACGTATTTCATCGAGGATGGTCCCGTTCACCAGTGGAGGTTGAAGAACACGGCACCGAGCACCGCGCCGACGATCGGGCCTGCGATCGGGATCCAGGCGTAGCCCCAGTCGCTCGAGCCCTTGCCGGGAATCGGGAGCAGGGCGTGGGCGATCCGGGGCCCGAGGTCGCGGGCCGGGTTGATGGCATACCCGGTGGCGCCGCCCAGCGACATCCCGACGGACGCCACCAGGAGCCCCACCAAGAACGGCGAGAAGCCTTTGTCGAACCCGGTGTTCGGCACCAGGTTCTCGGGTCGCATGATGGCGAGGAGTCCGAGCATCAGCACGAAGGTGGCGATCACCTCCGCCGTGAAGTTGGCGCCGGGGTGCCGAATGGCGGGTCCGGTGCTGAACACCGCCAGCTTGTCGGCGGCACTGTCGGTGGCGGCCCAATGGGGCAGGTAGGCAAGCCACATCAGCACCGCGCCGACGAACGCCCCGACGATCTGGGCGCCGACGTAGGGGGGGACCTGATCCCACGGAAACCGGCCGATCGTGGCGAGGGCGACAGTCACGGCCGGATTGAGGTGGGCGCCGCTGATCGAACCCACGAGATAGACGGCGACGGTCACCGCGGCCGCCCAGCCGGCCGTGATCACGATCCAGCCGCTGTTCTGGCCCTTGGTCTTCTGGAGTACCACGTTGGCCACGACGCCGTTGCCAAGGAGCACGAGGATCATCGTGCCCACTGCTTCCGCAAGAACTGGATGCATCAGGAGGTCACCGGCTGGGGAAAGGGTGCATTGTAGCGGGTCTAGTCCGGCTGCTTCGTTGAGTCCGCGGATGGAGCCGCTAGCGCCCGGGGATACGATTCGTGCGCCTGGACCACCTTCCATTCGCCGGCGATGCGTTGAACGACGATGCTCCAGGCCTCATGGCCGGTGGTGGGGCGGCCGGCCGCATCGACGTTGGTGGAGTGGATGATCCCGGTCAGCACGGCGGCGTTCCGGTCGATCACATGGACCCGGGACTCGCCGAGCTTGAAATGCACGTTCTTACCCTGGTCGCTCGGGAAGTACTTCTTCATCGAGACGAAGTGGGAATCGAGCGGTGTCATGCCGCCGAACGTGGCCCACGCGAAGTCGGGGCCGTCATGGTGAAAGGCGATGAAACCGTCGACGTCGTGGCGGTCAATCGTCGCGACCATGGCCGCGCCGAAGGCCCGGACCGAATCGGCCAGCGCCGCCCGATCGGCCGGGGCCAGGGTGGTGGAGGTGGCGCAGCCGGCCAGCGCGAACGTCGTGGGCGCCAGTATCACTTCGACCCGAAATCCCATGGGAACGCCTCGTTGGGGTTGGGCCAAGTTGCGGCCGGATCTCGACTTCGGCAAGACCGCCGGTCTTAGGGCTTGGGCTGGAGGGGCGAAGTCGCGAAACGGCGTTCCGCCGGGTAAATTGCGACGCTGCTCTCACCGAACCGAGTCGCGATGCACCCGACCAATCAATACCTGTTCGCCGTCCTGTTCACCGCGGCGGCGCTCGTCCCACCGCTGGCCTCTCAGTCGTCGCGCTCCGACCGGCTCACCGCCCGGATTGACTCCGCCGCCAAAGCCGCTCTTTCGTCCAAGGCCACGCCGAGTGTCTCGATTGCGATCTCCCGGAAGGGACGCACCATCTATTCGAAGGCGTTCGGCACCGCCGACCTCGAGCAACGGGTCTTGGCCACACCCAACACGGTGTATCTGATCGGCTCCGTTACCAAGCAGTTCACCGCGGCCGCCGTGTTGGCCCTGGTGGAGGACGGTAAACTCAGCCTCGACGACCAGATGGGCACGTTCTTCCCTGATTGGCCGGCCGCTGGCCGGGGTGTGACGGTCCGGCAACTGCTCAACCACACCTCCGGCATCAAAGACTACACCGCCGTGCCCCGGTGGCTTCGGGTGATGGCGCTGCCGCTCCCGCACGACTCGATGCTGGCGCTCTTTCGCGACGAGCCGATGGACTTCCCCCCCGGCACCGAATGGCGGTACGACAACTCCGGGTACTACCTCCTCGGCGTCATCATCGAAAAAGCGAGCGGCCGGACGTACGCCGAGTACGTTGCCCGCCGATTGCTCGAGCCCGCGGGCCTCAAGGCCACCCGCTACTGCACCAGCCGGTCGGTGGTGCCCGGCCGGACGCCGGGCTACAGCGCCGGACCCGACGGCTTTACGAATGCCGCCCCGATCAACGTGGACCAGGCGTACGCGGCCGGCGCGCTCTGTTCGACACCAAGCGATCTGCTCGCCTGGACCCGGGCCTTGGAAGGCGGCCGGGTGATCAAGCCGGAGTCATACCGGATGATGACGACCCCGCTGGCGCTGCCGGGCGGAAAGGACCAGACCTATGGGTTCGGGCTCGGAATCGGGAACTGGAATGGCCACCGGTCGGTCTCCCACAACGGCGGCATCAACGGATTCAACTCCTACCTGGCCAGTTACCCGGACGACTCGCTGATCGTCGCGGTCGTGGTCAACGTCGAATCGGGGGAAGCCGACCGGATCGGCCGGAAGGTGAGTCAGTGGGCGTTGGGGATTCCGGAGGAGGTCGTCAAGGATCTGTCGGTACCGGAGGCCGAACTCGCGCGGGTTGTCGGCCACTATGCCCAGGGGGAAACGAAGCTCGAAATTCGGGCGGAAGGTGGGCGTCTGATGGCCTACGGGTTGGGAAAGCCGACGCGGGTGCTGTTTCAGGGCGGCGGTGAGTTCCGGCTCGAGTCGAGCCCGGATTTCAAGGTGCGGTTCCCGGGTGGCGGCCCGAAGGCCGAGGCCATGACGGTCATCACGCCGGGAGGATCCCTGACGTTGTCACGGGTGCCGTAAGGGGTCCATACCATTGGTTGAGGTCGTTCCTCGTTTGGCGT